>NZ_JAKNRA010000015.1:0-76300 GCF_022213125.1 Oceanobacillus alkalisoli | reverse complement strand
GACTTGCATGTATTAGGCACGCCGCCAGCGTTCGTCCTGAGCCAAGATCAAACTCTCCATAAAAGTGTTTGTGATTGATGACACCGTCATCTATTCTTAGCTTCAAAAATTGATTCAGGGATAAAAAACTTTCGTTAGATCAATCCAACGTTTTACTTCTTACCTCTTTTTCATACTGGTTGTTTTGTTCAGTTTTCAAAGAGCAAATTTTGTTTGCCGTTTCTTAACGGCGACTTTTCTAATATAACATGGATGTAATATCCTGTCAACAACTATTTTTAATTTCTTGTCGCTAAATCGTTTGCGTTTGTTTCGCTTTTTGGCGACGGTTATTAATGTACCATGAGACAAAACGGTTGTCAACGAAATATACAAAATCTAAATTGTCTTTTAATTACTATTTAACTCCTAAAAAGTTTCTTCTATTTAATAGCAAAAATACTTGCTAAATTCATTTGCAACTTTTTTAGACAAATCCTTTTTCTTTGTTCCAAACCTGTCACGAATCCATAACCTTTTATTCCTCCAACGAAAAGAAAATATGCTATACTACAATGGAACGCTAAGGGAGGAATCTGAAATAAAATGGCACAACTTGTCTACTCGAGTAAAATAAATAAAATTCGTTCATTTGCTTTAATCCTAATTTTCGCTGGAATCCTACTCATGTATGTAGGTTTGATTTTCAAAAGCAGAGAATGGTTGATGGTTATCTTCTTCATATTCGGTCTGCTAGCAATCTTTGCAAGTCTTATTGTATATTTATGGATTGGCACACTCTCGCTCCGAGCCGTTCCGATAGTATGTCCGAGTTGTGAGAAACCGACAAAAATGCTTGGGCGTGTTGATGCGTGCATGCATTGTAAACAACCGCTCACATTAGACAAAGATTTAGAAGGTGCGGAATTTGACGAGAAATACAACAAACGGAAATATGCCAAACAAAAAGAGCAGGCATCCGATTAAAAAAGTCACCAGAGGAACGATATCCCTGGTGACTTTTTCATTTTATAATTAATGTTTTTCCGTTCCTACCGCTTTGCATTCCTCACATGTTCCATACAATTCCAGGCGATGATAGCTAATGTCAAAGCCAGCTACTTGTTCCGCCAAAGATTCTACTTCATCCAATGATGGATAATGGAAATCTACTATCTTACCGCAACTATTGCAGATAATATGATAATGCTCGGATGTAGTACAATCGAATCTGCTAGAAGAGTCTCCATAGGTCAGTTCGCGTACGAGTCCTATTTCTTTTAATACACGTAAATTATTGTAGACCGTTGCAACACTCATATTAGGAAACTTCCCTTCCAGCGCTTTATAGATTTCATCCGCTGTAGGGTGACTCATCGAACTTAAAAGATATTCAAGAACTGCATGACGTTGCGGAGTAATCCGGACGCCTGATTCTTTTAATGTATCAATCGCATCTCGCAGTCTTTTTTCAGACATCACAGCAACCTCGCTTTCAATAGATAATAGCATACAAATAATATTATTAAATAATAATCTTTATAATCAGTTTATCGTCATTTGCAGTTCTAGTCAATATAAGTAGCTTGAGAATAGTAAAAACTTATCAATCGAATGAATTTCATAATTAAAGTCGACTTTTCCATCACCATTTTGTAGTTGGAAACGAACCAGCTCAACTACATATGATGATGAGGAAGCATTAAATACGTATTATGAAATTCATTAAATCGTCTGTTAATTTCGGTTAATAACCTCGGTCCGGATTAATTTTATTGATGAGTTCACCATTTTTATTTTCATATACAGCAAGGTTCTTATGAAAAATTTCGAGTGCCCGTTTTACATACTCCGGAGACAGACCAGATAGATGCGGAGTGATCGTAATATTTTTTTCTTTCCAGAAGCCATGTTCTTTAGGTAGTGGCTCCTCTTCAAATACATCCAGAACAGCGTGGTCTATTTCTTCTTCCCGAACCGCTCGTAGCAAATCATCTTCAATCAGTACATCTCCGCGGCCCATATTTAAGAATACAGCCGATTCTCTCATTGCTTTAAAATGATTATAAGTTAAGATCTGTTTCGTTTCTGCGGTGCTCGGCAGAACAGAAACGATTAAATCTGCTTGAGGTAAAGCTCGCATTAATTCTGTTGCTCTATAAACTTCATCAAAATGCTCTGTCGCTTTTCCGCTCCGGGAAACTCCGATTACGTTCATATGAAATGCTTTCGCCAGTCTTGCAGTTTCACTGCCGATTGCACCTGTTCCAAGAATTAGTAATGTTTTCCCTGTAATTTCTCGAATCCTTACCCCTTTATCCCACTCGGAATGACGTTCGTTTTCAATGATTGTTTTCGCATTGCGATATACTTGAAGAAGCATCGCAATTGCATATTCGGCCATTTGTGTCTTATGTATGCCTCTTGCATTCGTTAAAAGGATTCCCCTTTCTTTCAACTGCTCAAACGGAAACCCGTCCACCCCGGCGGAGAGGCATGCAATCCATTTAACGTTCGGTGCTTTAGCAAGAAACTCTTCCGTTACATCATTTCCATATGTAACATATACTTCCGCCTCGTCCAACTGTTTTTCTATATCTGCAGGCTGTTCACCAAAAACAAACTGCTGATTTGGAAATGTCTCAGTTAATTTTTTCTGATGCTTGCTTGAAATTTTAGCTGAAAATACAATCATGAAACTTCCCCCCCTCATCCCATCAATTCTATTTTATCCTTGTACCTCATCCCGTAAATACTCGAGTGCCTCTTCCACATGCCCTTTCACGCGGACTTTCCTGTATTCCTTTAATAACTTTCCTTCTTTATCGATAATAAAAGTGGAACGTTCGATTCCGTAATATTCTTTACCGAAATTCTTCTTCAGCTTCCACACATCGAAATCTTCTGCCAACTTATGTTCCTCGTCTGCCAGTAATTCAAATGGCAGTTCATGTTTATCAATAAATTTCTGATGTCTTTCTACCGGATCGGGACTGACCCCGAGAATTACTGCGTCCAGTTCACCGAATTTCTCATGATTGTCTCTAAAATCGCAAGCCTGCGTTGTACAGCCAGGCGTCATATCTTTAGGATAAAAATAAAGAATGACATATTTCCCTCTATAATCGCTCAAACTGATCTCCTCACCAGTCTGATTCGGTAATGTAAAATCATTAACTACTTTTCCAACTTCAACCGTCATGAAAATCCCTCCATCTCATTTTTAGCAGTGTAACCCGCTCTAAGTCTTCCACTACAAACTTCAGCAATCCCTTCCATTCTAAGCAGAAGTTTTAACAGCTAGTATCGAACTAACAATCCGTGAGTATTGAAAAAAACCACGGAATGAAGTTTCACTTTAAACTCACTATATCATAGACAAGAGCCGGATTCCTTAAAAAATGCTTTTCTAATTATGTACGAAGCGTTAATGTTTGATATAGTAAGTATGCATCTATTCATTATATGTATCACCGTAATTACTCATGAGCAGGAGGCGTAAGAATGAATTATCAAACATCAGAAAAATTACATCAAGAGGCTTTAGAACATATCGTTGGCGGAGTGAACTCCCCTTCCCGGTCTTATAAAGCGGTAGGCGGTGGCTCACCTGTCTATATGGAACATGCACAAGGCCCTCATTTCTACGATGTCGACGGAAATAAATATATTGATTATTTGGCGGCTTATGGTCCCATCATTACAGGGCATGCACACCCGCATATAACGAAAACAATCCAAGAGCAAGCGAGTAAAGGTGTGCTTTACGGAGCACCAACAAGTCTTGAAAATAAATTTGCGAAAATGTTAAAAGAGGCTATTCCTTCCCTTGAGAAGGTACGGTTTAACAATTCAGGGACAGAGGCCGTCATGACAACGATCCGTGTCGCTCGTGCGTATACGGGCCGAGATAAAATCATCAAATTCGCTGGATGCTACCATGGACATTTTGATGCAGTTCTCGTTGAAGCAGGATCTGGTCCATCCACTTTAGGAACACCAGATTCAGCAGGCGTACCACAAACAACGGCAAATGATGTCATTACCGTCCCTTTTAATGATTTAGCAGGACTAAAAGAAGCATTAGAAAAATGGAAAGATGAAATTGCTGCCGTTCTTGTGGAACCGATAGTCGGGAACTTCGGAATCGTCACACCTCACGACGGCTTTCTTCAAGGTGTAAATGACCTTGCCCACGCAGCAGGGGCACTCGTTATTTATGATGAAGTCATCTCTGCATTCCGCTTCACTTATGGAAGTGCCCAACAAGTGTACGGTGTCGAACCGGATATGACAGCAATGGGTAAAATTATCGGCGGCGGCTTGCCTATCGGTGCTTATGGCGGACGGAAAGATATTATGGAGCAAGTTGCACCACTAGGACCTGCTTATCAGGCAGGTACGATGTCAGGTAACCCGTTATCCATGGCTGCAGGGATTGCTTGCTTGGAAGTGCTTCAAGAAGAAGGGGTTTACGACAAGTTGGAAAAACTTGGTGCCCAACTTGAAGCAGGTATTTTAGAAAAAGCGGAGAAACATCAGATTGACATTACAATCAATCGTCTGCGCGGCGCATTAACGGTATTCTTCGGTACAGAAGAAGTGACAAACTATGCAGAATCCGAGGCAACCGACGGCGAGGCTTTTGCGAAGTTCTTCAAACTGATGCTACATGAAGGAATAAATCTTGCCCCATCGAAATACGAGGCTTGGTTCCTAACGACCGAACATACGGAAAAAGATATTGATGACACAATCGCAGCGGTTGATCGGGTCTTTGTAAAAATGAAATAATCAAAAGCGGAAGCGCCCGTTTAGCGACGTACGGATTGGACTGAGCCGGAGAAGATAAAGGAAACACAGCGACTAAAAGGAGCTGATGTTGACTTATCGTACGGAGGTGAAGGAAATCCGATAGTCGCTGGGCGCTGGAGCTGGATGTAACAAAACAGGAAGAAATCCTTTTACAGATTTCTTCCTGTTTTTCTATAGTTTGACTCCATTATCTAAATTCTGGATTTCGTATAAATCAAAGTAACTTCCTTGTTTCCTCATTAACTCTTCATGGGAACCTTTTTCTACGATTTCACCGTTTTCGATAACGACAATCGTATCGGCGTGCGTGATTGTAGCGAGGCGGTGGGCTACAATGAATGTCGTGCGCTCTGCAGCAAGTTTTTCCATTGTTTCCTGAATTAATGATTCACTTTCAAGATCAAGTGCTGATGTTGCTTCATCGAATATGAGAATTGGCGGGTTCTTCAGGAATACACGGGCAATTGCGATTCGTTGTTTTTGTCCACCGGATAATTTGACCCCACGTTCACCGACTAATGTGTCGTAGCCTTTCGGGAGGTTCATAATAAAATCATGGGCATTCGCAGCTTTAGCCGCTTCGATTACTTCCTCGTCCGTTGCATACGGATTACCCATCCGGATATTCATTGCAATCGATTCACTGAATAAAATATTGTCTTGTAAAACCATACCAATATTATTCCGTAATGAGCGGGCTTTTACATCCCGAATATCCATGCCATCAACTCGGATTTCCCCACCGGTTACATCATAAAAGCGTGGGATTAAGCTTATCAATGTTGATTTCCCGCCACCACTCATCCCCACAAATGCAACAGTTTCCCCTTTCTCCACTTTGAGGTTAACGTTTTTCAGTACTTGTAATTCATCCTCATCATAATAGAAGGAAACATTGTCGAATTCTAACGTACCATCTACCCGGTCCAATTGTTTAGCTTCGTCTTTATCCGTTATATCATATTTTTCATTCATGAATTCGAACACCCGGTCAATCGATGCAACCGATTGGACGAGGACGGTCGAGGAGTTCACTAAACGGCGGAGCGGGCTATACACCCGGTCCATGAATCCGACAAAGGCAACCATTGTACCGACTGTCACGCTTCCATTAATCACCTGATAACCTGCAAAAGCAATAACGAGCAGCGGTGCAAGGTCTGTTATCGTATTTGTGACGGCAAAGGTTTTCGCGTTCCAGTCCGTATGTTCGAGTGCTTTATTCAGAAAGCGGGAGTTCCGCTTACCGAATTGCTCTTGTTCATAATCTTCTAATGCGAAACTGCGAGTGACAGGCACTCCTTGAATTCGTTCGTGAAGATGTCCTTGTACTTCTGCAAGCTTCTGTGATCGTTCCCGAGTAAGCTGTCTGAGACGGGCATAGAAATATTTAATCGCAAAGCCGAAGAACGGAAAGAGCGCCATGGCAATGAGCGTTAACGGAATATCCATTGCGAACATGATTCCTAGTGCGATGAAAATGGTAATTAAATCCAACCATACATTCATCAAGCCAGTCATCACGAAATTCTTTGTTTGTTCGACATCATTTATTACCCGGGAAATAATCTCGCCGGATTTTGTCTTCGAATAATACTTTAAACTAAGCTTTTGAATATGATCAAAAAGCTTGTCACGAATATCAAAAAGAATTGTGTTTCCGACCCACTGCGCATAATATTGTCTAGCATATTCAATTGGTGGACGGATAATCAAGAATATCAGGAAGGCGATTCCCATTACCCAAAATAGTTGAGTAACCTTTTCGTCCGCGGTCATTGTCTCGACGTAAATAATATCGTCCAGTACATACTTAAGAATCAGCGGCATCAACAAAGGTATACCAAATTTTACAATCCCGATTATAATCGTCAGGAATATCTTCCATTTATACGGTTTTACAAACTCCATATATTGTCTAATACTACTCATGCAGTCATCTTCCTCTTATATGTACTATAAAGTGAAACTTCAATTTGTGGGTTTTTTTCTTCATCCCCCACTGATTGTTAGCTGAACGAATCTTAGGTGTTAGCTCATGTTTCTTCCCACCTAAACTTTCTCGAAAACCCTAAAGTTTTGAGGTGGGAGTTTTACGGGCGATTACACCGGGATTAATAATTGTTACCCTTCTATTGTTACCCTTTTTCCATTCGCTTGTAAAACAAAATGCCTTGTTACGAACTGTAACAAGACATCTTTCACCGGCTTGATTTAGCGGTACGTGAGGTATCGTTCATACCAATTATCAATGAAATCAGGTGCAAAGGGACCTTTCTGCTGATGAATCCAGTGTTTCAGTAATTTCAAGTTCTTTTGTAGAATCCGGTCGATTTCAATTGGATAATGCATTATTTTGCTGTGAAGACTATATTCATCTTCATCAAGCAAATGATATGTCATATCCGGAAACACTTTAACATCTAAGTCATAATCGATATACTTCAAGGCTCCATCTTCATAAATGAAGGGGGAACTAAGATTGCAGTAATAATGAATACCATTATTTCGGATCATACCGATAATATTAAACCAATGCTCAGAATGGAAATAACAGATTGCCGGCTCCCTCGTCAACCATACCCTCCCGTCACTTTCCTTTACCTTTGTACGATCATTTGCCCCGATTATTTCCGACTCCGTACCTTTTAACACCAAGCTGCTTTCCCATATGCGATGAAGTGTTCCATCATGCTTATAGCTTTGTATTTCTATTCTTGAACCAGGCTCCGGAGCAACCACTTGGATCAACCTTCCTTTATACGTTAATTACCTATTTCTTCTTATATCTAGTCTATTATAAAGGGTAGTATATAAAAGATAAAGCAAAAGAGCCCCCTGCAAATACAGGAAGCTCTTTTTTATCCAAGTTATTTTTTGTTTTGTTGAGACTTTTGGTTTTGCTTTTTCACTTCTTGTGCATCTGTTTCATCAGCAAACTCTGTCTCATATTGACCTTGTTGTGCCATTTGGTTTTGCTGTTTTACTTTTTGTACATTGGTGCCCGCCTTTGAGTTTTTAGGGTTGTTAGCCATCAATATCACCTCCGTAGTTGTTAATTTATCCATTTCTCGCAAGACTATACAGAGGAAAATATTAACTTTCGGCAAAATTTGAGGGCATCAACTGCCGCATAGCTAGAAACCGCGAATTCTTAAATGTGAAACAGGGAATGGAAGTTTTTTCATTTCGTCTGGACTCGCCAAACGTAAACGTTTATCCCCGATCTCAACTGCATCTGTTTCCGCTTCGTAAATTTCAATATCCCAAATCAGATGACTGAAAACATGCCTTAAATCACCATCTCGTTTACCGAGTTTTACTTCAACCCCATACTCCTCTTTAAACCAACTTGGAATATCCCCTGCAGCGACCTCACCTAAAGGTACCATTGGAAATTGATACATATTCGCAAGCAGACCTGTATCTGGGCGTTTTTCAATTAGATAATTGCCGTCCGCGTTTTTTACTTTTAATGCTGCATAAAATATTGGTTTTTGTTTTTTCGCTTTTGATTTGACAGGTAATTCACCCTGGGCACCGACTTCAAAGGCACGGCAATGTTCTTGTACCGGGCAAATAAGGCAAGCCGGGGATTTCGGTGTACAAATCGTTGCTCCAAGATCCATAATTGCCTGGTTAAAGGAGGATGGATCTTCCTCTGAAATCACTTCCCTAACGACTATTTCGAAATGTTTCTTCGTTCGCGGGCGGGCGATATCATCATTAATTAATAACAGCCGGGAAAACACACGCATGACATTCCCGTCCACAGCTGGTTCCGGCTGGTTGAACGCTATAGAAAGAATTGCTCCTTGCGTGTATGGACCGACACCTTTCAAGCTTCCCAATTCCTTCTTCTCATCTGGAACCGTTCCATCATAATTTTCCACGACTTCCCGAACCGCCGTATGTAAGTTTCTTGCCCGTGAGTAATAGCCTAACCCTTCCCATTCTTTTAATACTTCTTCTTCCGGAGCATTTGCAAGTGAGTATACGGTTGGATATTTCTCCATAAAACGTTTAAAATAAGGGATAACGGTATCTACTTTTGTTTGTTGCAGCATGATTTCGGATACCCATATACTATAGGGGTCTTTCGTCTCCCTCCAAGGGAGCATGCGCTTATTTTCATGATACCAAGTTAGTAAATCAGAATTGAATGCTTCTATGTTGAAATTTTGTAAAATATCTTCTACCATTGCGCCACCTTCCTTTGGTACAATTGATTAATAATATTAAAACGATAGGAAGTGTCCTTATTATGGATACCGCTACACATATTGTAATGGGAGTATCACTTGCAGGACTTGCAACACTAGATCCTGCCGTACAGAGTGATCCAATGTTATTCAATGCCGTGCTTGTTGGAACTGTCGTCGGTTCCCATGCACCAGACTTTGATACAGTATTTAAAATGAAAGACAACGCTACTTACATCCGGCATCACCGGGGAGCAAGCCACTCGATTCCAGCCATCCTATTATGGGGACTGCTCGTTTCTGGAGGGATTTATTTATTTGTCCCGGAAGTGAGTTTCCTTCACTTATGGCTATGGACAGCCCTTGCCGTAATCATTCACGTGACTGTCGATTTATTTAATGCATATGGAACGCAAGCCTTTCGACCGTTTACGAATAAATGGATTGCGAAAGGGTTCATCAACACGTTTGATCCGTATATTTTCTCATTGAACGTTGTTGGAATCATCGCCTGGTCACTTGGGGCAAACCCCGCTTATACGTGGCTCACGATTTATACGGTCATTATCCTCTACTATATTAAACGATACTTGGACAAACGCGAAATCGTTCATAAAATCAAAGAACATTTTCCAGATACAGTAGAGATTGCCACTTCACCAACATTGAAACAGAATTACTGGCGGGTCGCAATTACGACGGAAAACCGGTTTTACGTAGGCAAGGTGGAAAATCGTCACATTGAAATTGTAGATGAATTCAAGAAGATACCGTTACCGGAAATACCGCTTATTGAAACCGCAAAAACGGATGATAACATTGCAGCCTTCTTAAATTTCTCTCCTGTTTACCGGTGGGAAATCAACGAATTCGATGCTTATACAGAAGTAAGACTGATTGATCTCCGATATCGCTCAAATGATTATTATCCATTCGTTGCCGTAGTGAAAATCAATCCAGATCTTGAAGTCATCAGTTCCTATACAGGCTGGATTTTCTCTGAGCATAAGCTGCAGCGAAAATTATATGTAAGTGATACACTCGCTTAATTTCAGTAGGAAAATTGGTTGTCACCAAGCTTTTAGGTGACAACCTAAATCGCATTTGGACAGTTCTATATTTTCTTAGCTGCCAAATAAGAACAGCAGGATGGCCTGCTGTTCTTTTATTTATCCACTTTTTTACCAAGTAACGCAATCGGCAATGCTTCAATTTTTTCATAACGTTCATCAAGCAGATTTATTCGGTATCCCCAAGCAAAAATACCATCTATGTATTCAATCAGAAACCGGAAACCTGGCTCCATCTTCAATTGATAAATTTCTTCTGGTTTGAAATCAGCAGGATTCATCGTATAGGAAATGGCAACCTGCATTTTCCTCTCATTAATCTGCACCTCCGAAATATTTCCGAGCTGCTCCGCTTTCTGTGCTTTTTCCTTTAATTCTCCGATTTCTTTATATAGCTGCTCCACAGAGTAATCACTATATCGATAATTCATTTTGCTCTCCCCCTATCCTTCCTCTAGCTTACCAATTTTTCACCGGGAAGGGAATAATCTAACTCCGAGCGGGAAAAATTGTTAATCCTGTTCCAACTGCTCCTCGATAAACCGCTCAATTAAATCGAATGAAAATCCTTTCCGGTACAAACCTTCTTTGATTTTATTCCGAAGCTCATATCCAGTAAATTTCGCTCCATGTCTCCTTACTAACTTCTCACCTTGGTAAACAAGTGCATTCCATTCTTCATCTGCGTCCCGTTCACCGAAAAATTCGGATGCGACATCCTTTACAACATCTCGGGAAAAGCCTTTTTGCGTCAAGTTCACTTGCAATTGCTCCATCCGTTTCCGAAAAGCGTGCTTGGAGGACTGCCGGAGTTTCTTTTCCATAAACTTATATGCCTTATCGTATTGCTCTTCATACGTATACATCGGGATGACATCTGCAATAATTACAGCACTGACACCTTTTTCTCTTAATTCTTGTTCAATCCGTTTCGGACCTTTCGATGAGGTGTTCATTCTGGTTCTGACAAACATTTCAGCAAATTCCTTGTCATTAAGCAGTTTTTCTTTCGTCAGTCGCTCGATGATTTTTTCTATATATTCGGGTTCTACTTCCTTTTTCATTAAATAGTTATAAATTTCTTTTTTTGTCCGCATTCGGTAGCTTAAAAAATGGATAGACTGGGTATAGAACTGATAGAGCTTTTCTTTTTGCGTTATCTTCTTGATTGTCTCTTCGTCCAGTTCCAGCCCTTTTCGCAGTCTGAATTCAATCAGTACGGCTTCATCGACACCGAAGGCAAAAGCTTCACCATTTCCATCATCAAGGAATATATTATAACGGCTCGCATTTTTCTGCTGCGTTGTAATTCGGGTAATTTTTTTCAAAATCCTTCACCCCTTCCATCTTATTTTATCATGAAAAATATCGTATACAACTAATACTCATGCAAATCGTAAAACCTTGGAGGGATATTATGAACTTTCTTATCACTGGTGCGACTGGATTTATCGGAAGGCACTTAACAGACCAACTGACTCTAAAAGAACTCATTACGAAAGGACAATTTGTTTATCCCAAAAAGGCAATAGATTGTGGTTTCACTTTTCATTATCCGAAATTACCAGAGGCTCTCGCAAGCTTGAGATAAAGGCGTTTATTCTTTTAATTACGGCAGAAAAATCAGACGGAAAATAAACGAAATCCGTTAAAAATTTTTAATAATATTTTTTTAAAAAAACCATTCACATTTTGCAAAATCCGGTGTAGAATGAGTTAAGTAAATTGATTGCATCCTGCAGAAAAGAGATGACAGCTAACCGCATTTCGTACAATCTGGAAATTAAATAGGGAAGGCAAATGGTGCGCCACCAGTATGTTCTTACTGGTTCTAGTGGGTTCGATTCCCACCCCGAATTTTTGTTTATCGCAAGTTTCAGGCGTAATATTGTGAATAAAAATTCGTGGGTAGGATTCAGGGAGGATCACTAGGCTTATTAGTGGCCGCACTTTGGACAATACCCACCTGAAATAAAGGAGGGTTTTTTTATGCTAAAAATGCGTGAATTACATGAGGTGCCAGTTCTGTATGAATTGATGACACATCCTGAAGTATTTCCCTATGTTAGACAAAAAGCCGACACATTAGATGAATTTTATTTTGTAACAAGACAGACGATTGAATCCGAACAAAACCGGGAGCTGATTTCGCGAACGATTCTGGATGAATTCGGGCAGCCGATTGGCACAATTAATTTATTTGATATTGAAGAGAATCATGGATTCCTCGCCACTTGGATTGGTAAGCCTTATTTTGGCAAAGGGTATAATCGTGAGGCAAAGGATATGTTCTTTGACGAATTATTCTTTACCCAGGGGATTGACGGCATATTCATGAAGGTGCGTAAGACGAATATCCGCTCTATGAAAGCCGTGTTAAAACTTCCATATATCGCATTAGCTAATGAAACCTATCCTGAAGTGTTTACGAAAATCAACCCGGATGAGGAGATTTACGATTTATTCGTTATATCGAAAGAGGGCTATATCTCTTATAAACAATTCGTGCCTGTGGAAGCAACAGCCAGTGATATAGAAGTTTCGTAAGTATTTTTAAATATAAAAATAACCAAAGCTGTTTCAGATGATGTCTGGGCAGCTTTGGTTTTATTTTCTTCCCCATTAAGTTACTACATTGGATTTTCCTTACCTAGTTTAAACTTTTTCAGTGCTTTCTCCAATGCTTTTTCCTTCGTATGCTCAAACGCATATACCGTTTGTATACCCGAACTCTCCAAGTCCATTGTTGCTTGCCAGATAAGACGCTTCTCTACCTCTTCAAAATAGATGATGGTTGTCGTTTTATCCATCACTTCTATTTCTATTCTTTGCTTATTAAACATACTCCGCAATAGAAAGCTTTTCGTATAACTTGAGATGAATGGATGATATAACACCATGCAACCTAGTGACAAAGTCTCACCCCCTTCGTTCTAATCAGGAACATATTATCATATGTTATGTAAACGAACAAGCATGGCGCAACTTTCGCCTATTTCGCGTGATACCATATGTATTATCTAAAACGATAATGTCATTTTAAAAAAAGTAGTGATGCCTAAATGATTGAACAAATCGCTTATAATATAAAATTTTTACGGGAGCAAAAAAACTGGACCCAGCAAAAGCTCGCTGACCAATTAATGATTTCCCGCTCCACGGTGACGAAATGGGAAAATAGTCAGCTTACTCCTGATATCCAGAGTCTCATCAAGCTCAGTAGTGTATTTGATATTACACTTGATAATCTTGTTGGGAATTACACACACCACAAAGAGTTGATGAAGGAATTTAAACGGATTTATCGTTCTAAATCGATTGAATTCGATGACGAGGCGGTTGAACTTGTGGAATATATGATGAAGTTCCCTGAACTTAAAGAACAAGTTTACCGTCTGCAGCAATTATCAATCAAAAAACAAATGTCGATTCAAAAGCTGCTTACAAGCTTGATCGATCAATATGAACAGATTTGAAAAAAGAGAGCAGGAAAATTGCTCTCTTTTTTATTGTCTAATATTTTATAAAATATAAATACTGGGATAACTGAAATCGCTAGAACTAGCCACGTCCGGCTCCAGCGCCCAGCAACTAGCAAACTTCACACTCCTCCAATCGATAAGTCAACATCAACTCACTATCGTTCGTTGTGTTTCCTTTATCTCTTTCCGGAGTGCTCCAGTTTGTACGTTGCTAAACGGGCGCTTACGCCTTTGTTATTGTTTAAAATTCGTTTGTCTGTTATATTAGTAGTATAACAGACAAACGAATGGGACAGTTGCACTGACCCCGTGTCCCAGTGAAAGGTGGGTTTGTGTATGTTTTTGAAACTTGATATGGCTGGGGATAAGCCGATTTACATTCAGTTGAAGGAGCAGGTTATTGAGGGGATTGCGCGGGGGAGTTTACGCCCTGGGGATGATTTGCCTTCTGTCCGGGCACTTGCTGCTGATATTGGAATTAATCTGCATACGGTGAATAAAGTCTATCAGCAGCTGCGGCAAGAAGGATATATTCAGATTCACCGGAGCAGGGGTGTCATGATTCACCCGGACGGCTTTATTAAAGCAGACAAAACGTACCGCACAAATCTTAAAGCAACTTTACGCCCCCTTATTGCGGAAGCGATCGTTCACGATTTAAGTGCAGAGGAGTTCACTCGCTTATCTCAGGAAGTATATGAACAAATTCTAACGAAGGAAGGTGGAGATAATGAATGAGTTCCTGTTCCCGATCATCGTTTTAACAATCTTTATTCCAGTCGTATTGACCATTACGTTCATCCCCTACTGGACACGGAGGACGGAAAGCTTTGGAGTTACAATCCCGCAGAAGATTTATCCTAGCGACGAACTAAAGAAAATGAGAAAGCAATATGCAGGCTACACAAGTATATTTGCCCTGCTTCTGTTAATCGTTTTATTCATTTTAAGCCGGGACACATCTGAACAGGAATTGGGAATCCAGTTAACCATCATCACCCTTCTATATTTAACAGCCAGCTTTCTCATTTATTTGAAATTCCACTTTCAGATGAAAAAACTAAAAGAAAAAAGAAATTGGAATGAAGGAAAAAGCGAGCGACTTTTTATTAGTACAAATTTCCACCAGGATAAATTAAGATATTCAAATCTCTGGTTTCTAATCTCTTTCTTCATTACGTTTATCGTTATATTTTTTACCTTTAAAAATTACCATTTGCTTCCTGAACGAATTCCAATGCAATATGATTTCTCTGGCGAGGTAACTTCCTGGGCGGACAAATCTTATCGTTCGGCACTGCTCTTTCCGGTTCTAATGCTTTATATGACGTTAATCTTTTTATTTGTCAATACAATCATCTCTCGGGCAAAACAACAGATAGATAGTGAAGATCCTGAAAAATCATTGAAACAAAATGCAATGTTCCGGAGAAGATGGTCGCTTTTCACCATTATCGGCGGTATATCTCTAACCTCGCTATTTGCATTTGCACAAGCCAGTCTATTTTTCAACTTCAGCCCTGCTGTATTCATGATTATAACGCTCGGCTTTACAGTCTTGTTCATTGGTGGATCTATTTACCTTTCCTTCACCACGGGTCAAGGCGGGAGCAGAATCAAGCATGGCACAATGAGCAAGGACGGGAAAACAATTAATCGCGATGACGATAAATATTGGAAGCTTGGTGTCATTTATTTTAACAGGAATGATCCTGCACTCTTTCTTGAAAAAAGGTTCGGTGTCGGATGGACGATTAATCTTGCTCGACCTTTAGCATGGATGACACTTCTTTTGATTATCGGGTTCGCGATGCTTATTCCACTATTATTCAGTTAAATTGGAGGAGTAATTATGAATCAACTTGCAATGGATTCTCTTAATTTAGGATTGATTTTACCACTATTTTTCATCCAAGGAATCTTAATTATCGTAGCGGTTTTTGACTGGATCAAACAAGAAGAAAACGTCCGAGGCAACCGTTGGGTATGGCTAGTTATCATCTTAGTTCTCACTATGGTTGGTCCGATTCTATACTTTATCTTTGGAAGGAGAAGATGATGATGAGCATCCTTACCGTAACAGGCTTACTTAAAGCGTACAAAGATATGACTGCTGTACGGGGTGTGGATTTCTCCCTCTCTGAAGGGAAATGCATTGCACTCATTGGTCCAAATGGCGCCGGGAAAACGACGATCTTGCGGATTCTTGCTGGACTGCTGAAACAGACGGATGGCGATGTTACTTTTTCCGGTAAAGAAGCAAATGCGGATATTCGTGAATTTATTGGCTACCTGCCACAATACCCTGTTTTTCCTAGTTGGATGACAGCACGTGAATTTCTGCTTTTCAGTGGAGAAATTGCAAGCCTCCCAAAAGAAGAAGCAGCGAGACGTGCGGAAGATTTAGCAGAACAAGTTGGCATTACCGATGCACTCGACAAACGGATTAGCGATTTTTCCGGAGGGATGAAGCAGCGTCTTGGAATTGCCCAAGCGATTATCCACTCTCCCGAGCTCCTGCTGCTTGATGAACCAGTTTCATCCCTTGACCCAATTGGTCGGCGCGACGTATTAACCTTACTTGAAAGATTGAAGAAGGAAATGACGATTCTTTTCTCGACTCATATTTTAAATGATGCCGAAGAAGTTTGTGATGAGCTACTCTTGCTTCATCAAGGAGAAATCATGGAAGCAGGCCCGATGGAAGCATTGCGGCAAAAATATCAGACCTCTGTCATTGAACTTGAATTTCAGGAAAATCCCGAGCAATACCTCAAGAAGTTAAAAAGTCTGCCCGGAATAATGGACTGCAAACTTGAAAGGCAAATTATAAAAATTCCGGCAGCTGATATTGCCGAGGCGCGAAAAAGTATTTTCCAAACTGCAACAGAGGAAAACTGGCCGATTATCGGTTTTAATTTAAATCGGGCCTCTCTTGAAGACCTATTTATGAAGGCGGTGAAGCAATGAGACAGTGGCAAACACTTGTGAAAAAAGAACTGATTGCGAGCTTCCGTGACAAGAAATGGATTTGGGTACCGCTCGTACTTATTCTCCTTGCCGTCATGGATCCCGTATCTAATTATTATTTGCCGCAAATTCTGGAGTCCGTCGGGGGACTCCCGGATGGTGCAGTGTTCGAGATGCCTGAAGTAACCGCGAGTGACGCAATTGCGATGAGTATGGGACAACTCAGCAGTCTCGGTGTGTTGATTTTCGTTCTTATTTCGATGGGTACGATTGCTGGAGAAAGAAAATCAGGTGTTGCTGAACTCATCCTCGTAAAACCGATATCCTACACGACTTATATTATGAGTAAATGGACGGGATTACTGGCGCTTGTGCTTGTGTCATATGTGATAAGTATGCTGTTCGCCTGGTATTATATTGGGCTGCTCTATGCGTTTATTCCTGCAGGAAATTTTATATTCCTTTTATTCTTTTACGGGCTCTGGTTTATTCTCGTCGCTACATTGTCGATATTTTATAATACCGTGTTCAATTCTCCCGGACTCGTCGCCTTTGGAACTATTGCGACAATCACTGTGCTGAGCGTCATTACAAGCTTGTTCGGACAAAAGTTAAATTACAGTCCAAGTAATCTCTCAAACCACGCACTCAACTATTTACAAACCGGCGAGATTCAAGGAGCATTAATCGGGTCAGCAGTAACAACTATTATCATTAGTGCTCTGCTTCTTGTTTGGAGTATTTATATTTTCCAGACGAAAGAGCATGCATCATAGGTTGCACCTTTATCACTCACCCAAACAGGAAAACAACAAGACTTTACTTTCCTAATAACCGCTTCATTCATGATTAAACCAGCTTAACTTGCTGGTTTTTTATTCCTTATTTTTAATTCTTTTCATTAACCGTTCCATCGGCTGCATTTCAGGCAGGACAATATACTGCTCTCCATTTGTTTCGACAACAACATTACCATAACCTGCTGTTGAGAAGATTTGGCTATCGACCTTTTGCAAGTTATTAATTACTCTACCTACAGGATGTCCATAATCATTCGATGCACTATACGTAATAATCGATACTTCAGGTCTTACTTCCCTGAGAAACTTTAACGTACTGCTGGAATTTGAACCATGATGGGCGATTTTCAGAACTTCCGCGTCGACATCATATTTTTCCGCAATCGCTTCTTCCTGCTCCGCTTCCACATCACTCATAAAGAGGAAATCAATTTTCTCATAGGTTAATTTAAGTGCTATGGCGGATTGATTCCTATTTTCCGCATCTTCCTCTGCTGCATGCAGAACTTTCAGCTCCACCTCCTCCGCAAGCGTGATGCTGTCATTTGCTTGGGCTATTTGCACTGGAATTTTTTCTTTGAAAAGATAGAACCGATATTTGGCAAATGTCTTGGTCAAATGAACTTCCCCATTTTCAAGTACTTTCCGTACAGGTAAATGCTCTAACACAGCAATTAATCCGCCGATGTGATCGTAATCCGGGTGAGTGGCAACCATTAAATCAATTTCTTCAATCTGCTGCTCCTTTAAATAACGGACAATTTTACTTCCAGCTTTCGGTACACCGCCATCAATTAAGATCGCCTGATTGTCCGGGGTTTCAATCAGTATGCTGTCCCCTTGCCCTACATCAATGAAATGAACACGCAAGCTGTTCTGTGGTGTGGCATATGTAATTTGAGGGATTATAAATAATAAAAGGAAGAATAAATGGATTACTTTTTTCATCGGAGTCACCCTTTCTTCCTCTTATTTTGCACCGAAACAAGCTGCTTATGAGCATGAAAAAATCCCGCTGCACGAGGCAACGGGATTACTCATTTAAAATCTATACTTGTTTAACCGCTATTTCATCTTCTACTACATCAATATGAACTTTATCCACGGATTCCGATTCAAGAATTAAATCGGTAAGCTGGTCTTCTATTTTATCCTGGATGACACGACGTAATGGTCTTGCACCGAAACGCGGGTCATATCCAAGTTCAACCAATTTTTCTTTCGCTGCATCTGTAATCGTAATTTCGATATCATTTTCCTCAATCGTTTCCTCAAGCTCATGCAGCATCAAATCAAGAATAGCTAGTAAGTTTTCTTGCGCTAATTCGTTGAACTCTACAATTGCGTCAAATCGGTTCAAGAATTCTGGTTTGAAGAAATCACTTAAATTCTCTAACGTTGAAACAGCGTCATGTGTGTTATTGAAACCAACATTGACATTCTTCGCACCAGTTCCAGCGTTACTTGTCATAATAATGACGGATTCTTTAAAGCTCACCATTCTGCCCTGGGAGTCTGTCAGATGACCATCTTCCATAATTTGCAGGAACATATTTTGCACGTCTGGATGTGCTTTTTCAATTTCATCAAGCAAGATGATGGAATACGGATTACGGCGGACTTTCTCGGTTAACTGTCCTGCCTCTTCATGGCCAACATATCCTGGTGGTGAACCAATGATTTTAGACACAGAATGTTTTTCCATGTACTCACTCATATCTAGACGAATGAGCGCATCACGTTTTCCGAATAATTCTTCTGCAAGAACTTTTGTCAGCTCTGTTTTACCAACACCAGTCGGACCTACGAATAGGAAGGAACCGATTGGACGTTCTTTCGATTTCAGACCTGCACGGCTACGACGAATCGCTTTAGCGACCTTGTCTACCGCCTCGTCTTGTCCGATTACTTTACCGCGTAAATGAGTTGCCAAGTTCTTCATCTGTTTTTGTTCTTCTGCTTGCATTTTCGTTACAGGAATGCCAGTTTTCTCTTCTACAATCAATTCGATATCAGAGACAGATACATCGGTAACTTTCTCACTGTCATCTGCTTTCTCTAATTGTTTCTGTAATTGAATTTCCTGATAACGGAGATTTGCTGCCAGTTCATAGTCCTCACGTTCCGCTGCTTCTTGTTTTTCCTTCACAATTTCATCCAAACGTTGTTGCAAGGAGTTTGCATCTTGCTGGGAGTTATTCAAGTTCAAGCGTGAACCGACTTCATCCATTAAGTCAATCGCCTTGTCTGGCAAGAAACGATCTTGGATGTAACGGTCAGATAATGTCGCAAAAGCTTCAATAACATCATCTGAATACTTCACTTCATGGAATGCTTCGTAGCGATCTTTAATTCCATGTAAAATTTGTACTGTTTGTTCGAGTGTCGGTTCTTTTACAATAACTGGCTGCAAGCGTCGTTCAAGTGCCGGATCCTTTTCAATCTGACGGTATTCTTTCAGCGTCGTTGCACCGATTAACTGCATTTCACCACGTGCAAGAGCTGGTTTTAAAATATTACCTGCATCCATTTGAGAACCTTCAGCTGTACCTGCTCCGACGATTAAATGGATCTCATCAATAAAGAGGATGACATCTTTTCTTTCTTGAAGCTCTGTAATAAGCTTTTTCATCCGTTCTTCGAATTGGCCGCGAATACCTGTATTCGCAACTAAAGAGGCAACATCGAGCAAGTATACTTCTTTAGAAAGCAACTTACTTGGAACGGTTCCTTCTACAATTCGCAGTGCCAAACCTTCCGCGATTGCCGTTTTACCTACACCTGGTTCTCCGATAAGAACCGGATTGTTTTTACTTCTTCTATTTAATGTTTCAATGACACGTTTAATTTCCTGATCGCGCCCGATAATCGGATCGATTTCTCCTGCTCGTGCAGAATCAGTTAGATTTTTCCCTAATTGATCAAGTAGACCTTCACGTTTCTTTGTGCGTTGTTGTGTACGTGCTCCTGTTTGTCCATTTCCCGCTTGAGAGAATTGGTTTTGAAATGGATTTTCTCCTTGATTGAAATTGGAGAAGAAATTATTTGCCTGATTCATCATATTTCCTTGTATTTCACGTAAACAGGAGTTACATAGATGCATTTCCATTCGCTGTCCGTTCATATGCACAGACGCATTTACATTTGCCTCATTAACACCGCAATGTTGACATTTCATCTTACATTCCTCCTAAATTTATTTATTATTAAATTGATCAAATTTGACTTTGACTATCTTTGACCTTAAACCCATTATACTCTGACCTTTTTTGACTTTCAAGTGTTTTGCCCAACTTTTTTTATTTTTTTTGCAGGAACGAAAAAGCAGATAGAGACTAGTTCTCTCATCTGCTAATTTCATTCCATATTTTATCATCGTTATCCCAAAATTCAACGGGAGCATGTTCGACTAAATCTTTTTCATTTGATTCTTTTATTTCTTCTGCAAAGTTTACAATCCGAGTAATCTCCTGTTCTGACAAATCATCCAGAAGATCGAATAGACGCATTTTTGTATCTATATATTATCCCTCGCTTTTAAGGTATTCAATAACAGTATACCCGGAAAGCGTCAGTGGAAAACAAATGCTTGAAAAATGATGGAAGACTTTACATGTTCTCCATTTCTCTTTGACGCAGTTCGATTCTTCTTATTTTACCAGAGGTGGTTTTCGGAAGTTCATCGATAAATTCAATAGCCCGCGGATACTTATATGGTGCTGTCTGTTGTTTTACATGATCTTGTAAATGCTTAATCAAGTCTGTATTGTTCTTATCGACATTCTGCTTAAGAACGACATAAGCTTTGACGATATTCCCTCGGACAGCGTCTGGACTTGCGACGACCGCACACTCTTGAACATATGGATGCTTCACAAGAGCATCTTCCACTTCAAATGGTCCTATCGTATAACCCGAGCTAACAATTATATCGTCTCTGCGGCCTTCAAACCAGAAATAACCATCTTCATCTTTTCTCGCCTGGTCTCCTGTAATATAAAATTCACCCCGGCGAGATGCTTTCGTTCGTTCGATGTCTTTATAGTACTCACGGAAAAGCGCTGGACTATCTAGACGGATCGCAATATCCCCAATTTCATTTACCCCTGCTATATTTCCTTCTTCATCAATAATTACTACATCATTACCCGGCGTCGGTTTGCCCATGGAGCCTGGCTTTACTTCCATATCTTTCGTAATTCCTAGAAGTAGCGTGTTCTCGGTTTGACCATAACCATCCCGGACGGTAATATCAAAGTATTTCAGGAATATATCGATGACTTCGACGTTAAGCGGCTCTCCTGCAGATACCGCACTGCGTAAATGCGGCAACTTATAATCCTCAAGATGTTCGACTTTTGCCATGATGCGATACTCTGTCGGCGTGCAACAAAGCACATTAATTTCATTATCTTGAAGGAGTTGGAGATATTTGGACGGATCGAATTTCCCGCTATAAATAAACCCTGTCGCTCCAGAACCAAGTACAGATAGAAGTGGGCTCCAAACCCATTTTTGCCAGCCAGGAGCTGCTGTAGCCCAAACTAAATCATCCTCTTCCACACCAAGCCAATTTTCCGGCGCGGTCTTCAAATGAGCGAATCCCCAAGCATGGGTATGCACAACACCTTTTGGATTCCCTGTCGTTCCTGATGTATATGGTAAAAATGCGATTGTCTCTTTTGTCGTATCTACCATCTCAAGTTCTTCACTAGCGTTTGCTTTTGTCTCATCAAGAAATTCCCAGTCATCAACGGCATGTCCAACGCTAAATTTCTTCAGTTCAGCAAAGTTGGAAACTTTACTTACTTCTGTTGTAAACTCATGGAAAGCCACGACTCCACTAACTTCTCCGTGTTGAATCCGGTATTCTAAATCGTTTACTTTTAACATTTCCGAGCTTGGAATAATGATAATCCCTGTTTTTAATGCCGCCAAGTAGACTTCATATGTTTCAATAAGCCGAGGCATGATGATGAGTATTTTATCCCCGCGTTCAAGACCGCTATTCAAAAATACATTTCCGATTTTGTTTACATTTCGAATTAGCGCTTGATAGGTAATCTCTTTTTTATTATTATTTTCATCCAGCCAGATGAGTGCTTTTTTGTTTGTATCTGCTGCATATTTCTCGACTTCCATCGCAATGTTATATTGTTTTGGTGCGATTAAATCTTCTCTCATCATCCCGCTACCACCACTTTCTTTTATTTTCTCTCCATTATATCAAAGCCTCAGAAAGTTTGGCACGATTTTAATGAAAAAGTCGGAAAACAGATGAGTCTGCTTCCCGACTTTGTATGCTAAGGCGCCCGCGAAACGAATCGCATACTTAGCCTATAAGGGCTTTTGCGCCTTTGTTTATTAATATCCATAAATCACTTCAGGTATCTGATCACGTAAAATTAGATCATCTAAACTTTTAAATTGATATCCTTCTTCTTTTAAATCCGTTATTAATACAGCAAGTGCTTCGGCGTTATCCTTTGAAACGGTATGAAGTAAAACAATCGCGCCTGGATGGATTTTCTCCATCACTTCTTCATACGCATAACGCCATCCCTTTTGATTGGACGTTTCCCAATCTTTAAAGGCAAGCGACCAAAAGATATGAATATAACCTAATTCATTCGCCCATTCCAGTGTCTGTTCATTAAAAATACCCCTTGGCGGACGTAAGTATTTCAAATCTTTTTGATCAGATACTTCACTTACCTTTTTTTCCAAGTCCTCCAGTTCTTGACGCATCGCATCTTTCGTTAAAATGGAAAAGTCAGGGTGGTGATAGGAATGATTTCCGATAATATGTCCTTCATCAACCATTCGCTTGACTAAATCGGGAGCTGTTTCTACATAATGCCCGGTAACGAAGAAAGTTGCCGGTACATTTTCCTTTTTCAGCACATCGAGAATTTGCGGAGTATACCCTTCCTCATAACCATTATCGAACGTTAAATAAATATGTTTCCCACCGGATGAATCCGCAAAATAAGCACCATATTCTTGTAGTAAATCACCATAAGAGCCGATTTCCGGAATTTCACCAGCCGAACCCTTTTTATACCCCCAGCCAAAGCCACGAGCATCGACCTCTGTTTCTAAACTGAATCCGATAATCAAGACAAAAACGAAACAATATCCTAACAAACGCTTCATCAACAACACCCTTTTTCCCTAGCATAACCTCCGGACTCAAAAATTATGCGGGAGTGGTGGGACAAGGGGGCAGAGTATTTGTCCCGCACAAGATGGGATAAATGCTCTGACCCCCTGTCCCGGCAACTTATAAGATCATTGCTGCAACCCAGCCGAAGATGATGAGTGGGATGTTGTAGTGCAGGAATGTTGGTACTACTGTATCCCATATATGGTTATGGTTTCCATCAGCGTTCAAGCCGGACGTTGGACCAAGTGTACTGTCCGAAGCTGGTGAACCAGCGTCACCCAGTGCTCCAGCTGTTCCGATTAACGCGGCGATCGCAAGTGGTGAAAATCCTGCCGCCAGACAAATCGGGACATATAGCGCAACTAAAATTGGAATTGTACCGAATGAAGAACCAATTCCCATTGTTACAAGGAGTCCTACTAATAATAGAATGAAGGCAATGACAGCTTGATTGTCTCCTATAAACCCAGCAGACGCTTTGACTAATGCATCGACTGCTCCTGTTTCACTTAAAACTGTTCCGTAACCTGAAGCTACAAGCATAATAAATGCAATCATTCCCATTAATCCAATTCCTTCTGTCATAATCTTATCAAGATTACGATACGGCACAACAAGGAACACAAACATAACTAATAATCCAGCGAGTGCGCCGAGTATTAGATTTTGTGTAATGATTTGTACGACTAACGCCGCTATAATGGCGATAATGGTAAAGAAATGTTTCTTATTAAAAGCAAAATCTTCTTGATTCAAAGCTTCAATGTCTACCGTTGTACCTCCACCAGAGCCTTTAACCGGATCTCTTCCTTTTCGGTACGTAATAAATATCGCAACAAAGAGTCCTACAACCATACCAAGTCCAGGTATCAGCATCGCAAATGCCGTATCCCAAGCAGTTAACTCAATACCATTCTCTGCTAGACCATCGACAATAATGCCATGGAAAATGGCTCCAAATCCTAATGGAAGCATGACATATGGCGCTTTTAATCCAAACGTAAGTGCCGCCGCAACAGCTCGGCGATCAATCCGCATTTTATTAAATAACTTCAGCAGCGGTGGTATTAAAATCGGTATAAATGCAATATGGACAGGAATCGCATTTTGCGAAAGGCTGGCAATTCCTGCTAATAAGAGTAAGATTGTCGCCCTTTTTCCTGATAATTTATCGATTACAAAATTCACAAGAAAACTAGTAATTCCTGTATAACTAATGGCAATCGCAAATGCTCCAAGTAAGATATAACTTAAAGCCGTATTCGCTTGACCGCCCATTCCACTTACGAGTAAATCAACCGTATCTACAAACGAAAGTCCTGACATGACACCCGCAACGATTCCTGCTGCAATGAGTGCCAAAACAACATTAAGTCGTAATAAGCTGAGAATAATCAGCACTAGAACGGACACAACTACAACCCATTCCACAATTACTTCCCCCTTAAATCTCTACTCTTTTATCACTTTAATACTTCATCATAATAAAGCATTGAAGATAAAAAAGCAACCCCTTTATAAAGGTAATGGTACATTGGGGTCGGAGGCATTGTCCCAGTAAAGTCGGACAATGCCTCCGCCCCCAATGTCCCTCTCTTCTTTTATTTGACTTGAAAGTTGTAGGATATATAATTTTGGACGGGAATCCAGGCCCCGATCCCTTGTTTTGTTACGTTTTTAATGACTAGTTGCTTTTTTGTTCCTTTTAATTGGATATATACTTCACCGAAAGTTACCCGGCCCTTTTCATGGATTGCTGGTGCATACGCTTCAAGAATTCCCATTTTTTCCTGAGGTACAGGGTAAGCATGAGCCATTTTTGTATTTCGACCTACTTCCACTTCATAAGCAAGGGGAAGCTTTGTTTTCTCTTCCGCTTTTTGCAGCACCATGTTTTTTACTGTTCCTGCGTCAGCAATCTTATTGGTGAGCATTCCTTTAATTTCTTTATTTTCCTGTTGAATATAATTCATTTCCTGCTGTCCCTCGGAACCATTTTGCAGTTCATTTTTATTAATGGCTTGATATTCCCAGTTGACACCTGTTTCCAATGATTCATACTGCAAGGGCCAGCGTCCAAGATAAATCTCTCCACGGTATCCAATGCCAATTGGAGATGGCTTAATGCTTGATTCATTTAATTGTTGAATCAGCTCCGAGTTCTCTATTGCCACAGAAGTACTCTCAAGCAGTTCCCTCGTTTCCTCACTTGCCTCGACAACCTCATTATCAGAATCATCATTTTGCACCGTATTTTCCTTTGATATATCTAATACATGACTCGGTATTTCAAAGTTTTCTTCCGTTTCCTTTTTTTCCTCAGCAAATAAAACAACGGGAAAAGCAAGTATGATGAAAAATGCAGCAGACATACCGGTTAAACGTTTACTGTTCATAGACCTCCATCCTTTCTTTTCCTATAGTTTTTTCGCTTCATGGAAAAATATACACGCTGATGGTACAAAAAAACATGCTGTCTGGTTGTTCTTTTCCAGACTCGCATGTTTTTATTAAAGATACCTGCTATACCTTTTCTCAAAATACTCCTGTATCATGCCAATTAAAATACATAACGGCCAGTAGATAAGAGCCACAAGTATATACATCGTCATTGCATCGAACTCTCGTCCCGCAACAATTTGCGTTTTCTGAAACAATTCCGGAACTGTAATTACAGCAGCCAATGATGTCGCCTTCAGCATGTCCATCGAAACATTCGTAAGCGGAGGAATAGCCGTCCGAATCGCCTGCGGGAGGATAATGATTCGCAATGTTGTCCAGTAGGGAATATTCAATGCTTTCGCGCTTTCCCACTGTCCCTTATCAACACTATTTAAAGCAGACCTGTCAATCTCAGCGATATAAGCAGCACCATTCAGTCCGAACCCGACAATCGCCGCCGTAAGTGCTGTAAATTCAATTCCAATGACCGGTAAACCGAAATAAAGAATAAATAAAAACACGAGCATCGGTGTCCCACGCATAAAAGAAATATAAATTCGTGCCGGAATTCGTAACAAAAAATGTTTGGAACCTCTTGCTAGTGCTAGGAACAAACCAAGGATCATCCCAATTACCATGCCGGCAACCGTGATTCCTACCGTCATCGGCAGCCCTTCTAGAACAAATGGCAAGCTCTTAAGTGCCAGTTCAACATCAAATAGGCTGCTTAAATCAATTCCATTTAAATTCATTTGCTTCTACCTACAATTCTATTCCTTCAATTTCTTCAATTTCATCTTCCGGTTCTCTCGATGCATCTTCTTCATAGAACTGAACTGCTAGCTCTGTCAATGTACCATCTTCGTGCATTTCTGCTAGTGCTTCATTTATTTTTTCCGTCAAAACATCAGCATGTTTTGGAAGAACCACAGCTTGCTCTGTCGGATAAAATTTCAATGTCGGATGGAGATGAATATCGAATTCCGGGAATGCGGCAACACCAAATTTTGTTAAGAAATAATCATTCATGACAAGGTCTGTTCTTCCATTATTCACATCACTTAAATACGCTTCATTCGGCGCGTTCCCATATGTAACAACTTCCGCACCATATTGTTCGGCAATTTGACTATAAATCGTCGTTGCCCCACCGCCAGCTTTTTTCCCTGCCAAATCCTCTAAGCTTTCAATACCGGAGTTATCGTCTGTTCGAACCGCCATCGTCGTCCAAGAATATTTATAAGGGTCGCTGAAGTTAAATTCTTCTTGCCGCTTCTTTGTAATCGACATGTCATTTGCCGCCACATCGATCCGTCCACTATTAATAGCCGGCATCATACTGTCTACGCTCATAATTTCAAATTTCACTTCCAACTCTAAGCGTTCAGCAATTTCCTTCATCACTTCTACATCATATCCAGTAAGCTCATCATTTTCATCGTAAAAAGATGCTGCAATTAACGTACCCGATGTGCCAACTACCAACTCTCCCGCTTCTTCAACCTGCTCCCATCTTTCATCTGTTGCTTGGTCTTGTGCATTGTCGTCAGCGTTTTCATTTCCTCCACCACATGCAGCTAGGATCGTAATCAATCCAATCACTGACAAAAATACGAATCGCTTCATTTTTACCCCTCCTGTTATACTTTTTATCAATAAAAATTATAACACAAAGGTTTCTTTTATAACAAGGAAGTATACCAATAAAAGCAAAATCCAATCTCAATCTGTTACATTTTTAAAATAATATAACATAAACAGATTAAAAAATAAGGCAATTAGACTACTAACTGCCTTATTCAATCGTCTTTTTCCATGCTGCCCGTTCATGAAGTGAAGCATTTAATACTCCACCAATGAGCACAATCATTCCAAATAAATAAAACCAGACCATAAGCACAATAACTGTCCCAAGACTTCCATAGGTTGTTGAATAGTTTGCCAAGTTTTCTACATAAAAAGAAAAGGCCCAAGACACGAGTTGAAAGCCGACCGTGGAAAATAATGCCCCCCAGACAATATGTTTGAAATACACTCTGCGATTCGGGGTAAGCCGGTACAACGCAACTAACACGATAAAGAAAATGATAGAAGAGGTAACCCAGCGAAATGTTTCCCAGATTTGCAAAAATTCAGCTGAAAAGCCGAACCAAGAGAAAAAGTATTCTCCGATCATCTTCCCGAATACTGGTAATAATAAGGCAACGATAACGACAAAAAACATGCCGACCGTAAGCAGCATTGATAAAAGACGGTAGATGATAAATAGCCGCTTCGGTTTTATTCCATAAGCACGGTTTAATGCTTTCCGCACCGCATTCACTCCGTTTGAAGCTGCCCAGAGCGTACCAATGATTCCAATGGATAACAATCCACCACTTTGAATCCGCAGCAATGACTCAATGTTCGATTCGATTAAATCATATACTTGGGGCGGAGCATAATCCACTATAGTTTGTAAAATAACCGCTTCATCCAAGGAGAAATAGCCAATCAAGTTAAATAAAAATAATAGGAAGGGAAAAAGTGACAGAAGAAAAAAATAAGCGAGCTGTGCCGCCAACCCAAAAACATCGACTTTATCCATTCGTTCATAAAATTCATTTAAAGCCGGGAAGAGATTTTTCAAATTCCGACCCTCCACGTAAAAGACAATGCCCCATCGCAAGAATTGAGATGGGGTATTTCTTTTGTCTCGTAATGTTCACGCTGGTTTTAGTTTTTATTCACTAAACGGTCAAGAGTGGATTCTACCTGTTCCAACGCGTTGATCGTATTTTCAGCCCCAACAGAAATATTTGCATTCAATTTGTCGAATGAATGACGCATTTTTTGCACCGTTTCCGTCGGATTGCTTAATAGGTCACCTGAATTGTCTTTTAACTTATTCAGACACGTTTTCGTATAGTTACGTGCATCCTTGTCAAATTGCATTGCGAGTGCACCAAGTAAGGCACCTGCTACGACGCCAATGATTAATTTCTTTTGTCCCATTTTGCTCTCTCCTTTTCCAATTCTTTTTCTATCATATCATGTTCCATCATTATCTTATATTATAAGCGAATTAATTTAGATGAATCAATGAAAGCTGTAACAATCTGTGTTTTTTTATCGAATTATATTATTCTGATTAGAATTACATGGTAGATGACAACTACTTGATCGCTTTCATACAGCGTAAGTGTTCGAAACTCACTTCTGGAGGTCCGCAGTCCAGACACCTCTTGCACCTGCTGAGCGGCCGGCAAGCCTCCTCGCGCTATCGCGCTGCGGGGTGGTCTCGCCAGGCCTATCCTCCCGCAGGAGTCTCGAGGTGTCTGGACTGCTACCAGGAAAGGCTATATTGGAATCACTGTTTAATGTGCTGGAAGGGTATAATCGTATCGTACAGGAATAATTTGTATTAAAAATAATCATCCCTACCAGTTCAGTTGCCCGGTGGACGGTGACTCCTGCGAGAACAGCACGAGCCTGGAGACCCCGCAGGGCGGAAACCCGAGGAGCTCTAGCAGTGCCCAAGGATGCGCATCCGTCCACCGGGCAACTGAACGGCGATTAGAGAGCAAACCATGAGAACTCGCAAAACACTTACGCTGTATGAAAACGATTTTCAATGGAATGCAGGGTCTTTCTAAGAATTGGAATTAAATAATTCGGAACCAAGGTAAAAAGGTATTGACTTATCGCTAAAAATTCGGAATATTAATAAGTAGAAACGGAACACAAAAAAGGATAAGGGGATGATGACATGGTAGATTTTCTAGAAAAGGTAAGTAGTTTCGTATGGGGTCCGCCTCTATTGATTCTCATCGTTGGTACAGGACTCTACCTCACCTTCAGACTTGGATTTGTGCAGATTACAGCACTGCCGACTGCTTTAATCAACGCTTTTAGCCGCAGGAAACAAGACAAATTATCTGAAGGGGATATCACCCATTATCAAGCATTAACAACCGCAATGGCAGCTACAGTAGGAACAGGGAATATCGTTGGGGTTGCAACGGCAGTTATTGCAGGTGGACCAGGAGCCGTGTTTTGGATGTGGGTGATGGCGATCTTTGGAATGGCTACCAAGTATGCGGAAGCGGTTCTTGCAGTAAAGTATCGAGTGAAAGACGCGAAAGGAGAAATGGCTGGTGGCCCGATGTATTATCTAGAACGGGGACTGAATGCCAAATGGCTCGCAATCTTATTTGCCATTTTCGGCTCCATTGCCGCATTTGGTATCGGAAACATGGTTCAAGCGAATTCCGTGTCAGCTGCTGCTTCAAACACGTTTAATATCCCGACATGGGTTACAGGCATTATTCTTTTTATCATTACAGCGATTGTCATTCTTGGCGGGATTAAAAGCATTGGACGCGTGACTGCTTACCTTGTACCTGTTATGGCTGTATTTTATGTTTTTGGTGGTTTAATTATTATGATGCTGAACGTCGATTTAGTACCAACAGCTTTCAATATCATTTTAACGGACGCCTTTACCGCAAATGCGATTGGAGGCGGTATTTTAGGGACCGTGATCCGGTACGGTGTTGCCCGCGGGATTTTCTCAAACGAAGCAGGTCTTGGATCTGCTCCAATTGCAGCCGCAGCAGCAAAGACTGATTATGCTGGTAGACAAGGTCTTGTTTCGATGACACAAGTATTTATCGATACGATAATCGTTTGCAGTATCACTGGAATTACGATTGTGATGGCTGACTTACATCAGACCGGAATTGATGGCGGTGCTTTAACGAGTGAATCTTTCGGCGTATTCCTAGGTACACCAGGCACCTATATTGTTGGTATCGCAACCATTCTATTTGCTTACTCCACACTGATTGGCTGGTCTTACTATGGTGAGAAATGTTTTAACTATCTCTTCAAGAGTCCAAAGGCAATTACCTTTTATCGCACCGTATGGGTTTTTGTCGTGCTCGTCGGTTCCGTGACGCTGATAGATATCGTCTGGCTCTTTTCCGATATTTTTAATGCGTTGATGGCCATTCCTAACCTAATCGGATTGCTCGGATTGTCCGGAGTTGTCGCATACGAAACGAAACGCTTCCTTAAAGTTGCGAAAGAAGAAAAAGAAGCGGGGAAAAAAGCAAAAGTTTCCTAGTGGAAGTATGTTTATGAATAATGGCAGTTCAATCAGATTATTCCGCTGATTGAACTGCCATTATTTTAAAATCAGGACAATTGCTCTGACCCTCTGTCCCGAATTTAGGATTCACTGTTGATTTTTTCGATGAGGGAGATGACTTCTTCTCCTTCTGTTGGGTCAATGCTGATTAGTTTAGTAGTTGTGATGATCGATTCGGTGAATATTTTCATATCTTCTTCACTGAAGTCATCTGGTGTGTTCTTTTCCCAGCGTAAAGGAACATAGTAACGATTAATCGTCCCGTCGCCATTCCCGCTGTAGGTTATCGAACCGTCAATTAATCGGGCGCCCGTCAATTGAATGACGTCTTCCGGATAGACAGCACTTGATTCGGCATTTGGATTAAGCGGCTCGCCTTTTGCAATATGGCGTACATTTAATTCATCGACATTCTGATTGTCTCCAAGCTGCAGCCATATACGGGCATATTCAATTTCTTCATTTGTATAAGCTGCTAGTGAATCTGATTTTTCCGCGTGATCTGTTAGAGTGTGATCTCCCTCTACTGCTGCGTCAGTTTCCGCTTCAGTTGCAAGGGAGGCACTTACTTCTCCCTTCTTCTCTTCAATCTTCTCTGCTTCAGCTTCTTCTATTTCCCGAGATGCATCATACTCTTCTTTCATTTGCGGATTGGTCTTATCTTCCGTACTATGCTTTGCCGCAGCTGTATCTTCATTACTTCCGCAAGCGGTGAGCAAAAGCAGGCATAAACCAATCCAAATTAAGTTCCGACTCCTCATTCCCTATATACCTCCATACCATATGTAGTCAACAACCCATGACCGTAAAAGCGGGGCTTGGGGTCAGAGCATTTGTCCCATTCCAGAGCGGGACAAATGCTCTGACCCCGTGTCCGGTTACGCTAAGGCTGTGATGCATTGTTGGTCGTTGTTTTTGGCGGTGTTGACGTAGGCGGAGACGGGGTAGGCAGTGAACGCTGGATCTTCGAATTGTTTTAGAAGTTCGCTTGCTTCTGCTGGTTCAAATTGCACTGGTTTAATCCATGCATCTTCTGCGTGTTTCGGCAGTATGATCGGCATCCGGTGATGGATATCCTTCATGAATCCATGCGAATCCTTCGTCAGAATTGTACAAGTAAATAACGTTTCATCGCCCTCTGTCCATTTATCCCATAAACCGGCAAATGCAAAATATTTCCTGCCTTCCACTTGAATCCGTTGAGGAATTTTCTCCCCGTCTGTTTGCTTCCATTCGTAAAAACTATCCGCTACAATTAAACAACGCTTCCTTGCCATCAGCTGTTTAAAACTGGGCTTTACATGAGCGGTTTCACTTCTTGCATTAATCATTTTATACCCAATCTTCGGGTCATCTGCCCAAGATGGCACCAGTCCCCATCGTAAATAACCAGCCCGCTTCCGCTTTCCATCATGAATAATCGCGAGCACTTGTTGACCTGGTGCTACATTATAGCTTTCATGAAAATCTTCTATCGGTTGTTCTAACGCAAATTCATCCAACAGTTCCAGTTGATCGCCAAGCAAAGTATATCTGCCGCACATTTATAAGTCCTCCTAAAAGATACTCAAATCCCAATGGCTCGCAACATGACGTAACAGGCGGATACCCGCGGTACTGTTTCCCTGTTTATCAAGGGCTGGGCCATACACCCCGATTCCGCAGCCATCCATAAACGGCAATAATTCATCCCGTGCCCGCGGTGGGACTGTAGCCATTATACCACCTGAGACACCACTTTTGGCAGGAATTCCCACATAGGCAGCAAACTTCCCTGATGCATCATACATTCCACACGTAAGCATCAGCACTTTTGCCAGTCTTGCAATTTGCGTTGGAATCACTTCTTCTCCGGTCATTTTGTCTATTCCATCGTTGGCAAGAATAAGTCCCAGCCTTGCAAGGTCTTCTACCGAAATTTCAATTGAACATTGTTTAAAATATGTTTCCAATGTTATTTCTAAATCAGATTCAAGTACTCCTGTTTCTAATAAAAAGTAACCTATTGCCCGGTTGCGGATCGAAGTCTCCCGTTCTGATTCATATACGTCAACATTCAATTGCGGCCGGTACCCAAGAATTTTCTCAAACAGTTGAAAAATCCCTTCCAGCTTTTCGTTTGATGTTTCACCCTCTAGTAAAGAAGTGACCGTAATCGCTCCTGAATTTACGAGTGGATTGAATGGTTTTTCAATTTTTTTCATTTCCAGGTGCATAATGGAATTAAATGCTTCTCCCGTCGGTTCGACATCCACCCGGTTCAGCACGTAAGATACACCACGTTGTATACAGGCGACGATAAAGGAAAAGACTTTCGAAACACTTTGGATGGAAAATGTTGTATCGATGTCCCCGGATTGGATCGTCATTCCATTATTTCCGATTATCATGATTCCCAGCGCGTTCGGATCTGCTTTTTCAAGCTGCGGTATATAGGAAGCAAGTTTACCGTCCGCTGTATGTTTTCGGTAAAATTTAACCCAGTCATCGACATAATTTTGCAGCCATTCCTGGGTCAGCTCTGTATTTAGATTTGTAGAACCTTGTACCATCCCAATCACCTCTTTACTATATTTTATGCAATCTGCAGCAAAAGTCTCTAAAGTTTAACATAAAGTGAAACTTCAATCCGTAGGGTTCTTTTTCTTCCTCACTGATTGTCAGTTGAACGAATCGGGCCGTTACAGGCTGTTAAACCCCCGCTTGGGGCTTTTGAATCGTTCTCTATTCTTATAGTGAGAGTTTTACAAACGGTTATACTGCGACAAATTTATCTCCATTGTAGCAAGCTTCCATCATTTATGGCAAAGAAAAGAGGAGACTGAAAACAGCCTCCTCTTTTTCTCTCTATGTTATTTCTCCAATCAATCATCATAAATATCCAAATATATTCGTATTTTGCTGAAAAGCCACATCAGCTCCAGCGCCCAGCGACTAGCGAGACTTCCTTCACCTCCGTGCGATAAGTTAACATCAGCTCCCTTTGGTCGCTGTGTTTCCTTTATCTCCTACGGTAAAATAGGAAGTTCGATTAAGATCGCCACGTCCTGTGGCAACATCGAACTACCTCCCGTCCTGGGAGGCACAGTCCGTACGTCGCTACGACGCACAGGATGTGCTAGTGCAGGATTTGCGACAGGACGTCGCGTACTTTTCCTGCAAGGGCGCTTCCTCTTTAGTTATTTACCAATAAACATTTGTGTCCAGTGGTTTCCTTGCTCTACGAATCCAACTCCGATGTGTGTAAAGTTGCCGTTCATAATGTTGGCGCGGTGACCAGGACTGTTCATCCAACCGTTTACTACTTCTTCTGGTGAACGCTGACCTTTAGCAATGTTCTCTCCAGCAGTGCTGTAGTTAATACCATAGCTCTTCATCATATCAAATGGAGAACCGTGGACCGGGCTATTATGGTCAAAATATCCATTTGTTGCCATGTCTTTTGATTTATCGCGAGCTACTTTACTTAGTTCAGTATCAATTTGAAGCGGAGCAAGACCTTGTTTCGCACGTTCTGCGTTTGTAAGTTCAACGACCTCTGCTTCAAATTCACTTAATTCACTTTGCTGCCCTGCTTCCTCTGCTGGCTGTTGGGCTTGCTGCGGCTGCTCCGGTTGCGGTTGTGGTGCAGCGGCTGGTGCCTCTGGTGTTTCCGGTTCTGCTTGTACCGGAGCTTTCTCTTGTGGCTTACTTACTTCTTCTTTCTTTTCAACTGGCTGCTCTTGCTTCTGTTCCGGTTGTTTCACTTCTTCTTTTCGCTGTTCAGCTTCTTTAGCAGGTGCCTTTTCAGCTTCTTCTTTTTTCTCGATTTCTTTCTTCTCTAACGTTACGAGTTTTTCAATTTGCTTCCAATCGAAATTAGTAAGATATTTCGATTGAACTCTATCTAATGCTTTCTTTAACAGATTAGAAGCATCTTCCTTTGTTAAACTTCCTGACTCCCCATTAATTGTGTAATGGATTTTATATGGTGACTGCTGCGGAGCTGACTCGGCATCTGCAGGAGATGAGAATGCACCTCCAAATGTCAAGATTGCGATTGCTGCAGTAGTTACTGTTATTTTGCGAAGCATGTTTTACCTCTCCTTGTATGTTTATTTTTGTGCTCTCTTGCTTGCAGATTCATATTATCACGACTTCTTTGTAATAATTAAGGGATAGATTTCCAGTGGATTCTGCCATTTTTAAAAGTCTTATAGAATTTGCGTGAAACTTAAGTTTCCTATCCTTTTAGAGTCCGTATAAAAACCGAAATGAAGGAAATTGCTAAGTATTATGGCAGGTTTTACTAAAAGAACGCCCTTGACACTCCCTAAATTCTGAGCTTTTATTACAAAAAAGGTGATTTTTCATTACAAGGGATGAGAAAATGTAATTGAAATGTTACTTGATTTTTCCCCCTAAACTGTCTTACGTTTAAGAGAGGCAATATATAATTGATAGAGGACTATCTGTTTGTTGACGGATTACCTACAACGTGAATAGACGAAATTACACATCATTGGAGGATTATAAATATGTTTTCAAATGCAGAAATTGGAATTGACTTAGGAACCGCAAATATACTTATTTACTCAAAAACAAAAGGTGTCGTTTTAAATGAGCCATCTGTCGTGGCGATTGATGTTAATACAAAAGATGTTGTCGCTGTTGGAACAGAAGCAAAAGAAATGATCGGGAAAACTCCGAAAAATATTATCCCGATTCGCCCGCTCCGTGATGGGGTCATTGCCGATTATGATGTTACCGCCCAAATGCTTAAAGTATTCTTAAAGAAAGTAAGCAAAAAAATTGGTGTCTCCATGCGAAAGCCAACTGTTGTCGTCTGTACACCAGCAGGCAGTACTGCTGTAGAAAGACGGGCGATTCATAATGCGATCTCAAGCTTTGGCGCAAAAACCGTACATTTAATTGAAGAACCCGTCGCAGCCGCCATCGGAGCAGACCTTCCCGTGGACGAACCACTTGCTAGTGTCGTTGTTGATATCGGTGGAGGAACTTCAGAAGTCGGAATCATTTCCTTTGGCGGTGTCGTTTCCTCAAATTCAATCCGGGTCGGCGGAGATAATCTGGACGAGGAAATCGTTCACCATATCCGAAAAAACTATAATGTTTTAATCGGAGAACGGACAGCTGAAAATATTAAAATGGAAATCGGTTATGCCCATCCAAACCATAAAGAGGAAACGATGGCTATCCGTGGTCGGGATATGGTGACAGGCTTGCCGAAAACAATTGATATTACATCAACAGAAATTCATGAAGCAATTAAAGAACCGCTCCTTAAAATTCTCGATGCAGTAAAAGCCACTCTTGAAGACTGTCCGCCGGAATTAAGTGGAGATATCGTTGATCATGGTGTTGTATTAACAGGTGGAGGCTCCATGCTTCAAGGCATGAAAGAATGGCTTGCAGGTGAACTGAATGTCCCCGTCCACATGGCGCCAAATCCACAAGAAGCGGTCGCGATCGGCACAGGCAAATCTTTAAAAATCATCAACAAATTGCAAAAAGCAGCGAAATAACGGGACATGGGGTCAGTGAACTTGTCCCATTTCAAAACTAAAAGCCTTCCGGGCAAATTACCTCGGAAGGCTTTTTCATCCTATTCACAACTTAAAGCAGCATTTCCTTAATTTCTATCCCTCTTTCTTTCAACGCAGCAATATACACTTCACCAGGGACTGCGCGCTCCGGGGGATAAACTCCCTTCTTTGCAATCGTTCCTGCAGCGATAAGCTGTGCGACAATCGAAATCGTACTCGCCGTCACCCGTGCCATTGCGGTAATATTCAGGTCCGTATCTTTGAACGTCTGCATCTCATACTGGTATGTTCTCGGCTCTCCAGCCTTCATTCCAGAAACGACAACCCGAAGTAATACCGCATCATCTTTGTCACCCAGATTTACAATCGGATCAATCGCCTGTAAGACGACCTTACGCGGATTCACCTTTCTTCCATCCACTTCCACTTCAAAATCCGCTTTAGTAAGATTCAGATCAACAAGTAACTTAAATTTTTCTGCATGTCCCGGATAACGAATCGTTTTATACTCCAATGTTTGCACGTCCGGATACGACTGGGTTAGCGTCGATGTTCCCCCTGACGTATGAAATACTTCCAATGGACCGAACTTTTCAAAATGAATTTCCTCGATTTCTGATAAAGAAGGAATTAATTTTTGTTCTCCGTCCCGAATGATGAGTGAGGGATCTGTATAATGGTCAAAAACTCCTTCCATTGAAAAGACATGATTATACCCAAGTGGAGGATCTGGCCGGACTGGGATTCCTCCTACATAAAGCCTAATTTCCTTGAGCTGATCGAGTTTACGTGCCCCGTAGCCTGTAAGAATGTTAATCATTCCCGGCGCAACACCTAGGTCAGGGATAATGGTGACGTTCTTACGCTTCGCTGCTTCATCTAAAGTTAAAACCTTGTCTGTCATCCCACCAATATGTCCGCCTAAATCTACTACATGTGTACCGACAGCCGCTCCCGTTTTTGCAACTATTTCGTTAAACGAGTAAAAGAGCGCATTAATAACAACATCAAACCGCTTCATAAAACTCTCCAATTCATCCCGGTCACTAGCATCAACTTTATAAGTTACAAGCTTTTCCGAAGCAATTGCCTGTTCCGTTCGCTTCATCTTTCCAGCGTCAACATCAGCGAGCCCTACTACTTGCACATCTTCACTGTTCACTAAATCCCGCGCAGCTTCCTTTCCCATCAACCCAGAACCGAGCACACCGATTTTCACCTGCATCCCCCCAACAATAGTTGTGATATCTATTATTCTTCCACATCAATTTGGGCACGTTGCAATTTCCCGCTATAATCAACATAAACAGCTTTCCATTCGGTAAAAACATCTAATGCTTGAACACCGGAATCACGATGCCCATTGCCCGTACCTTTCGTTCCACCAAACGGCAAATGAATTTCCGCACCTGTCGTACCAGCGTTCACATAAACAATACCTGTGTCCAGATCCCGCTTGGCCCGGAATACTTGATTCACATCTTGTGTGAAAATGGAACTCGATAATCCGTACGTCACCCCATTATTCACTTCAATCGCTTCCGCAAAACTTTTAACAGGTATGATGGAAACGACTGGCCCAAATATTTCTTCTTGGGCAATGCGCATCGAACTTGTCGCGTCTGTGAATAATGTTGGTTCAAAGTAATGCCCTTTCGTATAAGAATTCCCTGTTAAAACATGCCCGCCTGCGAGTAACTTTGCTCCTTCATTTTTTCCAATCTCAATATAACGCTCCACTTTTTCAAGACCTGCTTTATTAATAATCGGTCCGACTTTAATGCCTTCTTCCAAACCATCACCGATCGTTAAACCTTTCATCGCTTCCAGCAGCCGTGTTTCAAATTCTTCCTTCACCGCTTCATGAACAATAACCCGACTGCATGCTGTACAGCGCTGACCACTTGTCCCAAATGCACTCCAAACGACTCCTTCAACTGCTAAATCAAGATCAGCATCATCCATTACGATAACAGCATTTTTTCCGCCCATTTCAAGCGACACTTTCTTCAGTTGTCTTCCGCATTCAGCGGCAATATTTCGTCCGACTTCATTCGAACCTGTAAAAGAAATCACCCGGATATCTTCATGATGCACCAGCGCATCTCCAACCGTACCACCTGTCCCAAATACAACATTCATCACCCCTTCAGGCAACCCTGCCTCTTCAAAAATCTTCGCCAGTTCATATGCCATAATCGGGGTCTCTGTTGCCGGTTTCCAGACGACGGCATTACCTGCAACAATTGCCGGAAAGGACTTCCATGTCGCAATCGCAATCGGAAAATTCCACGGCGTAATAATCCCTACAACACCGATTGGCGCCCGCTCGCTCATCGCGAATTTATCCGGCAGTTCCGCTGGGGTCGTTTGTCCGAATAACCGTCTTCCTTCTCCTGCCATATAAAAAGCCATATCAATTCCTTCTTGGACCTCTCCCCTTGCTTCCTCCAGCACTTTGCCATTTTCCATTGTAAGCAGACGGGAGAGATGCTCTTTTTTCTCTTTCATGAGTGAACCGACCCGGTAAAGTATTTCAGCTCGCTGTGGTGCCGGCACAAGCGCCCATTTTTTCTGAGCACGTTTTGCGGCCGCTACTGCTTCAGCAACTGCCGCTTTCTCTGATAATGGCACTTGGACGATTTCTGCACCAGTCGCCGGATTATAAACAGCCGTCCATTCACTTCCCCCCACCCATTCACCAGCAATATAATTTTGCAATACTTTTTCTTCCATGTGAAAAAACCTCCTTCTATATTCTACTTTTATAATAGGAAAGCATGCTTCAAACTTTATTTTTTTACCACCTTTTAATTGAAAGCGATATCACTTCATCTATATACTATATTCGATATTTCTTTGCTTTTTCCTGTTTCATGTGTAAAATTACTACTAAGTATAACGGATATAAATGGAATTTAAGGGAGGAATGACTTTGCAACTTGTGACAGTAGACTTTGACGGAACTTTATTTCAAGGGGATTCTTTTAATCTAATGTTCCAGGCAGGGAAGAAAGAGTTCGGTATGAGAGAATGGTCAACCGTATTAATCGGCACGATTCAAGCGTTGTTTTTAGGAATGACAAAAGGTAAACATGCACTGCGGATTCATTTCTTCAAAGCTTTCGCCAAAACATTCAAAGGGAAGACGGAAAAAGAACTTGGACACTTTTTCGACGAGCTGATTGAAGCTGGAAAAAACCAGATTAACGAACCGCTCGTACATAAAATAAAGGAACATCAAGAAAACGGCATGCAAGTCATCATTCTTTCGGGAGCATTAAAGCCATTTTTAGATGCATTAACTGAAAAGCTGGGACTTACCGTTACGACGATCGGCACGGAATTATGTTTTGAACAGGATGGGAAATGTACGGGTGAAACTGGTCCGGTCATTAATGGGGAAGAAAAAGTTCAGGCAGTGACCAATTGGCTGGAAAAACTCCAGCTTAAGCCCGAAGAAACGGAAATCTGGGCTTATGCAGATAGTAAAAGTGATATCCCTCTCCTGCATTTTGTTGATAAACCGATGATCGTTAATCCGAAGAATGGTATGAGAGAGGTCGCTAAAATGAACCAATGGCCTATTTTTGGAGGGAATTAATAAAGTGAAACTTCATTCAGTAGGAGTTTCCTTATCTCCCTTTCTGCATGTTAGTTGAACAGAATCAGGGATTTACGGACTGCTTATCCCCGCCTCCTCATTTTGAATTTCCCTCATGTTTAGAGGTGGGGGGATTACAGACCGTTAATGTGTGATAAAACTTGGAGGTTAAAGACCGCCCATACTTGAGCATGGAGTGGTTCTCTTTATTTTCATTCCTTAATCAAAAGTAACTGCCAAGCTCTTAAGCTTAAGGGACGGGGAGCCAATATAACCTGACCCGCTCATTGGTGAAAATTCAAGATCTGCCCCGACTTCTTCAACATCTTGTAATACTTCAAAAAAGTTACCGGCGACCGTCATCAGTGTCGTTGGTCCAATGATTTTACCATTCTTTACATAAAATCCATTAGCGGCTAGAGAGAAATCACCAGAAATTGCGTCAGCCCCCGAATGAAGTCCCGCCAAATCCGTGATGATGATGCCTTCTTGCAGATTGCCATATAACGCCTCATACGCTTTCTCTGCGGGCACCACATACAAGTTTGAGGCACTGACCCCAATCGTTTCTTTATAAGACGATTTATAGCCATGTCCTGTAGAAGAAACACCGTCTTTCTTTGCCGTTTTTAAATTATGGAGGTAGGATTTCAGTTCTCCGTTCTTCACTAGGTTTAACTCGCTCGTTGGCACACCTTCTGAATCAAAGTTTCCACTATGCGTTCCTTCAGGTAAAAAGGGATTATCCAATAAAGAAACTTGTGCTGACGCTATTTTTTCATCCAACTTCCCTTTTAAACGTGATTGGCCTTTTTGAACCGCTTCAGCAGAGAACGATGATGCAAAGGTTGCGACAAGTGCCGCTGCAGCGGTATTTTTAAGAATGACTGGATAGGTTTGATTAGGATAAGCCTCTTCACCAAGATGACTTAGACTCTTTTCAACTGCTTCTTTCGCTATTTTTTCGGCATCGAGTGAAGCGAAGTCCTTCGTTATTTTAAAATAAAAATCTGACTTGATTTCTTCCCCTTCTTTTACAACGACAGAAAAGATGGCATATAAGAAGTTATTTCGATCGTTTAGCGTGAGTCCTTTGTTATTAAACAACCCTTTTTCAATAGATTGATCCTGGATTGCTGCATAATCCGTTTGAAAAACCCGCGGGTCATAGGCATAAATTTTCTTCTCGACTTCTTTTAAGAACGCAATTTTTTCTTCGGCTGTTACTTCATCAAGTTTTGGTGAATAAAAATCCGTTTCCTGATAAGTTGCACCCTCACCTGTAAAAAGCTCTTCAGGCTCCTCTTCTATCAATGGTGCATTTTCCTGAATACTTTTCAGCAAAAATGACACCGATTCCCCGTCCAGCTTCTCAGTATAAGCATAACCCATCTGCCCATCATAAAGCCCGCGAACAGAGACACCATTGACGGTAGAGGACTCATACCCATCTATTTCACCTTTAAAGATTTGCACAGAAAAACTTTCCTGTTTCTCGTAATACAGCTCTAAATCGGTAAACCCTAATTTTTCTCCTTCTGTAAAAAGCCGCTTCTGGAATGTTGCTAAATCCATTTAGTTTGCCTCCCTTCCACCGACCGTAATTTCACTCACACGGAGCATCGGCTGACCAACGTTTACTGGAATGCTTCCGCTTGATGCACCGCACATACCCGCACCATGGGCCAGGTTATTGCCAACCATATCTACTTTTTGAATTGTTTTTGCACCATTTCCAACTAAAGTTGCCCCACGTATTGGTTTGTCGATCTTTCCATCCTTCACGATGTATGCTTCATTTACAGCAAAGTTATAATCGCCCGTTGCCGGATTGACCGAACCACCTCCCATATATTTCGCATAGATGCCATGCTCCGTATTTGCAATGATTTCTTCAGGTGTAGATTTTCCTTGTGCGATATACGTATTTGTCATTCGGGAAGTTGGGGCGAATTTATAGGATTCCCGTCGTCCCGAACCGGTTGATTCTGCTTCCATTCTTCTACCGTTGAATTTATCAATCATATATCCTTTTAAAATACCATTCTCGATTAAGGTATTTTTTCTTGCCTTTTCTCCTTCATCATCGATGTTGATGGAACCCCATTCATTTGGTATCGTTCCGTCATCAATATATGTAACTAGGTCTGACGCAACTTTTTCACCAATCTTACCTGCGAATACTGAGTTGTTTTTTGCAACAGCTTCTGCTTCTAATCCGTGACCGCATGCTTCATGGAAAATAACTCCACCAAATTCATTATCAATAATTACTGGAAATTTCCCGCTCGGTGCAGGGTCTGCATGGAGCATCGTGACAGCAATCCGGGCTGCTTCTTTTGCATAATGATTGAGATCCAGTCCTTCGATGAATTCAAAGCCCTGATACGCACCTGGTCCATAGAACCCTGTCTGCATGTCTGTTCCATCCGATGCAACGGCTATAATCGCCATCCTGCTCCGTACGCGTTTGTCTTCTACAAAAGTTCCTTCCGAATTGGCGATTAACACGTTTTGTTCTTCATCGTTCAACCTGACAATTGCCTGGGAAATAGCTGGGTCGTAATTGGTTACAATATCACTAGCATTCCTTAATACAGCTAATTTCCGATTTTTCTCCACACCGCTCGGCATCAGCTGGATCGGATGAGCTGTTTCAATGGATTGTTTATCCAGTGGTAAGATAATCTCCTTTTCACTTTTCACTCCCTGAAGCGCTTCTGCGGCGGTCTTAGCGGCTTTTAGAAGACCTTCCTCGGAATAGTCGTTTGTATATGCATAGACACTTTGCAGTCCTTTAAAAATCCGAATTCCCACACCGAAATCACGTCCTGCTAAGCTTTTTTCCAGTTTTCCGCCTTGATAATGCATATTATTCGTAAATCGATCTTCCACAAATACTTCAGAAAAGTCGCCACCTGTTGTAAGTGCGGCAGAAAGCACATTTTCAATTAAAGCTTTATTCAGCATATGATTCCTCCTTTTTTTAATTTTTATAAAATACATACATTTATTATACGGTAAGGAGCACTTGTCTTGAAAGCGAAATGAAGGAAATTTTTCAAAAACGATTATCTATAAAATGAAGCTACAATAAATCGAGGTTTTTCTTCATAGTTGAGCGATTCGGGGTGAAACCAATCCGTTCTGTTTTTCGTATGTAAATAGAGAGAACAATCACGATGCTCGAAAATTGTTTGAATACAAGGGGCTGTAACGATGTTGCGTTTTTTTCGAAATTGGCGTCATCAGCGGAAATTAGGAAAAGTAAAACCTGGTGACGGACATACACTAAAAGCTTATCGTTTTTATCATCTGCTTTCCCGCTCACTTTTTCATATCAAATTAAATGAAGAAGATGGGGACCTTCACACTTATATGGTCAATGTTAATTATTTCAGTGAGGAATCAATTGCAGACCTTTACTATGATGGTAAACATATTGCCACTTCCAAGCTGCCGGCTGCTTTTCCTGTTCCCGGTGGATTCATCGAGGTTGAAACGACAACTTATGGTCTGAAACGTATGCATTTCATCTCTGAAGAAGGAAACGAACAACAACTCAGCCCACATCCTGGTTCGACAGAAGGACTCCGGATGAGGTTCGATCAGCGCTTTCCCAAGATAAGCAAGACGATTGGAATTCTGGCAGTTGCTATTTTACTCACATCCATTCTGCTTGGGTTACCGCAGCTTATTGCACTTCTTACGGAAATACCAATCGTTCAGGAGCATATCGGGACATTCGAATCTCCTATCATTCTACCAGGCTGGTTTAATACGTTCCTCGTTGTCGCGGGAGCTTTAGCAGCATTCGAGCGCGCCCTCACACTCCGGAATCATTGGCTAATTGATATGGACACCAGCTTATGGGACGACTTCGGTTAATCAACATTTGATTTTTAGTTTTTTCTCCACAAAAAAAACACCGTCCCTAAGGTTGGTGTTTTTTCGTTCTCATTTATATAATTTCCTAAATTCATCCCGTGCTTCTGCCGAGAGCGAACCACCGATATCCATCAGTTCGACAATATCTTTAAACGCTCGTTCCGGGATTGCCAAATCAGCAATTTCCTCAGCGGTGAAGCCTAAATTGATATCATCTTCCTTACCATCTTCAAGCTTATGGACAAAGTCCGGCTCTGTAACAAAAGGAGTCGACATTCCGACCATATCCGAATACTCCAAAGCTTCCAGTGCTTTTTCCGGAGAATTGATGCCGCCGCTCGACATGACTGGTACGCGCCCTGCAATATGGTCGTAAACGACTTTATTCATAATCTCATCTTTATACTTGCCCTGGCGAATAGTCTGTTTATAAATATTCTTCCCCCAGCTTGCAGTAGCCAGGTAATGAATATCCGCCACTTCCATAATCCGGTCCAGAAAATAAAGAAATTCTTCCGCACTATAACCAATTTCATTCCCGCGGGTTTCTTCCGGTGTCGCTCGGAACCCGAAAATAAAGCCTTCCGGTGCCTCCTCGTCAATCACCTTTTGCACAGCTTCCATCACTTCCGTCCCGAAACGCACACGATCATCAAGACTTTTCACACCATACTCATCATCTCGTCTATTGGAAAATGTTGAGAAAAATGTTTGAATCAGTAAGCGCTGGGCGCTGGATATTTCCACGCCATCAAAACCCGCTTGGATCGCCCGGCGAGTCGCATCCGCATACTGAGTTATGACTTTATTTATTTTCCGTTTACTCATCGGGATGACCGTATGTTCTACAGGTGTTTTAAGCTCTAGCTCACTCGGCCCATAGACGACACCGAAATCGCGGAGAGCAATTTTTGAAAAGCGTCCCGCATGTGTTAATTGGATAATCGCTTTTGAACCATCCTTTTTCATAGCCTGGGCTAGCTTCTTCAACCCTTCAATACTATGGTCATCATCAATACTGAAACCATATTCAAATAACTGGCCATATGTTTCAATATAAGCAGCTCCTGTAACTTGCATTGGAGCGGAACCTGCCCGTCGCTCGGCATATGCGATATCCTCCTCCGTCACATGACCTTCTCTCGTAGATGAATTCGTTATCATTGGGGACAACACAAAGCGGTTATCCAGTTTTATTCCATTTGGTAATGAAATTTCTTTAAACAAGGGCCTATATCTTTCCGTTGTCTTCATATTTATCACCTGATACCCTTCTAAATATATTTTATTTATCAACGCTTCCCTATCTGTACTACTATTTTTTCGTCAATGACTATAACAACTTGACCTCATTTATATTAAATCTATCACATGTCCGAATATTTTACCAATGTAAAACTTATCTTACCATGGTAGAAGTTTTATATGCTATACTGTAACATAGATTTAGAATTATAAAAGAAAGAGGGATAAATAATGAAAAAAAGAGGTAATTTCTTATTTATAGAGAAGCAGGATGACGTTTACACAATCAGTCTAACACCAGAATTACAAGATGATATTGGTACAGTTGGTTTTGTCGAATTCAGTACAGGTGATACTATCCAAGCAGAAGAGCCAATCCTGAACTTGGAAGCTTCTAAAACGGTACTGGAAATTAATACACCACTAACTGGAAAAGTAGTGGAGCGTAATGAAGCAGCGGTAAAAGAGCCATCGCTTTTAAACTCAGCTAAACGAGAAGAAAATTGGATTGTGAAATTAACGGATGTGGACGAAGCTGCCTTCAATAAACTGGAAGAAGCATAAGTATGATGAATCAAGAAGCTAGATTGGATTATCTCAACCACTATTTGCTTGAAGAAAATCCGAATGATGAGGCGCTCCACTCGCAAAAAGGAGCCCCATCTTTAGATGAAAAAATCGCTTTATTCCGTGGGCTATGCAATATCCGAGAGCCTGAGCCGGTCACGGAACAGTTTCTTGAAATTCAAGATGCTTTCTTAACGGAATGGAATCAAGAACGGAAAATAACTTCCTTAAAAGATTTAGAAGAAGTCAAACCGCAACTTTACATTTTCCAAGGTGATATCACAAGCCTCGCTGTTTCGGGAATCGTAAACGCAGCAAACAGTGAATTACTAGGTTGTTTACTGCCTAACCATAACTGTATTGACAATATTATCCATACACACGCCGGGGTACAGCTCCGGCTCGAGTGCAACAGAATCATGGAAGCACAAGGTCGGAAAGAGCCAGTTGGGAAAGCGAAAATCACCAATGCATATAACTTACCGGCAGACTATGTCGTCCATACTGTTGGACCATATATCGATGAGCGAGGTGTCACTCCGCTAAAAGAAGAACTCCTTGGATCTTCTTATCGTTCCTGCTTACAGATTGCAGATGAACATGGGCTCGAGTCGATTGCTTTTTGCTGTATATCTACAGGTGAATTCAATTTTCCTAACGAGCGGGCAGCGGAAATTGCGGTTCAAACGGTACAAGCATATTTAAACGCTACCAAATCAAACTTAAAGGTCGTTTTCAATGTGTTTAAAGATATTGATTTTGAAATTTATCGCAATATACTGGTTGGTAAAGAATAGGAGAATACGATGCAACGAGAAAATAATTATTGGCAGACATTAACGAAAGAGTCTTCCCTGTCTCAAGCTGAACTGTTAAAAGAATTAGTCGATGAAGCAGAAGCAGTTGTCATAGGAATCGGTGCGGGAATGTCCGCAGCTGCAGGATTTACCTATGTCGGGAAACGGTTCACAGACGCCTTCCCTGATTTCATTTCAAAATATCGCTTCTTCGATATGCTACAAGCAAGTCTTTTCGAATATGAAGATGTTCAAGAATATTGGGCATTCCAGAGCCGGTTCAGTCTGCTGAATTTCTTTGATCAGCCGGTTGGACAGGCCTATATTGATTTACGAGAAATGTTGACGGCGAAAAACTATCATATCATTACAACGAACGCGGATAATGCTTTTTATGCAGCAAAATATGATATGGATAAAGTTTTCCGTATTCAAGGTGAATACGGCTTATGGCAATGCGTGAATCATTGTCACCAACAAACGTATCAGGATGAAGCATTGATTCGTGAGATGGTAGAGAAACAAATCCATATGAAAGTTCCAAAAGAATTAGTTCCTTATTGTCCAGAATGCGGAGCCCCGCTGGAAGTAAACAAACGGACCGTAGAAAAAGGCATGGTGGAAGACGCCCATTTTCATGAACAAAAGAATCGTTATGAACAATTTTTACATGAAAATAACGGGAAAAAGGTTCTCTTTCTGGAAATCGGGATCGGTCATACGACACCGCAACTCATTAAACATCCGTTTCAGCAAATGACGGAAGAAAATGAAAAAGCCCTTTTCGTTACGATGAATCAGAAAGATTACTTCATCCCGCAGAGCATACGTCCACGGACAATACGACTGGATGAAGATATCGCAGAAGTGTTGCACACAGCAACTGGAAAGTAAACATTGGGGGTAAGGAACATGTATTTAATCGAGCAGAAACGGAATGGAAAATGGGTTCATGATCCAGGTACAACGATGGCTATCCAAGAATATGTGAAAGATAATATTTTTCTTGATGGTGACGTCTTATTCCCATACATGATGCACCCCGCTGTACAGATTGGTAAATTCCAAAATGCATATGAAGAGATCAATCAACCCTATATGGATGAACATCATATTAAGATTATCCGCCGGGAAACTGGTGGTGGTGCAATTTATCTCGATGACCGGAATATGAGCTTTAGTTTCCTGCTCCACGGAACGAATGATATTTATGGAAATTACGCTAAACTATATGAACCCGCTATAAAAGCATTAATTAAGCTAGGTGTTGATGAGAACTTACTAGAGCAAAAGGGTCGGAATGATCTTGTATTAGACGGGAAGAAGATTTCCGGAGCCGCAATGACGGTACAACAGGGCCGGGTATATGCAGGTTACTCCTTATTAATGGATCCAAACTATGAAGCAATGACGACTGTTTTAAACCCGAATCAGAAAAAAATCGAGTCGCATGGCATCCAATCAGTACGTAGCCGCGTTGGATCCATCCGCCCCTATCTCGCACCGAAACATCAAGATATAACTGTATGGGAATTTACAGATTATATGATTTGTGAATTACTTGGAATCCGAGATGTGAGTGAAGCGAAACGATATGAACTGACAGAAGAAGACTGGGCTGCAATCGACAAACTGACAGCCGAGAAATATAATAACTGGGATTGGATCTATGGCAGATTCCAGCAATTTGAATACCACTTGACCGAACGTTTTCCAATCGGTACAGTTAGTGCCGGTTTAACGATTGAACATGGTAAAATCGCTCAGATTCAAATTAGCGGTGACTTCTTTGGAACAAAGGATATTAAAGATGTGGAAAATGTATTACTGGGCGTTCGTCTCCGGAAAGATGAACTATTGCACGCCCTAGAACCAATCGATCTCACTCCATATGTCGGTAAACTCACGAAAGACGAATTCGTCAGTTTTATTTTAAGTGAATAAACAAAGGCGGAAGCGCCCGTTTAGCAACGTACAAACTGTGCCTCCCAGGATGGGAGGTAGTTCGATGTTGCCCCATGATGGGGTGAACTTAATCGAACTTCCATTCTTCTTTTTGAGATAAAGGAAACTCAGGCGACGATAGTGAGTTGATGTTGACTTTCACTACTTGGGTATAAGTGCGACTAAGCCTCACAAAGACCAAACGGCTAAGTCTTCTTTATCGAGTGGAGGAGTGTGAAGTTTGATAGTTGCTGGGCGCAGAGCGGACGTGGCTATCCTAGGTAAAACAGGAATAAACAAATGATGACCTGGAAAGAAGGATGATGTTGGTTAAATTAGGGATATTAGATTACGCACAAATTGATGAAGGTAGTAACGCGAAAGATGCTCTAGAGCAGACAGTAGAGCTTGCTCAGTTCGCAGAAAAATTAGGTTACAGCCGTTTTTGGATGGCAGAACATCATAATGTTCCTGCGTTTGCAAGCAGTTCACCGGAAATGATCATGATGCAGTTGGCAAATGCAACAAAGCGGATCCGACTTGGGTCTGGCGGAGTAATGCTACCCCACTATAGCCCATTAAAGGTCGCCGAAAATTTCCGGTTGCTTGAGGCGTTTCACCCTAATCGTATTGATTTAGGTATCGGCAATACGGTAGGAACAGCGCTTGTCAATCGGGCAATGAATGAACATAAAGGGGAAAAGCTTGACTATGGATCGAGCATTACAGACATCGCAGCGTATTTAACTGATGGTGTAAGCGAGGAACACCGTTTTGACGGACTCTCCGCAAATCCGGTTATTCCCACCGTTCCCGAAATATGGCTTTTATCCATGAGCATTCGTACAGCGAAGATTGCAGCTAAGCTTGGTGTCGGCTATACGTACGGCTATTTCCTTGGCGGTATGGACAGATTTGATATTGGCGTAAAGGCTGTCGAAACATACCGACGGGAATTCACAGCCTCCCGATTCATGCAGGAACCGAAAGTTTCGCTTGCCTCTTTTGTCATCACAGCGGAAACGGAAGGATTAGCAAATGAATACCGGGAAGCGCTGGATTTATGGTTGCTTGGGAATGATCAGTTCAGTCAGTTTAAAAAGTTCCCATCGGTGGAAACCGCTAGGAACTACAACTATTCTGCCGAAGAAAGGGAAAGCATCCAGGCAAATCGTGAACGGATGATTACCGGGAGTGTGATGCAGGTTACCGAACTATTAAACAGCCTGACCGACCGCTTGCAAGCTGATGAAGTGCTAATCGTACCACTGCTTCCACATATTACGCTCCGGAAAAAAGCCATCGAATTACTAGCAGAGGCGTATTTGTGATATTTCCAAAAAATGGAACGAATAAAAGACTCTTAATAACAGCCTTTTATTCGTTCCATCAATTTGTTTTAATCCGTACTATAGCGATAAATAAGTTCGAAGCTATCTTCATCAAGTAGTTCTGCAATATGAACGTGGATTCCATGACCAAAAGTCACTTCCGAATCTGTCACCGCAACAACCATTGCCTTCGTGTTGTTCCGTTTATCAAGATAAATATCACCAACATACGGTTGTAATGTTACGTCTTTCTCCGCCAAATAAGAAATCGATTCATCTTTTAAACGTTGCTCTTCCGGTACAAGCTCCTTATCGTAGTAGGCAATCTCCTGACTTGCTTCACTTTGACCAGGGACGAGCATAACGTATTCATGATGTTTCACTGCGTTGTCTCTTGTTGTCCTCACGTTATTTTCGTCAATTTTTTCTACCTTTTCAATTTCGTTTAGCGAATAATGATCAAATAAGTCTGGGGCAGGCTTGGTAATTAAAATATAATCCCCTGTTTCCGGTTTTTTATATTGATCAATCGTATAGCGTTGTCCGTAGAAAATAAAAGTATCATTATGTTTTGGTCGATATAGCTCAATGTCTGCTGCCCGTGTAAGTATCTGCTTCATATCTTTCAGTCGATATAAGTGTACCGATTGCCTGAACATTGGCTTAACTGAGTATACTTTATGCAACTCATTTTCATAAAAAACAAATTGTCCCTTACGAACCTGATATAACTTCATATACTACCTCCTGATTTCGTTAAACAAAAACGTCTCTACTTGTTCATGATTCACCACAATAAAACTTTCTAAACCTGATATCTACTGATTCCCGGAAGCTTCAACGATTAAAGACAATTCTTCCCAGCGTTCCATTTTAAGGTCAAGTTCTTCTTGTACTTCTTCTTGTTCCTTGAACAGACGCTGCACTTCTCCAGCATCGCTGCCAGCATCAGCAACCCCTTGTTCCAACTCGGAAACTCGTTCCTCTAGAGCCATTATATCATCTTCAATCGTTTCCCATTCTTTTTGTTCCAGATACGTCAATTTCTTTTGCTTTTTTTCCTTCACGATTGGTTTTTCCCGTTTTGGCAGCTTTTCTTCTGATTCTTTCATACGGTTTTTTTCCAAGTATTCGCTGTATGTGCCAAGATACCGCTCGATTTCCCCTGTTTCGGTAAATATAATTAACCGTTCCGCCACTCGGTCAAGGAAATACCGATCATGGGAAACCGTAACGACAACACCAGGGAAATGATGGAGATACTCTTCTAACACACCTAATGTTTGTGTATCCAAATCATTCGTCGGCTCATCCAGGAAAAGGACGTTCGGCTCTTCCATGAGGATTTTCAATAAATATAGACGACGCTTCTCCCCTCCCGAAAGTCTCCGAATATACGTATATTGCTCACTGCGGGAAAAAAGGAATCGCTCACACATCTGCTCAGCTGTAATGACGTCTCCATCGACAGTATGAACGACTTCAGCTGTTTCTTTTATATAATCAATGACACGCTGCTCGCCGTCCAGTTCTTCATCACCTTGTGTATAGTAACCGATTTTTACCGTTTCGCCTACTTCCACACTACCAGTGTCGGGTGCAAGGCGCCCAGCCATAATATTGAGCAAGCTTGTTTTTCCAGAACCATTCGGTCCGATAATACCGATGCGGTCTCCACGTATAATCAGCTCACTGAAGTCTTCAAGAACTTGTTTATCAACGAAAGATTTTGAAATACTTTCAAGCTCCAATACTTTTTTACCAAGCCGGTGAGAGCCAACCTGTACTTCTATTTCCTGATTCTTCGTGTCGAACTTCTTCTCTTGCAATTCTTCCACTCGCCCTATTCGCGCTTTTTGCTTTGTCGAACGGGCTCTTGCACCGCGCTTTAGCCACGCAAGTTCCCGGCGGAGGAGATTATGATGTTTTGCTTCACTTTCCCGTTCCAGTTCTTCACGTTCCGCTTTCTTCTCAAGGAAAAATTCATAGTTTCCTTCATACGAATAAAGATTTCCATTATCTAATTCAAAAATTCGATTCGTCACCCGATTTAAAAAGTAACGGTCATGGGTTACGAGCAAAAGCGCTCCCGGATACGTTTGCAAGTACTTTTCCAGCCATTCCACTGTTACATGATCAAGATGGTTTGTCGGCTCATCAAGAATCAATAAATCCGCTGGTTGGATTAGTGCTTTTGCTAATGCAATCCGTTTCTTTTGACCACCGGATAGTTCTCCTGTTCTTTTTTCAAACGCGGTAATCCCTAATTTCGTTAAAATCGTTTTCGCCCCGGTATTCGCTTCCCAGGCATCTTGTTCATCCATTTGACGCTGCAAGTTCAATAATGTTTCTTGTAGTTTTTCGTTTTCAGGTTCCATCTGAAGTTCTAATAATGCATGCTCATAAGCTCGAAGCAACTTCATCAGCGCAGAATCGCCGTAATAAATCTGCTCGATTACGGTAAGTTGTGGATCCAGTTCTGGCTCCTGTGCTAAATATTCTATTTCATAATCTTTCGCTTGAGCGATCGTTCCTTTTTCCAAGGATGCAAGTCCGGCAATCGTACGAAGAAGTGTAGATTTCCCTGTACCATTTACACCAATCAATCCAATCCTTTCAGACGGGGAAATGGTAAAATCGATGGAGTCAAAAAGGATTTTATCTCCATACGATTTATATAATTGTTCAGCTGTTAGCATAAAAAATCCTTCCTATTCGGTTTTTTCTTTCCTTACTTTCAATAGACTTTTGACGACCATTACAATTAAAAACAGCAACCATGAAGTTACCCCATAAAAAATGTACCTGCTTGTATCTGTCATGTCATTATAGAAGAAAAACATTCCTAGCCAAACGACCGCAATCATACCTAACTGGGCAACTAAAAGCTTATTCATGCTTCACCCTCCGTTCATTACTCTTCTCCTACTAAGTTTATCTCACAAACACGAATATTTCCATTTAAACACACGCACAAAAGCGGAAGCGCCCGGATAGCGACGTACAAACTGGAGCACTCTACAAGGAGATAAAGGAAACTCAGGCGACGATAGTAAGTTGATGTTGACTTTCACCACAAGGGTATAAGGGCGACTAAGCCTCACAAAGATCAAACGGCTAAGTCTTCTTTATCGATTGGAAGAGTGTGAAGTTTGGGACTGGGCACTGCTCGCCCACCAAAGAATCTGCTAGTCGCTGGGCGCTGAAGCTGGCCGTGGCTGTTCCAGTAAATAAAGTAGATCTGTAATCTAATGTATTACAGTTACACACACAAAAGGCAAGCTTCAGCGCTCGCCTCGTTTTATATTATAAAAATGCCTTTTATTTACCTGGCAAGGACATCATGATATTCGACAGTTTCTTCCATTCGTTTCTTGGCAAATACACAAAGAGGCTTAATTTTCTTCTGATGCTCGCGAGCGTATAAAACGACTTGCTCCAATAATTCCCCAGCAATCCCTTGACCTCTTAACTCATCAGAGACATAAGTATGATCGATGACTACTAATGATCTACTTGATTCTACATATGTTATCTCAGCAAGCGGTGATTTTACATCTTCGCCTACGTAAAATTTATTTCCAGCTTTCTTAATGGTCGTTGTCATCTTAAATCCTCCTAAACATAAGTTCCTTTCTATTATAACTCATAATTATTACTTTTTGTGAAAACATCAAAAAAATATTCATATAAAATTTACATCAGCTTCATAATACGCTAATATACTTATTTTAGAATTAGCAGTAAAGAACTAGAACATGACTAAGCTCTCTCGGAATGGAAGAATAACAGTTTCTATTTTCTCCGGTCTGTGGACTTCCTGTGCGTTTCCTTACCTTCTCGCTGAATGTTAGTTGAACGTTATCGTAACAGCTTTAATTTTTATTGACAATGCATACTTATCAGTTTCCCTCTCCCGTCATTTTTGTTACGTTTAAGTATAGGAGGCGATATAAGATGCAACAACTCGCTTTTGAAGCAGCCTGGGATAAGACGATTGCCCCGATTGACCGTGCAAATATTATATCTCTATTTCAGGAAACAGTTGATAAAAACGAGCAAGATCTTGTAACGGTACCGATTAGACAAGCAGTTAATCATAACGAAGATTTACTTGTTATGGTGCTCATCCATAATTTTTCAAATGCTGATTTTCCCTTGACGGATATCCATGCTTCCTATACAGAGGCGGATGAATTAATCGCCGAACTTGATTTTTCATTTCCACAGCTGAATATACGACAGAAGACGAGCATGCCTTGGACGTTTATTTTCCCTAAGGTGACTTGGCAAAAGTCTCCTTCCTTTGAAAATGGCAGACTCCAAGTTAGTAAAAAAAAGAAAAATTAGTAAATGGGTGAAATTTTGCAATTATTAATGATACAATAGGTAAAAGCTAAATATTCTAGCGCTTAATACAAAGGAAAGAGGAGTGGAATGCATGCAGGAAAAACATTTAGAAAGAATTCGAAATGGAAAAGGTTTCATTGCAGCACTTGACCAAAGTGGTGGAAGTACACCGAAAGCCCTGAAAAATTATGGTATAGCAGAAGATGCATACGGTAACGAAGACAAGATGTTCGATCTCGTTCATGATATGCGTACCCGGATTATAACTTCACCAGCCTTTAACTCTGAACGTATTCTTGGCGCAATATTATTTGAACAGACAATGGATCGTCGTATCGAAGGGAAATTCACCGCAGACTATTTAGCAGAAGATAAAGGGATTGTCCCGTTTCTGAAAGTGGACAAAGGGCTTGCTGAGAAGTCAGATGGCGTCCAGCTCATGAAACCGATCACCGACCTGGATGAGTTGCTGAAACGAGCAAATGAACGGAATATTTTCGGTACGAAGATGCGCTCTGTCATCAAACAGGCAAACCCCGAAGGTATTCAAAAAATTGTCGAGCAGCAATTCGATATTGGGAAAGAAATACTTGCTGCCGGTTTAGTTCCAATCATTGAACCTGAGGTAGATATTTTCAGTGAAGACAAATCCCAATCAGAAGAGATTTTGAAGGAAGAAATATTAAAACAACTAAATGAATTAGCTGATGGACAGGATGTTATGCTGAAGCTGTCGATTCCTACCGTAGCCAACCTTTACAAAGAAGTCGTTGCCCACCCACGCGTCAATCGGATTGTTGCTTTATCGGGAGGTTACCCACTGGTTGAAGCAAATGAGAAACTGAAAGAAAATGATGGTGTCATTGCGAGCTTCTCAAGGGCGCTCACGCAGAATCTCAATGTCAATCAAACCGACGAAAGCTTTAACCAAGCTTTAAACGAAGCAGTGGAAACCATTTATGATGCTTCTGTAAATAAAAATTAAAACATTGGATATGAAAATCCTTTCTACCTAAAGTGTAGGAAGGATTTTTTTATTTATCTTAAATGACCTGGATGAATTTCATCATTACCAAAGTCGGCTTTTCCATCACCATATGTAGTTGGGAACGAACCAACTCAACTACATATGGTGATGGTGAAGCATAAAAACGTATTATGACATTCATTAACCTATTGACGTGATAACCAACAACTGATATGGTTATACACATAAGTATATAACCACATTACCAGAACGGTCAAAGGAGGGTTGTTCATTGAAACATCTACTACAAGAGGATAAACCAATTTATCTTCAAGTACGTGAACAAATCGAAGACCAAATTATCAATAAGCAATTACAAGCGGGGGACCAGGCTCCTTCCACGAATCAGCTTGTGAATTTTTATAAAATCAATCATGCGACGGTATCAAAAGGAATCAATCGGCTTGTTGAAGATGGAATTTTATTTAAGAAAAGAGGGATTGGTATGTTCGTTGCGGAAAGAGCTAGAGAACAGTTGCTTGAAAAACGACGGCATATGTTCGTCGAGGATTATATCGTCACCCTCGTGCAAGAGGCTAAGAAGCTGGAAATTACAGAAGAAGAAATACTGAAGTTTATTAAACAAGTTAAAGGAAGTGAGAAATAATGAATATAACGGCAACAAATCTTCATTTCTCCTATGGTCGAGATGTTGTGCTGAAAGATATTAATTTTGAATTGAATGAACCGAAGATATATGGCCTCCTAGGCAGAAATGGTGCGGGGAAAACATCACTTCTTTCCATCATCGGCTCTTTCCGGGAACCATCCTCAGGCAAAATGCTCATCAATGGAGAAGTCCCATTTGAAAATGCGGAAATCATGCAGCAAGTTGCTTTCCTGTACAGTAAAGATAATAGCGGAGAGACCGATAATGTAAAGACATTGCTGAAAAGTTTACAGCTCTATCGCCCCCATTTCGATTATGAATATGCACTTGAATTAGTGAAGAAGTTTAAAGTGGATGTAAAGAAAACGTTAGCCAAATTGTCCACCGGGAAACAATCAGCTTTCAATGCGATTGTTGGTCTTGCCAGCAGAACACCGATCACCATGTTTGATGAAGTCTATCTCGGAATGGATGCGCCGGCGCGGGATTTATTTTATAAGGAATTGCTAAAGGAACAAGAACGTCATCCACGGATTATGATCCTCTCCACACATCTAGTTTCTGAAATGGATTATCTGTTTGATGAAGTGCTTATATTAAAAGAGGGCAGGCTTCTTCTTCATGAATCATATGAAGAGTTGCTTTCTCATGGAGTTAACCTGATCGGCAGCAAAGAAGCAATAGACACCCTCAGCAGAAATAAGGAAATTATTCATCGTGAGCAATTGGGAGATACCCATTCGGTAAGTCTATATGGAGAATTCAATGATATGGAGCGGCAACACGCGAAAGAACAAGGTCTGCAAATTAGCAATATTTCATTGCAAGACTTGTTTATTCAACTAACAAAGGGGGATGAAGATAATGAATAAGCCGGTACAAATCCGTCAAGTAGCCTTCATCATGTTACAATCACAGCTTACTTGGACCCTTTGGTATATTGGAATTCTAGTAATTATAAATATTGCTAGGCTGATATTTCGTGCAGACGGGATAGATACCTTTTACAATCATGCCTTCGTTGCGAGCAATGTATATATGCTTGTAATCGGGATTGTTGTCATTTCATTTATGCCGTATTTTGTAGAGATTGGAGTAACACGGAAAAATTATTTTTATGGGAATACAATCGCAAGTCTCTGTCTATCCATATTAATTCCAGTCTTTGCTTATGTACTCACAATTTTTGAGAAATTGATTTTAGGTAATTTTAAAGAACCGAATTTTAATATCAAATCCGCTGCAGATGGCAATTTCATTGGCGATTTGTTGCAAAGTATTTTAATTACGCCTTATGTTGATGTGGAGACGAATATATTGCTGTCCCTTGCAGTGTTTAGTTTAAATATCTTTGCATTTTATTTGATCGGCTGGTTGATTGGTGCAGCATTTTATCGGCTTGGGGTGATCGGCGGGATTTTAGTTATCGCCATCGGCATCGTCCTTATTACTGCAAAAGACTCCATGCAGCGTATCGCAATGGACTTGCCGCTGTTTGAAACCTATGCCTTCTTTGATGCAGTTCCAAGTAATATTGCTTATATACTACTTGTGGTTGTCATGCTCATTCCACTAATCCTTATTCGAACATTGACAAAAAGAGCACCGATTAAAATCTAAAAAAGAGGGGTCAGCTCCCCTCTTTTTCATATTGTCTCTGCTTCTGTTTTAACTAACTTTTTCCTTAACCATGGCTGGGATTTCCAGCGACGGTAGGCAAAAATGCCACGGAACCACTCGTCGACACCTTGCGCAAGCCACACACCGAGTAATCCAAGGCCGAAATGAATACCGAAGACATAACTTAGGACAACGGCAAGGCCCCACATGGAGATGACACCAATTACAACAGGGAAACGAACGTCCCCGACTGATTTCAAGGACCCCATCAAGACCATATTCACAGCACGGCCCGGCTCGATAAACACAATCGCCCAAAGGACTGGAATTGCAACTGCAATAATTGCCGGATTACTTGTAAACACACCAAGCAGACCTTTTCCGGTTAATGCGATAATCAGTGAAATGGCAAGCGAAACAGAGACGGCAATCCGCAATGTTTTCAACCCCCGCTTCAATGTTCGCTCATACATCCCTGCTCCAATATAGCGTGCCACTAAGAGTTGGGTCCCTTGGGAAATCGCCATTGTAAACATGAAACAAAACATCGATATATTTAAAATATAAACTCGTGCAGCAAGTGCCGCATCTCCAATGAGCGCTACGAATCCCGTAATCACCACCTGCGAGAACTGATAAGATAGCTGCTCTCCAGCAGATGGTACTCCAATCCCCATCAGATTCTTAATGTTTTTCTTATCAATTTTAATGATGTCTTGGAGGCCGAATTTAATCGCGAGTCGTTTATACACGAATACAAGTAATGCTAGGACAAGGAATATCCGAGCAACAATAATAGAAACGGAAACTCCGACAACCCCTGTCACCGGAAGGCCGAACAACCCATGGATTGCAATAAAGAATCCAGCGATACTAATTATATTCATAATTACCGTAACAAACATCGTTTCCCTTGTATAACCGTGACTTCTCAATACAGCACTAAGCGCCAGAGCGACAGCTTCAATACAGAGAGAAAGTCCTGTAATTGCGAGAAATGAATACGCATAATCATATACCGCACCACTCAACCCGTAAAGACTTAAAAATATACCGCCAAATGCGATTACAATAATCGTCATCACGATACCGACCCAGAAATTCAGCCCGAACGCTGACCTGGCGTAATCCCGCGCGGTTTTTATCTCGTTCGCGCCAAGATTTTGTCCGATTAGAATCGTCGCTCCGACAGCCGTCACATTAAAAAGAATAATAAAAATGTTAATAATCTGGTTCGCTACACCTACACCAGCAACAGCCTGATCGGAGTAGCTACTTAATATAAATGTTGCAAGAATCCCCACGCTCATATGAAGAGAGATTTCAATAAAAAGTGGCCATGTAATATTAAACAGCGACTGTTCTTGATATTTATTTTTTTCTATATTCAATTGAAATCGTTCCTCCTTCACCTATTAATTTTTAAAAATTCCAACAACCTATCATAATTTCTTACCAGTAAAAAAGACCGCCCGAAAATCCGTAATTAAATACACGAACTCTCGCAGGCAGCCATTGGCATCGGTGTTATGTCACTAAAATCTCTCTAGCGTAAGGGTTTGTATTTGATTATTTTCCATTAGAATATTATATCATAGATGAATTAATTATTTCAATGATTTTTCAATAAATATTTTCCCAGCTGTTGCTGGTCTCTTTATGCATGTAATGTATAATTAACTTTTGACATTATAATCCTAATTTAGCTTTAACATCTTCTGCCGTGAGCCATCCTTCTTTCCTACCTGATTTTCTCCCACTTCTAAACTAGCTAATCACTTCACCATTGCTTTAAGCTTATCTAGATCAACTGATTTTAAAATTGCATACTCTCCTCGACCATTTCGGGTTCAACACACTGGATTGTTTTCTTTCACTTCATTCCGAACTTCTGTATGGTTTCTTAAATCGGAAACTGGTTTAATCTTTGACATTATATCTTCTCCTTATCATTATCACACGCATTCCAACGTCAACTAACAACTTGCATTAGCACGTTTAGACGCAGCAATTAATTCTAATGATAACGATAAAACAGGACTCCTATTTATAGAAGTCCTGTTTACATCTATGCATGAACAATCCATATATTACTTATTCATCACTTCCTCGATAGCGCGCATACGGCAGTGAATTCCATGTGCGATAATCCAACTGATCTTTCCCTATCGGAGTGGATAAATCATCGAACATCTTCTGGGCAACTTCGAGTTCTTTCGCCGCTTCCTGTTTATCTTGATACATGAACTCATCTGATGCACTTTCTGTTGCCTGATCCACCTTCTCCTCTAAGTTCCGAACGACCATTTCCTGATGTCTGTGAATGGTCTCGCGTGCTTCCGTCACCCAGTCATCCTGCACCGAACGATTCATATCCGTCACATAGGTAAATTCATTATAAATATCCCGGTACACTCGGTCAGCGTTCTCTCGTACATCTCGAATGACCCCCACTAAATCTTCTATTGTTAGTCGCTCCGCCTCCAACGCTTGGGCGCGCTCCGCACCACCGAGCCGCTCATGTTTTAAATAAAACGGGAAGATACTTTTAATCGTCTTACCGACTGGATTAATCGCCATCTGGTTCTCATCCATCCCCTTTGGCTGAATTCCTTGCATCGCAATCCGAGCCGATTCCGGACGAACGATTTCTTTTGGTGGCAAAACCCCATAGCGTAAAAGTTCACGAATTCCTGTGCCGGAAATATTAATCCGATATTTCCCTTCATGCGGACAAGTATGTTCTGTTGCCGCGCTATCACAGCGCGTACAGTAAAACACTTCCTGAAAAAGCCGGATATCGATCCCTAATTCCTCTGGTTTAAACGTATCAAAAATCGTATGAGCTGCATACTTATCATAGAAATCCCCAATTCCAGCATGGTCCCTGCCAATTAATGCATGCGTACAGCCATAGTTTTTCATAATTAAGGCATGGAGCACGGCCTCGCGGGGCCCTGCAAAAATATAAGTTACCCGCAGCGGTGCAAGGATTGTTCTTTCTTTCGGATAATAGGTTTCAAGCACACTACGGTAAGCAAGCATCCGGAACTCATGACGGGTGTATTCCCGTTTCGCCATTTCGACAAGCGGCTGGACAAATAATCCATCCAGCTCCTCCAATGCATTTCGGTGGATATACTCATGTCCTCGGTGCAAAGGATTAGCTCCTGTAATAAAACCTCCTACTGTCGTAAATTTTTTCTCTTCGTAAAAGAGTTTCCATGTATCTTTCGGTTCCATCCTGATTCCTTCAAACGGTCCCCAATGTACACGGCGCAATAATTGAATCGGCCCACCAAGTGCCGTATCCCCCATCCTCCGGTAAATCGCATCTACCCCCGGGTGGCTCCTGTCCGTCGTATCAAATAGATGCAGCGCGCGGAATTCCCGGTCATAATCAAAGATGTCTTCAATTTTAAGGATTGCTACTGCTTCTTTTGTATGATCTGCCAGTGCTATTTCATCGCCAATATTCAAGGATTTGATAATTTCTTTATTTTTATCCCCAATCGGTGCGAAACTTAGTGGAACCGGCCAGACAACCCCGCTCTTTAATCTCCCTTCCGTAAGTACAGATTTATAGTCTCCTTCGCTCATAAACCCCTTGTTTGGTGAAAGTACACCAGTTGCAATCATTTCTAAGGTAATGACGGCTTCGAGATCCACAACAATCGTTGGTAAATACTTTGCCCTTTCAATTGCTTCCTCAAGTGCTTCTCCTATTAACACTTGATTAACTAACTCACCGCCGTGTGGTTGTTGCGGGTAAGTTGTCATCTTTGTTTGATCGATCACCTTTTGACTCATCAGTCTTCCTCCTTATTTATCTCTATCGTTATAACTTATGAATTTAACTAGCACAGTTGAAAAGCCAAAGCTATAGCAAATCAACCCAATCAAACATTCCTGCTGAATAAAGCGCCCCCTAAACATGAACCAAACAGCCGATCGCTTTCATACAGCGTAAGTGTCCGAAACTCACTTCTGGAGGTCCGCAGTCCAGACACCTCTCGCACCTGCTGAGCGGCTGGTGAGCCTCCTCAGGTTGAGCATTAAGGGGCTCACCAAGCCTATCCTCTCGCAGGAGTCTCGAGGTGTCTGGACTGCTACCAGGAAAGGCCATATTGGGATCATCGTTTGATGTGCTGGAAAGGTATTATCCTTATCGTAGCGGAATAATTTCTATTTAAAATAATCATCTCTACCAGTTCAGTTGCCCGGTGGACGGTGACTCCTGCGGGAACAGCACGAGTCTGGAGACCCCTTAGTGCTCAGCCCGAGGAGCTCTAGCAGTGCCTAAGGATGCGCATCCGTCCACCGGGAAACTGAACGGCGATTAAAGAGCGAACCATGAGAACGTGCAAAATACTTATGCTGTATGAAAGCAATCAGCTGCTGGTTTTGCGAAAGGGTAGTTGGTTCGTTCAGGCTGTGAATGTTTAGTTAAGAATATATGATCATACATTCCCTTCTTTAGTTTGCATCCCGGTATCCTGTATTTGCTTTAACCTTTACTTCAGCATAACGGACTGCATTATATTCTTTTGATAGCAAGGTACCTATAATACCAGCAAGAAAACCTAGTGGAACACTGACAATTGCTGGGTTATCGATAGGGAATATCGGTTCCCCAACAAATAATGCCGCTCCCTCTACTGGTGAGAATACACTCGGACTCATCGAAACGAGGATGAGAGCAGAGAATAAACCGGTCAATAATGCGGATACAGCACCAGCCGTATTAAAACGCTTCCAATATACCGTGTATAAAATAACCGGCAAGTTGGCGCTTGCTGCAATGCAGAACGCTAAGGACACAAGAAACGCAACGTTTAAATATTGTGCACCTAATGCAAGCGCAATGGATAGGACGGATACTGCTAAAGAAGCATAACGAGCTGCGAGCATTTGCTCCCGGTCCGTCACTTTTCCTTTTTTAATAATCTCTCCATAAACGTCATGGGCAAAAGCAGACGCCCCGGACAGAACCAGCCCTGCCACAACAGCTAAAATTGTTGCAAAGGCAACGGCACTAATAAATGCAAATAGAATATTCCCCCCAATGGCTTGTGCAAGAAGTGGCGCTGCCATATTACCACCCGGGTTCGCTGCAAGAATCGAATCTTGCCCGACAAATGCAGCCGCTCCAAAACCTAGGAATAAAGTTAAAATATAAAAAAGACCAATTGTCCAGGTCGCCGTAATGACAGAGCTTCTCGCTGTTTTAGCGTCTTTCACCGTGAAAAATCGCATGAGGATATGCGGTAAGCCTGCAGTTCCTAAGACAAGTGCGACCATTAATGATATCGTGCTTAATGGATCGGTATAAAGAACTCCCGGTTTTAGATAATCTGCACCATGGGATGTCGCCGTCTTTACAGCCGTGAACATGGACGAAATATTGAAATTGAAATGGTATAATACTAAGAAAGAAATAATAAACATCCCTGCCATTAAGAGGACAGCTTTCGTAATTTGAACCCAGCTCGTTGCAATCATTCCGCCAAAAAGTACGTAAATCGTCATCATCACACCAACAATAAGAACCGCAATCCAGTAATCAATCCCAAACAGCAGCTGGATTAATGCACCTGCACCGACAAGCTGGGCAATCATATAAAATAATACAATCGTTATCGTACTTAGTGCTGCTGCACCTCTAATCTTCTTTGCATCGAACCTGGCATTGATCATATCGGCAATCGTATATTTACCAAGGTTCCGCAGCGGTTCTGCGACGAGAAACAGGACAACTAAATAGGCAATGAGAAAACCGATACTGTAGAAAAATCCATCAAATCCATTGAGGGCTATCATCCCTGCTATTCCCAGGAATGAAGCTGCAGAAAGATAATCCCCTGCAATTGCCAATCCATTTTGCCAACCAGTCAATCCCCCTCCGGCTGTATAGAAATCCCCAGTGCTTTTCGTACGTTTTGCAGCATAGTAAGTAATGAAAAGTGTTAAGATGACAATAGCGAGGAATAGGATAACGACGGTGGCATCCATCAACGATTACCTCCTTCGTCCAATTGGTCCTTCACTATTTCTTCGGCCATTTCATCGAAGCGGTTGGCTCTTTTTACGTAAATTGTACTTAGCACCCAAGTCATTATAAATTGAGAAAGTGCAAATACCCAAACCCAAGATATATCACCAAAAAATGATGTATTTAGGAATGTTGTATATGACGTCAGAATCGGAAGCGTAAAGTAAAATACCAGAAAGAAAATCGTCATTGGAACAATAAATTTCTTTTTCGCATGCATGAAGTTTTTAAACTGCCGACTTTCCTCCACTTTAACAAAATCGATTGGTTCTTTTTGTTTGCGCGTAACAGTAACCGGTTGTGTGCTCATTAAAAACATCCTCTCTACCTTAATTTTGAAAACGCTTACCAAAAGTATAGATAGTTTTTTTACTTTTGTTGTAAGTTTTTCGCAAATGGTAGATATTTCGGTGTGAATGGTTCGTATACACAGACAACTAGTTATATTTTGAATTTTTTGATTAAAATCTTACTTGCTGAGCGACTGACCGGTATTTTCGTCTGTTTTCTGTCTTTTAAGGTGACATTACTCGTGCCGTTAAACCATGGTGTAATCTCTAAAATATGGTTCAGATTGACAAGATAACTCCGGTGGGTCCGGAAAAATGATTCATCATTCAACTTGGTCTCTAATTCCCTTAATGTCAATTTACTCTTAATGACTTTATCCAACGTATGGATTTCAATCTGTTTCTTATGTGGTACGGCATAATAAATCGATTCAGGCGATAGTACGACCATCCGCTCTCCATCATCGATGAGCAGCTTATCCGTCATAACTTGAGGCTCAGATGCTGATTTATCCAACTCCTTTGAATGCAATGCTTTTCGCAATCGTTTTAGTGCCCGTTTGAAATGGGATTCTTCATAAGGCTTCAATAAATAGTCAATTGCCTCTATATCAAATGCATCCATTGCATATTCATCATAGGCGGTCGTAAAGATGAATAACGGCTGTTTCACTTCGTCTTTCGTAATATATTTGGCTGCTTCGACTCCAGACATTCCGGGCATTTCTACATCAAGAAAAATAACATCTGGTTGATGAAGCTGATATTGCTCGATTAATTCTTCTCCTGTTTCTGCGTGGGGAGACATAATAATATCATCCTCATGCTGCAGCAAATACATCAGCTCTTTTCTTGCCATCGCTTCATCTTCTGCAATCATCGCCCGTATTATCATGGGATCGCCTTCCTTTCCATTTGATTCAACCGCGGTATTTGGAAATACACTTCACTCCCTCCAGCAGGTAAATTTTGAATGGTTAACTTCGCTGACTCACCAAGCAGGCTAATCAACCGCTGATTCACATTATAAATACCAATCCCTCCACTTTTATCTTTGCTCAATGGTTTATGACCGGCATCTTTTAGTATATGCTCAGCAAAGCCATCGCCATTATCACGTACGAGAATAAACACCGTACTCGCTTCAACTGTAACGACAATATCAATTCTTCCATGCTTTGCTTTATGATGCAGACCATGATTGACACAATTTTCCACAAGCGGCTGAATCGTCGATGGCGGGATGTAAATATCCGAAAGATCCTCCGGCCGTTCAAAATGAATGGTCAGCCGGTCGGCAAATCTCGCTTGAATAATCGCGGTATATGCTTCGACATGCTCACATTCCTTTTCCAATTCAACAAGTGATTTCTGTACGAGACGCAAATTAAAGCGCATAAATCCCGCAAGCTTTAAGGTAAGATGTCGCGCTTTTTCTGCATCTTCACGAAATAGGGTAGCAATAAGCTGTAGCGTATTAAATAGAAAATGTGGATTGATCTGTGCTTGTAAATTCCTGAGCTCTGTATCTCTCATATGCATTTTCAACTTCTCAGCATGCAACATCGTCAGTTGGTTCGTAATGAATTGACCAAGTCCTTCAGCCATCGTAATTTCCACAGGGGAAATATGCTGTGGTTTTCTAAAGTAAAAAATAATTAAGCCAGCTTCATCATCTCTTTTAGATATCGGAATCATAATTGCTGCTTGTAACGGACAATTCGCTTCAGGGCATTCCAATTCGTCTTTCGTGTACGTTACCTTCATCGTCTTTGTCGCAATAGCTTCCTTCGCGAGCTTGGAACGAATCCTTTTCTCTGTCTGATGATGATTGCCGATACCCTTATGCGCAAGAACTTCATTGTGATTCGTTACGGAGACAGCAGCAAGATCCAGCCGGTCATAGAGTAAGTCCGCTATTCCCTGGGCCATCCCTTCACTTCCATCCTGCTTCAAATAGGGAATCGCTTCTTCCGCAATCGTTAATCCCTGTTTCGTTGCAAGTGCTGCTTCATTTTCCTGTTCCTTAAGCACAATCCCAATCATCGCAGTAAAAATCGCGATTGCCACACTATTTGACAAAACAAGCGGCAGCCCCACCCAGTCTACCACCCGTACAATATCATATGCATCCGTATAAAAAATGAGTAGCAGCTGCATTTGTAAAACTGGTGGGAAAACTCCGATAAACAATGCTTTTAACGGAGAAATAACTCGCTCATTAGAGAAGAATCTTGCTGTTAACCCAGCCAATAACCCTGTCAGCGGATTCACAAATCCATTCGCAAGCCCGCCAATCCCACCAAGGAATATTAAATGGACACCTGCAATCAGACCCGCACCAAGTCCCACTACAGGACCACCTAATAAACCTGCAATAACGACGGCTACAAGGCTTGTACTAACAATCAGCTGGTGATCCTCCACAGGGAAAATAATAAAATCGACATGCAGCACGTGAGTCTGATCAATGACAATTCCCGTGATTGTGCTTGCAATCGCAAAAATGCCGAATACAATCGCATGCACCATCGTCATTCCAATGTTAAAATTCCGGTCAAGCAGCCGCTTAAATCCCGGTGTTCTCGTTAATACAAATGCAATGACGAGAAGAAGCCCAATCCGTTCAAAGAGAATGATTGTTAAATCTTTCATGAAGCATCACTCCTTGAACGAGTAGCCGACTGTGCTTTTCTGAAAAACGCAGGATAATCCCCTTCATTTTCCGATTGATTCCCCGATGCCAGTGCACCGAGGAAAGCTCCTAGAAATCCAAGCGGAATGGCAATAATACCAGGATTATATAATGGAATAATCGCTTCCCTTCCGATTAAGCCATGCTCTGGATGCATCACATGAGGTCCCAGCACGAGCAGAACGAGTGATACGATCAAGCCGCTTAACATTCCCGCAATGACTCCTGTTCGGTTGAACTTTTTCCAATAAATCGTAAACAACAGCACAGGGAAAATACTTGACGCTGCAACGATAAACGTCATCGATACAAGAAAGGTCACATTCATCGTTTCCAGCCGTAATGCAAATATAGTCGAAAGTAACCCGATTGCGAGAGCCGTCCAGCGCGCTGCGTAGAGCTGCTCTTTTTCTGTTGATTTCCCCTTTTTCCACACCATATGATATATATCATGGGAAAAAGCAGTCGTTGCCGAAATGACAAGACCTGCAACAACAGCAACAATTGTCGTAAAAGCAACCGCGGAGATGAACGCCAAGAGAAAATCACCGCCGACTGCTTGTGCGAGCAATGGAGCTGCCAAATTCCCCGTAGAATCAGTCGCTACCAATGTCTCATAGCCTATTAAAGCGATTGTTCCAAGTCCAAGAATCAGCGTCATCAAATAAAACGTGCCGATGATCCAAGTAGCGCTAAGGAGAGAACGCCGCACTTCGAATGTATTTTTCACAGTGAACAATCGAATTAATATATGCGGAAGTCCTGCAGTACCTAGAATCAGCGCAAGTTGCAAGGAAATTAATTCAATTGGATGATCGAATAAATGCCCCGGATGAAAAAAATATTCCCCAAGCGGAGAGTGTGCTTGTACATCCGTAATAATCGCAGGTATGTTCCAATTATAATTGGATAGGACGATGAGCGATAACAAAAATGTACCTGACATGAGGACAATCGTCTTCACAATTTGCACCCAAGATGTTGCAATCATCCCGCCGAACATAACGTAAATCGTCATCAAACTCCCGATTACAAGTACAGAAATCGAATAATCAATATTAAGCAATAACCGTAACAGGAACCCCGATGCAACAAGCTGTGGTATCATATAAAGAATCGAAATCGTAAAGGCGCCAATCGCCAGCATAAGCCGCATTGAGCTACCTGGAAAACGCGAACAAATGACATCGCCAAGCGAATATTTCCCAAGTCGATGTACAGGCTCTGCAATCAAGAACAGCACAACCAAATAAGATACTAAAAAACCAATTGAATATAAAAATCCGTCATATCCATTGAAAGCGATTGTTCCAACAATTCCAAGGAATGAAGCTGCACTAATAAAATCTCCGGCAATCGCAAGCCCATTTTGAAAACCGGTTAAACTTCCGTCCGCTGTATAAAATATGTTCGTTGTTACACTTCGCTTTGCTGCCCAGTATGTAATGATCAGTGTACAAACGACAATACAAATAAAAAATAAGAAGTAGGTGAGATTCACTAAGTCACTCCTCCTGTATCATTTGCTCTGTCAGCTTATCCAGTTTTTTTGCTTTTAAATGATACAACCAGCCAAGCAGCCAAATCATGATAATCTGCAGAAATGCATATGCCCAAGCCCATGTCACTCCCGGAATAAAACTTTGCCGATTCATCGTCTCAGGGAAATAGATAAGTGATACAGGAAGTAAAAAGTAGAATAGAAAGGCAAAAGAAACCGCCGTCAATATAAAGCGACGCTTCTCACGCCATATTTTTTCATATCCTTTCTCCATGCCCACTCCCCCCTCTCCCTTAGTAAAAAACTGTAAATTTCTTTAATTATGAATATATATGAAGAAGCATAACTTGTAAAGAGGAAAGTTTATGATGTATTAATGGTTTGTAAGATCTCCACCTCTAAACATGAGGGAAACCAAAAAGGGGAAGGTAGGGGATAAAATGAAACTTTATATAGTGGAATGAATTTTATAATTACCGTAGTCGGCTTTTCCATCACCATATGTAGTTGGGAACGAACCAACTCAACTACATATGGTGATGGTGAAGCATTAAATACGTATTATGAAATTCATTAAGTGGAGTTAACAGAAACAAATAAGCCTGGCATTTTTTTATGCCAGACTAACTTTTCCTCTAATCTAATTTTGTTGTCAGTGAATTTAATGAATCTGCTGAAACTGCAACTTCCTCGAACGACTCTCCCAGCAGACCGAGACTCTCACTAAACTGCTGGATCTCATCTGCCATTTTATTGTTTTGTGTATCGGTATCATTCATCGTTAAGACGATTTCTTCAAAATGTGTTTCCGTATCATTAGAATAACGGTTACCCGTTTGTACATCTTCACGTATCTGGTCCAAGGTATTCGTTAAATTACTTACTTGTTCGGTCGTATTTTTAATTAATGAAGCGACATTAACAACTGCGCCTTTCGTCTGATCGGATAACTTACGAACTTCTTCCGCCACAATCGCAAATCCTCGCCCTGATTCACCGGCTCTTGCTGCTTCAATGCTTGCATTAAGGGAAAGCAGGTTCGTTTGTTCGGCCACACCGGATACGAGATTGATTATATCCTGCATTTGCTGCATCACTTTTTCCAATTCTTCTGCATCTGACCGAATCGCTTCAACCGATGCAGTAATACGGTTCATTTTATTCGTAAGCTGACTTAACTGTTGTTTACCTGACGCTGCCTTATTTTTTGCTGATTCGGATAAGCTAGAGCCCTGTTTCACTAAAACTACAATATCGTCGGATTGGGCAATTAATTCTTCCATCGTTGCATTCGTTTGCTGGGAAATTGCTGCTAGTGTTTCGGACGTATTTTCAATTTCCAAGCGGATGTTCTGTTTTGCTTCAGCTATTGTCTGCTTCACTCGCGCCATCTCTTCTTCATATGCTTCAAGTACCAACTGTTCTTCCAAATTGATAATTTTACTGACTGCCCGAAAGGCGAGAATTGATTCTTTCCGGTCCGGCACTTGCTCATCAATAATATCAATCAACGAATTCAAAATATCTTGGAAGGCTGCCAAATACCATTTCGCCTCTAAACCAATTTTGACATGGACATGGGCAACGATATGACGTTTTTTAACATATTCCGCATCTATTTCACCCGTAAACATTTCAACAATATGACGTCTTAGCGTCTGCTTCAACCGTTCGATCGAGCTATAATGATTAATAATATGAATTAAAGATGCTTCTTTTTCCAGGTTCGAATAAAATTGGTCAATAATCGGCACAATTTTTTCCATTACATATGGTTGCAAAGCATGTAGTATTTGTAAATCATCTGTTGTAAGTCCTATCATCTTAATTTGATGATCCATTGCACTATTCGGCTCTGCTTTTAAGCTAACGTCATGAATTTCCCCATTAAAAATCAGCTCTCTTGTCTTTTCTTTTCTTCGTAGCATAAACATGCTGTCTCTCCCCCAAACTCATCTATGTAACTATCCTACTATAAGCAGACATAGATTCCAACACAATTTAGGTATTATCACTCTGTTTATCTAAACATAATAAAAAAACACATGAATGGATATCCATTCATGTGCCCATTTTTATCATCGTTTTAAAATCTCGCCAATCAGTGAGTCGCTCTATTTCCAGTTCTTGATTATAGGATTGATCTTTGACAATTAACCCGGTTGGTGTGTGGAGTAGTGTATTCAAGACAGCCGGTTTATCATCCACATAATAATCCAATTCAAGCTCTTCAATTATTTTTATTTTTTCCTCATCTTGCATCCCATAGAAAAAGCGTTCATCAGCAACAGGAAATCCTTTTTCTTTCATCCATTTCCGCGTCCGGATACCGTGTTCTTTCGGTCTTGCGGTTATATAGTAAATTTCGTGTCCCTCTTCGGCCAATTCAACTAAAACCTCTTTCGCTCCGGGAAAAGCTGGGCAATCGGTATAATAGATTTCTTCTAAAGAACGATTCCACATTTCTTTCCCTTCCACATCGGTCAGTCCGAATGGCTCATGAATTTCCACCCGTTTAATTCCTTTAAAAATGTCTAATGATAAATCCTGTTTCAGCCGCTTTGTATAAATACGAAAGGCATGTTCTCGTAAATTAATTAACGTATCATCTATATCGAAACCAAATTTCATCTCGTAACCCCTCAATCTTTATATATTGGATAACCAATATATTTCAAATCTCTGCCAACTGGAATAAATGCTGTATTGGTTAATTCAACCGCATCTTTCATCAAATCGACCCCAGTTCCTTCCAAAAAAGTTGGAGCATTTGTCCCGCCCACAAGCTTAGGAGCAATATAAAGAACCACTTTATCAATTAATTTATGTTCAAGAAACGAAGCATGAATATTCCCGCCACCTTCAATCATCACAGAAGATATTCCTTCTTCCCCTAATCGTTCTATGACTTCATGCGGATTGACAGTACGCTTACCGTTTGTCACAAAAATACGCACACCCGCTTTTTCCAATTCCTTTTTCTTTGTTTCGTCATATGCAAGACTCGTAAATATCCATGTCGCTGCTTTTTGATCCGTTACGAGCTGATAATCAAGCGGGATTTTTAACGTGGAGTCAAGCACGATCCGAACGGGATTTCTTCCATTCGGAATTCGCGTTGTAAGCGCTGGGTTATCTTCTAGCACCGTATTGATTCCTGCCAGGATGCCCATGTTCTCATTACGGAGGTGGTGAACATCATGTCTTGCTTCCTCTGAAGTAATCCATTTACTGTCAAGCATGTGTGTGGCGACTTTACCGTCCAGCGTAATTCCTGCTTTCAATGTTAGAAATGGCTTTTTTTCCACAATAAATTTATTGAACACTTCATTCATTTTTCGAGCCTTTTCCTCAAGAACTCCCGTAACCACTTCAACGCCGGCATTCTCCAAGATTTTTACGCCACTTCCAGATACTACGGGGTTCGGGTCAAGTGTCGCAATGACCGCTTTTTTAATCCCAGCTTCTACAATTGCTTCAGCACAAGGACCAGTTCTGCCATGATGGGAGCATGGCTCAAGCGTGATGTAAATCGTACCACCACGCGCGAGATCTCCTGCCATTCGTAATGCATGAACCTCTGCATGCGGTTCTCCCGCTTTCAAATGGGTGCCGACTCCGACGATCCGGTTGTTATTCACAATGACTGATCCAACAAGCGGATTTGGATCGGTCTGACCTTTCATAGCCCGAGCGTTCGAGAGAGCAAGGTCCATATAAAATTCATGATTAGTCATTGGGGCAAGTTCCCTCCGCTCTCATATGACCGGATTTTGCAATTTTCGTTTCTAAATATTTCTGATTGTATTCCGATACGTCTCCCCACAACGGTGTCCTGCCTGCAACATGCATCCCAGAATTCCGTAATGCTTCTAATTTCTCTGGGTTATTCGTAATTAAGGTGACCGGCTTTGTACGTAAGCTCTTCAGCACGGTAATCGCGTCATCATAATTACGCAGATCATTATCGAAGCCTAGACTTTCATTCGCTTCGACCGTATCAAAACCATTTTCCTGAAGGACATATGCCATTGCTTTACTGAATAAACCAATTCCCCGTCCTTCGTGATTTGCCAGGTAGAATAGCGCACCTGCGCCATGCTCCTTAATCCGCTTCATGGATTCTTTTAATTGGAAACCACAGTCGCAACGTTTACTTCCAAAAATATCGCCCGTATGACAAATGGAATGCAAGCGAATTAATGCATCGTCTGCTTCTTTAAAGTCACCGTAAACAAGGACACTCGATTGCTGTTGTTCCGCAAGATTTGCAGACGCCAGATGATCAATGATTTTCTCATAATCCTCCGTAACTTCATCGTAATTCAACCAGGAGTACCACCGAAAGACGACTGTTTCCCCGTATAAATTAACCGGGAGCTGGATTGGTCCGACCAAATAGATGGCCTGATCTTGCTTTTTAATTAATTGTATTTTATCTTTTAAAAGCGCAAAGGCTTTGGATTCTGCTTTAACATCTGCCATATTTCTTTTCTCCTTTCACTACTTATCTTAGTATAGTGAAATAATTATCGAGCTTCAATTTATCTTTCTCGGAAATCGATTCTTTTATCACACATTAAATATGATGTTTCACTTTATGACAGACCTACTCCATTCCTTTTCCAAATATACCGTAGAAAAATAACTTCGTCAGATCTTCTGTAAGCGGAAGAAGTGATGATGCTATATCTTCCCTCCTCATATGATCAGCGAACATCTGAATATACAGCATGATTGCCTCATCAGAAATCGACTTATCGATATAGCCTTGTTCCTTCCCTTCCGCAATTAATTCCAAGAACTGCGGAAGAGCTGTTTCTGTATAAAACTTCATTATATAACTGTCTTCCTGCATATAGTTTTTCATAAAGTACTCGAGAAACTCTTCATTTATTTGATTGGCAACCAATGTTTTATCAAAAATCATCGTTTTGACCTTTTCTGGGAAAGGTATTTTGCTATTGAATAACCTTAAATACTCTTCCCATACTTGATGGACGTAATAGCGATATACTTCCCCGATTAAATTATCTTTGCTCTCGAAATAATTATAAATTGTCACCTGAGATACATCTGCAACTTTTGCAATCTCAGAAACGGAAACTTTACTTATCCCATTTTTCAAAAACAATGATAAGGATGCTTCTAATATGTTGTTCTTTTTCAATGCTTTTCTTCGCTCAAAGCCATTCATCGCTTTCACCTCCTCATTAGTTTAATAAAATTTATGAAATATAACAAATAGAATAGTTCAAATCTATTGCATGCTTCAGGAGTTTTCTATATTATGAACTATGAGATATAAAATATTTCAAAACTTTTTTATAACCATTTTAGAGAGGATGAGCATCATGTCGGTGGTAGAAGTTAGAAATCTTTATAAGAAATTCGGTAAATTCCATGCGCTTAATGGAGTCGATTTAACATTGAACCAAGGGGAAATATACGGTTTTATTGGACCTAATGGCGCCGGAAAGTCCACTACAATTCGAATATTGCTTGGCATTTTAAAAGCCTCAGGAGGAAGGGCGTTGATTTTCGGAAAAGACACTTGGAAAGATGCGGTGGAGATCCATAAACGACTCGCCTATGTTCCTGGTGATGTGAATCTTTGGCCGAACTTGACTGGTGGTGAGGTGATCGATTTATTTGTTGGGTTAAGAGGTGGGGATACTAAAAGAAAACGAGAAGAATTGCTGGAGCGATTTGCATTGGATCCGTCGAAAAAATGTCGTACCTATTCGAAAGGAAACCGGCAGAAGGTTGCATTAGTTGCAGCTTTTGCATCTGATCCAGAGTTATTTATTTTTGATGAACCGACTTCTGGACTTGATCCGTTGATGGAACAAGTTTTCCAAGAATATGTTCAAGAAGCGAAAGATGCAGGAAAAACAGTTCTCCTTTCCAGTCATATTTTATCGGAAGTAGAGAAGCTCTGTGACAGGGTCGGAATCATTCGCCAAGGTGAAATTATTGAATCAGGAACATTAAGTGAACTAAGGCACTTAACGCGCACAAACTTATTGGTCGAGACAAAGAAACTTATCCCTCTGATTGGTGAAGTAAAAGGTATTCACAATGTGGGAGAGGATGGACAGACGCTGAGCTTTCAAGTAGATGCTGAAGAGCTTGATTCAGTCATCCGGCACGTCAGCCAATATGGAATCCTGAAATTGGAAAGTGCCCCTCCAACATTAGAAGATTTATTTATGCGCCATTACGAGCATAAGCAAGAAACGAATACAGGAGGGAATTCCTAATGTTCCCCTCCACGTCTTATAATGTTGGTTCCTTAATTAAATTTACGATAAGAAAAGACCGCATCCGGATTCCGCTTTGGCTCATTGGTATTATTTTCTTTACTGTTCTAATTCCTGTTGCGCTTGATGATATGTTTCCAACGCAAGAAGAGCGAGATGTTATGGCTGAAACGATGGCAAATCCGGCAATGACCGCAATGGTCGGTCCAGGTGATATTGAAAATTACACAATCGGTGCGATGACGACACATAATATGTTGCTGTTTACAGCAGTGGTTGTTGGATTAATGAGTATCCTGCTCGTTATCCGGCATACGCGCACTGAGGAAGAAGATGGTCTTTCTGAATTAATTCTTGCGCTTCCTGTCGGTAGATTAGCGAATTTAAACGCGACACTTTTTGTTTTAACCGTAACACATATCATTCTAGCTCTTATTTCTGGTTTTAGTTTATATGCTTTAGGTTTAGATAGTATGGATCTGGAAGGTTCCTTATTGTATGGGGCCGTATTAGGTGGGACCGGAATCTTCTTCACCGGAATTGCGGCAGTATCCGCCCAGATTTCGGAAAGCTCTCGGGGTGCAACTGGATTATCGATCGCAGCATTGCTCCTCGCTTATTTCATTCGTGCCATTGGCGATGTGAGTAATGAAACATTATCCCTTTTCTCACCGCTCGGGCTTGTTACCCGTACCGAAGCTTATTCGACTAATGTGTGGTGGCCAGTGTTGCTTCTTGCCGGATTTTCTGCTTTATTGTTTTTACTTGCTAATTATTTAAATGCAATTCGTGACTGGGGAGCTGCCTTTCTTCATGCCCGCGCTGGAAAGACATATGCCTCACGTTTTCTACAAACACCGATTGGACTTTTTTTCCGTACACAGCGCACGGCTTTTATTTCCTGGGGAATAGGTATGTTTGTTTTAGGCTTGTCTTATGGTTCCATCATGGGAGATTTAGAATCATTCTTTCAGGGGAATGAGCTTTTAGAACAAATGCTGGTAGCTGAGGAAGGTTATTCTTTAACCGAACAATTCATCCCAGCATTGATGATTGTAATGGGAATACTCGCTACCGTTCCACCGATTATCGCAATGAATAAATTAATCGGTGAAGAAAAGAAAAATCGAACCGAGTCGATTCTTGCTGCCCCGGTATCACGTGGGAAGCTGATGGCGAGCAATTTAGCCATCGCTGTAATGAATGGTTTTATTATGATTTCTTTATCAGGAATCGGGCTTTTTCTTGCTGCAGAAACTGTGATGGAGGATGGATTTTCCTTTGGAATGATATACGGGGCTTCTCTCGTATTTTATCCGGCGATGCTTGTCATGATTAGCTTTTCCGCGTTCTTAATTGGCTTTGCACCAAAACTTACCGGCTTAATTTGGGTATATGTCGTATTTTCCTTTATCACGAATTATCTCGGCGGGCTGCTGGACTTCCCGGCATGGGTAGAGAAGCTTTCTCCTTTTGGTTACATCCCAGCGTTTCCAGTCGAAAATATGGAATGGGCACCAATTGTCATGCTATCCCTTATAGCCATTATCTTAGCAATACTAGGATTTATCGGTTACCAGAAGAGAGATATTGCAGGTTAGTGCGGGACAGTGGGGTCAGTAAATGTCCCAGTTCTTTTGGGATCGTTGCTCTGATTTTTTTGTTGTTTTTAGGGTAGACACGAGGGAATTCGGATATTTAAAGGTTTGGGTTTGGTAACTGTGTGGTCTTACATCCTTTAAATGCAGAACTTCCTTGTTAACAGAATAAAATCCGGGACATTTGCTCTGTGAACTGCGCCCTGTCAAGTGGACAGTAAAAAAATAAAAATCTATGCCGCAGCCTGGTACCGATATTCTAACGGTGTTAGGCTGTTTAATTTCGTTTGGTATCGTTCTTCATTATAAAATTCC
>NZ_JAKNRA010000014.1:0-82653 GCF_022213125.1 Oceanobacillus alkalisoli | reverse complement strand
TAACCACAAAATCTGTCCAATAGGGCCGCTCTCTAAGACAAATAAGCCGCATAACCACAAAATCTGTCCAATAGGGCCGCTCTCTAAGACAAATAAGCCGCATAACCACAAAATCTGTCCAATAGGGCCGCTCTCTAAGACAAATAAGCCGCATAACCACAAAATCTGTCCAATAGGGACAATCTCTAAGACAAAAATGCCGCATAACCACAGAATCTGTCCAATAGGGCCGCTCTCTAAGAAAAATAAGCCGCATAACCACAAAATCTGTCCAATAGGGACAATCTCTAAGACAAATAAGCCGCATAATCACAAAATCTGTCCAATAGGGACAATCTCTAAGACAAAAATGCCGCATAACCACAAAATCTGTCCAATAGAACCACTCTCTAAGACAAATGAGCCGCATAACCACAGAATCTGTCCAATAGGGCCGCTCTCTAAGACAAATAAGCCGCATAACCACAAAATCTGTCCAATAGGACCTCAACTCGGAAATCAAATGTAAATTTACATTAACAATTCATCAACGTATTCTTACCAATTTCTCATCTTCCTCACAGCACGCTCTTACTCCCTGCGGCTAATATTAGATTGCAAGGAGGAGGAAGAACATGGCAATCGAAATTTTTAGAAGGAAAGAGCAGAAATATTTAATTACAACGGAGCAGTACGAAAAATTAGTAGACAGAATCTCTCCCTACATGCGACCGGATACGTTTGGTGTAAATGGAAGATACACCGTGACGAGTCTCTATTTCGAAAGTAACGACCGGACGATTTATTATGAGACGAAAAACAAATTAAAATATCGGCAAAAACTGCGGTTACGCGTGTATGATGATGCGGATATGGAGAGCACGGCATTTTTCGAAGTGAAACAGAAACATAAAAAAGTAGTGAATAAAAGGCGGATGCGCCTTCCCTTGGCTGAAGCCTATCGTTACATTTATTTTCCCAATCAAGATTTGGAAGCGTTCGAGACTTCCAATCTGCAAGTATTACGCGAAATCGATTATTTTAGAAATTTGTATCATTTAGAACCGGAAATGGTCGTCAGTTATGACCGACATGCCCTGCATCATAAAGACGATGCGGACTTAAGAATGACCTTTGATTTTAATTTGCGCTGCAGAGATGGCGATTTACAGCTAGCGAATGGTGCTTACGGAGATTTATTCATTGATGAAAATCTGGTTGTGCTTGAGGTCAAGGTAAATGACAGTGTGCCGCTGTGGCTTACGCGCATTTTGCAAGAGCTCGATTGTAAACAGCGCAGTGCTTCCAAGTTTTGTACGAGTATGGAATTATTACATGATATCGAACCACCCGCCGGAACCGCTCGGGAAACAGTTCGGATAGGAGGAATGTAAGATGGATATGATCAATCAGTTTTTTTCAGTAGATGGCGGAGAAACGACATTGGTGCTCAGTTTAGCCGCAATGGCACTTACAACAGTTTTAAGTATTATCATTACACTTGTATATCAAATGACCTTTTCAGGTGAGCGTTATTCTCAGAATTTCGTGCATACGATTATTATTATGAGTGTTGTCGTGTCGGTTATTATGAATGTGGTGAGCGGAAATGCCGGGGTTGCGTTTGGTTTATTTGCGGTCTTCTCCCTGATCCGCTTCCGTAGTGCCGTGACGGATGCGAAAGATATTGCCTATATTTTTTTTGGGCTTTCCGTCGGGATGACTAGTGGATTGTATCAATTCCAGTTAGCCATCATCCTGACATTTTTCGCAAGTATCTTATTTTATATTCTTCATAAAATCAATTACGGAAAAGGCAAAGATACTCAAATTCTAAAAGTGACGGTTCCGGAGAACTTGAATCATGAAAATCTGCTGGATGATGTGTTCGCGGAGTTCACGCTCTCCCATCACTTACGCCAGGTGGAGACGACAAACCTTGGTACGATGATTATGTACACGTATGCCATCCGGACGAAATATGAAACGAAAGATAAAGTGCTGCTCGACCGGATTCGGGAAAAGAATGCGAACTTGAAAGTATCTTTATCTTACTTGCAATCAGAGGATTGATCCACAGTTCAAAGGCGCAAGCGCCTGGTTAGCGACGTACAAACTGGGGCACGCCAGATTTCCAGCGTTTTCTATGCAACAAAAAGCTGCCTCTTCTCTTCAGGAGTGGCAGCTTTTTTCTTATGCTTCTTCTTTTAAAATTTTATCCACGGTATCTTCCACTTCGTTCCGAGTCATCTTCTCATGACCTTCATCCATTGCCTGAAGTGTCTTTTTCGCAAGAGCAAGTGGAATCCGGCAGAAGAGGACGATATTCTTCGTCTCTAGATCTTCCATATATTCATCCGCCTTGGCCAAGTTATCCCGAGCATAGTCAAACATATCCGCACGCGTCCAGCCATCCGGAATGAAACGGACGCCCCGCTCGGCATCTTCATCCTGATTCCTTAGCATGTTCACGGCTTGTAAGCCACGGCCATAGCCAATCGCCAAGTCATAATCGGTCTCTGTTCCATCATACCAGTTCCAAATATCGGATAGCATTACCCCGACCAGGCCAGCGACAAAATACGTATATTCATCTAATTCTTCTTTTGTTGTTACAATAAATTCCTTTTCAACCCATTTTGCCATTCCGTCTGCCATGATGCTTGTCGATTCCATCACTTTCCCGGTGATCTCAGCCGGGCAAACTTCGATCCAATCCGCAAGCCGGTGGGTCACTTCCGGTAATTCGTCGTATGGCTTAATCAATGCTTCGAAAGCTTCCCGGTCAAATCCTTCTTTAGACCGCAATAGTCCAGCTATTTTCCGCAATAAAAAGATTTTCGTTTCTTTCGGCATTGTTTCATGATCTTCAATTTCATCAATGGCACGCATGCATAAATAAGCTGCGCCAACTGTTTTTCGTAGCTTGGTTTTTAATAATTTAATTGGTATATAAAATGTTCTGCTAGTCAGCTTTAACATGTGCATTGCTTCTTTTTGTAATTTCGCTTCTGTACTCAACGCGTTGTCCTCCCTTTAAAACTTGAGGTGCATCAATTATAACAAACTTTACACGCTTTTTCCTCTTTCTGCTCGAACCTTGTGAATTTAACGATTAGCACGTAGAATAATAAAGTGAAACTCTATTGATCGGCAGTACATGTATTTACACTAGAAAGGTCGTTACATCATGAATAAACGTGTTTATTTTTTAATGACAGTATCTTTTGTCGTCGGAATGGTTGAACTAATTATCGGGGGAATTCTCGATCTGATTGCGGAAGATTTGAATGTGAGTCTTGGCTCGGCGGGAATGCTTATTACAATCTTCTCGTTAACATTCGCTATAACTGCTCCGATTCTGCTCGTTCTCACTGCAAAAGTGGAGCGTAAACGGTTAGCATTGATTTCTTTAACCGTCTTCTTATTCGGGAACATCCTTGCAGTAATTAGTCCATCTTATAGTATTCTCTTTATCGGAAGAATTATTTCTGCTGCAAGCAGTTCAATTTTAATCATTCTTTGCGTTGTGCTCGCTGCGAATATTGTCGAACAAAAATACCGCGGGCGGGCAATTGGAATCGTGAGCATGGGTGTGAGTGCCTCCCTCGTATTAGGAGTGCCGATTGGACTAAGTCTCGGTAACCTCTTCGGCTGGCGTGCCCCTTTTCTCATGATTGTCATTCTCACCGTCATTAGTATGATTGGTGTGCATTTCTTTATGGAACGGGTTGCCGCGCGTCCGGTCAGTTCAATTAAGGAACAATTCCTTTCGCTTAAGGACCGAAAAGTCTTCTTTGCCCATCTGACCATTTTTCTCATGCTTTCAGGGCATGCGGTGCTATATGCTTATTTGACACCATTTGTTCAAGTAACGATGGGACTTACGGAAAATAGTATCAGCATCGTGTATCTTCTGTTTGGACTTGCTGCGGTGAGTGGGGGAGCTTTCGGTGGAACAATGGGAGATAAATTCGGAAATACGCGCGTAATTCTATTCTTCATCACAATCTATGCTGCCATGCTTCTCGCCATTTCCCATACAACATCCATCGTGCCGTTATTTATTGTTGTACTCATCTTATGGGGCTTAATGAGTTGGTCGGTGACACCCCCGATGCAGAGTTATTTAATGGATTCAGCTCCAGAAACGGCCGATATGCAAATCAGCATCAGCAACTCAGCTCTTCACTTCGGTATCGCCTTTGGTTCCTTCATCGGCGGAATTTCGATTGACCAAGTAGGCGTGGAGATAAATCCATATATCGGCGGACTAATTGTCGTTGTTGCTTTTCTTACGATGTATATTTCTAAGAAGCAAAAAGAGAAAAATAAAGGGCTGGCAGCGAATTGATACTGTTTTTTAAGCGTGATTTATCTTATACTAAGAGTATAAGATTTAATAAAGTGAAACTTCATTAAAATGAGGTTTCTTCACCAATAGAAATAGTAGAAGTCTACGGAAAAAAGGGGTAGCATATGAGGCAAACAAGCAAATTCATTAAATTTATTGGCGGTAAAAATTTATTCTTTCTTTTTGCGTTATTATCGCTGATTGGACTTACCATTTTCATTTACGATCGAGTTTCTTATGTGTTTTATCCGGTACTCGTTATTGTTTCAACGATAACCCCGCCACTAATTTTGGCATTCATCGCCTTCTATCTGCTAAATCCGATTGTGAATTTACTTGAACGATTACGGATAAAACGGATTTGGGGAATTATCATTCTAATCCTTGCGATTGCTGGAATTTTAACAGGTGTTGTTCTACTGACAGCCCCATTGATTGAAGAGCAAATTAAAGATTTAGGGCAAAATTTCCCGAACTACCTTGCACAGCTCGGAGCGACGATTACGGATTGGGTCCAGAGTTCCTTCCTCGCGCCTTATTATGAAGAAGGGTATAACTGGGTTGTAAATAATTTCAGTAATCTGCCGAGCATTATTGGCGGATATGTAATCAGCGCCTTTGAAAGTGTCCAGACGGTTGCTTCTACCGTAACGAATATTGTCGTTGCGATTGTAACATTCCCAATTATTCTTTTCTTTCTATTGAAAGACGGAGCACGATTCAAAGATTATTTCTTGACCTTGCTGCCACCATCTTTCCGGAAAGATATGCACAAGATTCTTCATAATATGGATACACAGGTCGGTTCCTACATCCAGGGCCAGATTATTGTTGCGACTTGTATCGGGATTCTTTTATATATCGGTTATTTAATTATCGGCATGCCTTATGCACTCACACTCGCAATTATTGCAGCAGTGACGTCTGTTGTACCATATCTTGGACCGACGATCGCAATTCTTCCTGCAATCATCATTTCGATTGTCGACTCGCCATTCATGTTGCTTAAACTTGCAATCGTTTGGGCTGCAGTCCAATTTTTAGAAGGGAACTTTGTTTCACCGAACGTGATGGGACGCACCATGCAGATTCATCCGCTCACGATTATTATCGTCTTACTCGTAGCAGGTAACCTCTTTGGTGTCGTCGGGGTGATTCTAGGTATTCCGGGATACGCAATCTTAAAAGTTCTTGTTCAATATCTATTTGATAAGTTTAAACAAAGATATAACAAAATCTATGGTGAAAATCACGGCTTTTATCCGGCCGGGGAGGATGAGACGAAGAACAGTTAGGAGTTGTTGATATGGAAAGGAAAGAGGAAGTCATCTACTTCAGCTCGTTGGAACAGGACGGAAAGCAAATGATTTTAGCAGCTACGGAAAAAGGTTTGTGCTGGGCTGGCGGATTTAACGAAGATGAGGAAGATATGAAGGCTTGGCTCTTGAAGCAGAATCCGGAGCGGATTTTTGTAGAAAATGCAGAGAGGCTTGTACCCTATAACCACATATTCAAGGAATACTTTTCCGGAGAACGAAATAGGCTTGACCTCCCGCTTGATCTGCGAGGTACAACATTCCAACTCGCTGTATGGGATGCACTCCAACAGATTCCGTACGGTGAGACGAAAACCTATTCTGAAATTGCTGCAGCGATCGGAAATCCAAAAAGCATCCGAGCGGTCGGGACAGCCATTGGAAAGAATCCCGTCCTCATCGTCGTTCCCTGCCACCGGGTTATCCAAAAAGATGGTAGTCTTGGCGGGTTCCGAGCAGGTCTGGACCTGAAGAAAACGCTTCTCGAACTCGAGGGTGCTTGAGATTTGGGACAGGGGGTCAGAGCATTTGTCCCAGGAACAATTGCTCTGACCCCCTGTCCCGCTCATTTTTTCCGGAACAGTAAGACGACCCCAAGTCCACATAGTAATCCTAAGAAGCCGAATAGTTCGATTTTGTTCACTGCTATTCCGATGAGTAAACCAAGGATCAGCAGGATAAAAAACAAGCTGCCGACAATTTCATGTCGCATTGAACTCCCCCTCCGCCTAACCGGATACTATAAGGTATTGATGAAATAATAAATTGTTATTCATCTTTTCTAAAAGTAAGCGTTTTAAATAAAAAACTCGTTGGTTCTGTATTGATATCTGGTACTTTTCGTGGTTAAATTGATTAAATATAGAAAATTATACTGCGATACTCTGCAGTGATGAGGTGAGGAAATGGAAAATAAAGTATCCGTTGGTTTATTAGGTCTTGGTGTTGTTGGATCCGGAATTGTGCAGATCATTAACGAACACCAGGAAAAGTTAAAGCATCAACTGGGCGTGACGGTTGAGGTAAAACGCGTCCTTGTCCGCAATCTGGAGAAAGCACGGGAAGTCGATGTTGACCCTACCCTGCTCACAGTCAATCCGGATGAGGTGTTAAATGATCCGGAAATTGATGTCGTCATCGAAGTGATGGGTGGAATCGATACCGCAAAAGATTATATCCTCCGTGCCTTTGCCGCGAAAAAGCATGTCATTTCCGCAAACAAAGACTTAGTCGCCCTGCATGGACCAGAACTGCATGCTGAAGCAGAGAAGAACAAATCCGACTTCTTCTATGAAGCAAGTGTTGCGGGAGGCATTCCAATCCTTAGAGGAATTACAGATGGCCTTTCATCCGACCGTATTGAACGCGTCATGGGAATTGTCAATGGAACAACGAATTACATATTAACGAAAATGGCAGAGGAAGGCGCAAGCTATGAAGCTGCATTAAAGCAAGCTCAAGATCTTGGATTTGCAGAAGCCGACCCGACAGCTGACGTGGAAGGACTTGATGCCGCCCGGAAGATGGCTATCCTTGCCCGCCTTGCGTTTTCTGCGCCTGTTGATTTAGATGATGTGACAGTCACAGGGATTTCCAACATCACCGCAGATGATATTCAGAACGGGACTGAATTAGGCTATACGATGAAATTGATCGGTTATGCAGACTTCAGAAATGGGGAGCTTGAAACTCATGTACTGCCGACCTTCTTATCCAATGAGCATCCACTTGCAACTGTGAAGAATGAATACAATGCTGTTTATGTATACGGGAAAGCTGTGGGAGAAACGATGTTCTACGGGCCTGGTGCAGGTAGTCTTCCAACCGCAACGGCTATCGTATCGGATCTAGTAGCTGTCGTGAAAAACATCCGCCTCGGTGTAACAGGTGAACAGATTGTAACGAACTATTTCCCCAAAGCATTGAAGGATGAAAGTGAGCGCTTCTCCCAATATTACTTGCGTGTAAATGTGAAAGACGAGGCAGGTGTGTTTTCCAAACTGTCTAATCTGTTCCATGAACATGAAATCAGCTTGAAACGAATTATCCAACGCCCGAATGAAGAGAAGAAAACAGCTGAAATCATCGTTATTACACATCAGACATCCGAAGCAAACTTTACAAACTTACTGGAGAAAATCCGGAAATTAGACGTATTAAAAGAAATCTCAAGCTATTACCGTGTTGAAGGAGATGGAACAGAATGACTTGGCAAGGACTAATCAAACAATACCGAGATTATTTACCGGTAACAGAGAAAACACCAGAACTAACATTAAATGAAGGAAATACACCGCTCCTCCACTTCCCTTCCCTATCGGAAGAGCTCGGAATCGAGCTGTACGGAAAAATTGAGGGTGCTAATCCTACCGGTTCTTTTAAAGACCGCGGAATGGTAATGGCGATTGCGAAAGCGAAAGAAGAAGGAAGTAAATCGGTCATCTGTGCTTCAACCGGAAATACTTCCGCTGCAGCTGCAGCTTATGCAGCACGAGCAGGCATGCGCGCAATCATCGTTATCCCTAAAGGGAAAGTAGCGCTTGGAAAACTTGCACAGGCGGTTATTTACGGAGCAGAAATCATTGAAATTGACGGAAACTTTGACGAGGCATTGAAGATGGTGCGCGAAATTAGTGAAACATCACCAGTGACACTCGTAAACTCGGTGAACCCGTATCGGATTGAAGGACAGAAAACAGCAGCCTTCGAAATTATTGACGACCTCGGGACGGCACCAGATATTTTAGCAATTCCAGTTGGGAATGCTGGTAACATCAGCGCCTACTGGAAAGGTTTCAAAGAATATCATGAACATAAACAAAGCGGGTTACCAAAAATCTTTGGCTTTGAAGCAGAAGGTGCTGCAGCAATTACGACGAATGAACCAATCGACCAGCCGGAAACAATCGCAACCGCAATCCGTATCGGAAATCCAGCTAGCTGGGACCTAGCAACAACTGCCCGCGATGAATCAGGAGGAATCATCACTTCCGTCAGTGATGAAGAAATTTTACACGCGTTCAAGCAACTTCCAAAAAAAGAAGGAGTATTTGCCGAGCCAGGATCCAATGCTTCCATTGCCGGCGTTATCCAACAATGTAAAGCAGGCAATATCCCACAAGGAAGCAAAGTCGTTGCTGTTCTAACTGGAAATGGATTGAAGGATCCACAAACCGTTCAAGAGAATCAGGAAATCGATCCCGTATCTCTTCCGAACGATGCAGCAGCAATTAAGCAGTATATTGAAGAGTTGACGAGCCATGAGTAGTTTCATGATACGGGTTCCAGCAAGTTCTGCAAATATCGGACCCGGATTCGACTCCATGGGTTTAGCAGTTGATTTATATTTAACATTGGAAGTGACCGAGCAGACGACATGGGAATTCATTTCCCCGTCTGCCGGTGACGTTCCTTTTGAAGAGAATTTCATTTATACGACAGCAAAACAGACTGCCGAAAGACATGGAAAAACATTACGCCCTGCCCTTGTGGAGGAAACGACAAGTATCCCGCTCGCCAGAGGCTTAGGAAGCAGTGCCGCTGCGATTGTTGCAGGAATTGAGCTAGCCAATCAGCTTGGCGACCTTGGCTTGTCTCAAGAGGAAAAGCTAGCTTATGCAACAGAAATCGAAGGACATCCAGATAATGTTGCCCCTGCCTTACTCGGAGGACTTATCATTTCTACCTATAAAGATGAAGAAATTGATTGGTTGAAGATTGATCAGCTCGGTCTTGAGTTAATTGCTCTCATCCCAGCAGTCGAATTGAAAACGAAGGCAGCAAGGGATGTATTACCAGAACAATTTTCAATCGCTGACGCCGCTCTTGGCAGCGGGATCGGTAATGTAACGGTTGCAGCGCTTATTAGCGGCGACTATGAGCTTGCCGGGAAAATGATGGAGAAAGATATTTTCCATGAACCATATCGAAAATCATTAATCCCGAACTATGATTTGATTCAGCAAACAACGAAAGAACATGGGGCGTTTGGAACAGTCATAAGTGGTGCAGGGCCGACCATGATGTCCTTTGTACCGCAAGATAGAAGCAGTAAAGTTATTACAGCTCTAAAAGAGGTCTTACCCGATTATCGTTTAGAGCGTATGAAAATGGATACGGTTGGTTTAATAGTAGAATCAAAATAAGGGTATGAGCGATTATTACTCGCTCATACCCTTATTTTTTGCATATCTTTAGCTCATCAAAGCAGTCATCAACGCTTTTTGAGCATGCAGACGGTTTTCAGCCTGCTGGAATACAGCAGATTGCTCCCCTTCCAGTACACTCTCTGTCACTTCTTCCCCGCGATGTGCAGGTAAGCAATGAAGAAACGTAACATCTGATTTCGCTTTTGCCAGCAGCTCATCATTCACTTGGTAGTTAGCAAAAATTGCTTTTCTTTCCTTTTGCTCTGCTTCCTGACCCATACTTGCCCAGACATCTGTATAAATAAAATCTGCATCTTTTACAGCTTCAGCCGGATCAGTCATAACAGAAATAGTCCCACCAGTTTCCGCCGCAATTTCTTCTGCCTGCTTCATCACTTCTTCATTCGGGAAATAGTTTTCAGGTGCTGCGACCACCATATTTATTCCCATCTTCGCAGCTCCGATCAGAAGTGAATTCGCCATATTATTTCCGTCTCCAATATAAACAAGCTTCTGACCTTTCAGCGTTCCTTTCGTCTCCAGCATCGTTTGTAGATCCGCTAACACCTGACAAGGGTGATGCAAGTCCGTTAATCCATTGATGACCGGAACGGATGCATATTCTGCGAGCTCTTCCACGTCTTCATGGGAGTAAGTCCGAATCATGATTCCGTCCAGATAGCCAGATAATACGCGCGCCGTATCTGCAATCGTCTCACCACGACCAAGCTGGATATCTTTCGAATTTAGAAAGATTGCCTGCCCACCAAGCTGAATCATACCCGCTTCAAAAGAGACGCGCGTTCTCGTCGATGATTTTTCAAAGATCATGCCAAGCACTTTCCCTTTTAACGGTTCAAAAGCGAACCCCTTCTTGCGCTGATCCTTTATATAAGAAGCAAGCTCCAATAAATGATGAATTTGCTCTGGTGTGTAATTCTCAAGGCTAAGAAAATCTCTTCCAAAAAACTCTTCGTTATCAATCTTCAGATCTTTCGCTAACGAAATCATGATGATATTCCTCCCAGAAATTTAAGTTGTGTATTATTATGCACTATTATTCATAAACATGCAATAGTTTTTTATAAGTTTTTTTAAGGATATTAGACAGTTTGGATTTTTTCATGTGGGGATACCTTCCTACTTTTAGCCATTTCCTCCCTGCCAAAATACCGGAAAAAGTGGATGGAGCTTTCCTGTGTTGAAAGCAATTCTCTCCGCCTGAATAAACTGGAGTTAAGAACATCTCTATTCACCCGAATAAAACGGAATCGGATTTGCTCGAGTGTAAACAACATTTCCATCTATACAAGTTGAACTAAATATTCCATTCATTGTTTTTTCTTAGGAATTATGACTTGGTAGCACTTAATTAGCCACTCTTAGCCTTAAATCCGCAAAACTGTCTCATAAGTGTTCGATTAGACATACCTAGCTCGATATTTCAAAAAATGTCTCAGATAAGTGTACTATTAGACATACCCCGCTCGATATTCGAAAATATGTCTCAGACAAGTGTTCGATTAGACACACCCCGCTCGATATCCGAAAAAAACCACACGACCACTATTCATCGGACTACTGATTAGCAGTGTCACTTTAGTTGGTTTAGTCTTGTCTTATTTCAGATTTATGGATAACAAATTGTCTTCCCATTAATTTACACACATTTCCCTATTTTCCCACCGGTTTAATAAACCCAAAAACGGCAATAGTTTGGATGAAGGGAAGCGATTGAATGAAACATTATGATTATATTATCATCGGATTCGGAAAAGGCGGAAAGACGCTTGCAGCAGATCTTGCAGCCCAAGGTAAAACAGTTGCGATGATTGAGAAGTCGAATGAAATGTATGGTGGGACATGCATCAATATCGCCTGTATCCCAACGAAATTACTCATCCATCATGCAGAAAAAGATAGTCAATTAAAAAATAACAAAAATGAATATTACCGAAACGCGATTGAGGATAAAAATAAAACAATCGCCGCATTACGGGAAAAGAACTATAAAAACCTTGCAGATCAAGAGACGGTCATGGTTTATACAGCAGAAGCAAGCTTTGTCGGAACGAACCAAATCCATCTCGAAGCAAAAGAAGAAACACTGGATCTCACTGCAGATTATTTCATTATCAATACCGGTTCAGAGCCAGTCATTCCCCCAATCGATGGATTAAAAGAAGCAAATCATGTTTATACATCAACCGAACTGCAACAAGTAGCCGAGCTACCGGAAAAATTAATCATTGTCGGTGGCGGGTATATCGGACTTGAATTCGCCGTCATGTATGCGAACTTTGGAACGGAAATCACCATAATCGACAGCTCGAAAGACTTCATGGAAAACGACGACAGAGATATAGCCGAAGAAGTATTGAAAGTCGTGCAAGCTAAAGGTATCTCCGTTGTCCATGGAAGTAAAGCGACGACGGTCTCCAATCATGAATCTGGAATAGAAGTGACTCTTGAATTTGATAAAGGAAAAGAAAGGACGGAAACAGCCTCCGCTCTACTGCTTGCGACGGGAAGGAAACCTTATACAGAAGGACTTGAACTCGGTAAAGCAAGTGTGGAAGTTGATGACAATGGTGCAATCATTGTCGATGACGATTTACGGACTTCGAACAGACATATCTGGGCACTCGGTGATGTGAACGGCGGACCGCAATTCACGTATATCTCACTTGATGATTACCGGATTGTCCGGGATCAAGTTTTAACTGGTGGCTCTTACTCTTTAGCGAAACGTAAAAATGTGCCGTATAGTGTGTTTATCGAACCCGTTCTTTCCCATGTCGGACTGAATGAAAAAATGGCGCAGGAACAAAATATAAATTATGTCGTCGCAACCATGCCGGCAGCAAATATCCCACGTACGAAAATCAATAAACAGCCGGATGGTTTGCTAAAAGCATTAGTTGATCCGGAAACAAAAAAGATTCTCGGGTGTACACTATTCTCGGCGGAATCAAGCGAAATGATTAATATCGTTCGCGTGGCAATGGAAGCGGATCTGCCGTATACCTTTTTACGGGATAATATTTTCACCCACCCGACAATGAGCGAAGGGTTGAATGATTTGTTTAAGATGTTCGATGGGAAATTGGCATAAGTTAATGTTCTTCTAAATTTAGGATTCACCGAAATGGGACTGGGTAATACGAAAGGGAAAGAACTCTCTACCTTAATACAGAGAGTCTTTCCCTTTTAGAGTATTAGGTTGAATATCAACTTCTAGTCATTACTTACTTCTGCTCTCTCTTAGAAACTATAAGAGTTATAAGATGATAATTGAAAATGTGAAATTAAAACTAATGGAACTAAAAAGGGACGTTTAGCATTGAATCTCATGCTAAACGTCCCTTTTTAGTTACCTAAATAATAAATGATGAAGCACTCTAACATTTAATAAAATAGAGGAATGCTATACTTGAGATAATAACAACAAGCAATAATCACCTCTTTATTTTATATTGAAAGATATTTGAGAAGCCCTCTTATGAATTTATCATAAGACAACTATTTATCGTGGGGCAAGTAATTCTGTTTGAATACCCAATATTACAAAAAAACTTTTGTAATATTGGGGTGGGGCAAAAAGATATGTTACATTGTTGGCAGTGAAATATCCATTTAAGGTGAAAATTGAGAGGGAATAAATAATCATAATTTTATTAATAGGAAAATCGATTGAAAAAAGCAATTTATGGATTTTTAGCCTTAGTTATGTTTCATGTGCCTTTAAACATTACAACTCTATACTTTTCAGTAACCTTTTTGAGTACTTTGATATTAGAGACAATAAATCATTCTGTTAGATTCGATTACACTCTAATGAAATTATTAATTGTAACCATCTTTTGTAGTGTTGTATTTTGGTTGGTGGATTCTGTGATTTTTAGATATGAGAGGATATGAATTCGTCTCAAAGGTGGCATAACCTCATTTACCTTGAATAAATCCGACACTTGCACCACTATCAAACTAGCTCCATAATAAAATTATCAAGCATACATACAGGAAACGGAGAAAGTCAGATGAATGAAATCATAGTTTATATCGTAGTTCTCTTCTTTATTATCGGGGCTATTGATAAAATAATCGGCAACCGCTTTGGGTTTGGTGAGCGCTTCATGGAGGGCCTGATGGCAATGGGCTCACTTGCCGTTGTCATGATCGGGATTATTTCCTTAGCACCGGTCATTGCTAAAGTTTTACTACCAATCGTCTCACCTATTTACGGCTTAATTGGAGCAGACCCGGCAACCTTCGCAAATACAATTCTTGCTATCGATATGGGAGGCTATGCTTTGGCGGAAACGATGGCACGAACTCCAGAAGCTGGATTCTTTGCCTGGGTATTTCTCGGAACATCGATTGGTGTGACCGTCGTATTCAGCCTGCCGGTTGCGCTCGGATTATTCAAAAGAAAGACCGCGAATTTCTAGCACAAGGAATTCTTATTGGAATCGTGACAATCCCTTTCAGCACCTTTATCGGTGGAATCGCAGCAGGGTTCAACTTAGAGATGCTCATCAGAAACTTGATTCCAACCATCATCATATCGCTCTTCATCGTAATCGGCCTCTGGAAAATTCCTGTTCTTATGGTAAGAGGATTCTCCATTTTCGGGAAGTTCATTGAGTTTCTTGCTATGGTAGGACTCGTTGCTATCGTAGTTGAGACGTTAACAGGTTTCGTGGTTATTCCAGGACTTGCGCCACTCGAAGAAGGGATTCAAATTGTCGGGACGATTGCGATTTTCCTTGCTGGAGCTTTTCCAATGGTGCTCTTCATTTCAAAAGCATTTAAGAAACCACTTGAAAAGCTTGGCAGGGCGCTTGGCATCAACCCAACAGCGACAGCAGGATTAATTGCAACAATCGCCCATATTATCCCGATGCTCGCTCTTGTGAAAGATATGGATCCTCGCGGTAAGGTTATTAATATTGCCTTTAGCGTAAGTGCAGCTTTCGTATTCGGGAGCCACCTCGGATTTGTTGCAGGGATTGAGCCGGAACTTGTTTTTCCGCTGATTATTAGTAAACTTTTGGGGGGAATTAGTGCCGTTTTACTTGCGGTATTCATCTTGAACAAGCAGAAAAAAGTCGGCTGAGGGGTAGCCGACTGTTGCTTAATTCAACCAATTCACGTCTAATTCTGACTCATTATTGAATTGAACGTCTGTAGGAAGTGCGATGTACAAAACATTTTCATGATAAAAGACTTCATCAAAGTGCATAAAATGTGATCCACCTTCACGGAATTGGGTGTATGGAAATGGTTCTTTACTTACTTCAGCGTACCGGTAAAGTTTCTTCCCCATCTGATTGACCGTAATTTCACCTGAATCATAATGAATGGTCGTTTCATTCCAATCATCTTTTACAGGCTCGGGTTCGTTATCAGGCTTCACCTCATATAAGGTAATGTCAATCGTCTCCTGCCCTTCTACCCGCTCAATGACAACAGGAAAATAGTAGTCGTCGCTGGAGGTATCATATATCGCTACTTCTTCCCGGTCCGAAAGTTCAAAACTCCATTCTTTACTCTTGTATGGTTCAAACTCTTCTACTGGAATACGACGCTCTGTTAGTTCATGTATAAGGTAGACTCTATTCTCATCAAATTCTGTCTCATCAACAAAATCCTTTGCAGGAATAAGAGAGTAAGCAACCATAGATATGACTAACAGAATAGAATAACCTCCAAGCAGCCAATATCCAAAACGGTCTAATTGCAGCTTTTTCAATAAGAAGGTGAACACGACGATGATACCAAGAAGGATAAAAGGAAATAAGATCATCTTCTAACCTCCGTTCTGCTAGAAATGAATAAAGATATAGCAAATAAAATGACCGTAGAGAGCATCGTTTTCAATACAAAAATGGTGGCGCTCATTTCTTGATAATAAAACTGAAAAATATTCATCATGAAATCTGAATTGGTCTGACTAAAAACAAGCAGTAATCCTAGCAGAATGATCGGCAAAAGCGTTGGCAGTAATCTGTGAAATCTCGTTAAGGTACCAAGAAAATAACCGACAGCACACATGAAAATCAAATGCATAATCATAATAAATATTCCGGTCCATACTTCCTGACCTGATAGTACAAATCCTGGAGTCATGAACAAATATTCACCGCTAAAATAATAAATATACACACGAAGCATGATAGTAGATAATATCGTCAAGATTCCTGCTACGATGCTGATACCGATTAGAAATAGAAAGTTGGATAAATCATTAGTCCGTCCGTTACCTACGAATGGAAATGACTTTTCCCAGTCCTTTTTAGTCGTCATAATGATGGCATGGATAAGTGCCCATATCGACGTAAATAGGATGACATTATAAGCGCTATAACTTTTAGACTCTACTTCTACCTCATTCATCCCGCTGAATCCTTGCATTGGTCCAATAATTGATAAAAACAAAGCAATAACTTGAACAATAACAAGCGAAGTGAACATCCCAACATTCACTTTCAACTTATAATTTAATTGCTTCCCTACAACAGTAGAATGATCCATCTTATTTAAAGACATCATCAATCCCTCCCTTATGCTTAGCAGTCAGGTAAATACATAAATCATTTGGCTGCACCGGACCTGTAGCCATTCCGTGTTGCTTCGCCTTCTGGATAACGGGACTGTTCGATTTCACTACGGCATAAGTGGAATGATCGCCTACTCGCGTTTCATAGATTACCTCTTCACCCGCAAGCAACGGCTCTAAAACTTCCGCTCTCCCCGTGATCCCTTGCGCATATTCCTTCAATTCATCCATCGACTCATGTAAGACGACTTGCCCCTCATCGATTAAAATGATTTCCTCCAGCAGGTCTTCCATTTCTTCTAAATGATGACTTGATAGAAGAATTGTCCTTGGATGGGCCAGATAATCTTTCAACAGAGCCCGGTAAAAATCTTTTCTTACGGAGGCATCCATCCCTGTTGTCGGCTCGTCAAACATTGTCAGCTTGCATCTTGATGCAAGCCCAATAATCATATTGAACGTGCTTTTCTTCCCTTTCGATAAATAATCATGCTTCGCTCTCGGGTGAAAAGAAAAATACTCAAAGAGACGCTCCGCAAGAACCGCATCCCAATTCGGATAAAAGCGTGCTGCTTCTTTTAAAATATCCTTTAGTGTCAACGTATGGCTGAACTGCATTTGGTCATCTACATAAATTGCATTCACGGATACGTTTAAATTTTGGAATGGCCGCTCGGCAAATACGTTAACCTCACCCGACGTTTCGTGCCAATACCCTGCAAGGATCTTCATGAGCGTTGTTTTCCCCGCTCCATTTCTTCCGATTAATCCGGTTATTTTATCCCCTTCCAATGTGAAACTTAATTGGTTCAATGCATTTCTTCCAATCATTCGTTTCGTTAGATTTTTGCATTCAATCACTTTCATGCCCCGTCCCCCTTATGTTCTTCGATTGCATGATGCAGCATCGTAATTAATTCCTCGTCACTGACATGTAGTCGTCCTGCCTCCAGTGCCACTTCCTCTAAAAGCCCTTTCAATTTTTCATTCTTTCTTTTATCAATGATGATTGCTTTTGCTTCTTGCGTCACAAACTTTCCAAGTCCACGCTTCCCGTATAAAATATTTTCATCCGTCAAAACGTTCAAGCCTTTTGCCGCTGTGGCCGGATTGATCGTAAACATTTCCGCCAGCTGATATTGGGAGTACACCTTATCATCGGCCTTGAAATTATCATTCAATATTTCTGTTTCCATCCATTCGGCTATTTGAATATAGATTGGCCTGCCACTCGTTGAGTCGATTATCAAGTGCGCACCTCCTCTGATTCAGTGCATTACTCATGTAATGTACTATACAATAATTTTGTATAGAATGCAACTGAACTTTGGTATGCTAGTAGTAGTTAATTGAAGGAGTGTGAAAGATGAATATTTATGTTGATGCAGATGCTTGCCCAGTGAAAGATATTATTATCGATGAAGCAGTTCGAAGGGATTTGAACGTTATTCTCGTAACGAGCATTTCTCATTTTTCCCTGCAGGAAAACCCGCCAGGTGTCGAGACCATTTATGTTGATAATGCTAGGGATGCAGCGGATTACCGGATTATGAAGCTTGCCGAGAAGGGAGACCTTGTCATCACCCAAGATTACGGACTCGCCTCCCTCGCTCTTCCGAAAGGCTGTCAAGTCATGCATCATAAGGGGTTTATGTATACGAATAAGAATATCGATGAACTGCTGCAAACGCGTTACCTGAGTGCTCAAGCGAGGAAGGCCGGACAGCGCACGAAAGGACCGAAAGCCTTCACAAACGAAGACAGGGAGAAATTCCGAGAGCGGTTTATCCGTGTTTTGAAAAAATAAAAATGGACTGTGCACCAGTCCATTTTTAGTCTAATTATTTATTAGATTTAATGAATTTCATAATACGTATTTAATGCTTCACCATCACCATATGTAGTTGAGTTAGTTCGTTCCCAACTACATATGGTGATGGAATAGCCGACTTTGGTAATTATGAAATTCATTCGATTGTTAATTCGCTTTCGGACAACTTCCAGAATCTCGGAATTTACCCGACCGAATTTTTGTTCTCACGATTTGTTTAGATAGTGTATATTTTATCAGTTATAATCTCTGAAGTGACTTTCAGTTCACCCTCTGAGAAATCAATTGTATTAATTGAAACTGAAAACTCATAATTCCTTACTTTTGAAGTGATAGCAACAACAACAATATCATTAGTCATTTCATTATAACTATTATTTGAAATAACTAGTACAGGACGTTGCTTCGAATTAGTTAAATCACTGGAACGGATATTAAAAGAATGTCGCCTTGATTATACATTGTTCCAAACCTCATCATCGATATCATTATCCTAAAAATCTAAACTGCTTTCACTAACCTTTGTTAAATCATCAGATAGTCTCTTTTCTTGCTTAGCTGCTAAATATTCCGCAAAATCTAGAATTTTATCTACTTCTTGATCAGGTATTTTCTCAATGATTTTAAGCAAGCGTTCTCTGGCTGTATTCATGTTAAAGAACACCTCTTCCATGAATCGTTTATTTTATTATTGCGTTAATGCCAATTAACAAAGGGATCACACACTACAACTAGCCTGCTTTTAACTTTGAACAATCTATATATGTTTTATACATTCTTACATGCGCTGTTCTTATTGCTAAGATGAACACCAGTAACCTGAAATAGATTCGCACGACACCCGGGATTAGCGCACGATCATTGTCCAAACTCGCACGCCATCCGGGAATCGCGCACCACACCCGTATAAACTCGCACACCGACCAGGAATCGCGAAAAATCCCCGTATATCTAAGCCTTATTTCGCCTTACGATACATTTCCGTAAAATCATAAACCGCTCTGCGTTCTTGAAATTCGTAAATTGCCGCTTGCATTTCCGCTTCATCAAAATCCGGAAAGTAAATATCCGTGAAATAAAGTTCGGCATGGGCAGCTTGCCATAAAAGGAAATTACTCAGCCGCTGCTCGCCACCGGTGCGGATAACTAAATCAAGCGCTGGCAACCCGCCGGTATAAAGATAGTCTTCGATGGTTTCTTCATCCAGTTCTATATTTTTTTCTTGCATATCACGAATCACGTGCTGCACAGCCTGCACAATCTCGCCCCTCCCACCGTAATTAAAGGCGAAATTAACGATCAACCCGGTATTATTTTTTGTCTGATCCATCGACTGTTGCAATGTTTTTCTCGTTGCCTTTGGCAGCTCATCCATATTTCCAGAGATAGTGATTTTTACATTGCGTCGCATGAATTCAGGAAGCTTTGATTTGAAAAATCGAATCGGCAGCCGCATCAGATAATTGACTTCTTCCTTTGTCCGCGCCCAGTTTTCTGAAGAAAAGGCGTATAAAGTCAATGCTTCAACGCCGAGACCAATACTTGCATCAATCGCTTTTTCCATCGCTTGAACTCCAGCATAATGCCCTTGACTTCTTGTGAGTCCCCGGGATTTTCCCCATCTTCCATTACCATCCATTATAATCCCGACATGTTTCGGTATATCGACCACGACGAGCCACCTCCATTAAGTTTAGAGCCCAAGCTCTTCCAGTAATTCTTTCGCTTCATCCCTTGCAAAGTTAAATGCTTGCCAGGATTCACCTTCTCCGTTTTCAAGCTGTACTTTTTTATCAATCAGTAGACCTTTGAGCCCTGGTATTTCAGGATCTTTTTCATACAACTGTACCAGACCTTTAATACCTTCTGCTCCTAAGTTAGAGAAATAATGAATATCAATTTTCCCTGTTACTTCATATCGTTCCAGGTTATTTTCCACAATCGTTTCTTCCAAATTGACGGCATTCAACAAGCAATAAAAGAGAAATGCGCAAATCAGGTAAAAATGTAAAATTGGCAGATTCTCCAACCAGACACGAATGAGTGTATAAGCGAAGATCACGAGTAAAAATGCCATGAAATAATGGGCAAGCAATCGGTCCATTGTAAAACCATATGCCGCTTCATACAATGTAAGTCGCTGCCATGCTGATACAAGCAGAATGCCACTAGCGAAAATCATGATAGAGTATAGAATTTGCAATAATCGTTTCTGCTTGTCATCCTCAGGCCTCACTCGCTTCATGAATACGAGTAAAATTGTCCAGTTAATCAGTGTAACGAGAATTAATTCAAAGAAACCGCGTCTTGCATAATCGGCATACGTAAAGCCGTCAAGCAAACCTTCATGAAAGAAATATTGAAACTGCAGCGCAATAAACAGCACATACAATGTGTTTAATAACATTAATATCGTAGCCGCAACGATTCCCGGCAACGTTTTTTTATTTGGTGTCTCGGGAATTTCAATCTCGCGCTTTGTCTTTTTCCCAATGACCTGGAAAATACAGAAGAAGAAAATCGCAGCAACAACCGTAAAGGCAAGACGAAATCCAACTTCAACCAGATTTACATTGATGCGGAAAATGAATAAATTTTCGATTTGCTCTTGAAAGACCGCATCCGCAGACATTAGTAACGGAACAATGATGATCAAAATCGGAATTGTAAGCAGTATTCCTAAGAGAATCTGCCTTAGTGTCCTATTTTTCACCCGCCGCCTGCTTCTCGCCATGATTCTTCCAATATAACGTAAGTAGTTCGTCAAATAGCGGAGCGCGTCCGCAAGCTTCCCAGTTACGAGTCTAATAAAGGATAACTTACCCCAGTTCAATTTCGCCGGGCTTGTAATTAAGACGATATGGAAGAATACAACGGCCGGGATTACAAGTAAATTCAGCGGATAAAATATCGTACTGTCAAATAGCAGGAAACTACCCGCAAGCAACCAGATTCCCGCCATGAGCAATAGACCTATTCGCCGGTGTTCGAAGGAAAACTTAAACCGGACAAATAACACCGTGTAAAAGAACGCGATGAAAATAATATAGGATACTTCAATTTCCCCGTATAAGAAGCTGATATTTGCTAGAAAGCCTAGAAATAGACAAGTTAACAAAAACAGCCATTCTCTTTGTTTTGTCCGCATGTTAAACGCTCCTATACATAGAATCCCTATGTATATAGACAAACTATGTACATAGGCATAAATCATTTATACTTCTCGGACTGAACAAATCTATCCAGTCCGACTAAACAGACGCTCTTCTCCCCCAATGGTAACCGAGTAAACTAACCGGATATAATGCCACCGTGCAAAGGATACTGAGCACGATAAAAGATCGATCGAGCAGTGGATCGAACCATTCATAAGGAATCAATCGAAAAACAATCAAATACATAAGCAGCAGATTCGGAATGATCCCGATGAGAAACGTCCGGGTAAGCACCTTTTTTCCCCGTGCTCCTAAGGCTTTGCCGATTTCATAACCAAGCAATCCCCAGAAAAATAGATAGATTAAAATAATAATCGTCGTCGATTCCGTTAAACTTTCCCAAAGGATTTCCAGCCATCTCCAGCCAAGGACATTGTAACCAATCGTAAATAGTACACCACCAGCAAATAATGCAATGTTGAGGAAAACGAATAGTCGCTGCATTTTCTTCGGTGTGACGGATTTTTCTTCTTTCCAAAGTTCTGCTAGCTCTTCCGGGGAACCTAGCCGGGTAACGAGCAGGTTATAAATGTCGGCATCACGTTCTGTTATTTCCGCCAGCATCTCTTCTACATGCAGGCGATATTCTGCAATAATTTCTGCACGGTGCGGATCTTCTTCCAATGCTTTTTTAAGCTCATGGAGAAACCGTTGCGCCTCCTCGTTCATGTTTCATTTCTTCCAATAAGATTATTCATAACCTGAACATACTGTTTCCATTCGGATGTGCGTTCAGCTAGAATATCTTTTCCTTCTTCGGTAATCCGGTAATATTTACGGGCCGGCCCTTTTTCTTGATGCTTCCAGTAATGTTCAACGTAAGCTTGTTTTTCCATTTTATGAAGCGCAGGGTAAAGCGTCCCCTCCTTCATTTGCAATTGATCATCACTTCTTTTTGCCATTTCTTTCACGAGTTCATAGCCATACATATCCCGTTCATCAAGCAATTGCAGCACAAGAATGGACGTACTCCCTTTTACGAGTTCACGATTAAACATATTTTTTCACCTACCTAGAATAATTAGGTACCTTTACTATAAGGGAAATGAATTTGCTTGTAAAGATGTTTTTATATTTTTCTTCAAAACTTGACTTCGCACCCTTAATGAAGCTTTTATCTGGGCTGCTTCGGGAGGACAGACAGGACAAGTGCCATGATGAGAGGATCAAATCTGTTGCTTTCCTATTAAAGTCGAGGGCAATAACGGCAAGTAAAACATGACGCTCCATAACTAGGTGAGTTACTATTCCACTCTTGTTTCAAGACTGTTACGATATACTATAATAAATAGGGGCTGAATAATTTTGTAGCATTGTTTTGAGTTTGATGAATAAAGGCTAAATTGAGGATACTATAAGTGGAGGGGTGTAGATGGAGAATCCTTATTTAATAGTATTGCAAGAAGAGAAAGAAGTGACAAAAGAATATCACCAATTATTAAAACAAGGTACGACAAATGAAGATAGATATGGTATCGGGCTATATAAAGAGATTCCGAATATCGCGGGAGATCAGCAAGTTGCCGAACCTTATGAGGTTCCGGGATTAATGGATACCCTACTAATTAAATATATTGAACTGTCTTATGCTGATTTGCATGCCATTCTCGATTTTCATCATCATTTTGAATTGATACATCCCTTTCAAGATGGTAACGGCAGGTTCTTTTTTAGCTTCGGACTAACTATGTTGAATAAAATCACGAATTCGTTCAATCATCGGCACTACATTCCACTTTTATAAAAAAATGTTATTTCATGTTTTAAGAATGGAGGAACGGGTATAGTACAGTACAAGGCGAACTACTATTGGAATTCCAGCCGAAAGATAACTTGTGTGCCGTAACAAACAACTTATCAAGAAGCGGAATCTAATAGGGATCTGCACAGCCTTGGCGGAAAATTTGCTTTACGACGGAAGGATCAGCCCGTCAGCAACAACATGAGATTCCAATTCTCTTGCATGTTTGAAAAGAATAATTTTTTGTGAAAGTGCAACTGCAACAAACCGCTGTTTGAAGTAAAAACAGCACAAAGTAAATATTAAGAATCAAGACGGGGAACAAAATTCCGTCATCACAGAACGAGGAAACAAAATTTTCCGCGCAAACCGGTCAACACGACGGGGAAAAGCCAGCTTCAAGGGTAGAAGCTGGCTTTTTCTTTGTTTAAACATTACCTCTTTCAATCTTCAATAAATATAGTATAATAAAAGCAACATGAAGCGAAAGGGTGAGCCAAGAGACAATGAAAAACTAATCCTATTTTACAAAGCGAAACAGATGAGATATGTAATGTTCAAGCAGAAGACCTGCTTCTTTCTCATGCATTTTTGTTTCGAAATAGGATTAGAATGGCTGACCATACACGATAATTGGGGATCTTTCATTTTCCCGTGCTTTCTAACTCCTATTTCAAACACGATTATAGGGGCTTTTTTATGCCCGAAAATAGGAGTTGTTTTTATGATTATAAAAGAATTAATGAACATAACGTATGAAATCGGTGATCGGAAACTCTTTGATATCGAGCATTTACAAATACGCGACAAGGAACGGATTGGACTTGTTGGCAGAAATGGATCAGGCAAGACGACCTTGCTCGAAATTATTGCAGGGAAAAGGAACATCCAATCGGCAACGATTTCCGGAGAGACATCTGCTACCCTCCTTCCCCAGCTCAAGCGAACGGACACAGTGAAAAGTGGCGGAGAAATAACCCAGCAGTACATCGATAAAGCTTTAGCACGTAAAACCGAATTACTTTTAGCCGATGAACCGACAACCAATCTCGATACGTCAAGAATCGAAAGGATGGAGCGTACATTCGAACGTCTGCAGGGAGCGGTCATTATCGTATCCCACGACCGTGCTTTTCTTGATGCGACCTGCGAAACCATTTGGGAGATTGCGGACGGGAATGTCGATGTGTACAAAGGGAATTACTCCGACTTCGCACGGCAAAAAGAGCTAAAAATTCAAGAACATGAGAAGGCTTATGAAAATTATGTTCAGAAGAAACAGCAGTTGGAGGATGCGATTGTTCTTAAGGAGAAAAAAGCAGAGCGGGCAACAAAAAAGCCAAAAAGTTTAAGTAGTTCAGAAGCGAGATTAAAAGGTGCAAAACCTTATTTCGCCAAAAAGCAGAAAAAACTGCAGCAAGTAGCGAAATCAATTGAAACACGGATTGAAAAATTGGAAAGGGTCGAGAAAGTAAAAGAGCTGCCGCCAATTAAAATGACAATCCCAAATCAAGAATCACTGCAGGGAAGAACCATCATCCGTGCTGATGCTATCACACAAGCTTTCGGGAAGCGCGTTCTTTGGAATGAGGCGAGTTTTCAGATTAAAGCTGGAGAGAAGATAGCTGTTATTGGAGAAAACGGAAGCGGCAAAACGACTTTAATCAAAAAAGTAATAAATGAAGAATCCGGCCTTTCCATTTCCCCAGCGGTAAAGCTCGGTTATTTCAGTCAGAATCTGGATGGTTTAGATCCACAAAAATCAATCCTAGAGACCGTCATGGAAACAGCTATCCAAGATGAGTCGATCGTACGAACCGTGCTCGCGCGCTTACACTTTTTCCGTGATACTGTTTATAAGCAAATGGGTGTGCTAAGTGGCGGAGAACGGGTTAAAGTCGCACTTGCAAAGTTGATGGTAAGTGATTGCAATACTCTTATTCTAGATGAACCGACGAACTTCCTTGATATTTATGCAATGGAAGAACTCGGGTCCCTGCTCGAGGAATATGAAGGAACAATACTTTTTGTTTCCCATGACCGGATGTTTACAAGTCAAATTGCCGAACGTATTTTGGCGATTGAAAACAAGGAAATAATCGATTTTCACGGGGGTTATGAAGAATTTAAAAACCGTAAGATGAAACCGGAAGTTGATACGAAAGAACAAGAGTTGCTCGTAATTGAGACCAAAATATCAGAAGTTTTAAGTAAGCTAAGTTTGGAACCAAGTGAGACATTGGATAAAGAATTTCAATCTTTGTTAAAAGAGAAACGAAAACTGCTCGGAAAATAAATTCTAAGGGCTTATTCATATAAAGAACCCATACATTCACAATCCCCCTTTCATATACTGCGAAAGGGGGATTGTGAATGAAAAATAATGAAATTTTATTATTTATCGGACTTGCCGCTATCATTGTTGCGATACCATTTCTATTGCTTCTCTTTTCTGACGCAAAATTGACATTTCCCGGGCTTTCAAATGATTTTTTAGATGAGGAAAAGGATACGAATAAAAACGATGATGATAATGAAGGTGAGGATACGCAACAATTTTATTGGGGAGTCGATTCAGCGAGTTATACCGACGAGAATCTCTTCCAATGTGTTATGGAGAACTTTGGCAAGCCAGAGGTCTGGGGACGTTATCTCGAAGACCGGGAAGGAATCTCTTTTGGGCTTGATACAGCTGAGATTGATTATTTGCATCAACATGATATTCGAATCCTCGTGATCTATAATCATGTAAATGATGCGCGCGGATTTGAGAACGGCACAGAACATGCAGAGCAAGCAATACAGTTTGCTGAAAACGCTGGGGTTCCGGAGGGCGTTGCAATCTTTGGTGATATTGAGCCGGACTATCCAGTTGATTACGCTTTTATCAATGGTTGGTATAATACATTAACGAATTCAGAATATGCACCTGGAATTTATGGGGTGTTCAATGAAGGTAGCGAATTAACGCTTGCGTTTGAAGCATTGGATACAAGTATCCAAGAAAATACAATTGTCTGGACCGCTTATCCGCAACATGAAATTACGACACAGGAAAATGCTCCAGCATTCAATCCAGAAGGACCTGCCGCCGCTCCTGTTCTCGGCTGGCAATACGCAATTGAGGCTCAAAGCTGCACCATTGATACAAATCTGTTTTCTCGGGATATGATGGACTATTTGTGGTGAATCGATGTGCAAGGGAATCCGGAAAGAACATTTATGTATTCGTCAGTGCCTTTTGCTAAGCATTATCACCGCTGACTGGCTATGATTGAGCTGCTCATTGCCCGGAGTGGACTTTCTCAATGAAACCGGGTGCTGACAGGGCTACTCTGCTCTCCGTCACGTGATTTTTCAGCGAGAGCGGTAACCGACACAACCGCTCTCTTCCTTTTAATAGGTTTTTTCAGCACGGACAGGCACATTCCACTCCCAATCCTAGACAACCCCACCCAAACCAGGCATTGATACTTCCTTCCCCCTCCTCAACGTCAGAGCAACTGGGACAGCCGTTCTGACCGAGGCTGCTGAAAAAGTACACTAATTTCAAGCGAATGGAAACCGATTCCCAAATTTCATGTAAAATAACCTATGAAAGTGGGGAATAAATACCTGTTTTCACTCGATTTTGGTTATCAAAGTGGGAAAAATAATTTCCATAATATGTTTTTCAGCAGCCTCGTTCTGACCCCATGTCCCGCTTTTCTTCATGTATTCAGGCAATATAGGGTAAACTGATACATAGGCAAGCTGTTTTAATTGAACGAGATAGAAAAGAGGAATACAGATGAATAACGAACAAGCAATTGAATTAAAAAACGTCTCTTACGCTGATGGTCCATTAAAAATAATAAAGAATGTTACAGGTTCATTCCGGAAGGGTAAAATCACTTCTCTCGTCGGCCCGTCCGGTGCTGGGAAAACAACCTTATTCAGACTTTGTAATGGAATCATTTCTCCTACACATGGCAGGATTTTTATCCAAGCAAAACCCATCCAAGTATACGAACCGACCGATTTAAGGAGAAATGTAGGACTAGCTCTGCAAAGCGCAACAATGATTGCAGGGACCGTTTATAAAAATCTACAACTTCCCAGAATACTTGCGGGAGATGCATTGCCGGAGGATGAGGCTGCCGATTTACTTGCAGCAGTAGGCTTGGATAAAGATTTACTGATGCGACATGTCGGTGATCTTTCCGGTGGACAGAAGCAAAAGGTTTCCATTGCCCGGACACTTGTAAACCGTCCGGAAATTTTACTGCTCGATGAAATCACATCATCCCTTGACCGTATCTCGACCCATGATATTGAGAACTTGATTGAAAAGATCAATAGAGAATACAACGTGACGATCATCTGGATTACCCATAATTTAAACCAAGCAATTCAGATCAGTGATGACACATGGGTCATGATGAATGGGCAATTAATCGAATCCGGACCAAGCAGTCTGCTGACCAATCCGAAGAATGTGCAAGTGAAACAATTTGTAAAGGGGGATTTCGCATGAGTTTCCTGACCCTTTCACTAGCTCTCGTTTTTGTCCTCATCCCCTTAATCCTGACAAAGACATTGAATCTTGGCCTTGGAAAAGACACAGTTATCGCGACAGTACGCTCCATTATCCAATTGCTTGCTGTCGGTTATATTTTAACCTTCGTATTTGCAACAGAAAATCTGATCTATATTATTTTAATGGTCATTCTCATGATTACCGCGGCAACCCACAACGCAAGAAAAAAAGGAGCGGCCATTCAAGGAATCACCTGGAAGCTCATTGTGACCTTCGTATTTATCGAAGTGCTGACCCAAGGAATACTGATTGGCTTTAAGATTACTCCTCCAGAAACACAATACATTATCCCAATTAGTGGTATGCTAATCGGAAACTCGATGGTGCTCTCGATTCTTTTTTTAAACCGGTTCACAGCGGAAATCGAAGCGAGAAAAGATGAAACAGAACTTATCCTTTCCTTGGGAGGGACACCGAAGCAAGCCATTCACCATTCGCTCATTACTGCCATCAAAGCGAGCATGATTCCGACAATTGAAAGCCAGAAAACAATCGGACTCGTTCAGCTTCCAGGTATGATGAGCGGGCAAATTATTGCGGGAGCCGATCCAATGCAAGCTGTCCAATTTCAATTGCTCATTCTATTCCTGTTACTAACGACAGCGGCGGTAACGAGTATCATGCTCGGTTTCCTATCTTATCCGACTCTTTTTAATAGCCGGATGCAGCTCATTAAATTACCGGACAACAACAACCCCGCCTAGTCGCGTATCAGGCGGGGTTTTTTTATCTAAGTAGAACGCTTGACAGACTATCCATTAACCTCTATAATTTTAGTTAATTAAATATATCTTAATTCAGTATATATGAAAAGGAGTTAATAGCTATGTGTGAAAATTTATCTTTGAAGTCCTTTGTCGTTTTAATGAAAGCATCGAAGACATTAGAAGAAATGGTAAAAAAAGATATTGCTGACCACGGAATGAAATTATCCGACTTTTCCATTCTGGAAGCACTATACCATAAAGGCAGACAAACAATCAAGCAAATATCTGAAGCGGTACTCATTAATACTGGTTCAATCACATATGTCATCGATAAACTGGAGAAAAATGAGCTACTACGCCGAACAAATTGTAAAGACGACCGTCGTGTCATTTATATTGAAATCACGGATAAGGGAAATGAAGTAATGGATAAGATTTTCCCTAAACATCAAGAGCGAATTGAAGAAGTCTTCGAGGGTGTATCAGAAGAACATAAACAGATTGTGATCGAAACGATTAAAACAGTAGGTAAACGAGCAGAGAAAATTTAATCAATGACTTTTTAAAAATATAAGCGTTAAGAGGTGCCGCAACATGCTTTCCATTCATCCACAGGATCAAACGGAAAGAGAAAATTATAAGCTGTTAATCGGCTCCATCATTCCACGGCCCATTGCCTTTATTACAACTCAATCTTCAGCCGGAATTATAAATGCAGCGCCTTTCAGCTATTTCAATATCGCCGCAACCGACCCTCCGATGCTTGCCGTTTCGATTCAACGGAAGGACGACGCCCAGAAGGATTCTGCCAAAAATATGATGGAAACGAAGGAATTCGTCATTCATATTGTCGATGAGTATAATGTAGCTGAAATCAATAAAACAGCCGCATCACTTTCACCGGATGAAAGTGAAATCGATGTAACAGAGCTGGACTTGGTCGAAAGTACAAATATAGCTGTACCTGCTGTTAAGCAAGCAAAAGTTCGATTTGAATGTACGTTGGAAAAGGCAGTAGAACTTGGACAAACCGAGAGAATTACTTCTGATTTAATCATCGGTAAAGTCGAGAGATTCCATATCGCAGAAGAAGTTTATGAAGCTGGAAAAATCAATTACGATAAACTCCAAGCCATAAGCCGACTGGCCGGACATGATTACGCCAAAATTGGAGAGATATTTACAATCGAAAGACCAAAATAAGAGAGGAAGATTGAATAATTGAAACACGTATTCCAAAAAGGAAATGACCCATCAAGACCAACATTGCTCTTACTGCACGGTACCGGAGGAAATGAACATGACTTGCTCCCCCTTGCAGAGGTTATCGATAAAGCTGCAAACGTACTAAGCGTTCGCGGAAATATTCTTGAAAACGGAATGCCTAGGTTTTTTAAGCGACTGGCAGAAGGAGTTTTTGATGAAGAGGATTTAATTTTCCGAACACAGGAATTAAATGTATTTCTCGACGAAGCAGCGGAAAAATATGAATTTGACCGGAACAATATAACTGCTGTCGGGTATTCCAATGGTGCAAATATTGCAGCGAGCTTGATGTTCCATTATCAGGATGCACTGAAGACAGCGGTTCTCCACCACCCAATGGTGCCAAGAAGAGGGATTGATTTGCCTGACTTAACTGGAAAGCGTGTATTTATCGCAGCTGGTACGAATGATCCAATTTGTCCAGCACAGGAATCAGAGGAATTGGATACGCTACTTGCAGGTGCTGGAGCGGAAGTCGAGCTCCACTGGGAAAATCGCGGGCACCAATTAACGATGACGGAAGTGCAAGCCGCTGCTGCTTGGTATAAATAATAAAGTGAAACTTCATTTCGTGGGGCTTTTCTTTCTCCATTGAATGTTAGTTGAACAGAATCAGGGATTTACGGACTGTTTATCCCTCAACATCACATGTTCGGTTTCCCTCATGTTTAGAAGTGGGGGATTACAGACCGTTCATGCATGAAAAAGTGTGCAAATTAAATGAAGTCGCAGGGCTTACACATGTTCAATGTAAACCCTGCGACTATTTAAATTATTTTACTCCTAAATTGTAAATGGTAAGATCGGGAAAAGGAGGTTGTTTCTTTGGACGGACTTGTTTTTCTCATTGCAAGCTTCATCGGTCCATTTATCGCCCTTATCATAATTGCAGTTGCAATTATACGGTCCATTAAAAAGTAGATTAAAACTTCATTCAGTGGGGATATCATTTACCCCTATTTCAAATTTTAGTTGGTCCTTCTATTAGACAGATCTAACAATTTTGCATTTATTTGTCCAATAGAGCTCTTCTACTAGACAGATCTAATGATTTTGCACTTATTTTGTCCAATAGAGCTTCTCTATTAGACAGATCTAATGATTTTGCACTTATTTTGTCCAATAGAGCTTCTCTATTAGACAGATCTAATGATTTTGCACTTACTTTGTCCAATAGAGCTCTTCTATTAGACAGTTCTAACGATTCTGCACTTATTTTGTCCAATAGAGCTTCTCTATTAGACAACTCTACCACTTTTTGCACTTATTTTGTCCAATTTCCGCTGTTATCTCGCCGCCGCTATTCATCCAATCACAAAACGAAGCGTGTTTCCCGATGGGTCTTCAACGAAATAATCGCCATCCGCCTCACGAATTGGTGCATTAAGTTTCCGAACATTTTCTAAAGTTGTCTGTCTTGTGCTTTCATCTGGAAAAACAAGCTTGAACCAGTTCAGTCCGACACTATTTTCCGGTGTTCTTGGTGCACCTACCCCGTTCCAGGTATTCATGCCGATATGGTGATGGTAACCGTTACTCGATGTGAATAAAGCTCCAGGCAGTTCGGTCACAACATCATAGCCGATTCCATTAATATAGAACTCGCGCGCCACTTCAATATCAGACACATGCAAATGAATATGTCCCATGATTGTATCTTCTGGCATTCCTTCCCATGGTGCCTTCCGGTCTGCGAGTAACCCTTGTGCGTCAAGTGCAACTGTCCCCATGGATACCATGCTTCCTTCCCACTCCCATGTTCCGGAATCCCGGTCATGTGCGATTTCGATCCCATTACCATCTGGGTCGTCGAAATATAAAGCTTCACTTACAAAGTGATCAGAAGCCCCTAAGCGCATATTTCCTCCCGATTTTTCCGCGATATGTTGCAGCAATGCGGCAAGATCAGAACGATTTGGAAGCAAAATTGCATAGTGATACAATCCAGCTGTACGCGGAGCTTTCGGTTGTACTCCTTCTGGCTGAACAAGTGTGAGGATTGCTTTTTCACCATCTGCAGTCAGCTTAGCTTCCGTAGCTGTTTGCTCCAATACTTTAAACCCGAGGAAATCCCGGTAAAATTCTAATGACCTTTCCAAGTCTGTTACATTAATACTTACTTCGCCAACATAAATCGTTGGACTTTGAAAAAACTTTTTCTCCATATCTATTCTTCCCTTTCAATTATATTACCATTTTACACTAAGTTACTATATGTAAGTATAGGGTATAAATGTATGAATGTCAACAAAAGAAAGACCTTAAGATAAACATTCTGTCTGTTTATCATAAGGTCTATGCGTTGTTATCATTTTTCTCTCAGTTGTCTTTGCAAGTTATACATTTCGACATTCAATTTTTCCATCATCGTATCCATTGCTTCTCTTCGCGGCTGGTCTTCGGGCAAGTAAATCGGATCACCGAAAATAAGCTTTGGCTTCTGGAATTTGAGCAAATCTTTAAAGTTGTTCGGGCCGATGTAAGCTGCAGGTATAATCGGTGCTTTACCATAAGCTGCAATCGTTACGGCACCGCGCTTTAAAGGGACTTCCTCGGTTGATCTCGTTCCGCTTGGGAAGATTCCAATGATCTTCCCTTCCTTCAGTAGCTTACGGGGTACCTTGATTGTGCTCGGTCCCGGATTATCCCGGTCGACTGGGAAAGCATTCAAGACATTCATCAGCCAATTTGTGAATTTCGTCTGGAACAATTCCTTCTTTGCCATATAATGAATTTGCTTAGGCAGTAAGGATACCCCAAGCCATAAAATATCAACCCAACCTGTATGTGTACAAGCAATAATGTATCCGCCATTATCTGGTAATTTTTCTTTCTGATAGACTTTGATTCTTCCAAAAATAGTTAAGATAATTTTTACTACGTTCGCTGCAAAATTATACATTGCCTTTCCTCCTACACTCGTGCATCTCCCTTATTTTATCATAAAGGAGGAGGAACGGGTATCCTTTACTTGGGGGAGTTAGTTCTTTTTTCAGATAAAAACCTGTGACTTTTTAATGTAATAAACGTCTTAATTATGAGTCTTAAAAAAGGAGGCGAAATCGTTTTGCAGGATAAAGCAATTGAAGAAATTGCAGATTGGTATCGACATTACAGCGATTCCGTGTTCAAATATATTCTAATGATTTTCGTGATCACCAACAACCTCCAATCGAATCAATAGCAGCATCTGCACCCCTTCCATTTGTTAACTCCATCACAGTTTCAGTAAGTGAAGTGCTTGAAGTGTTTATAACATGAGACGCACCCAGTTCAAGTAAATCTTCCGTAAGTTTATCATTTCGTGTAACTGCAACTAACTAAAAACCTAGCCCCTTCGCTAATTGAGCAAATTTCCGTCCTATCGAAGAACCACACGCATTAACCAATAAACGATCATTTGCAATTGAAATTATTGAAATCGATGAATGATTCAAGGTTTATTTATAACTGGCGAAAAATAGAGTGATTTCTAAGCAGGAAAAAACCCTACAATCGTTGTAGAGTTCCTCCGTCTTCGAGTGAAGATTATTCGGTTGCCCGGTCTCTCCCCTGGGATTCTTCTTCCTCCGACTCAACCATAAGCCGTCTCGTCGGAACAGCAATTTCAATACCTTCTTCTTCAAGAATATCGAGAATTCTAAAGTTAATATCTTCACGGACTGCCAAGTGCTCTGCCCAAACCGTTGTCTTCGTAAAGAAGTAAAGCAAGAGCTCAAAGCCATCCTCCTGATATTGTTCGAAATAGACCATAATCGTTTCCGGATGGACTTCATCATGCTCCCTGAGCATCGTATTGATTTTTTCCAATACGTTTTTAACTTTTTCTTTAGGTGTATCATATATAAGTCGAATGGAAAAGTTAATTCGACGTTTGCCCATTTTACTCCAGTTTGTAATATTTTCATTTGCAAGGGTATTATTTGGAACTGTAACAAGTGCGTCTTCAAAGGTTCGGATCTTCGTACTTCTGAAGCTGATATCTTCTACCGTTCCTTCAACGGATGGTGTTAAAATCCAATCTCCTAGCGTGAACGGTTTTTCCGATATAATGACGACTCCGCCAAGAATATTAGCTAGGGCATCTTTAGCCGCAAGGGAAATAGCAAGTCCACCAAGGCCAAGTCCGGCAATAAACCCTTCGATACTGTAATCGAATTCTTGCAGAATGATCGTTAAACTGATTGCGATGATGATCACTTGCAAGGTTCGCGATAAAAGCGGAATCAGAATATCATCTATTTTAATATTCGTCCGCTGATTGATTTTATAAAACACATTGGATGAGGATGATGATAAATTAAGCAGTCCCCAAGTAATTAACACGATAAGCGCTACCTTGACGAGAGTAATAAACCAATCCTGGTGATGATTAAAGTAAGGATATAACCGTAAAGCCACATAAAGCCCTACGATGATGAATAGCCATTCCACCGGTTTTTGAAAGGATTGGAAAATATTCGATAGAAAATTAACTTTCGTCTTATTGATCAACCGCATGATGATGCGGAAGACATATTTTGTAAATAATTTGCGGAACAGCAAGAATAAGAGAAAGACTCCTACTGCGATTCCTAAGTTTTTCAAGTGTGTATAGGATATAAGAAATTCCCAATTTTCCAACGTGAACATTGTTAAACCTCCAACTTATCTAGCTGCAATTCATTGTGATGTACGCCATTTTATAGTTGATTTTTCCATTTGTAAACTGCTAGCTACTGGGCATTATGAATGATTTGCAGAATCTTTTTCATCTCGCCTGCAGACACCTGTCCCGGTGCGGAAGCGTGCTTCACCGTTGCAAACGTAAGCACAGATCCGAAAATCTCTCCACTCATCCGGGTCACGATACCGCGACTCCCCATTGCAATCATAATCATTTTGCGGTTTGGATATAACTTTTTCAATTTTAGGTTCGCTTGAATTACCGTGAGGACATCTTCCTCTTTGACCGGCATGACAGCAACTTTCGGAATATCCCCGCCAAGTTCAAGCATTTTTTCTACCCGGTTCATAATTTCCGGTGCGTCAGGTGTCTGTTTGAAATCATGATTTGAAATAATCGTTAAAACTTGCTGTCCTTTTGCGATTGCAACTAGTTCCTTAACGGTATCTTCCCCGCGGAATAATTCAATATCAATCAGCTGGACAGCTCCGGACTCGGCAGCTTGTTTATTCAGTTCCATGTATTGCCTGACAGTGATATCCTTTTCCCCGCCTTCTTCCGCTGTCCGGAAACTGAAGATAAGCGGCATATTTCCCAGTTCTTTTCTTATTTCAGCTAATGCCTCAAGCACCTTTTCCGTATCTCGTCCATACTCAAAGAAATCAACCCGCCATTCTGCAAGATCTGCTTCTGAATTCCGCACTAAGCCGCATTCATCCAGTAACGCTTTTAAAGTAGTTCCTGTTAAAGGGGCACAAACTTTCGGCATTCCTTCACCCAATGTAATATCACCAATTTTATATTCCTGACTCATCTGCTACCAGTCCTTTTTTATGTATTACTATCATTCTAATTTATCCTGGCTAACGTGACAAATGATTGGGTGAGTTGTAATACTTTTAAATAAAACGACACAAAAAAAGTTGAGGGAATTTATTAAGAATTACTTTACCCACTTATTCTTTATGATTCGTCATCTTACTCACTTTAAACAATCCATCAAATAAAAGGATTCCCAAAAAGCCAAATGAGTATAAATCCTACTATAATTCCTACTATAAATATTCCTATTTTCTTCACTATTCCCCACCACTTTTAGAATGCTAATATTTTTAATTCCCTTTTTTTGTATTTCTAAACCGGGATTTACGGACTGTATATCCCTACCTTCACATTTTGGCTTCCCCTCATGTCTAGAGGCGGGGATACTACAGACCGTTAATGCGTGATAAAAAGTTTCGGTGTTTGTCAAATGAATGAATTTCATAATTACCAAAGTCGGCTTTTCCATCACCATATGTAGTTGGGAACGAACTAAATCAACTACATATGGTGATGGTGAAGTATTAAATACGTATTATGAAATTCATTAAATTCATAAAAAACTCAAATCGGCTGCCGTATAAGGTTTTTAAATACTATTCACAACTGAAAAAGCTCAATTCCGGATGGTTCAGTTGTTTATCTGTCTCATCAATAAAAGCATTTGAGAAAATAAAATAGCGCATCCCTCACACACCAAGATGCGCCATACTCTCTTATTCCATATGTTCTTTCATTTTTTCATGAATTTGTTCTTCAATTTTCTCCACACGCTCATCCTGTAACTTTCGTCTCGGTTTTGGATGGAACCATTCGACTTCTCCATCAATGATTGTACCCTTGAATTCTTCGCCTTGGATCTTCAATTTAAATAAATGAAGGTTTCTTCTGCTATTGCTGTTGTTAAGCATTGGCTCGACTTCCATGTTATCCGTGTCATCACTGATGCCGTGCTTTCCAAGAAGCTCGTACACTTCATTTTCGATTGCCTGTAGCTTGTGCTCCGGAACGACTTGTTTTGGGTGCGGGTGCAGCCAGTGAATTTCACCATCATAAAAATCACCCTTGTATTTCTTCCCATCTATGACGAGCTTGAATTGATGCCGTTCATGTGGTCTGTCTTCAAAAATCGGTTCCACTTCAAAATTATCAACCAGTGGAAACACCTCCCTGAAAAATCATTCTCTTCTTATATTCCCTTAAATTTATAGAACCATGCCTGATTTTATAAAATTGAACCATTCCACCATAAAGCGTAAGAATAGGTTTGTCAACCTTCCCTATTTTTTTAAGGTTCTACGAAAAGTGTCATATTTTGTTCGTATCCTTTCATGCTACAATGAACCCGATTAGGAAGGTGAACAAGATGAATAAGGAAGAACAAATCATTGAGATGCTTGGGAAAATCATGGACGAGCACAGCCAAACTTTAGAAAAACATGGCACACAACTTAAAGAACACGGACAAATACTAACTGCGCTCCGTGCTGATCAAGAACATGTAAAAGCAGAACTTGATGGTATGAAAATATCAAACGCTAAAGAATTCGGAGGCTTGAAAGAAGAAGTAAACACGTCCGTAATCAACCAGGAAATTTTACGTAATGATACCTGGGCAAATAAAGTCGATATCCAACGTATGAACAAAGGCGCAAGTTCCCGTTTAGCAACGTACAAACTGCGCCTCCCAGGATGGGAGGTAGTTCGATGTTGCCCCAGGAAGGGGCGAACTTAATCGAACCTCCTTTTTACCGGAAGGGAGATAAAGGAAACTCAGGCGACGGTAGAGAGCCGATGTTGACTTTCATCACAAGGGTATAAGTGCGACTAAGCCTCTGGCTGAAGCCAATCGGCAAGTCTTCTTTATCGATTGCAGGAGTGTGAAGTTTGTCAGTTGTTGGGCGCAGAGCGGACGTGGCTATTGCTGGGAATTCAAATTATCCACAGCATTTTTTTGCTTTCTAGTTTCCCATGCAATAAGAAAACGCTTGGGTTGGCCTAGTGAAATCCAGCTAATTTTCGGACATCCCCTCATTTTTTAACTCCATAGAATCTAATTCCAAAAAAAACAGGTCAGAATCCGTGTCTGACCTGCTTTCCTATTCTTCTTATTAAATTGCATCCCTCACCTGATGTCCGTAAAATCAATGATTCGATCAGATATTTTTTCAAGGAGTTGATGATCATGACTTACGGCAAGGACACCAATCCCGCGCTGCCTAGCAAGCTTAAGTACCGCCAGCCAGATTTGCGCTTGGGTCACGGCATCAAGCATCGTTGTCATTTCGTCGGCAATCAGGTAGCGGATATTTTCACTCATCAACGCGCGGGCGACGGAGAAGCGCTGCAGTTCGCCGCCTGACAATTCACTTGGCCAGCGCTTGAACCATTCTTTCCGGATTCCGAGGATATCAAGCAGTTCTGCATCCCACGTCCCTACTTCCTGGAAAATCTTCTCCACCCGCCATCTTGGGTTAATCGCTTGTTCGGGATGCTGCCAAACCATTTGCACAGGATTCACGTCTTCTTTAATCCGTTTAACATCAAGAAGTACTTCTCCTTCTAGCGGGGACATGTAGCCGGCGAGAATTTGCGCCATTGTCGACTTGCCCGCCCCGCTATAACCGAATAACCCAACGACTTCACCCGGCTCGATTGAAAGCTGCAAGTTTTTAAAAAGCCACGGGGAGCCCGGATACCGGTAGCTGATCCCTTTGGCATGGAGTACCTGCTGTTTCTTGTTGCCCTGTTTTTTCTCCTCCAGTGGTGACGTCATAATAAATTCATTTTGCGGTAAGGCGTTCCACAAAGCTTTCGTAAACGGGTGCTCGAGCCGCTCCCCTTTCCCGGAAAAATGGGCAACAGGGGCAATCTCCACCGTTTCTCCTTCGTTGAATACAGCTATCCGGTCAGCAAGTCGGGCTGCAACCGCAATATCATGCGTAATAAACATCATTCCTTTATCTGCAGTCACGAGTTGCCGGAGCTGTTTGATTGTATCGTCAAGTGCTTCCGGATCAATTCCTGGAGTTGGCTCGTCCGCAATGATCAGAGTTGGAGATGCCGTGATTGCTGTTGCTACAAGGACCCTTCTGCTCATGCCGCCCGAAAGTTCAAAAGGATAGAGGTCCACTACATTTTCCTTTAAGCCGACCCGCTCTAAAACAGACCGACTTGCTCTTTTCTTGTTTGACTGAATTTGTTTTCCCGTTTTCATTAAAGGGTCGAGGGCCATAACAGACTGCGGGATAAGCGATATTTCGTTGCCGCGGAGTTTCATCTGTCGCTTTTCAGTCAGCTCCTCCCCTTTATATTGCAATGTACCGTCTGTCCTTGCATTTTCCGGTAAAATTCCCAGTATGGCATCTGCGAGCAGGCTTTTCCCTGAACCGCTCGCTCCAACCACTGCCACAATTTCTCCGGGATAAATACACAAAGAAAAATTGCGGATCACTTCTAGATAAGTTTCCCTCAAACCTCTTTCATATTGCAGAAATCTTAATGAGAAGTCTTTCACTTCAAGCAGTGGCTGTCCATTCATCTTATTATTTGAAACCAATTTGCATCCTCCTTACCCTCTTTGACCATGGAATGGGTCGACGAACTTGCGTACACTTCTGCCAAAAAGATCAAAGAGGCCAACAACGACGAGCAGTGCTAACCCCGGAAAGAATGCAAGCCACCAAGCTCCTGTTGATAAATAACGCATCGATTCCGACAAAATGATTCCGATTGCTGGCGTTTCTGTTGATAAGCCGAAGCCGAGAAAGGTAATCGCCGCTTCGTGTAAAATCACATGCGGGAAAAGTAAAATAAACCCGACGATAAGTTGTGGGATTAAATGGGGTAAAAAGTGATTCCTCGCTATCCAGCGCTCTCGCTTACCTAATTGCCGTGAAATCTTTGTATATTCCGCTGTTTTCAACTGCAGTACTTCAGACCGTAATAACCTTGCGAGACTCGGCCAGTGGGTAAGGGAAAGTCCGATTACAACTCCTTTAAACCCTCCGCCTGCAGCAAATGAAATTAAAATCAATGTGACAATATGAGGCATACTTAAGAACAAATCAATCAGCCACGTGACAATCCGGTCCGCAAGTTTATTCCATGCAGCCACCAAACTTAGCAACAGTGCAATGATTGTACTTGAACAGGCCGCGAGAATACCGACACCGATACTAAATATCAGGCCTTTTAGCGTACGCATCAGCATATCCCGACCTAGCCAATCCGTCCCAAACAAATGCTCGAGGGAAGGCGCCCGATTTTTCCCTTCCAGATTAATAGCAATGTTATCGGTTTGAATGAGCAGCCCACTTATGATGATCCCAAGCAGGAGGATGGAAGCAAACAGAATCCCTGCCACCGTCCGCCTGCGCACACTCCAGTTGAAAGGACGAGTTTTCCTGCTCATGCTTTGTGCTTTCATTTACCCACCTTCCCTTCGGATTCTGGGATCAATGACTTTATATAAAATATCTGCAAGTAAATTCCCTGTAAAAACAAAAATCGTACTAAATAAAACAATTCCGAGTAACAGCGGGACGTCCCCGCCAAGTCCGGCATTGACAATTGCTTGTCCAAGACCCGGATAGGAAAAGACTTGTTCTGCCAATACAGCACCTCCGAACAATTCACCAAACGAGGCAAAATGAAGCGAGATTGCTGGTAGCGAGATATTCCGTAACCCATGCCGCTTCAGTAAAGTAAGCCCCCGCTCGCCTCTTGCTTTTGCAAATCGGACATATTCACTCTGCAGCACGTCAATCAATTTCTCGCGCGTATGTAAGGCAACATTGGCAACTCCTACAATACTTAACGTCAGCGCTGGAAGAAACAGATGTCTCACCCGGTCAGCTAGCGATACATCGGCTGCAAGCACTCCGGCAGGTGAACCGAGACCGACCGGGAACCAGCCGAACCAGACGGCAAGTACCATTAAGAATACTAATCCCATCCAGAAAGCTGGCGTCGAAGCAAGGATGAAACAATATCCCTTAATGATACGGTCAAGCCAAGATCCTTCATTCATTCCTGACACAACACCAAGTAAAAATCCGATTCCCCCGGATAGGATCCATGCTACCATCATCAAGAGGAGGGAAGCGAGAAACCGCTCCTCGATTACACTTGCGACATCACTCCGATAAATCAGTGATGTGCCTAAGTCCCCTTGCAAAATGGTTTTTCCCCAATTGAGATACTGGTTCACCTTTGATTCATTTAACCCCCAGTATTCTGCAATATTTTCTCGTTGTTCCGGACTTACTCTTGTCATATCAGCTCCGATGTAAGACTGGACCGGGTCAATCGGTGATAAACTCAGGAGCGTGAAGGACAGGATGCTGACGGCCACAAGCAGAGTAAGCAGTTTAACAGCTTTCTTCACGGTATATAAAACAATGGATTTGAGCCGCATCTGTCCTAATCTTCCCAGTGCCAATCCGCTATGAATTCTGTAATTGGCCAGCCATGCCCATGCGGCTGTACTTTCTGCTCGCCAATATCCAAGCTTTCATCAACGAAATAGAGATGCTCTAAATTAATGAGCCATGCCCAAGGGGTATCCCCCTTCGATGAAAAGCCAGTTTCTCCGTCCCATTGAGCTCGTTTCCAATATTCATTCGCCTCTTCTAAAGATGTCGCGTTGATTGCTTCTTCCATATATTCATCTACAGTCGGATTGGAGTAATAATTGACATTATAATAGCCTTCCCCCATCGTATTGCTGCTGTAGATATTATACATTTCAAGCGGATCATGGCTTCCCCAGCCCATCATTACAGGGTTAGCATGCATAAGCCGTTCGAGTTCATTCCAGCTTTTCCCTTCTGTGTCGACCTCGATTCCAAGCGCTTTAATCTGGTCAGCGACAGCGATGGAAAGGGATTGCCTTACTTCATCCCCTGCTGGATAGAATATTGTAAAGGAAGCTGTCAACCCATCTTTTTCCCGTGTGCCATCTTCCGTTTCCTGCCATCCGGCATCTTCCAACAATTCTTTTGCTTCTCCCACTCGGTTATCTTCCATTTCTGTCTCCGGATTCCACCATGGGAGCTGGTCGGCAACAGAATAAGCAGGTGTTCCAAAGCCGTCTAAAATACCATCTACCAATGCCTCACGATCCACACCGATATCAATCGCCTTCCGAATCGCTTCGTCAGCCGTCACGTCATTGCCGATTGGGTAACCGTCATCTGTTTCTCCTCCTGCTTCTACGTAGGGAAAAACAATACCCCGGTTGTCAACCGACTCAACTTCAACGAGCTTCATACCTGGAACTTCCTGTTTGGCAAAACTTGGAGTAACCGCTACAACATCAACTTCTCCAGCTTGAGCCGCTGCAAAGGCCGCATCTTCTTCCAAGAAAAGAAATGTTAACCTCGAAAAGTCAGACTGCTCCCCATAATAATGCGGATTCGCTTCGACAATAAGCTGCTGACCTTTATCCCACTGCACGAATTGGTAAGGTCCCGAACCAATCGGATTTTCATTGTACGTCTCATTATACGCATGCTCAGGCACAATCCCGATGCTCGTGAGATGCGATACAAAGGTCGATTCCGGTTGGTTCAATGTGAAAGTGACCTCGTACTCGCCTGTAGCTTCTACCCACTCGAGATTGCTCAAGTCAATGACAGACCCACTCGTCTTAGCTGTTTCAAACGTGAAGACGACATCTTCTCCGGTGAGGGGTTCCCCGTCAGAGAACAACACATCCTCACGTAGTTGTATTATGTATTCAAGTCCATCTTCACTCACCTGATAATCTGTCGCCAAGTCATATTCGATATCAAAGTCCTGATCATAGATCAATAATGTACTTTGGAATATTGGAGAACCATAACTTCCCCAACCAGTCGTCGGATCAAAGCCTTCATCCGGCTCTCCGCCAATCGCGAGTACCAATTCATCTTTTTCTTCCGTTTTCTCCGCTGTTTCTCCACCCCCTGTCGAATTTCCGCTAGAACACGCTCCGATGAAGAGGATGAGCAGTAACAGTACACTAATGCTAAGTCTTTTCACAACCACAACTCCTTTTCAAACGAAAGATACCCGACTTATCGTCCATCTTGTCGGGCATCTTCTTAATATTTTCTTAAAAAACTTGGCTTCGTCCCGTACCATTCTTTACTGATGACATGATGGCTTGTCGTGATGATTCGTTCAATGACCTGAGTATAGTTTGCCATAATTCGAACCGTAAAACCAGGAATAGCAAGTTTAGATATTCCAAATGAAAAGTCACCTGGTATTCCTGTAATTGTTTCATATAATTGATCGAGCAATTCATCACTCGTCTGTTCACTGACAACGATAAAGGATCCTAAATGGGTGTACTCTTCCATAAAGCCCAATTCGTTCATTTGTTGCGTTTTCGGCTCCAACTTGATATGATCGAAAGCTGCCAGTTCCCCTTCTTTGTATATCTCGGTCTTGAGGCGTAGCATATTATAGCTGAACTGCTCTCCGTCGGGTGACCAGCCGGGGGTTAGAATATCGGAATAAAGCAATGTTGCACCTTGCTCCATATGTATGACATTTTTTTGATGATATCTAGCATCTTTATAAGCTATGAGAGCATCCGGCAAATATTCCAGATAACTATTCTTCCCCATATGGAAGTGTGTTTCCTGATATACTTCTTTGTTCGGTGTTTTATAGACTTTTGTCGCGGACTGTGTGGTGAGCGTGAGCTGTGCTTCTTCTTCAAGGTTCACTTTCATCCGGTACGTGTCACCGTCCAAATAGCCGCCGCCAGGATTCAGCAAGTAATAACATGGAAATGCTCCCTTGTTAAAATAGACAGGGCGCATCACTTTAAATGCACCCTGGAAGTAAACCTTTTTAGCGACGCTTCTGCCCTCTCTGTTTTCCATGTCTAGCTCAAGAACGCCTGTCCATTTAGACATCTTGACCCAATCCTTTTAACAAGGCATGTTTATTAATCCAGTCGACTACTTCATCCAGTCCTTCATCATCTTTCAGGTTCGTGAAGATAAATGGTTTATCTCCGCGGAACACTTTCGTATCGGATTCCATCACCTCAAGACTTGCACCGACATATGGAGCTAGATCTGTTTTATTGATAATGAATAGATCCGACTTGATCATCCCTTGACCACCTTTACGGGGAATCTTCTCCCCCTGGGCGACGTCGATGATATAGATGGAGAAATCGACAAGCTCCGGACTGAAGGTAGCAGCAAGGTTGTCACCGCCGCTTTCAATGAACATCAATTCGATATCCGGGTGTCTCTCCGTCAGCTCATCAATTGCCGCAAAGTTCATGGAAGCATCTTCCCTGATTGCTGTATGCGGGCAGCCTCCAGTTTCCACTCCGACGATCCGCTCTTCCGGCAGGACACCATTTTCGACTAAGATTTTCGCGTCTTCTTTCGTATAAATGTCATTTGTAATAACCGCCATACTCACTTTACCGTTCAATGCGCGGGTGATTTTTTCGACTAACATCGTTTTCCCAGCACCAACTGGGCCTCCGACGCCAATTTTAATAGGTTCCATATAAGCATACATCCTTTCTTCATTTGATTGTTTTATCACGTATTAACGGTCAGCAATACCCCACCTCTAAATAGGAGGAAAGCCCAACATATGAAGGTGGGGGATAAACAGTCCGTAAATCCCTGATTCTGCTCAACTAACATTCCGTGGGGATGTAAGGAAAACCCCACGGAATGAAGTTTCACTTTATGAACTGAAAATACGGATTCCGACACGCTCATGCTGCATTTGTGATAATTCAAGCCCTGGGGACACGATACCGAACTCTGACTCCTCCAACTGCATAATCTTTTCCGTCGCTTGTTTTAATTCCGCTTGAAAGGCATAAATGATTTTCTGTCCCGTCGTTTGACCGAGCGGAATTGCTCGGACTGCATTTTGCACCAAGCTTACGACGGTCGAATATAAATAATAGAGAATCGTCGTCTCTTTCTCGACATTTAAATCATGTCCAACAATTGTAAAGGCGAGTGCCGAATGTCCGAAAGCCTGTTTGTTTTTTATTTTTTCTTTATACGTAGCAAGGAGTGGTATTTGATAGATGGATTCAGCGATATCCAACATCCGGTCTCCCATCCGCTGGGTTCCGTCTCGTGATTCCCTTGCAAGATTTTGCACGGTAAGTATCCGATCCAATTCCCACAATCGATTCAATTCATCGTCATTCAGTGCTTCATAGGCCATGCGTGCCGCCAATCCATCTGCAAATGTGAGCTGTTCATGCAGATAAACGTTCAGCCAATCCGTAAATGTCGCTGCATCTTTCACAATATCTTTTTGAATATACGTTTCGAGGCCGAACGATTGACTGAATGCCCCGTTAGGAAAATTGGAATCGCAAAGCTGTAATAAAGAAAGAGCTTGACTAGTCATGGCTATGACCTATATGACGAAATGCTTGTTTTACTTTCCGTTCTTCTCGTTTGAAGGGGATATCCATTTCCCGCAACAACTCTTCTACGAGATAATCGTATTGGACAAGCATGTCAGACATTTCAAATTGTGCCGGTAAGTGACGATTGCCGAGCTGATGGGCGATTGTTCCCATTTCCTGCATATCTCGAGGGCTGATTACAATTAAATCATCGCTCATCACATCGATAATAATCATATTTTCTTCATCCATAAATAAAATATCGCCGGCCATCAAATCCTTTGGATCCTTCAAGCGGATTCCAAGTTCCCTGCCATGATCTGTTTCCACTCGCTGAATTCGTTTCATCAAATGGTCACTCTCTAAATAAACCTTTTCTTTATGGCGTTTCTCAAGCTCCGCAGGGTCTAAATCCTTTATATTTGCTATCACTTTTTCCACTATCAATTCGCTTCACCTCAAAATAAGAAATAACGTTGGCCAAGTGGCACTTCATCTACAGGTTCACATGTAATAAGTTCTCCATCGATCTTCACTTCATACGTTTGTGGATCGACATCAATATCAGGAGTCGCATCATTCAATTTCATATCCTTCTTCGTCAGCTGACGAATGTTTTTCACTGGCAAAATAACTTTTTCAAGGCCTAGCTTTTCTTTGATGTTGTCATCATAAGCAGCCTGGGAAACAAAGGTCATCGAGCTTTGAGACAGCCCCTTACCGAATTGTGCGAACATTGGGCGATAAATGAGCGGCTGTGGTGTCGGGATAGTAGCATTCGGGTCTCCCATTACACTTTGAACAACCATGCCACTTTTCAGAATCATTTCCGGTTTCGCTCCGAAAAACTTTGGATCCCATAAAACGAGGTCAGCCATCTTTCCGACTTCGACCGATCCGACGTATTCATCAATTCCGTGAGCAATTGCAGGGTTGATGGTATATTTTGCGACGTAACGCTTCACCCGGTTGTTATCCGCATATTTGCCGTCACCTTCAAGAAAGCCGCGTTGTTTCTTCATTTTATGGGCTGTTTGCCATGTCCGGAGTGCAACTTCACCAATTCGCCCCATCGCCTGGGCATCCGAACTTGTAATACTGAACACACCGATATCCTGTAAAATGTCTTCCGCTGCGATCGTTTCATTACGGATCCGTGAATCCGCAAACGCAATATCCTCGGGGACCGATGGATTTAAGTTGTGTGCAACCATCACCATATCGAGGTGTTCATCGATTGTGTTTATCGTATAAGGCAAGGTCGGGTTCGTTGATGCAGGCAAGACATTCATATAGCCGGCAGATTTGATCAAGTCGGGCGCATGTCCCCCACCAGCACCTTCTGTATGATACATATGGATACTGCGTCCTTTGATTGCCTTCATCGTATCTTCAAAAAATCCGCTCTCATTCAACGTGTCCGCATGCAGTGCAATTTGAACATCAAATTCATCGGCTACAGTGAGTGAATGGTCAAGTACGGAAGGGGTCGCTCCCCAATCCTCATGAACTTTCAAGCCGATTGCACCCGCTATAATCTGTTCCGCAAGCGGATCCTTTGCTGCTGCGTGTCCCTTTCCTGTTAAGCCGACATTAATCGGGAGGCCTTCCACAGCCCCGAGCATGGAATGGATATGCCATGGTCCCGGTGTCGCTGTGGTTGCCCTGGAACCAGCTCCTGGACCTGCCCCTCCACCGATCAGTGTCGTTGTTCCCGCTGCAAGCGCAACAGCCACCTGATCCGGATTAATGAAGTGGACATGGGTGTCAATCGCACCAGCAGCGACGATCTTCCCTTCACCGGAAATAACTTCTGTTCCTGCCCCAACGATAATATCGACTTTATCCTGGACTAACGGGTTCCCGGCTTTTCCGATACCGGAAATCTTGCCATCCCGCATCGCGATATCAGCTTTATAGATCCCTGTGTAATCAACAATGAGCGCATTCGTGATCACCGTGTCAGGTACACGTTCATCTTCTTCCCTTGTTATGTAAGGGTGCTGGCCCATTCCATCGCGGATGACCTTCCCGCCGCCGAATACGACTTCTTCTCCGTATTTCGCATAATCTTTTTCAACCTGTATAAATAAATCTGTATCTCCGAGCCGGACAGAATCCCCCGTTGTCGGACCATACATTTGTGCATACTGCTCTCGCGACATCTTAAAACTCATCGATTATCCCCCTTATCAAGCGGACCATCCACTTTATTATGGAAGCCATATACTTCTCTTTCGCCAGCAAAGTCAATAAGCTGGATCTCTTTCTCATCGCCTGGTTCAAAGCGGACCGCAGCCCCTGCTGGTATATTCAACCGTTTCCCATAAGCTTTCTCTCGGGTAAACGCTAATGCATTATTCACTTCATAAAAATGATAGTGCGATCCGACTTGAATCGGCCTGTCTCCTTCATTCACGACAAATAGGTTAAGATTTTCCGTACCTTCATTACAGACAATATCTTCTTCTTTTAAAATATATTCTCCTGGAATCATTTGTGGTCTCCTTTCTTACAATTAGTTGCGTCTTAAAGATTATCGTATCGGATTATGTACGGTCACTAACTTTGTGCCATCCGGAAATGTCGCTTCCACTTGGATATCAGGAATCATTTCCGGGATTCCATCCATGACATCTTCCCTGCTTAAAATCGTTGCGCCATATTCCATCAATTCTGCCACTGTCTTCCCGTCCCTTGCCCCCTCCACTACTTCATACGTAATGAGGGCAACAGCTTCTGGATGATTCAGCTTTAAACCGCGGTCTTTACGCCTTCTAGCCAAGTCAGCAGCAACAACAATCCATAGTTTTTCTTTTTCACGTGGTGATAGTTGCATTTACCTTCCTCCTAAGTTTTTCAATTGTTCTAGTTATACCCATACAGAGCACATAAGAAACATATTTGCGCTTCTTCTTTCTTTTAAAAAAAGACTTCAAAACAATAGTTTGTTAACCAAATCACAAACATTGCAAGTATAGATATATTCAGTTTTTAAATGCTTTCATTCAGCGTAAGTGTCCGAACCATTCTTCCGGAGGTTCGCAGTCTAGACCTGAGCAGGAAACGTTTTTTCCCGAGGCAGGCTAAGTTCGCCACGTCCTGTGGAAACGCCCGCATTAGCATGTCCTGTGCGTCAAGGCTGAGGCCGTGCCCGTGGAAAGCATCCGTCCTTTGGGCAACGGAACGGTCATTAGGACTCATAACTAGTGAATGCGTAAACACTTACGCTGAGTGATATCAATAATACTTCATTGATTTAAGTCTTTAGTAAGGTTGAGCGGTCTTAATTTTTCAGGTACAAACTAATGAATTTCATAATACGTATTTAATGCTTTATCATCATATGTAGTTGGTTCGTTCCCAACTACATGATGGAAAGGCGACTTTAGTGATTATGAAATTCATTCAAACATTAAATCTTTTCATAAATTAATTGGGTCGATGGTTATTAAAGCTTTCGAGATGAGGAATCTCGTATACAAGTAAGAAAGAAGAAGGGAATGTTTCTTACTGCTGTTCCATCTTAATTTGAGTTGGGTATATACAATGCGTACAGCTCATATAGCTCTACTCTAAGCTATTATAAGATTTTCTCGAAAAAAAGCAAACAATACCCTTTTACTGTGATATATTGCATATTTCATTTCGCTGCCCTTTCGTATATACTAGATCTATTAGATAAATAAGGAGGTAAAAGGATGCCAATCCCTGAAAATCATTCTACATCCGCCCGGTTAACAGCGAAAGATCATGCGTATAATCAAATTCAACAATGGATTATTGATGGTACCCTCCTACCCGGAGAGAAAATAAATGATACGGAGCTCGCGAAAGCCCTTGGAGTCAGCCGGACACCAATAAGGGAAGCTTTACAAATTCTTGAAACAGAAGGATTTGTAGAAATGTTCCCTGGTAAAGCTACTCAAGTTACGGAAATTAATCGAGATTCTATCCATGATTTACTTCCACCCCTCGCTTCTTTACAGGTTCTCGCAACAGAACTTGCAAGCGAGAAGGTTGATGAATCGATTATTCAAGAATTGGAAGATGTTAATGAACGGTTTGAAGCAGCAATCCAATCGGAAAACTATTATTCTGCATTGAAGATTGACGAATCCTTTCATCAAGTAATCGTGGATGCTGCTGATAATCCATATATTACACAGTTCCTTCGTTCACTCCAAGCACATGTACGAAGACATTTTTTTCATAACGGAATTATTCTTACAGACGCGTCAATCGCCGATCATCGGAACATCATCAATCTTTTAAATGAACAGAAGCCAAAGGAAGCAGCTGAAATTATGCAAAATAATTGGCTGCGAACATTGGACATTCTTACTGGAGACCGACGTGGTTAATAATAATTTTAGGTATCCACAGTATTTTTTACAGTTTCCTATGTGAAAAAAAGACCCTCGTATGAAGCTTCATACGAGGGTCTTTTTTAAATAATCATTCTCTTAATTGACATTGGTCGCTGCCGGACTTCCGGTCACTCTTGCAATAATTCCTGTGATTAAGATGACAACAAGTGCCGGGACTAGCCAACCAAGCCCTTCATTATAAAGCGGTAAAAAGGACTCGTAAAAATCAAGTACTGGTACCATGAATGCAAAGTCAGCAATTTCCAATGTTCCTGTAAGTGTTTTTAAACCGTCAAAGATACTGATTAAGAAAGTCACCCCAATTGTTGCCACATACACAATACGTGCGTGATTGAATAGTGGTGATAGAAATGTCAGGATCATCAACACAATCGCTAACGGGTATAAGAACATTAATACTGGAATTGAAAATGAAATAATATTCGTTAAGCCAAAGTTCGCAATGATAAATGTAATGGTTGAGAAAAAGACAACAAGTACTTTATAGCTAATCTTCGGGAATAACGTATTAAAATATTCCGCATTCGCAGTAACTAATCCGATTGCTGTCGTTAAACAAGCAAGAATAATCATGACTGCGAGCAACAATGAACCTACATTTCCAAAATAATGGGATGCTGCACCACTTAGAACAGGACCTCCGTTATCGAATAGCCCCAATGTGCCTACTGTCGTGGAACCTAAATATGCAATCCCTAAATAAATGACACCTAATAATGTAATCGCAACAAGACCAGACTTTGTTGCAGCAGATAAAATCTGACCTTTATCTTTAATGCCCAATGCTTTAATCGCATTAATTACAATAATAGCAAACACTAGTGACGCAAGGGCATCCATCGTATTATAACCTTCCAAGAATCCTGTGACGAAAGCTCCGCTCGTATAGCCTTCTTGAGCTTCACCTATCGCACTCATCGGATTGAAAAATGCTACGATTAATAGAACTGCTAGTAATAGCACGAGAGCTGGCGCTAGAATTTTACCGACGTTATTTACTAATTTAGCCGGATATAGTGAAAATACGAGTGTAATAGCAAAAAATATTAATGTAAAAATAAGAAGTCCAGTCTGTTCAAAGCCTTCCGGAACGAACGGCAGAATTCCCACTTCATAAGCAACTGTTCCTGTTCTTGGCGCTGCAAAGAATGGTCCAATTGTTAAATAAAGCAACGCTGTAAAAAATATTCCATAAGCCGGATGTACTCTGCTTGATAGTTCTTGCAAGTTCGCACTTCCTGAAATGGCAATCGCAATAACTCCAAGTAGCGGCAGTCCGACTCCGGTAATCAGGAATCCAATAATGGCCGGCCATAAATTCTCTCCTGCATATTGTCCGAGTTGTGCCGGGAAAATTAAGTTCCCCGCTCCAAAGAATAATGCAAATAACATAAAACCTATTGCTGTATACGCGGACAATGATACTTTGTCTTTCATGTTCCTTCCCCCTAGATGATCATTAATTAGCTCGGTTGATTGAATTATCAAACAATTATATTCAATTTGAGCTATATGCAATATATCGGTTGAAATCTACTATACTACCTTTCTATGTAAAAAACAATAGTCAAACAGCAAATTATTAGATATTTTCCTCTAACTGAAAATCGGGACATTGGGGCGAGAGGCGCTGTCCCAAATGGGACAATGCCTCTCGCCCCAATGTCCCGCTGTCAGACTGGTTTTATTTTCCAGATGTCGTTGACGTATTCTTTGATTGTTCGGTCACTGGAGAACTTGCCGGAATGAGCGATGTTAATTAGGCTCATCTGTTGCCATTTCAACTTATCCCTGTAAACACTTTCCGCGTATTCATGAGATTCGATATATGGCTCAAAATCCTTTAAAACAAAATATGGATCATTATGGAAAAGAATATTATAATAGATATCTTTAAATTCAATATCATGGGTGCCGAATTCTCCATTGTTCAACTGATCGAGAATTCGCCTCACCCTGTCATCCTGATTATAAATATCTCGGGCATGGTACCCGCCGTGCTGATAATAATCCAACACTTCCTCTGCCCGGAGCCCGAAGATAAACATATTCTCTTCGCCGACTAAATCATGGATTTCCACATTAGCTCCGTCCATTGTCCCCATCGTCAACGCACCATTCATCATGAATTTCATATTCCCCGTCCCGGAAGCTTCTTTACTCGCAGTTGAAATCTGTTCACTAATATCTGCGGCCGGAATAATCTTCTCAGCTAAGCTTACATTGTAATTCTCCAGGAAAATCACTTTCAGCTTGCCTTGAATTTCTTTATCATAATTGACAATTGATGCGACCGTATTGATGAGTTTAATGACTTCCTTTGCTAAATGGTAGCTTGGCGCGGCCTTTGCGCCGAAGATGAATGTTCGTGGTGTCATATCAAGATTCGGATTTTCCTTCAACTCATTATAAAGATAAATGATATGAAAGACATTGAGCAGTTGACGTTTATATTCATGGAGCCGTTTAATTTGCACATCGAAAATCGATTGATCATCTACCGTTATCCCCATTTGTTGATGGATAAAATTAGCAAGCGCAATTTTATTTTCATTCTTCACCTTTGCAAATTGCTCAAGCACATCACAATCATGTTGGAAACGGAGCAGGCTGATCAGTTGTTTCGGCCGTTTGATCCATTGATTGCCTATCATGTCGTGTATGAGTGAGCTGAGCTTCGGATTCACTTGCATCAACCAGCGTCTATGGGTAATTCCATTTGTTTTATTATTAAACCGTTCCGGGAAAAGCCCGTGGAAATCTTTCATTTCTTTTTTCTTTAAAATTTCCGTATGAATACTCGCTACCCCGTTCACACTGAAGCTTGCAACAATTGCGAGTCGTGTCATATGTACCTGTTCATCTGCAATAATCGCAAGCTCGGGAATCTTATCCCGCTTTTCCTCATGGTCAAACCATATCCCCTGACAAAAGCGTTCATTGATTTCATCGATGATCATATATATTCGCGGCAATAACTTTCGCATCATCGCGGTTGGCCAGGTTTCCAATGCTTCACTTAAAGTTGTATGATTCGTGTAGGCAAATACACATGTCGTAATTTCCCACGCTTCGTCCCAGCCAAGATTCTCTTCATCCATTAAAATACGCATTAACTCCGGGATACTTAAGCTTGGATGTGTATCGTTAATTTGAATGACGATCTTTTCCGGTAAATGCTTCAAGGATAGCCGGTGATTCTTTTTGAACTGCTTGAGCATATTCTGTACACTCGCAGAAACGAGGAAATATTGTTGCTTTAACCGCAGTTCCTTTCCTTCATAACTGGAATCATCAGGATAAAGAAAGCCTGAGAGCTGTTCAATTGAATGTTCGAAATCGAGATGATGGTAAAATTCTTCTTGATCATTGGAATTATCCGGTTCAACTGATACTGGTTCAGCACTCCATAACCTTAAGGTGTTCACCGTCTCATTCGCATACCCGATAACCGGAATATCATAAGGAACAGCTATCACTTTGTCCGTATGTTCATAGTTGAACTCAAGTGAACCATCGCTCTTTTGATGCATCCAGACTTCCCCTTGAAACTGAACAACACACGCTTCCTCTTCTTTACGTACCTCCCATGGATATGGTTTCTTGAGCCAGTAGTCCGGAAGCTCCACCTGATTCCCATGGATAATTCGCTGCTCAAATAACCCGTAGCGGTACCGGATTCCGTAACCATGCCCTGGATAACTTAAGGAAGCGAGGGAATCGAGGAAACATGCAGCAAGGCGGCCGAGTCCGCCATTTCCGAGCGCAGCATCTTGCTCCACCGCGTAGACATCCTCTGCCCGGAACCCCAGTTCTTGAAGTGCCTGATTTGCCACCTCGAGCATTCCGCAATTCAGTAAATTACTTTCGATCAGTCTCCCGATTAGAAATTCCATGGAAAGATAATAGACCTGTCTTGCCTGCTTCGATTTGTACCGTTCATTTGTTTTATACCAAAGCGGCCTCACCTGTTCATTGACGATATTCGCTAAAGCATAAAACACATCTTCCTCTGTCGCTTCTTTTATATCAAGGTTATTTGTCGTATTTATATAGGTTGTGATACGTGCTTTCAGGTCTTCTGCGGTTATCCGGTTCAAATTAAATCGCTCCCTGTTCATCATACTCATTTGTCGATGCTACTAGTTCCTCATAAAGCCGTTTATACTGTTTTGCTGACTCTTTCCATGTATAAGCGCCTTTATTTACATTTTTAATGAGCTGCTTCCATTTCTCTGCATCGTGATAGATTTCAAGCGAATAGTTGAGCACATGAAGCAGTTCATGGGCATTATAATTGGTAAAACTGAAGCCATTCCCTTCTCCCGTCTCCTCATTGAAAGCTGTTACCGTATCTTTCAACCCACCCGTTTCTCTTACAATCGGGACCGTTCGATATTGAAGTGCAATCAACTGAGATAATCCGCAAGGCTCAAACTTTGAAGGCATCAATAAAAAGTCTGCACTTGCATAAATCCTTCGGGCAAGCTGTTCACTGAACGTAAGCAATGTTTTTACTTTATCCGGATACATCCCTTCTAGATACGTAAAATAATCTTCAAACTCCGCCTCCCCCGTACCAAGAATAAGGAATTGAATTTCTTCCTGTAAAAACTCTTCCATGATCCGCTGGACGAGGTGAAGTCCCTTTTGTTCAACAAGCCTTGTTACCATCACATAAAGCGGTCGTTCCGGATGATGGGAGAAGCCGATTTCCCCTTGAAGCAGTTCACGATTCTCAAACTTTTTACTCCGCGCTGTCCGGTAATTGATTGGCAGATGCAGATCTGTGAGTGGATTATATTCCTTTGTATCAATCCCATTCAATATTCCTTGGAGATCCGCTTCCCGTTCACGTATGACGGTATCTAAGCCGTCCCCATAATAAGGCTGCTTGATTTCTTCCGCATAGGTCGGACTTACCGTCGTAATTTTATCCGCGTGAAAAAGGGCAGCTTTCAAGCTATTGATCATCCCATCCCATTCCATACCTGCCAAATGTTCCCGGTCTATTTGGAAAAAGTCTTCGTAAACATCTGTTGGCATCAATCCTTGATATTTCAAATTGTGAATCGTGAAGACTGTTTTTAAATCCGGCAACGGCTGCATGACTTTCGCTAGCAGGACGGCAAGACCAGCTTGCCAGTCATGGGCATGCAGAACATCCGGTTTAAAATCCAGCTGAGGAAGCGCTGCGAGCACCGCATGACTGAAAAATACAAACCGTTCTCCGTCATCATAATAACCATATATTCCTTTTCTGCTGAAGTAATAGTCATTTGCAATAAAATAATAGACACAGTTTTCATGTGTTAACGTATAAAGCGTTGCCTGCTGCTTTCTCCAGCCGACCCGGACGTCATATGATGTGAGATATTCCATTTTCTCCTGCCATTCCTCGCCGATTTCATCATAAAAAGGGAGCATCACCCGTACTTCGAGCTCCTCATAAGTTTGAAGAGCCTGTGGCAAAGAACCGATCACATCCGCAAGTCCTCCCGTTTTAACAAACGGCACACCCTCTGAAGCAACAAATAAAATCCTCTCCATTTGCTCTTACCTCCTATCATTGGGACAGGGGGTCAGAGCATTTGTCCCGATGGGACAAGTGCTCTGACCCCAATGTCCCAGTTAAACAATTTGTCTTTTAGCTACGACATATGGTTTGTCTGTTGTGCCAATCATTCGCTGGCCTTTTTTCACATGGACATCTTTATCTAGAATTACATTTTCAAGGTAGACATCTTCTTCAATCGTGCAGCGTTGCATGATGATAGAATGCTTGATTGTGGAATGTTCGCTTACTTCGACCCCACGGAAAAGGATACTGTTTTCCACCTGACCATTCACGCTACAGCCATTTGCAATAATTGAATTATGGACGACCGCCTGTGATTGGTACTTCACCGGCGGATTGCTCGATGCTTTCGTCCGGATGAACGGTTTGGCAAATAAATTGATAAAATTCTCTTCCGTCAACAGTTTCATATTTTCCCGGTAATAGCTTTCAATCGTATTAATAAAAGCATGATAGCCATCATATTTATACGCCCGGACGTCCAATTCGCCAATTCGATCTTTGATTCCATCAGCAAAGAGATTTTCATTATGATAAGCAATACAATAATCGACGACATCCATCAATAAATCTTTCTTAATAATATAGACACCAGTAAATACGTTGAAGTTGCGGTGATCATTCGTTATGTTCAAAACCTTGCTATCTTCCCCCTTCTCAATCCGGAAATATGCTTGATGTTCCGGTCGGACCTCTGCAACCGGCGTATAAACAACCGTCACATCTGCATCCATTTCAATATGTTGATTGAATGCTTCTTTATAGTCCGTATTGACAATGAACTGGCTCCCGCTCACAAGAACATGATTTGTCTTCCCCCGATTGAAATAATCCCGATTATTATGGAAAAAGCTTAAATCACCACGCGAGCGATCACTCGGATCATTCCAGTCCGGGGGTAAAATAAATAATCCACCATGTCTCCGGTCCAAATCCCAGCTCTCCCCTGACCCGAGATGGTCGAGCAAGGAGCGGTATTTATGCCGAACAAATATCGCCACTTCCTCCATTCCAGAGCTAGTCATATTCGATAAAGCAAAATCGATTAACCGGTATCTCCCCGCAAAAGGAATCGATGCATTATTACGGAAGTAGGTGAGTTCATTAAATACATGATATTCCTGATCAAGATTTATTAGTCCCATCATCCGATCCATCAGTTCATGCCCTCCATTTCACTAAAATGTTCCAATATATTTTCTTGATTAAGGACTACCGGCTCTGCATGTTTTGTCGCATAAACCTGCGTCCCAGCTGGAATTTCCGTATTTTCCATGACAATGACCCGTTCCAAAACGACATTTTCTCCGACCGTTACCCCAGGGTGCAGAATCGATTGATGAATGGATGCATTCTGCTCCACGAGCACATTCCGGAACACAACGGAGTTCGATACATCCCCGTAGATAAAGCAACCGGTGTTAATGAATGAATTCGTCACCCGCCCAGTCTTACCAATATATTGCGGCGGGAGATTGGCCTCATTCGTATAGATTTGTTTACTTCGGTCTTCCCTTGCGACTGAAAGCGGACTACCGGAATGCTCATCAAGCAAATCCATCGTTGCCTCCCAATAGCTCTGAATCGTTCCAACATCCTTCCAGTATTCAGTAAATAGATAGGCGTAAAGTCGTTTATCCTGTCCAAGCATCGCCGGGATAATGTCTTTACCGAAATCATGACTGGAATCCGGATCATTTGCATCTTCTATTAAAAATTCCCGAAGCGTCTCCCATGTGAAGATATAAATCCCCATCGATGCAAGATTACTTTGCGGATTAGCTGGTTTTTCTTCAAATTCATAGATTTCGAGCGTCTCCGTTGTATTTAAAATACCGAAGCGAGGAGCTTCTTCCCACGGCACCTCAATTACTGAAATCGTGGCATCAGCATTCGTCTCTTTATGCTGTGCGAGTATAGATTGATAGTTCATTTGATAAATATGGTCCCCGGAAATGATGAGCACATATTTCGGATGATACTGGTCAATGAAATGGATATTTTGGTAAATCGCATCTGCTGTTCCAGAATACCAGTCACCTCCATGCTTTCCTGTAGCTGGTGAGAGCATTGTGACACCGCCATTCCTCCGGTCCATATCCCAAGGTTTTCCGTTTCCGATATGCTGATTTAAATTGATTGGCGAGTATTGTGTCAATACGCCGAGTGTTTGGATTGAGGAATTTGCACAATTGCTCAATGTAAAATCAATAATCCGGTATTTCCCGCCAAACGGAACGGCAGGCTTTGCATTCTCATTCGTAAGTAAGCCGAGACGTTTCCCCTCTCCTCCTGCTAATAACATTCCAACACATTCTTTCAATTCGCATCCTCCTCGTCTCTTCTCTTAAAAATCATGACAGCAAGTGGTGCAACTTTTATTTTGATATGCTGCTCTAAGCCATGCCATTTCTTGGAAAAACTGAAATGTTCATCATTATATTGACCCGAACCGCCGAAAATCTCTGCGTCCGAATTAAAAATCTCTTCATAAACGCCTGGTTCCGGCACTCCAATTTTATAATCATAATGGACATTCGGTGTGAAATTACAGACGATAACGAGCTCTTCCTTCTTACATTTCGCCCGTCTTCTAAAGGCAATTACGCTTTGATCAATCTGATGCGGGTCAATCCAAGCAAAGCCTTCCGGGTCATGATCAAGCTCATACAATGCCGGCTCACTTTTAAACAGGCAATGTATAGCTTTGATATAATCGAACATTCCTTTATGTAATGGATATTCCAATAGATGCCAATCAAGCTCCTCTTTATCCTTCCATTCTGAATAGAGAGCAAGCTCTGCGCCCATGAACAATAACTTTTTCCCCGGGTGGCTGAACATATAACCGATGAGCAATCGTAATCCGGCGAATTGCTGCCACTGGTCACCAGGCATTTTGGATAATAAAGATTTCTTTCCGTGGACGACTTCATCATGCGATAATGGCAATAAGAAGTTTTCCGTGAATGTATACATGAAGGAGAATGTAACGAGATTATGATGCCACTTGCGGTAGATTGGATCCATCTCCATATATTCAAGCATGTCGTTCATCCAGCCCATATTCCATTTGAAATTAAAGCCAAGGCCACCAAGATAAGTCGGCGCGGTGATGAGCGGATAATCTGTACTGTCTTCCGCCATCATGAGCGCATTCGGCCGGTATTGGAAGACCGTCTTATTCACTTTACGAAGAAAGGCAGTTGCCTCGAGATTCTCTTCTCCCCCGTAAGAATTAAAGATTTTCCCCTCGTGCTCGGGCCGGTCAAAGTTAAGATAAAGCATACTTGCAACCGCATCGACACGGATTCCATCTATATGAAATTCTTCCAACCAGTAAATGGCATTCGAAACAAGGAAGCTCTGTACTTCCGGACGTCCGAAATCAAAGGCTAGGGTACCCCAGTTATGTTTCTCCGCTTTTTTCAAATCACGGTATTCATAGAGGGCTTCCCCGTCGAACTGCCGTAAACCGAAATCATCTTTACAAAAATGTCCAGGAACCCAGTCCATGATAACGCCGATTCCTGCTTGGTGACAGGCATCAACAAATGCTTTGAATTCTTCCGGGGTGCCGTAACGGGACGTGACCGCATAATAACCAGTTATCTGGTAGCCCCACGATAGGTCGAAGGGATGCTCAGCCAGTGGTAAAAGTTCTATGTGAGTGAATCCGAGATTTTTTACATATGGAATAAGTATTTTCGCAAGTTCTGTGTAGGTTAGATGATCACCGTTCTCCTTCAATTTCCACGAACCAAGGTGCACTTCGTAAATGGAAATGGGAGAGGTGTAGGGATTATATGTCTGGATCTCTTTCTGCCAGGCATTGTCCTTCCACTCATAGACTTCTAGAGAAGGCGTCAATGAGGCTGTTCGTGGACGGACTTCCGCCTGCCGGGCATAGGGGTCTGCTTTTAGAATCGCTTCGTTGTCTGTTGTAGTTATATGATATTTATAAGCTGTGTTTGGAGGTATGTCGTTGAAGAAGCCAACCCAAAGCCCTTCGTTATTCAATCGCGTCAATTCATGGGTTTGTCCTTCCCAATTATTGAAATCAGCTGCAATAGCGACACGCTTGGCGTGAGGTGCCCAAACAGTAAATCGAAAGCCTTCTTTGCCATCCCATGTAATATAATGACAGCCAAGCAACTGATACACCTGATAATTTGTTCCTTGATGAAATAAGTAAATAGCATCTTCATTTATGCCATACAATTCGATTCACCGCCTTTATCCCATAGAAGATTATCACTAATTCAAGATGATTGCAACGAAGATTTTGAATATTTTTTATACAATTTTGTCGAATTTTATCGAATCCATGAAAAAATATAAAGTTAGACTTCATTTAGTGGGGGGATTACAGTCCGTTAATGCGTGATAAAATGATAGTCGTTTAATCTCCAAGCCTTATCTCTTCACCGTTCGTCTAATATCTAATACTATAATACAAATACGTTGAAGTGAATGATTCTTTTCTGTATTTTTAGAATAACAAAATAAATTTAACAATTACGTAACAAATAGTTCACAATTAACTGTTTATATTAAAAGGCATGTACTTGTTTAACTGTTCATAGAAAAGGTTACGATGCTCGTAAGACGGACGATAAAGGAGACAGTTTCATGAGCAATTACACGGCATGGATGGATGATGTTCACCTCATTACAGTTTCAGTTGATGAGCTGGACCCATTAAGAAGCAAGCTTGATACGCCACCAATCATCTTTTGGGAGAAAGAACAAACCTATTACCATACGGAAGTTCATCAAGCATCAAATCCATATACGATACAGTTCACGCATCAGGATGAATTGCCGATTGGCGAGGAACTCACTTTACTATGGGGAAGCGAGGAAATTCCTGTCTATCCACGAGAGATTGTCAGGACAGCAGCTTTCGATGAGAAATATAGTGCACCTAAGGCGACCTTGGGAGCGATTTGTACCGAACAAGAAACAATTTTCCATCTCTGGACTCCCATTGCAACCATAGTGGAAGTGAACGTCAACGGAAAGCTATACCGAATGAATCGCACGGACCAAGGTGTGTGGTTTCTTGCTTTAAGTGGAGATTGGCACGGGTCATATTATCACTTTGAAGCTGCCATCCACGGAAAAAGGGTGCGAGTAAATGACCCTTATGCAAAAGGAATGACCATTGATAGTAAGACGTCCGTTCTAGTTGACCTTTCCCGTACGCTACAACTGGAGGAAACAAAACTTCCAATCCATTATCCAACAGACGCAATCATTTATGAGCTTCATGTAAGGGATGCAACGATTCATCCAGACAGCGGTGTGAAAAATAAAGGACGGTTTCTAGGACTTACGGAGAAAAATACGACAACGGAAAACGGCTATTCCACCGGATTGTCCTATATCAAAGAATTAGGTATTACTCACGTCCAGCTTCTCCCTGTCAATGACTATGCCCGCGTTCCTGAACTGGAACCAGAATCTGGATATAATTGGGGGTATGATCCGCTTTACTTCCAAGTACCAGAAGGAAGCTATTCTATTCTGCCCGATCAGACACTCTCCCGGATTAATGAGCTGAAGAAAATGATCCAAGCATTTCATGAAGAAACAGTTGGAGTAATTCTTGATGTCGTATTTAATCATGTATTCATTCGGGAAGAATCCGATTTCGAAAAATTAGTTCCCGGTTATTATTTCCGTTATGATGACCAAGGAAACCCAAGCAATGGAACAGGCGTCGGGAATGATTTTGCCTCCGAGAAGAAAATGGCACGAAAGTTCATTCTTGATACAATCGATTATTGGCTCACAGAATACAAGGTCGATGGGTTTCGCTTTGATTTAATGGGAAATATTGACCTTGAAACAATGCAGCAAATTAAAGAGCGTTGCCTGGAAGAAGAACGGATGATTCTCCTACTTGGGGAAGGCTGGGATTTACCTACTGCACTAGATCGGGAAAAGAAAGCAATCACTGCTCATGCAGGTGAAGTAAATGGGATTGGTTTCTTTAATGATTATTTTCGTGATTCCTTGAAAGGTAAGCTATTTGACGATAGGGATAAAGGATTCATTAATGGAGCTGGCCGCTTCCATGAACGACTCGGTGACCTTGTAAAAGGTGCGATATTAACGGAAGGTATCCGTAGCCATGATATTCAGCAAAGCGTAAATTATGTGGAATGCCATGATAATCACACCCTTTGGGATCGGCTTGCCCTAACGAATAAGGAGGATTTTTCTACAAGGAAGAAAATGCATCAGCTGGCAACTGCCATCACATTACTTAGCCAAGGCATCCCCTTTCTTCATGCTGGGCAGGAATTTTACCGGACGAAATATGGAGTGGGGAATAGTTATATCTCTGGAGATGCTATCAATGCAATGAATTGGAAGCGCCGGGCAACAGAACATGAGACAGTTGAATTTGTGAAAAAACTGATTCAGTTACGGAAAAAGCATGCTGTCTTTCGTTTACGGACACATGAGGAGATTACACAGCGCCTCCACCTACTCTCTGGAGAACCTCCCCTATTCGGTTATACGTTATTAGGCGAAGGAAAGGATTTTACAATCTTCATCAACCCAACAACAGAAGCAAGGGAAATGGCAGTTCCAGCACCAGGCAATTGGAAAGTTGCCGTTACGAATCACATCGAAAAACAAGAGATGGATGTGCAAGGCAACTTATTTCCCACTAATGCTTATGAAGTTGCTGTCTTGGTAAGAAAGAGATTTTAAGATCAGTTGATTTCCGCTATACGAATGACGATTGCAGAAGTAATTGTTTGGAATGATGATTAAGTTTATACAGTAACACCAATCGGCCTCGGAGCAATCGGGGCCGATTATCGTAGTATGCTGTATGTTTGGTTAGACTGCGAGGGGGCAATAAAAGTTAATAACAAGGTAAGTTAATATTTGAGCTCTACCTTTTTTTTCTGTATGATTGAATCTAAACTATTTTGACGAAAGAGGAGGATGCTTCATGGATAACCCAATTAGAATAGGTATTTTAGGATACGGCAATTTAGGACGAGGTACAGTAAAAGCTGTCAAACAATCCTCCGACATGGAAATTGTTGCAGTATTCACTAGAAGAAATCCAGCTGACTTGAAGTTGGAGGATTCTTCCATTCCCGCATTACATATTGATGAAGTAATAGATTATAAGGATAAGATTGATGTCATGATCCTTTGCGGCGGTTCAGCAACAGACTTACCAGAACAAGGACCGGCATACTCTAAACTGTTTACGACAGTTGATAGCTTCGATACGCACGCTAAGATTCCGGAATATTTCGAAGCAGTTGACGCTGCTGCTAAAGAGGGCGGCAATACTTCTATTATTGCCGTTGGCTGGGATCCAGGTTTATTTTCTATCAACCGGCTTGTAAGCGAGTCGATCATTCCAAACGGTGAGACGTATACGTTCTGGGGGAAAGGATTAAGTCAGGGACATTCTGACGCTGTGCGCCGCGTAGAAGGAGTTAAAGCTGGTGTTCAGTACACGATTCCGTCGGATGATGCAATGGACCGCGTCCGCAGTGGAGAGAATCCGACATTGGAAACAGCGGAGAAGCACCGCCGCATCTGCTACATCGTGCCAGAAGACGGCTATGATCAGACAAAAATTGAGCATACGATTAAAACGATGCCGAACTATTTTGCAGATTTTGATACAGAGGTTCACTTCATTACGGAAGAGCAACTGGCTAAAGAACACGCGAAAGCTCCTCATGGCGGGTTCGTGATCCGCTCCGGACAGACTGGAGAAGACAATAATCAGCTGATCGAGTTTTCACTTAAACTGGACAGTAACCCAGAATTCACTTCAAGTGTGCTTGTCGCTTATGCCCGGGCAGCACACCGTTTGAATCGGGAAGGCGCAACCGGAGCTAAAACTGTATTCGATATCGCACCAGGCCTCCTTTCCCCACGCCCGGCAAGCGATTTAAGAAGAGATTTACTATAGTATAATCTTTATCCCAGTGTAATCGTCCGTAAAACTCCCCCCAAAACTTTAGGGTCTTCGTGAAAGTTTAGGTGGGATATAACGGGCGCCAACACCTAAGGTTCGTTCAACTAACAATCAGTGGAAGATGAAGAAAAACCCCTAAGTCACAATTGCTGACTTAGGGGTTTTAAATTCGATAGATTAAAACACGATCATCGGAATCCTTTTTATAAAAAACATCAATCGGTATTTCTTTGATAAATTCAAAGCTCGTATTCTTTTCCAGATAATAAATATATTCCACATGCGGGTAATAAAGTAATAAATCGACTGAACGTGGATGTTCTTCCACCGACTTTAAAATATGCTGAACTACTTGTTGAAAAATGTTGACTGAAAAAGGGTTGAAAAAATAAAAACGATTATCCTCCGGCGCAACAGGGTACTCTTCCGCTGGACAATTAAAAAACTCGATTCCCTCTCTATGTTTCGGGTGTTTGTTCTGATAACCCGCTAAATTTGCTAGCGCGTCTTCCAGCAAATCATCTTCCATCTCCACACCTTTCACCGAAGCATCGGTAAAATGATGGAGATAAAAGTTGATCCGCCCTTTCCCGCAACCGAAATCAACGAAACAATCATCCTCCGTTATTGGATAATGCTCAAGCAATGTTTCCAGCGTTTCATAGGCTGTCGCTTCGTACGGATTATTATGGTAGGAAACAGGGAACTGAACAAACTTGCCGGCTCTCGTGCGGATCCCGAGCAATTTATCATACTTATATTGTTTCAACGTTATCTGCCCTTTTCTACTTCTACCGCTGAGTTCTGATGCTTCTCTGCAAATTTCCGCATCACGTCTACAAGCAACTCCACACCTTCAACTGGCATCGCGTTATAAATGCTCGCTCGCATACCGCCAACCGAACGGTGACCTTTCAACGTTTCAAGCCCCACTGCTTTTGCTTCTTCAATGAATGAAGCATCAAGCTCTTTCGATGGTGTGACAAAAGGAATATTCATCAAGGAACGGCTCGCCTTTTCGACCGGTGTAGTGAAGAAATCAGACTCGTCCAGATAATCATAAAGAAGTTGCGCCTTCTCGCGGTTCCTTCTTTCCATCTCCTTGATGCCACCAAGATTCTTTAACCATTCAAATACAAGAGAAGCCATGTAAATCCCAAAGGTAGGCGGGGTATTATATAATGAATTGCTTTCATGATGTGTCTTATAATCAAGCATAATCGGGCAGTCTGCTTTCGCATGACCGATTAGGTCTTCTCGAATAATAACAATCGTTAACCCTGCCGGACCAATATTTTTCTGAGCACCGGCATAAATGATACCGAACTTACTCACGTCGATTGCTTCAGATAAAATATTGGACGACATATCAGCAACTAACGGAACGTCGCCTGTGTCTGGAATATCCGAAAAAGCAGTACCTTCAATCGTGTTATTTGTTGTAATATGTATATAATCATACCCAGAATCGATTTCCACCTCGTCAAGATTAGGGATATAGTGGAATCCACGGTCTTCACTTGAAGCAATAACTTCCACCATGCCGAACTTTTCCGCTTCCTGGATTGCCTTTTTGGACCAGGAACCAGTATTTACGAAACCCGCTTTCCCATTTCGCATTAAATTTAGCGGCACCATGGAAAATTGCAGCGTAGCTCCACCTTGGAGAAACAAGACTTGGTAATTATCCGGAATGGCCATTAATTCACGCAAATCTTGTTCTGCTTTCTCAATCACTTCTGTAAAAAGCTTAGATCTGTGACTGAGTTCCATCACAGACATTCCAGAATCTGCATAGCTTAATAATTCCTTTTGTGCCTTTTCCAATACTTCTTGCGGCAGGATGGAAGGCCCCGCTGAAAAGTTATAAACACGTTCCATTCGTTCTCGCCCCTCACTGTTTTATGTTTAACATTCGGATTTCTAAATATTAACCCTCATTATAATCAATGACCTTATATGTTGCAAGAACGTAAACGAACGTTAATACACATATTTTATTTAACGTACGTAAACGTTCAGTGGATTTCCCAGTCAACCGGCTCTCGTTCATTCGCTTTCAGAAAATCATTCGTTGCAGAAAACGGTCTGCTCCCGAAATAGCCGCGATTCGCTGAAAACGGACTCGGATGGGGTGATTTGATGATATGGTGCCTCTTATTCGTCAGGAATGCCTCCTTCTCCTGGGCATGTTTTCCCCAGAGAATAAACATAACCGGATCTGTTTTCTCGTTAACGAGCTCGATCACTTTATTCGTAAACTGTTCCCAACCTTTTCCGCGGTGTGAAGCTGGTTGTTTTTCCCTTACTGTAAGTACCGTATTCAGCAAAAGGACTCCTTCCTCGGCCCACTTCTTCAAATAACCGTGGGATGGGGGTTCGATTCCTAAGTCATTCTGAAGCTCTTTATAAATATTTCTTAATGAAGGTGGCACTTTGACCCCTTTCTGCACAGAGAAACTTAAGCCATGGGCCTGATTTGGACCATGATACGGATCTTGACCAATCAGAACAACTCTCGTATTCTCGTAACTTGTATAATGTAACGCATTAAAGATATCATGCATCTCAGGGTAAATGGTGTAATTCCTATACTCTTCCTTTAAAAACTCCCGTAATTCCAAGTAATATGATTTCCCAAATTCTCCTTCAAGCAATGGTGCCCAATCATTTTTTAAAATCGTCATCAGCTAACCTCCTTTCAACTCCAATCAAAAACCCTCCGAAGTATCCGCCAGAGCACGCGCGGGATATAGAGGAGAATCTCACCTATAAACATATACCAATCAAGCCGTTCAATACGCTCTTCAGCTTTTCTGCTTTTCTTTTTCGATTCCTTCCCACTCATCATATACCCTCCAACTAATTTATCGTAACAAATGTCATCAGTACAGCAGCAAGACCTGCAAGGATAATAGCCGGAATCATGAGTAAACGTCTAAAACGCAACCAAACGGCTTCACGGGCAGGCTTCTCGATCGGAATGACATGGAAGAAATATTCATCGAGCATTTTCATATATAAACCTTTTAACCAAGAATTATAGTTCAGGAATAAAATAAACAAAAGGAAAACGAGCCACTTCAACCAGACAATTGGCAGTAACGCGATCGCAAAGAGCGTTATTCCGACCACTTGAAAATAACTTTTAAGATAAACCGTGTGGCGGAGGAGCCCTTTAATCAACAGCTCCAGCAATCCGCTTTCAGGATTCGGTTGTTTAAAAATACGTCTGCCATTTCGGAGTATTAGTGGCCTTTTGCCAAAACGGATGGGAGGTTTTTCAACTTCCTTTGCCGTTCCAAGTATCATTTTCGCATAGCGCATCCGCTCCTTGATCTCGTCATTCACCTCTTCAAAAAAATAACGTTTTGCCGGAACGGTTACCGTATAATTCCAGGCGATTAGAATAATGGCGAGAGCGGCACTTGCTACGAAGAGTATATCCAGCGTTAGGTACGTGAGGAGATTGCCGCTTAGAATAAAGAGTACAGCAATCAGAATCCACCGCTTCACCGGGTGACGAATGACTTTCTTTATGGTTGCTACGAGCAGCTGATACGCAACTAGAAATGTAAATATGAAAAAGCTCTGTCGCACACCAAGTCCGATAAGCTGGGTGAGCCACGGCAAAGCAATAGCGAGCAACAATACGGACATCCCTATCTTCTGAAGCATCGAATACGAAAATGCTGCACGCCGTAAACCACGATATAATTTTAGCCGGTCAAGCAAAAATAATTGATCTGCTTCCTGCATAAACATGCGAAATTGGACGATTGTCACAATGAGTAACAAGAACCGAATAATCACCGTACCCGGTAATATTTCCGGCCAATAGGACGCCGTATCTTTCCAGATGTCGATATAAAAGAGCACCCCAAATATAAGGAACGGAATGAATGCATAGAACCAAATGGTCCAGTCGATGACCATTCCAAGAATCTTGCGCTGATATCTGATATCGTCCATAAACCGTAACTTAAATAATTTCCAGCCGGTCATCCGCCTCACGCTCCGTCAGAATATGAAAACAATCGAATAAAGACCCACCCTGTAGTCCGCTCTTGCTCTGAATATGTTCCAATGTCCCATCCGCAATTAGCTTCCCGTTAGAGATAAGCAGAAAGCGGTCACAAATCTTCTCTGCTGTATCAAGCACATGCGTCGACATTAAAATGCCGGCACCTCGCTGCTTTTCCTTATCGATTATGCCTAGAAGCTTCCGGACAACTTTTGGATCAAGCCCCATGAATGGTTCGTCGATAATGTGGATATCTGCCTCTTTTAAGAAAGCGAGCATTATCATCGCTTTTTGCTGCATCCCTTTCGAGTAGCTTTCAGGATAGTGATGTACGACATCTTCCAGGTCGAATTCTTTTAGCAGCCTTTGTATTTTCCGGGTGAAATCCACTTCATCTGCTTCAATCGTTGCTAGAAGAAAGTGAAAATGCTCCATTAACGTCAAGCCAGGATAGAAAAATGGCCGTTCCGGGATGTAAGTATAATTTTCGACTTCAATTTCTCCTTGAACGTAATCGATGACACCAAGCAAGGATTTAATCGTCGTACTTTTCCCCGCCCCGTTCGGTCCAATTAATCCGACAAGCTCTCCCGGCTGAACTTGAAATGTAATGTTTTTTAAAACGGCTTCGTGTTTACTGTAGCCTGCTTCCTTAATTTCGCACCGTAACATGAATGGAACCTCTCCTTTCTTTTCTAGTGATTATTACGTTTGCTTCCCACTGAAAGTTTCATTCTTTTCATGTATAATTGGTTATACAGCTGTAAAAGAAAGGACGTCGCTCCATTGAATGCTTTTGTACTATTAACTTTCGCGATTATAAGTGAAGTATTTGGCAGCTCCTTATTGAAGCTGACGGATGGGTTTAAACGGATACTTCCGACGCTTGGGGTTGTAATTGGATATGGAGTTTCTTTTTATACTCTTTCCCTCACGTTAACCGAATTACCACTCGGTATGGTATACGCGATTTGGGCTGGTATGGGAACTGCATTAACAGCTATGGTTGGAATAATCGTTTATAAAGAGGTTTTTAATATAAAAAAATTAACGGGTATCCTGCTCATCATTGCAGGCGTTGTTTTATTGGATGTTTGATATTGAAGTTTGGGTGGAGGATGCTGTGATTCGAGTGTTGAGGAGCCTGGTCAACGACTGATTAAGCTGCGAACAGAGTACTAGTCGGGCGCTGAGAGGACTGCTATCCTCCATATCACAAAGCTATCCAACTGGGATGCACTGACCCTCTGTCCACTCAAACAAAATGAAAGTTGGTGTTCATGATGAAGGGTTATGGTTTTCTTGTTGTTTCAATTGTTGCTGAAATTTTTGGTACGGTTATGCTGAAGCTTTCCAGTGGTTTTACAGTGCTTTATCCGTCACTTGCAGTCCTACTTGGGTATGGGCTTTCTTTTTATTTCCTCTCCCTTTGTCTGCGCACCCTCCCACTCAGCCTCGCTTATGCAATTTGGTCAGGGGCAGGAACGGCTTTAACTGCACTAATCGGATTTCTTTTTTGGAATGAAGCATTCCATCTCGTCAAGCTGCTTGGCGTTGTTCTAATCATCGGGGGCATTCTTGCTCTGAATACAAGTGACTCAGCACCTCATAAAGCAAATGAAAAAACGATTTAAAAATGGGGCAATCAAGATTATCACCTTGATTGCCCCATTCCAATTTTTAACTAATTCCACGCATGTATTTTTTCAATTTAGGTGCAAGGAATAGTAAACAAATTCCTAAAAGAATCGCAAATCCACCGATGACCCCGAAGTAAATCGCCTCTGTCTCCACCGAATAAAAACGTACAACCTGCGCGTTAATCGCCTGAGCAGAAGCATTCGATAAGTTCCAAAGACTCATCATCTGAGCCGCAAACGCAGCTGGCGCAAGTTTCGTTGATGCCGACAGTCCAACCGGAGATAATAACAATTCACCGATCACGACAAGGAAGAAACTCATTACGAGCCACAAGGGGCTGACAAGGGATGCCGTCCCATTGAAGATAGCGGGGAACACCATAATAATAAAGGACAATCCGGCAAAAATTAATGCAAGCGAAAACTTCTGTGGGGTACTCGGCTGACGATCCCCAAGCTTCACCCAAAGCCAAGCGAATACCGGAGCAAGTGCTACGATAAATAACGGGTTAAGTGACTGGAACCATGAAGACTTCAGTTCAAAGCCTAAGAAACTTAACTGCGTCCGCTCGTTTGCATATGTTGCCAGAATGTTCGAGCCTTGTTCCTGAATCGCCCAGAACATCATTGCAGCGATAAATAACGGAATATATGCCAATAACTGAGAACGCTCGTCATCGGTTGTTTTCTCACTGCGGTACATAACAAAAATGTAAACGGCCGGAATAATAACACCTGAAATACTAATAAAGAATATGACACGTTCAACTGTTAACCAACCACCGGAAAATCCTAACCATAAAAACGCCGCGATGGCAATTGCGCCAAAGAAAAATCTGCGTGCAATGCTGCCTTTTTCAATAGCGGATAACGGGTTCGGTACTTGCATTCCCGCAAGCCCCATATTCTTCTTCCGCGTGAATAAATAGACAACTAAGCCCGCGAACATCCCTACAGCAGCTAGGCTAAATCCAAGATGGAAACTATATTCCTGTCCAATAGTTCCGACAATTAATGGTGAAATGAATCCACCCATGTTAATTCCCATATAATAGATACTAAAACCAGAATCTCGTCGTGGATCTGATTTACTGTATAACTTTCCAACCATTCCGCCAACGTTCGGTTTTAATAAGCCTGTCCCAATAATGATAAATAGCATGGATAGAAGTAATGCTACAAATCCGCCTGGCAGCGCTAAGATAATATGACCGACCATAATCAGAACTCCACCGTAAAATACGGTCCGGTTCATTCCTAACAAGCGGTCAGCAATCCATCCACCAATAATACCTGTCATATACACTAACGAACCATAGATTGCCATAATCGAGTTGGCTGTCGTCCGGTCCAATCCCAGACCACCCTCGGTCACTTCGTAATACATGTAATAAAGTAAAATCGCACGCATCCCATAATATGAGAATCGTTCCCAAAACTCTGTGAAAAATAACGTCGATAACCCTTTTGGATGCCCGAAGAAACCTTTTTGCGGAACGGTCTTCAGTATCGCATCCCGTTCTTTAGAGTCCATTTGCTGTAAATCCTCCTCTAAGCTGTGTTTGTTCCAAGACTCCTAATGCTGTCTGTAGCTATATTATGATTGGACTTCTTTCGGCCGAATCATCCGGTAAAAGAGGCCCTTATATTTTAAATCCAATAACAAAGCAACCGCAAGGCCAATAAATATTCCCCCGCGATACATTCCTTTCCGTTTCGGATTCATCATTTTCCCTACCTTTCACTTCATAAGGTTGTCCCAGTAAAATAACATTCCTATTTTATCACTTTTTATTTTCACTTACAATTGAATGAATTTCATAATCACCAAAGTCAGCTTCACCATCATCATCTGTTGGGAACGAACCAACTCAACTACTGATGGTGATGGCGAAGCATTAAATACGTATTATGAAATTCATTGAATTAAGTAATTTTTACTAATCCACAGTACTTTCTTATCTATCTTACTTTTCTTTTTTCTTTCGGTTCGCTTATACTAAAGTAAACTTATAAAGGGAAAGGAGAGCATAAGATGTTTGATGAAAACCCGATTACAAAAAGACTTGGTATTACATATCCAATTATTCAAGCAGGGATGGCTGGGGGCATTACAACACCAGAGCTCGTTGCCGCTGTCTCTCAAGCAGGCGCACTCGGTACACTTGGGGCAGGTTATTTAACACCGGTTAAAATGAGGGATACTATACAAAAAATCAAACAGCGTACAGACCAACCTTTCGCTGTGAATCTATTCGTGCCGGAAAATCCGGACTTTTCTCAGAAGAAAGTCAGTCAAGCCAATGATTGGCTTGAAGGAATCCGACAGGAATTAAACATGGAGGAACCAGCACAATCCCCTGAAATAAATAACGATAATTTCCAGGGACAAATAGAAGTTCTAATCAAAGAAAGGGTGCCGATTTGCAGCTTTACCTTTGGCCTCCCTTCCAGAGAAATCGTACAAAGACTTAAAAATGCTGATATTACGTTAATCGGTACAGCAACAACAGTAGATGAAGCTCTGGCAAATGAAGAACGTGGACTTGATATGGTTGTCATGCAGGGTAGTGAGGCTGGCGGACACCGGGGAACTTTTCTTGGAGACTTCGAGATGTCGATGATCGGTACAATAGCACTCGTACCACAAGCAAAGGATTATGTGAGCATTCCAATCATCGCGGCAGGCGGAATTATGGATGGACGGGGAGCGCTGGCTGCCTTCATCCTTGGTGCTGAAGCAGTCCAAATGGGAACGGCATTTGTTACTACGAAAGAAAGTGGCGCCCACCCTCTTTATAAACAAGCAATCCGTGAAAGCAGTGAGGATAAAACTGCCATTACAAAAGCATTCAGTGGAAAACCGGCGAGAGGAATCCACAATATGTTCATGAAGAATTTTGACAAAGTAGAACAGCAACTGCCAGACTACCCAATCCAAAATGAATTAACGAAAGGGATCCGGAAAGAAGCTGCAAAGCAAAATCGACCAGAATACCTTTCCCTATGGGCGGGTCAACATCCTCGTTCAAGCACCGAAAAGCACGCAAAAGAACTGATTCAATCAATCGTTTCCCAAATAAACAGTCTCGTAGACGGCTTAACCAAATAAATAAAGGGGCAGCTTAGAGCACCGACCCCCGAAAGTTAGTTTTTTTATTCTAACTTTTAGGGGTTGCCACCAAGTCAAGCTGCCCAGATTTTCATCAGCTCAATGTTTGTTCTGCTTCAAATTTATCTATGCATAGTTTTACTCGGCGCCTTTGCTCGTTTAGTGTGTAGGTAGATACCGTAAGCGACAAGGAAGTTCCATCAATAAAGTGGACTTTTGATTTAAATTTTTTACTCTTTTGGCTAATATCTTCAATCCATTTGATGCGATGGTCAAATAGCCAAATGCAGTCTGGGTGTGTTGATGACATGGTAGGAAATGCATAGATGCCGAGGGCTGTATTGATTGGTAACGGTACTTTATATTGAATTCCCAGTTTTTTTCTAATCACCGCTAAACTCCCTTCGTACGTTAAAAAGCTTTTGGAACAACTTTCTTTGATGATTTTGAGCGGGGACATTTTTATGTAGAGTTTTTCTTTAGGGGTTAAAACAATGGTGTTATAGTCCGTGCTCCTACCAGGAAGAAGTGCGTTAACATTTTCTTTAATTGTGTAAGCTGTTAGAACTGACTCCATTTGTAAGACTCCCTTTCCATGTATAATGAGTAATTTTCACTAGTCCTAAATGCATACTCAATACCAATTATATGATTATTGGGAATTATTTGCAAGTCAAAAAAAATAACCAACCAAGATAATTTTTCTTGGTTGGTATTTCTAATCATTCGAATGAATTTCATAATTACCAAAGTCGGCTTTTCCATCACCATATGTAGTTGGGAACGAACCAACTCAACTACATACGGTGATCGTGAAGCATTAAATACGTATTATGAAATTCATTAATTCAATTGCTGCTCAGCAAATTTCCGGTATAAATGGTGTGTTGCAATCAGTTCCTCATGAGTGCCTGACCCAGTTATCTTCCCTTTTTCAATAAAAATAATTTTATTTGCATCCACGATGGTCGATAGTCTATGGGCAATCACAAAAGTCGTGCGTCCTTTCATTAGACGGGAAAGGGCTTGTTGGACAGCATGCTCCGACTGGCTATCAAGAGTTGCCGTTGCTTCATCGAGCATTAAGATTTTCGGATCTCTTAAGAAAGCACGCGCAATATTAATTCGTTGTCTCTGACCACCGGAGAGCTTCACCCCGCGCTCTCCGACTTCTGTTGCTAAACCTTCTGGAAAACTCCGAATGAATGTATCTGCATAGGCCATCTCCGTGACCTTCCATAGACGTTCATCCGGAATTTTCTTCGCATTATCCAAGCCATAGGTAAGATTATCCCGAATTGTTCCAGCCATCATCGCGCTTTCCTGGGACACATAACCGATTTGTTGGCGCCATGATGCAAGCGATAGTTCACGAATTGGTGTATCCCCAATTCGAATTTCTCCATAAGCCGGTTCATAGAAACGCTCAAGCAAGCAGAATAAAGTTGTTTTCCCACCACTCGGCCCGGCAAAAGCGACCATCTCCCCCGGATGTGCTTCAAACGTAATGTTGACAAGCACTGACTCTCCTTCATCATATCCAAAAGTAACGTCATCAACGTAAACCGATTGATCGGCGATATCGTTCGTGATACCTTCCCGCCCCTCTTCCTCTTCCAATTCAAGAATAGCAATGCGGCAAGTGCGATAAGCGGACCCGCAACAATCAACAGATTAAAGAAGCTTAAAGAGATGACTGCCCAAAAGGCGCGAAAAAAAGTTTATCGTTGTACCGTATCCTGAACAGCGTCCACATAATGGACTGCTCTTAGTTCTTTTCCGATTTGTTCAGGAGAGCCGAGTGAAGCACTGATTTCTTCTTCTGTTTTGCCATCCGCAATTCCAATTGAAAAATATTCCTCGTAATCATACAAAATATCATCCCGCTCAGCTGGCGTGAGTGTTAGGATTGCTTTCCCCAACCTGCTTAAAAATTGTCCTTGATTCATCGTCCTTCTATCAAATGGTTAACGCCTTCTGTAAACATCCGCCATTCCTTCAGTAACTCCTGCAGATAATCATTTCCTTCTACTGTTAGTTTATAATATTTCCGAGGTGGGCCTTCCGATGACTCTTGTAAATAAGTTGTCGTATATCCTTCCTTTGTAAAGCGCCTTAACAACGGGTAAACGGCTCCTTCCGATATTTCTATCTGATTCGAAATATGCTGTACGAGCTCATAACCATACTGTTCCTTCTTATCTAGCAAAACGAGTACACATAACTCGAGCACACCTTTTTTAAATTGTACATTCAACCCGCTCACTCCTCGGTGTATTTAGGTATTATATATTATATAGTACCATACATTAAATATTACCATTCAACAAATGATAGCAAATAAAGTATAGCACCTTCCCTTTCCCTTGTCACTAGACCCAGGGCCCGAATTCCAGCTACAACTTCAGACGTATAAAGTGAAACTTCAATCAGTGGGAGCTTTACGGATAGTTACACCTGGATAAAATAAATATAAAAGAATGGCACATCCAGACTTTTTCTGAACATGCCATTCTAATTATTGTAAACGTCTTATTCTTTCATCCAAATCCGGATGTGTCGAGAAGATATTCGATTTTTTCTTGCCATTAATTTTAAGCGTGGCAATCGATGTGTCATCTTCTGTTTTAATACGGTCACTATAAGCGCGCAATGACTCAAGCGCATGCCTCATCTTATCTCTGCCTGCAAGATCTGCCCCGCCTCGGTCTGCATGAAACTCCCTGTGACGGGAATAGGCGAAGACAACAAGGCTTCCTAAAATGGAAAATACAAGTTGAAAAACAATAATCGCGATGAAATGAACAAGCGGAGCAATTTCTTCTCTTGCAAAACGCGATGCGATAAACGCAGCAATCCGTGCAAGAAATACAACGAATGTGTTTACGACACCTTGCAGCAAGGTCATTGTCACCATATCACCGTTTGCAATATGGGCGACCTCATGGGCCAGTACCCCTTCAATCGCATCATCATCCATTTCTTCCATTAAACCAGTTGAAACAGCGACAAGCGATCGTTTCTTAGATGGACCGGTCGCAAAAGCATTCACTTCGGGTGAATCATAAACTCCAACCTCAGGCATATACGTTAAGCCCGCTGCCCTTGATAAACGGTGAACTCTTTCAACAAGTTCCTGCTCAAAAGCAGTAGCTGGCTGGTCAGGATTGATAACCCGAACCCCCATCATCCGCTTCGCCATCCAGCGTGAGATCAACAGAGATATAAAAGAACCGGTAAACCCGATGATCGCACTTAGGATAAGCAAGGTACCGAAGTCAATTCCACCCTGGGCATTTAAATAATTCAATCCCCCTGGTATTAAATTAACGATGATACTAATCGTAAGTAGGACTAGAACGTTTGTTAACAAAAAGTAAAAAATTCGCTTTCCCATCATCCACACCCTTTATAATTTGCTGATTTTCTTTTCTTAATTATAAAGGGTTAAGCATGATGCTACAAGTAGGACGTGCGCGATTAAGCAGTTTGTTTTACTTCGGCTTTTTTCCTTCCATGCAAAAAATAATAAATCGGTAAAGCTAGGAATGCAATGACACTCATCGCTAAATAAAGTCCACGGAAACCAGTGACTCGAATGAGATAACCGAGTAAGAATGGGCCAATCCCCATTCCAAGGTCATAAAACGTGAAGAAGGTTGCAGTTGCAAGTCCAACCCGTTGGTGTGGTACTGTACTCACTGCAATCGTTTGAGCACTTGATTGTAAAGTTCCAAAGCCGACCCCAATGATTGCTCCAGCGATAAGCAAGAAGATGCCATTACTCGCCTGACTAAGAATGACTAATCCAATCCCAAACAAAGCAATCGATGGATACATGACACTATTTTCACCTTTTTCATCATACATTCTCCCCGTCACAGGGCGTGACAGAAGGAGAAACACGGCATACATGACAAAGAAAAAGCTTGCCGCGTCGACAAGATTAATTTCTACCGCATACGTACTGATAAAGGATAGAATACTTGAGTTGGCGACCCCAACGATGAGCATAAAAATAGAAATCGGGAGTGCGCTCCCCTCAAAGTAATCACTAAGTTTAAATCTTTTCTGCCGTTTCTCTTTTTCAAGATATTTACTTTCGATTTCCGGAACATTCATAAATAGCGCAGTTACTAGTGCGATAATTGACATCCCAGTTGTGATAACAAAAATCATATCCTGACTTAAATATTGCAAGGTTATTAAACCAACAAACGGGCCAATTGCCATCGCAAGGTTATTACTTGTCGCAAAGTACCCCAGTCCTTCCCCGCGTCTGCTCGGCGGAATGACATCGACCGCAATTGTTCCCGTTGCAGTTGTTGTAATACCGAATGCAAACCCGTGAACAAACCGGATTAAGAGCATCCAGGCGATTGTATTAACCGGGAAATAAACAAGTGCCATGACAAGAAACAGCGCTAGCCCGAATATTAGTAACTTCTTCCGCCCGACTGTTGCAATCAAGTTCCCTGCCACCGGACGAACTAAAACAGCACCAAGTACGAAAATACTTGATGCCAGACCTGCAATACTTCCCGAAACATTAAATTGTTCAATGGAGTACATGGCTAGGGTCACCATTAAAATATAGAAGGAAACAAATAGAAGAAAGTTGGTTGTGGATACCATAATAAAGTCTTTTGTCCATAATTTTTCACGCTTTGTCAATTTATCTCCTCCTTTTTAAGTTTATTTTTCAAAGATAGAATTGTGTTTAACGTTGTTTCCATATCAGCTTCCGAGATTTCTGCTGCTAGTTTCTTCTCAAATTGAAAGACAATTTCCTGACCTTTTTCATAGCTGTTTTCACCTGTCTCTGTTAAACAAATGCGACGCTCTCTTTTATCTGCGCCCGGAACGGCTTCGACTAACTTTTGTTCTTCCAGCCTTTTGATTGTACGGCTAATAGTCGGTTTTTCGACATCGAGATAATTGCTGATTTCAACAAGGGGCACTGGTTGTTGCTTTTTAATGCAATATAAAACGAGCCATTGCGAATGAAATAGCCCGGCTTCTGAAAGTTGCTTATTCAATGCTTTCTTAAATGCCCTGCTGAACTGAAGCTGCTGATGAAAGAAATTTACCTTCACGAAATCCTCCTCTTCTGAAATTAGTTACCTAGTTAACTACATATGTTTACTTGGTTTTTGTCAATAGAACGAACCATTCAGTTGCGCTTCCTAAATGGTCCTATTTTTAAATCGTGATAAATTTTCCAGAAATAGTAGACAAAAGGAACGAAGATAAGAATGATCATGATTTCTACACCGAAACCAAGTCCATTTTCTTTCCCTAGTGCATTTTGAATAATATCGTAGTAAATACTTGCAAACATCAGATTGATAACTAAATTAGAAACTGCCAGCATTCTCGCAGTATGTTGCTTTACAGTATGAATCTCACCCTCTGTTAATTCTTCCTTTTTCAAAAAGGGAATATTCATGAATTGCAGACTGTCTGCCTTATTTTCGGAACGAATGATTAAAAAATAATTCAACACGAAGCAAAGCAAGACTGTATGGAAGTTAAGCAATATCAAGCCGAATAAAGCCCCCTTATGCCCCCAACCATCCGCTTGTCCTGCAATATTAAAATGAATTGGAATCTCCGGCGGCAGCTTGCCGAAAGAAAAGAAGACGTAAATAATCATGCCGAACATCATACTGAATGTTAGCAGATCAAGTGCAGGCGGATAGTACTTCTGAATATTTCTCCACATGGAATCAACCTTTCCTTATGTATAACTTCTATTATACTACGAAATGAAGTCTCAATGAGATTCATCCAAGAAGAACTGCTTACACGATTATTTCAACCACTTTTTCTTCTGACGTCATCATTTTGTCACAAAGACCTCTTATTCGTGTTCGAAGTCACAGCTTACAAGTGATTTACATCACACAGGCAGCAGAATCTTCGCTGTACACTAGAGATAAGAAATAACAGGTAACGCCAAAAGTTCTATGAAAACCAAGTGATAATCTACATGTCATTTTAGCGACCAATAAAAAGCTGGCTAGAACGAAAGAAAATGCAGAATGAACTCTAGTTAGCGCACGAGTTCCTAAAGAGTCATGGAAGAACAACCTGTATTCCCTGAAGTGACACTCGAGGACAGTAAAGAACGCGTCTATCCTTTTTCTGAATTCGCAGGAAAATACGTAATGCTTACCTTCATTTACACTGCATGTACCGATGTCTATCCAGAACTCGAAATGAACCTAGCACAAGTTTATAACTCCATCTCGGAAGAATACGTCGGTGAAGACATCGTATTTATGAGCATTAGTTTCGATCCTGACACATTGGAGAAATACCGTGCCTACTTTGGCAGCGACGGGGAAACGTGGCGAATGGCAAGAATTACCGATGAAATGGAACTAAACGCCCTGCTCGATGATTTCGGTGTCATCGTCATTCCCGACGGATATGGACATTTCCAACATAATTCAGCATTCTATCTCGTCGACCCGAATGGAATTCTGATTGAAGTGATGGATTATATCGAGATTGGTACAGCGAGTGATAATTTATTATCTATTTTAAAAGAGGAAGCGAGTGATTTATAATGAGACAGCCCATTTATGGTTTAGCACTATTCATCTTTCTTATTTTGCCACCGGTTGTAACCCTCGCGGAGTCTATTATGGCAATCCATATGCATATGCAAATGCCTTTCTTCCTCATTGCGGGTGTACTCATGACACCTTTCTTCCAAAAGAAGTTTCCTCACTTTTTTGAGAAATGGAATGGGAATGGTATTCCAGGAATCTTAATATGATTATTGCTATCTATTGGATGATTCCCCGTACGATGGACGAAGCTTTAACGATCCCAGCGGTGGAAATTTTTAAGTTTATTAGTTTGCCGTTTTTAGCTGGTGTTCCATTAAGGGATAGCTGGGTTAAAGTTAGTGTCCGCGTGAAAAATGCAGTTTATATTATTATTAGTGCTATTTTCGCGGCGATGGCTGTTCTATATATTGCTGCGCCTACTCAATTATGTAACAACTACCTCATTGTAGAACAAAAAACACTTGGCTGGGGATTCGTCTTCCTCGCAGGCGGCATCTTCTTCTACTTCATCCAAACCATATTTTATAAAGAAACGGAAGAGTAACCACTTGTCACTTCCATACAGCGTAAGTGTCCGAAACTTTCTCTTGGAAGTCCGCAGTCCAGACACCTCTCGCACCTGCTGAGCGGCCGGCAAGCCTCCTCGCGCTATCGCGCCGCGGGGTCTCGCCAGGCCTATCCTCCCGCAGGAGTCTCGAGTGTCTGGACTGCTACCAGGAATGACCATATTGGGATCACTATTTAATGTACTGAAAAGGTATAATCGTTATCATGCAGGAATAATTTGTATTTAAAATAATCATCACTACCAGTTCAGTTGCCCGGTGGACGGTGACTCCTGCGGGAAAAGCACGAGCCTGGAGACCCCTTAGTGCTCAGCCCGAGGAGCTCTAGCAGTGCCTAAGGATGCGCATCCGTCCACCGGGCAACTGAACGGCGATTAGAGAGTCTTTCAAACTAATGAGCAAACAATTACGCTGAATGAAAGCAATTATCCCTGAGAGTTGTGTTATTTTTTATACCGTTACAATCATCGCTAACAGAAAAACAATCAACAGGTAGTTAACGGAGAATAGGAAGTTTTGTTGGGCCCATTTTAAGTCATCTTTCACAAAAAAACCGCGAATGATTAAGATGACCCAGATGATAGTTAAGATGGTAACAACGGCTACATAGAACGAACCTAGGGAGTGGAGCATGAATGGAAGCGGCAAAAGACAGAGGCAATAGATGAGCATCATTCGCTTCGTCACTTGCATTCCCTTCACCACTGGAAGCATTGCTACCCCCGCTGCTTTGTATTCCTTAAACTTCCTAATTGCAATAACATATGTATGTGGCATTTGCCAGAAAAATAGAATGAGAGCATAGGTGATTGGGACAATATGCCAGCCTGTAGCGAAAACCGTCCATCCGATTAGCGGCGTTACAGCCCCTGAGATACTGCCAATTATTGTATTCCACGTAAATTTCCTCTTCGTCCACATCGTATAGGGAAAAACATAGATAAACCAACCGAGAATGGAGTAAATCATAACTTCCCAATTTGTGAAAAATAATAGAATAAAGCCGAGTGTCGATACTCCCCAACCGATAAATAATACAGTCGTGAGAGGGATATTCCCCGTTACAGTTGGCCTTGATTTTGTCCGGTCCATTACTGTATCAATATCTGTGTCATACCAATTATTAATGACTAATGCCCCGATAATGACTAACGTACTGCCGCTTATCGTCAGTAATACAACTCCCCAATTTCCAGATAGCGGAATATCTTCGAACTGCATTACGAGCCAAAGGCCGGCGATTACCGGTAAGACGTTCGCAATCATGACTTTAAATTTAATAAGTAATTTGATATCGGTGAGGAATGTTTGTTTTTTATTCGCTTGTAGTTTTTCTGTCACATCCAACATCCTCTACCCGCTTGAAAATTCCCCCACTGAAACACTTTCTTCGTAATCTAACAAAATAACTTCCACCTGCTCCCCTTTTTCCGATTCTTTCTTCCCCTTCAAGAAAACGATCAAACAATCCGCATCACCAAGAGAAGAAACAACACCTGATTTATCCAATCCAAGTGGTGTTGCAAAGAGCATACCATCCTTCCAGTCGAGCTTGCCACGAACGAAACGATCAAATGGATTCTTTTTTAAAAAGTCCTTACCAAGAATAGCTGTTACTCGCGGGGAAAATGGGTGACTCGCACCTGAAATGGCTCGGATGAATGGTCGTGCAAGAAGTTCAAAACCGACGTAACAGGCAGATGGATTCCCTGACAAAGCGAAGATGAGCTTCCCGTCCTTTTCCGCCACTGTCGTTACACTCCCCGGGCGCATGCCGATCTTATTAAAGAGCACATTCGCACCAAGTCGTTTGAAAATCTCTGGCATATGATCATAATCACCGACAGAGACTCCACCTGTCGTAATCAGGATATCGCTTTTTTCCAAATTCGTTGCAATACTTTTAAAATTAACTTCCAGATCATCACTTAATTTCCCGTGATATACTGCTTCCGCTCCTACTCGGAGTGCTTGGGCATGAATCATGTAGCCGTTACTATTTCTGATTTTCCCTTGTTCGAGCGGTTCGCCCGGATCCAGCAGTTCACTTCCTGTAACAATAATGCCTGCCACCGGCTTCTTTCTGACTGGAACTTGTTCGTAACCAAATGTTGCAAGCAATGCAATAAAACCTGGGTTAATATATTTCCCCGCTTCGGCAATCACCTTACCTTGCCGCACATCTTCTCCCCTAATGGAAATGTTCTGATTCGTCCGCAATGGTCTCCGAACCTGGATATGAGGCTCATCACCTATCCTTACTTCTTTTACCGCTTCAATCATAACAACGGCGTCACAGCCTTCCGGAATTGCTGCGCCGGTCATAATCCGGACTGCTTCATTTTTCCTGACGGTTCCAGAAAACACTTGACCCGCAGCAATTTCTCCGACAACCTTCAATATGCTCGGGGAATGTGTTGTGGCTTTGACGGTATCGATTGAACATACGGCAAACCCATCATAGGGCGAGCGGTCAAATGGTGGAATTGGATAATCGGCAACTAAGTCCTCCGCCAAATAAAAACCCAATGCATCAAGCAGGGAAAGGTGCTCCATCTCACCCGGATGCGCAAATTTCATTAAACGTGTAATCGCTTCCTCTAATTGGATCGACTTTCTTTCAAACATTCCGACACCCCCTGTTTCCTATAATTATAGCATACATAACGAGACTTCCTCCAAGCTAATCTAGCGAAAACCCTGCGATATCCACGCATACAAAAAGCACTCCATCCATCGAACGGTATATCCTAGGGTAACCGTCCGTAAACTCCCACCTAAAATTTAGGGTCTTCAAGAAAAGTTTGGGTGTGAAGAAACGTGAGCTACCACCTAAAGTTTGTTCAACTAACAATCAGTGGGATGAAGAAAAAAACCAACTGATTGAAGTTCCAATTTATTCAAAAGAGTGCCTCTTGCCGTTTATTCTTTTTTACCGATGATAACTCGCCAAAGATCGGGCCCTTCCTCCATGTATTTCCAGGTGAATTCTCCTTCACGTTCGATCAAAAATTGATAATATAATGGTTTCGGATCATGGTCATTCGTAAGTTGCATACACTCACCAGCTTCAAGTTTATCAAATGCCCAGAATATACGAATATGACGACTTTTTGGGGGGATATCAGGAGCATGAACTTTCACACTACAGCTTATTTTATTCATCTTGAATACCTCCGATATTTTTAAATGTATGTTCTTGTTTTACTATATTCATCATATATTAATACTCATTGTTAAGTAGTGATCATAAACACATTTTTCTGTGATTTTGCTCACATCATTCAATTAAGGGTATGATAGAATAAAGATTGTGAAAAAGAATGGACTAGAACAATACATCTACTTTTAGAGAGGGAATAACATGAATCTAAATTCCGCAAAAAAATTATTACAGCGCTTTCCTTTATTTAAAAATTTAACAGATTCGGAAATGGAACCAGTGCTTGATATTGCGCGGAATCGCTTATACCGGCAAGGGTGTCACCTTTTCATGCAGGGAGAGCCTTTAACGAATGTTTACTTTATCCTGGATGGAAAAATTAAAATATATCGGACTGATTTGCAAGGAAAAGAACAAATCATTAACGTGCTTGGTGAAAACCAAATGTTTCCGCATCAAGGATTTTTCCGGAACGATAATTATCCGGCCCATGCTGAAGTATTAGAAGAAGCGACTCTCGTCTATATTCCAATTCATCAGTTTGAAGAATTTCTTATTGCCAATCCACGGGTAAGTGTCAAAGTATTTCGTGTGCTTGGAGATATTATCGTGGACCTGCAGAACCGTTTAGAAGAACAAATTCTCCACAACACCTATGAACAAATCATCCTATTGTTAATCCACCTAACAAACAGCCACGGAAAACAACTGAGTGAAGAACAATACAAAATCACAACTCAATTCACGAATAAAGAATTGGCAAATATGATCGGCACGAGCCGGGAAACCGTCAGCAGAACACTAACACTACTCAAAAAGAACAACCTAATCGAAACAAACAAAAAAAACAACATCATCGTCAACCGCACTAAACTCGAAGAAGAATTATTTTAAACGAAGTGAGACACGGGGGTCAGTGAACTGCGCCCTGTCAAGTGGACAGTAAAAAAATAAAAATCTATGCCGCAGCCTGGTACCGATATTCTAACGGTGTTAGGCTGTTTAATTTCGTTTGGTATCGTTCTTCATTATAAAATTCCATA
>NZ_JAKNRA010000013.1:0-101741 GCF_022213125.1 Oceanobacillus alkalisoli | reverse complement strand
GACACCGTCATCTATTCTTAGCTTCAAAAATTGATTCAGGGATAAAAAGCTTTCGTTAGATCAATCCAACGTTTTACTTCTTACCTCTTTTTCATACTGGTTGTTTTGTTCAGTTTTCAAAGAGCAAATTTTTGTTCACCTCGCTCACGAGGCAACTTTTATATAATATCATCCTTTTCTTTTTATGTCAACACTTTTTTGCGAAAAAGTGTTGACTCATCAAAAGGGATGGATGGGCCTGAGTGGACTCGAACCACCGACCTCACGCTTATCAGGCGTGCGCTCTAACCAGCTGAGCTACAGGCCCCTTTTTTTAAATAATGGAGCGGGTGAAGGGAATCGAACCCTCATCATCAGCTTGGAAGGCTGAGGTTTTACCACTAAACTACACCCGCATGATTAAATATGGTCGGGAAGACAGGATTTGAACCTGCGGCCCCTTGGTCCCAAACCAAGTGCTCTACCAAGCTGAGCTACTTCCCGCCGACCAACGCGCCCGAGAGGAGTCGAACCCCTAACCTTTTGATCCGTAGTCAAACGCTCTATCCAATTGAGCTACGGGCGCAGTTTTTCCACATTATTATACATTATTATATGGTAGAAATAAAAAAAGTGCGGTCAAGAGGACTTGAACCTCCACGGGATTTAACTCCCACTAGGCCCTCAACCTAGCGCGTCTGCCATTCCGCCACGACCGCATCATAAATATCTATTGTTTTATTTTAAATGAATGCCAACCGATACTCGGATTTTTCAGGAAAAATGGCTGGGCTACTAGGATTCGAACCTAGGAATGACGGGACCAAAACCCGTTGCCTTACCGCTTGGCTATAGCCCAACATCAGATGGCGGTCCGGACGGGACTCGAACCCGCGACCTCCTGCGTGACAGGCAGGCATTCTAACCAACTGAACTACCGGACCCATTTTCACCTTTCACTAAAAAGATGACCCGTACGGGATTCGAACCCGTGTTACCGCCGTGAAAGGGCGGTGTCTTAACCGCTTGACCAACGGGCCATGTTAGGATGGCGGAGAAGGAGGGATTTGAACCCTCGCGCCGGCAAAACCGACCTACACCCTTAGCAGGGGCGCCTCTTCAGCCTCTTGAGTACTTCTCCGTATGGCTCCACAGGTAGGATTCGAACCTACGACCGATCGGTTAACAGCCGATTGCTCTACCACTGAGCTACTGTGGAATGTTTGAACTGCTAAATAATGTCAACGAGAAGTATAATACCCTATTTCCTACTGCTTGTCAACTACTTTTTCAAGAGTTTTAAACGAACAATTCGGCACGACCGAAAATGTCAGCTTATATAATTTAACATGGTTTTTACATTTCGTCAACGTATTTTTACAAGTTTCATGTTTTACTGCTGAAGAGCCGTTGGAGGAAAACGACCGTTTTTCAGTTTGTTCCTATTATATAGCAACTAATTTTCCTTTACATTTTCCACAGACATATTTCTTCGTATCGATTCTGCGTTTCCTTTTATATAACCTATGGCAATAAGAACATTCATATTTATATTTAAAAGAATTGACTTCAGACGGAAGGGGATTACAATGCCGGGGAGATCCCGTCTCCTTTAGTAGCTCTTTAAAATCCCGATCACCATGCTTATATCCTTTTCCTTCAATATGTAAATGGTAGTGGCATAATTCATGTTTGATAATACCATGAAATTCAGCATCCCCCATTTCTAGGGCATATTTTGGATTTAGTTCAATTAGTCGCTTTGCTGGTAAATATCTTCCGCCCGTTGTTCGAAGCCTATGATTGAACCGCACATGGTCTTTAAATGGTTTGTCGAAAAAAGTAACCGACAACCTGTTGACCAATTCCTTTAATTTTTGATTACTCATCAACATAAATAACTTCCTTACTATCCTAGTTTTCTCCTATTATATCATAATACTTCATCGCAACTTTTGCATCTTCCTTATTGATAAGCAAGTTTATTGTTATTCTAATTAATTCTAGTATAAGATATACAGATAGATGGCTATTAATAGATTGCAGTCATTCGTTTATAACCCCTTTTTTCTCATTTAAGTTTATTAATTGAGAAAAAGCGATGGAATAATCAAAAAACCACCTCCTCTTTCCCCTCTCGTGGGAATAATCTGTTATTTCCACTCAATTGCGTAGCTTAGCATTAATTGACGTGTTTCATATTTCGTACATGTAAATATTAAGCTATATTAATAGTAATCTGCTAATGATTGTGTTATTATAATAATTGTAGTTAAAAGAACAGGGAGGAAATAAAAGTATGGAAAACAACAAAAAGAATACAAAAATGACCACTGCTTTTGGTGCACCAGTTCCTAATGATTATGATTCCAAAACAGCTGGCCCTCGTGGTCCATTATTGATGGAAGACTTTTGGTTTTTAGAGAAACTAGCGCATTTTGATAGAGAAGTTATTCCAGAGCGTCGTATGCATGCTAAAGGTGGCGGTGCTTACGGAACACTTACCGTAACAAACGACATCACAAAGTATACCAAAGCTAAAATTTTCTCTGAAGTTGGTAAGAAAACGGAAATGTTCGCCCGTTTCTCTACTGTAGCTGGTGAACGTGGCGCGGCTGACGCTGAACGTGATATTCGCGGAGCAGCTTTGAAATTCTACACAGAAGAAGGTAACTGGGATTTAGTAGGTAACAACACTCCTGTATTCTTCTTCAGAGATCCTAAGCGTTTCCCTGACTTAAACCACGTCGTGAAGAAAGACCCAGTAACTAACTTGCATAACGCACAAGCGAACTGGGATTTCTGGAGCAGCCTTCCAGAAGCATTACACCAAGTAACAATCATTATGACTGACCGTGGTATTCCGAAAGACTTCAGACATATGCATCTATTCGGAAGCCATACGTACAGCATGTTCAACGCTGATAACGAGCGTCATTGGGTTAAATTCCACTTCTATTCCGAGCAAGGTATAGAGAACCTAACGGATGAAGAAGCGGAAGCAGTAATTGCTAAAGATCGTGACAGCAGTATCCGTGACTTACGCGAAGCAATCGATCGCGGCGAAAATCCGAAATGGAAAATGTACATCCAAGTCATGACAGATGAACAAGCGAAAAACCATTCGGATAACCCATTCGACTTAACTAAAGTATGGTATAAAGGTGACTACCCGCTAATCGAAGTTGGTGAATTAGAGTTAAACCGTAACCCGCAAAACTACTTTGAAGAAGTTGAGCAAGCAGCATTCGCTCCAACTAACATTGTACCTGGTATTGGATTCTCACCAGATAGAATGCTTCAAGGAAGACTATTCTCTTACGGTGATACACAACGTTACCGCCTCGGTGTGAACCACTGGCAAATTCCAGTTAACTACCCGAAAAACGTTGAGAACTTCCATCCATACCACCGTGATGGTGCAATGCGCGTCGTTCCATATCAAGGTGGGCATGTATCATACAACCCGAACAGCTATGGCCAGTGGGAAGACAGTCCAGAGCATCAGGAGCCAGCGTTAGAGCTTGGCGGAGACGCAAACTACTGGGACTTCGATGAACAAGATGAGAACTTCTTCGAGCAGCCTGGTAAGCTATTCCGTCTTCAGTCACCTGAAGCACAACAACGTCTATTCGAAAACACTGCAAGAAACATGGACGGCGTATCTAAAGATGTACAGTTAAGACATATCGTCAACTGCTACAAAGCTGATCCGGCTTACGGAGAAGGAGTAGCAAAAGCACTCGGTATCTCTCTAAGCGAAGTAGAAGCAGCTGTTGATAAAGAGTAAATTTTAAAGCTGAAACGCCCTTACAGGCTTAAGTACGCAGGTTATCCCGCAATGCCTGTACTAGCGCATCCATCCTGTGCGTCGTAGCGACGTACGGACTATCTCCCCGAGATGGAAGGCAGTTCGATGTTGCCACTGGACGTAGATGAAGAACTAAAAAAAACTGCTGGGAAGCATCAATTGCTCCCAGCAGTTTTTTAGTTCTTTACCATAGAAAGAGCAATACGGCCCTTTTGTTCATCAACATTTTCCACCCAAACCGTCACAACATCCCCGACAGAAGCAATGTCCATTGGATGCTTCACAAATTTAGTGGACATTTTAGAAATATGGACAAGCCCGTCTTGTTTAACTCCGATATCGACAAAGACACCAAAATCGACAACGTTGCGAACGGTACCCTGCATCTCCATTCCTGGTTTCAAATCTTCAAGAGATAAAACGTTCTGCTTCAATAATGGCTGCGGGAAATCATCACGCGGATCCCTTTCCGGACGGCTTAATGCATCGATAATATCCTTTAGTGTTGGTTCACCGATAGCCAGTTCATCAGCAACCTCTTTTAAATTGATTGCCTTGAACTTTTCGCGTAATTCATCTGTACCGATATCTTTAAATGTGTAGCCTAATAATTCCAGCAGTTCTTCTGTGGATTTATAGCTCTCTGGGTGAATCGGTGTCCGGTCAAGCGGGTGTTCTCCATCAATAATCCGCAAGAAACCAATCGCTTGTTCATATGTTTTAGCCCCAAGCCGCGGTATCTTCTTCAACTGTTTCCGATTCGTGAATTTCCCTTCTTCGTTTCTTCTTTTCACAATATTATTTGCAACGGTTTTGCTTAGTCCGGATACATATTGTAATAAAGAAATAGACGCGGTATTTACGTTAACTCCTACTTGGTTAACAGCTGTTTCTACGACAAACGTAAGCGACTCATTCAAAGCTTTCTGACCGACATCATGCTGGTATTGACCGACCCCAATCGACTTCGGATCAATCTTCACGAGTTCTGCTAATGGATCTTGAACACGGCGCGCGATTGAAGCAGCACTCCGCTCCTCCACTTGTAAATCAGGAAACTCTTCTCGTGCAAGTTCTGATGCAGAATACACACTTGCTCCGGCTTCATTTACAATGATATATGGTATTTCCAGTTTATGATGTTGAATCGTATCGGAAACAAATTGCTCGGTCTCCCGGGATGCCGTACCATTCCCTATTGCGATTAATTCCACTTTATATTTTTCAATAAAATGAAGGACTGTCTTCTCTGCGCCTTTCACATCTAGTCTGGGAGCTGTTGGATAAATCACAGAGACGTCGTGTACTCTTCCTGTCTCATCAACTAAAGCTAACTTACATCCCGTCCGGAATGCCGGATCGATTCCAAGGATTGTTCTACCTTTTAATGGCGGCTGAAGAAGGAGATTTTTCAAATTGACTGCAAAGACATCAATTGCCTGTTCCCCCGCTTTTTCAGTCAATGCATTGCGGATTTCTCTATCAATCGAGGCTTGGATCAACCGTTTATAACTATCTTCCACTGCCTGCTTTAAAAACTCAGCAAGCGTGCCAGTTGTAGAACGCTTCAATGTTTTTCGGTTCAAGTAATCAATAATCTTTTCGATTGGCGGCTGGACGGATACTTTTAGAACATCTTCTTTCTCTCCGCGATTAAGAGCAAGAATTCGATGAGATACGAGCGAACGAATATTTTCTTCATACTCATAATACATTTCATACACTTTCTTCTCATCAAGATTTTCATCTTTCACTTCCGAAATAACCATCCCTCGCTTCCATGTTTCATCACGGATATATTCTCGGTGCTCAGGAATATCAGAAATCCATTCAGCGATAATGTCATTTGCTCCTTCTAGCACTTCTGCCACGTTAGTTAATTCATGCTCTTCGGATAAATAGTTTTCCGCCTCTTTATGTAAATCGATATCCCCTTGCTCCCAAATAAAAATAGCAAGAGGTTCAAGTCCTTTCTCCTTCGCTTTTGTCGCTCGCGTCCTTCGTTTCTGTTTATATGGCCGATACAAATCTTCCACCCGTTGCAGCTGGGTTGCAGATTTAATTTCTGAAGCCAATTCTTTCGTTAACTTTCCTTGTTCCTCAATGATGCGCAGAACTTCTTCCTTTCTCCCGGATAACTGGAGAGCATAGTTCCATTTATCTTGAATCAGCTTAATTTCTACTTCATCGAGACCACCTGTAATTTCTTTGCGGTACCGGGCTATAAACGGCACCGTATTCCCCTCATCAAATAGAGCAATAACTTTTTCAATAACAGGCGTTTTTATATTTGTTTCACTAGCAACTAATTGAAATAATTCACTGTCATAACTCATCGTCCTATCTTCCTCCTTATTCCTCTATTTTACCAGAATTCGGGATATAAAGTGAAACTTCAATCAGTGGGGTTTTACGAACGGTTACACCAGGAAAAAATCAGCATTACGTAAAAAACCGGCGCTTGTGCACCGGTTTCTCTCACTTTTATTAAGCATATCTCATTGCAATCAAAGTTGTATCGTCGTCACGCGTCGTTGCTGAAGTTAATTCGTAAGCTTTTGTAATGCCATTTACATTTTTATCTGTAAAATAACAATGGGATAGTTCTTTATCCTTCACACCATCTGAAAACATAATAAAATTAGTGCCTTTATTCAACTTATAATTTTCCACTTTAATAGAACGTTTATACCCTGCCAGATAGCCGGAGTTCGGGATATTGCGTTTTTTCACCCGATCATCGGTCACTGTCATAATTCCAATGTTCCCAATCGAGGAGAAAGAGTAGGCCTCGGACCGAAAATCGATCTTCAGGATACCGAGGACTACTCCACGTTTTCCATATAAAATTTCATTGCTTCTTCTCACAAGCTCTTCCACACTAACGTGATTATTCTCTTTAATGATATCAATGACTGCCTGGGAAGATTCCATGGCGTACTCTCCGCTTCCAAGGCCGTCTGCGATCGCGCAAATAAAATGATCCTCTGTTTCATTATAGAAATAACTATCTCCGCAAAAGGTATTTCCTTGCTTTGGCTGTTGATATACAGAGACAAGTACTTTTGACTGTATCATTTTAATCCAGCACCTCAGATTGCTCTGCCTGGATCGCTTCTCTTAATTTCAATAAAGCTTTCCGAAGCAATCTCGATACATGCATTTGTGAAATACCTAGTATTTCACCAGTTTCCTTCTGGCTTTTATTTTCAAAATACGTGTACTGTAAAATAAGCTGTTCCCGCTCAGATAAAATCGGCAATACTTTCTCAAGGATCATTCGCTGGTCGATCGTATCATAACTCGTATCTTCATTTCCAACGAGATCTAATATAGCAACTGTACTTCCTTCCGAATCTGCTTCTACTTTGCGGTCAACGGAAAGTGCTTTATAACTCTTGCCCATTTCCATCGTTTCGAGGACTTCTTCTTCGGAAACTTCCAGGTAATCAGCAATTTCTTCAACTGTAGGAGACTTCTGATTTACTCTTATCAGCTCATCGACTGCCTTCTTAATTTTTGGACCAAGCTCCTTAATCCGTCTTGGGACATGGACACTCCATGTTTTATCCCGCAAGTAGCGTTTAATTTCACCAATAATTGTTGGAATCGCAAAGGATTCAAATGATTTTCCGTACGATTCATCATACCGTCTCACGGCGGCTAGAAGACCGATCATTCCAACTTGTACAAGATCTTCATAAATAACACTGTTGCGCGAATATTTCCTTGCAATCGATCCAACCAAGTCTTTATAACGTAATACAATCTTTTCCTGAACCGGTTCATCAGTGGGGTTTTCTTGTAAATGTTTTATCCATTGGTATACCTCATCTCTTCCTTTATGATGTGGTTGAGATTTGGTCGCCATCTAGCCCCACCTCTGCTTCATTTATATATTTAGTCATAATGATAATAATCCCACTATGATCATGTATTTCTACTTTGTCCATTAGTGCATCGATAAGGAAAAGACCGAACCCACCTTCTTGCAGGTCTTCTACTGGTTTTGATCTCTTATATGGACCTGCTTTCTTCCGGACCTCTTCTACATCGAAGCTGATTCCTCGGTCTGCAACCATTACTTCGAGCCGGTCTTCGTATATACCGAAGCCGATCTGAATTTCACCTTTTTCATCCTTTTCATAGGCATGGGTGACTGCATTTGTAATTGCTTCTGAGATAGCAATTTTTAAGTCTTCAATATTCTCGTAAGAAAAGCCCATTCGATTTGCAATACCTGATAAGCTTAATCGAATGACACCAATATATTCTGCTTTAGCCGGGATTGTCATTTCAACAAACTCAAACTTCTCCATTATTCATTTCCACCTCTAATCGCTGCCTTGACATCCATAATTTCATCCAACCCGGTAATTTGAAATAAACGGTAAACGCGGTCCTGAATATTCACCAACTTAAGCTCGCTATCACTTTCTTTGGTGGACTTCAAAGCACCAATGAACACGCCAAGACCCGTACTATCCATGTATGTAACATGCTCCAAATCAACAATAACCTCCTGGCCCTCTTTTTTCGTTACAGAGTCGAACGTTTCCTTCAGATTTGTAACGGTATATGCATCTATTTCTCCAGCAAGTGCTATGATTGATTGGTTTCCTTCTTCGGTAAGTGTAATTTCAAGATTCAAGTTAATCCCCCTAACTGAATAATATATTATAATTGTATGGATTCATGAATTGTAGACACATACCTTTTTATACCCGGTTGATGTAAATCTTAAACTGTCTTTCGTAAAATTAATAAACTAAAATCATCTTGAAGCTGGAAATCCTGTAACCTCTCAAAATAACGATATACTTCCTGCACCATTTCTTGTGCGGACAAATGAGTAAATTGTCGAATCACATCAAGAACTTCGTCAATCTCAATGAATCGATCACCATCCCGGCACTCTGTGACACCGTCTGTTAGCAAGACGACCATGTCCCCTTCATCGATTTCAATTTCCGCTTGTTCAAATTCAACTTCCTCTGAGACACCAAGCACAAGACCTGACGTTGAAAACTCTGTAAACTGGTCTTCTGCAGCCCGGTAAAAATATCCCGGTTCATGACCGGCAAAGGAATAAACGAGCTTACTTGTCTCTGGATTATACTCGGCATACATCATCGTAATGAACATATTGGATTCAATATTTCTTTCCACTACCCGGTTTAAATTATGAAGCACGGCTGGTGGAGGAAGTGATTCTTTCGGCAGACTATCCAAGGTATATTTAATCATCGACATACATAGTGCAGCCGGAACGCCTTTTCCAATCACGTCAGCCATGGCAATTCCGATCGTACCATCGGCATTTTGCAAAAAGCTATAGTAATCGCCATTCATTTGATTAGCTGGTACACTAATAACTCCAATATCAAGACCAGGTACATCCGGCTTCTTCGTTTTTAATAATGTCTTCTGCATTTGCGCTGCAACCGATATTTCCGATTTTAAAGCAATTTGCTGTTCTCGGAGCGTTTGAATTTCTTGATGAGCAAGTCCATAAGATATCATCGCTTCTAAAAGGAATTCCAGTGAATGTTCGAATGCCACGAAAAGATTCGGATCTAATTCTTTTAATGCTTTAATATGTATGTTGATAATCTCTTCTGGCAGGATATTGTGTTTGATGAGAGCTTTACTGACCAGTTCAACGCCGTAGAGCGCTTTCTCATCTTGTTGTTCAAGGTATTCAGCCAGCAGATTTTTATATTCGTCCGTTTTTTCCTTAAAAAAATTCTCCATTGTATTCCCCCTATTCCCGTCTATCTATCTCTTGCCCTTTATAATAAAGATGGAGTGCAAGCCGGCAGCAAACACTCCATAAGTCTTCATGCTTATCTGTATGACGTTCAAAGCTTAACGTAGCCACTTCACCGTTTTGATTGTTGTACCTTTCCCTACCTCGGAATAAACTTCAAATTCATCCATCAAGCGTTTCACTCCAGGTAATCCAGCCCCTAGTCCTCCAGATGTCGTAAATCCATCTCTCATCACTTGACTAATATCAGAAATCCCCGGGCCCTCGTCTTCAGCAATCAAACACAGCCCTGCTCTACTATCATTATAGATTATTTCATAGGATATTTTTCCTTGTTCGGCATATAAATATATATTTCGAGCGAGTTCTGATATTGCGGTCGCAATTCGAGCTTGGTCAACCGTGCTAAAGCCAATTTCCTTAGCCATTTCTCTGCCAAGCTGACGCGCTCCTACAATATCCCACTCTTTATTGATATTCACACAGGACTGAGGATTCATCTATTATACCCCCAATTCCTTGTGGAGTTTGAGAAGCCCCTGTTCTAAATCTAATGCGGTCGGTACATTTTGCATATTTATTCCTAAGTCGATCAATGTCATTGCAACAGCAGGCTGAATTCCAGTTAAAACTACTTTCGCCCCCATTAAATCTGACATTGTAACAACATCTCCCAGAACTTTTGCAATGAATGAATCGATGATATCTACAGATGTTAAATCAATCACCACTCCAGAAGCCTCCGTTTTATATATTTCATCCAATAAATCTTCTTGAAACTGTATCGCTGTCTGATCATCAATTTCTGTTTGAATCGATATCAACAGATAATTATTCAGCTTAAGAATTGGTATGCGCAAAGATCTCACTCCCTTTAAATTGAATCAACAATATTCTTTATCTGTTCTTCTCTGTTTTTTCCTTCAAGCGGAACGATTCTCCGGTTCGTTATTTCTAATGCGGACATAAAGCCTTTTTTCAATGAACTCTTTGTCGAAAAATCACTTAGATCAATTCCTAAGTTTACAATCGTTTGCGCGATTTCCGGACGGATACCAACTAAGATACATTTCGCGCCGATTAAATGAACCGCTTCTGCTGCTTGAATAATATGATGTGCAACCATCGTATCCACAACGGGGACGCCTGTAATATCAATAAGGACAACTTCTGAATTATGATTGATCGTACCTTGCAGCAAGTTTTCCATAATTAGTTTCGCACGTTCCGTATCAATTGTACCGATCAGCGGCATGATTGTAATCCTGTCCATTACTGGAATAAGTGGTGCTGATAATTCTTGTAATGCTACACGCTGCAAGGAAACGATCTGCTCCCAGTTTCCTGTATATTCATTTACCAACTGGCGAATAATCGGCTCTACCCAGTCATCTACGCTTTGGAACGCACCTTTTATCTGTTCGGTATCATCCATATCCTCCAGATTAGATAAGATATAGTCCACCGTCACGCGTCTGAAAACCTGTAAGCCATCTGTAATGTAGCTAAGCGGCCATCCCAGGTTGATAATTTTCTCAGAAAACTGTTCAACCTCATTACTTGAACCTTGGTTCTGTATACTTGCAAAAATGACATTTATAAATTCCCGGTTTGTGCTTTCGTAGAGCTCGTCTCCGATATTCGCTGTATAATTCTCATCTTTCAAGTCACGTACCTTCTCAAGCCACATCTGCACAATTGAATCACTGTTTTCAAGAACAATGCGCTTAAACTTTTTATCCACTAATACTACCCCCGTCTTCTTTTTTGATACTTATCTTTCATAATACCATGTTTTTTCTTAGTGAGACTATTTTGAAACCATTTTATCCTCCAATAATTAGCGGGTTAAGTCAAAATATAGGGCATCCTGTAAAAATATACAAAAAATCTTTCTTTAAAAATCGTAACATACCAACTCCCCAGTCAAAAGTGAAAGAAGGACTATTTCAATAGTAATTAAAGCACAAAAAAACCTTCCAAATTATAGTTGAAAGGTTCCGTTAATGATCGTATATATCCTTAAGTCCTAGGCTTATTTCAATCGCCCGGTTAATTTTCTCCATCATTTCTTTATCTAGTCTCGTAATTCGGTCTGTTAATCGCTGCTTATCCAACGTCCGAATCTGCTCTAAGAGAATGACAGAATTTCGGTCAAAACCATATTTTTTGGCATCGATTTCGACATGGGTAGGCAACTTAGCCTTTTGGATTTGCGCAGTGATAGCTGCTACAATTACCGTTGGACTAAAACGATTTCCGATATCATTCTGGATAATTAATACCGGACGAACCCCTCCCTGTTCGGATCCAACCACAGGAGATAAGTCAGCGAAGTATACCTCGCCTCTTTGCACGTTCAAATGCTACACCCCGATCACTGTACGCTCTAAGGTGTCTTCAGCCTCCTCTTCAGCCTGGAAAGCTTCTGATGCTATATTAAGATTAATGTGGCCCATTTCTTCGTAACCGCGTCGCATTGTTTCCATGAATTGTTGCACATGCGCATGTTTTTTCTGCTCTAAATAGTTCTTCGTTGCCTGATAAATGAACTCACTTAAATCACCATTATCGTTTTTCACCAAACCATCCACCTCGTTAAGAAGATTTTTAGGTAATTTAACCATCACTTCCTGTAAACCCTCTGACAAAATGATGCACCTCCGCCAACTGATGAACATATAATATAATTTCTACTTAATAGTATCATTGAATACACCTGATTGCAAAGGGGTTTCGATAGTTTTCTTATAAAAAAACAAATTTTCTTCGTTTTTTCCTGTGCAAAGCAGGGTATATGTTCATATTGGCAGATTTAAATACATTTATTTCAATTTCCAACTAACCCTCAAAAACAATCAAGCGGAGAAGCACCCCACCTTTCATTCAGCGTAAGTGTTCGAAACTCTCTTCTGGAGGTCCGCAGTCCAGACACCTCTCGCACCTGCTGAGCGGCTGGTGAGCCTCCTCGCAGGAGTCGCGAGGTGTCTGGACTGCTACCAGGAAAGGCCGAATATGGAGCACTGTTTAATGTTCCAGAAATATAATTACTATCGTGACAGGACAATTTCTATTCAGAAAATCATCTAACCAGTTCAGTTGCCCGGTGGACGGTGACTCCTGCGGGAACAGCACGAGCTTGGAGACCCCGCAGGGCGGCAGCCCGAGGAGCTCTAGCAGTGCCTAAGGATGCGCATCCGTCCACCGGGCAACTGAACGGCGGTTAGAGAGCAAACCATGAGAACGTGCAAAACACTTACGCTGAATGAAAGGAATCAAAAGCTTGGTCTGCTTTGATTTTTCAGATGCAAGTTTGTTTTACAAAAATATTCCCTTAAGATGAGTAACAGTTTGTCTTACTGTATCAATCTTAAGGGGATTATTCAAGTGGATTTGGGGTTCATTTTATTTCTTGTCCACGGACGGACTGGGCAACTTCGATTAATTCATCCTTCGTTAAGCTGTCACTTGCCAGTGTGTAATCAATGCCCTCATGATTCCATTGGATTGTACTATCTGTCAATGCTCCGACTGTAAAGCCGAGGTTTACAATCTCCCCATCTACTGCCTCAGGAGTCGTTAAAGTTGGAACGTCCGTACGCATCTCCTGAACGAGGGTGAAATCCTTCTGGCCACCATATGTTAGAATCACTCGTTTTCCGTTATCAAACTCCATTTCTTTCTGATCAATAGCCTCTGCACCAGCTGTATAAAGCGGATGGAGCACGGTAAAGACTTCTTCTTCATTATTGCTACTAAATGTCGGGGCATCGCCGTTTGTTTCCATATTCTTCTCCATGGCAAAATCATCTGCCTCAAAGCTTACTGCTGTATCAAATGCATTAAATTGGACTTCTACAACTGCCTGGTCATCGACATCCAATACTTGGACGGCTGTTGGAAAGAATGTTTTCTTATCAAAAAGAATCTGCTGGTATGGCAAGTTCGTGTTATTTTGATAATTCGTCTTCGTTTTAAATGCATAATGGGTTTCCGTCGCCTCAAAACTTGCTTCCTCGTCATTTAATATATCTTGAACGAGGGATTGATAAAGATAAGGCTGACTGCTGTTTTGCGGCCATTCCGACTGGAACTTGAAGCTTCTCTCTAAGGCTGGTGTTAGTACAAACACCCCGTCATCATTTTTCAATATGATTTGGCTGCCTTTATCATCTTCTGCATGACCCAATTTCACACGATAATAATCGTCTTTCTGATGCCAAATATCAATTGTAAACCGCTGCTCTTCCTGTCCTGTCTTCATCGCCATTTCCGCTTCTGCCTTATAACCATCCATTTCTTCCAATGTTTCGGACAGCTTTTCGACAACATCTTCCTCCGATTTCTCTCCACAAGCTGAAAGGACAACCATACTGATGACGATGAGGAATATTCCAAGATAGCGCTTCTTCATACACATATCTCCCTTGTCTCAATTAACAAAGGGAACCAATCACGTTTATCAGGAAATCATACGATATACTTCACGAATCCAAGCAATAATATCTGTTGCCGTTAAATCATAGACACTACGCTTATGCTCTACAGCCAAATCAGCGCTGGTACCGTGGAGGTAGCAAGCATTACAGATGGCAGGAAATATGGCTTAGTCTTGTAAAATCATGGCGAGCATCATCCCTGTGAGCACGTCACTGCTGCCACCTGTTGCAAGACCGGGATTTCCGGTTGCATCGACCACCTGCAAATCGTCCGGGCTCGTAATAATGGTGTACTTTCCTTTTAACACGGCATAGGCGCCATATTCTTCTGCAAAATTCTTCGCATGCTGGAAAGGAGCTTTTAACATTTCTTCTACCGGAAGATCAAGAAGCCTGGCCATTTCAACTGCATGAGGAGTTATAACCGTCACGGCATCTCGCGCCTTCAGTACAGTGAGGAGACTGCTTAAATGATATAATCCGTCGGCATCACTAAAACCGGACAAAGTCGCTTCTTCCAGCACATGTTCGATTAATTTCTCGCCCTGTTTATTACGTCCCATCCCGACTCCAACCGCAATCGCATCATACACGGACATCTCCAAGCTATCATCCCACGCCAACTCTCCGTCTTGTTCCTTTAGGGACTTAAACATCGCTTCAGGAATTTGGGTGGCGATGACCGGGATGATTTCTTTCAGTGTTCCCGCGGTTACTAAGCCTACTCCAGCGACGAGCGCTGCCTCTGTAGCCATTGTAATCGCTCCAGGCATCAAAGTGTACTCCCCCCGATGATCAGGCCCCTGCCATGGTCTCCTATATGCGCATGTGTCAGTCTTTGCGGAAGAGTTGCTTGAAAATCATTGAAATGATACAAACGGCAGTTCCCGGCAAACAAGCCGTGACTTTCAAAACTCCGACAACGAACATGTAATCCGCTTTTACAGCCAAAGAAAAAGGTACCGCTTCGTCGGCCGGCAAGCCGGACGGAATAGCGACGGAGACAATCCGAGCGTAGGTGGCGCTCATCAGTTCCACCACACCCCGATATGGTTCACGTAATTCACCCTTTGTCCCAATCCCAAGTAAGGAATCAATAATGACGTCCGAATTTTTTATGATTCCTTTCCAATCGTGTTCCAGAAGATTTAATAGTTCTCCATTGCTGTTTAAATAAATTTCCTTATGCAGCAATGCATCTCCACCGATCTTCTCGTCGGGAACAATCTGAACTACCCGCACATGCTCAAGCAAATATCTCGCAATCACAAACCCATCTCCACCATTATTTCCTGCTCCAACGAATACCGCTATCCGTTCTGACTGCTCTACAAGAGAGATGACATTGCGAAAAATCTCCCTTCCGGCATTTTCCATCAGCAAGTGACCTGGCAAACCGATTTTCTCCATCGTGTACTTATCGATATCATACATTTCCTTTGCGGTGACAATAAACATGAAGTTCCCTCCTGCCCGCATTAAAATACTATGAGACAACCATCTCGTTTATGCAGATTCTCTTCTATGCTATCTCACAGATAACGACTTGCGCCACGGCATATTCCTTACTATGGCTAATGGATAATAGAAAAATATAATGGTCATAACCTTGCACCGTTAGTTTCGGCGCACCTTTTTCATCATTCGTTACTTCTATATCCCGGAAACTCAATTTCCCTATCCCAGTACCAAGTGCTTTTGCACATGCCTCTTTTGCAGCAAATCTTCCTGCCAAATATTCTATCCGACGTCTCCAATTTGTTAATTCCTCGTATTTTCCCAACTCCGAAGCAGTCAATACCCGAGCTGCAAGGCGGTCACTCTTTCCAAGACTCGCCTCTATCCGGTCGAGTTCAATAATATCTATTCCAATTCCTTTAATCATCGGCTTATGTTTTCTCTCCTTGAATGATAATAGCTAATATTGGTCATAACGCTTATTATTAATTATTATAATAGTACCTGAACATTATAGGAAATTAAACTTATTTAGGAGGCTTCTTCCATTGTTTATCCGAAACGAAAGAAGTTTGAAAGAATTTATACAGCTTTACCCGATCGTTTCAACCCTTATCATTATTCACATTGTCCTTTGGTTTGTGATGGAATTTTTCCAATCCGGGATTGGTTGGATTGTCTATGTATTTGGAGTCGGCAACAATCTATACGTTGCAATGGGAGAATACTGGCGCTTAGTGAGCCCAATCTTTCTTCACCGAGAAATAACCCATATGTTGTTTAACTCCTTTGCTCTTGTCCTCTTCGGACCAGCACTTGAGCTGATGCTTGGGAAATTTAAATTCATCCTTGCTTACTTAGCAGCTGGTATTATCGCAAATATCGCAACGTTTCTGATCGAGCCGCTAAACTATACCCATCTAGGAGCTTCTGGTTCAATCTACGGGTTATTTGGCATTTATATTTTCATGGTCACTTTCCGCAAACATCTAATGGACTACGGAAGTTCACAAATGATTAAAACAATCCTTATTATTGGAATACTCATGTCTTTTGTCGGGGCACGAATTAACATTGTTGCCCACTTGGCCGGGTTTGCTGGCGGCTTTGCTATCGCTCCACTCGTCTTACGAAATGTGCGGGCCTTTTCACCGTGGCGTATGTACGAGCGAAATTATCCCGATAATGACGGGGAAATTAGATTTAATCCAAACCGCTGGAGAAAAAGAAGGGTAATACCTGATAGTATCCGCAAAAATTGGCTTTGGATTGTCATTGGAATCCTTGCAGTCATTGGCTTTTTTAGCCGATATATACAGTGAAGCTTCAATCGGTGAGGTTTTTTCCCCATTCCCCACTGATTGTTAGTTGAACAAACTTTAGGTGTTAGCTCACATTTCTTCCCACCTAAACTTTCCCGAAGACCCTAAAGTTTTGACGGGGGAGTTTTACGGACGGTTACACCGGATAAATTAGCTCCCTTCGCATTTGAAACTTAATCAGTGTTTAATCGTACTACTAGTAATCGTCGTTATGGAAGGATGTTCGAATATGAGACAACCACCGAAACATACAATTGATCCTCGCGCTGTTAATGTTTGGAAAATCAGCGCCTCCATCTATCTTGGTATTCTATGGCTGATTCTTATCACGCTAGCAGTATTTGCGGTTCGCTGGGATTGGTCGTTCACTTATATTATTGGAGCTATGTTGATCACTATTTTGTTAAGCTATCTTTTCATCTTTTTATTTCCTAAGCTCAGATACCGGCGTTGGCGCTATGAAATCTTTGAGCAAGAAATCTACATCCAGCACGGCATCTTCATTCAGACGCGAACACTAATCCCGATGATTCGGGTGCAGCATGTTGATACAGAGCAAGGTCCAATCATGAAAAGATTTCATGTTGCGAGTGTGTCGATTTCCACGGCTGCGACGACTCATATGATTCCCGCATTATCCGAGGAGGATGCTTCCGATTTGCGGGACCGGATTTCGCAACTAGCTAGGGTGGATGAAGATGATGTTTGAATTGAGACGACTGCATCCCGCAGCAATTATATTCAATATATTAAAATCAGTTAAGGACCTGTTTTTCTCATTGCTAATCATTTTAGTCGCCACGGACTTTACAGTATTTATAATTGCACTTGGTGCCTTTACAGTGCTCGCTTCGATTTACGGTTTCCTTTCTTGGTATCATTTCTCTTATTATGTTACCGATGAGGATCTTTGGATTCAGTATGGAATCTTCAAGCGGACGAAGCGCTCCATTGCGAAAAACCGAATCCAATCGATTGATTTAACGGAAAGTGTCATTCACCGAATCTTTAAACTGACCCGGGTCCAAATCGAAACCGCAAGTGGTGGGAAACAAGCAGAGGCCGCGCTTTCAGCTGTTTCCTTTCAAGATGCGTTGGGGCTCCGGAATGCATTAAAAAACAGTGGTGAAAGTGATGTAGAAATTCCCGAAGAAACGTATCTCGCCAAAAAAGAGATTACGTTTTCCCGCTTGTTATTAACAGGGATTACTTCAGGAGGACTTGGAATCATTATCGGCTTCATCGTTGTCGGACTTTCAGAACTTGAAGAACTCATCCCTGAAACGGTCTATGATTATACCTATGAATGGCTCATCACAGCAAGTATTATTTTAATCGTTCTCATCATCATTAGTATTCTTGCTATTATATGGTTACTAAGCATTCTTTGGACCCTGATCCGCTACGGGAAATTCACAATCCAAAGAACGGAAAATGAATTATTTATAACGAGGGGATTACTCGAGAAAAAACAACTGACGATTCCATTGCACCGAATTCAAGCTATTGGAATTGAAGAGAATATTTTACGGCAGCCGCTTGGATATGCATTTATTTTTGCTGAAATTGCGGGAGGGAATACAGATGGGAAATTAGCAGATTCAACTATTTTATTTCCTTTGTTGCATAAACGGGAAATTAATGCCTTTCTTAATGAATTTGTTCCCGACTTCAGTTGGAAGGAAGAAGATGTCGAATGGACAAAGCCACCAACTGCTGCATTACCATTTTATTATGTACGTTCAAGTTTATTATTTTTAGTGGCAAGCATCGCCGTCTTTATCTTCTACCCGACGTTCGCTTGGATTCCGCTTGTATTATTTCTGCTCTCTCTTGGCTTAGGATGGCTCCATTACAAAGATGCGGGCTTTCATCTGACTCACGACAGGTTACTGCTCCGATACCGGTTTATAAAGCGGATAACCGTTCTCGTTTATCAAAAACGAATACAGGCCTTCGGGAAGAAAAATCATGCGCTGGAAAGAAAACGGGGTCTTGCTTCCATGAGTATATCCATTCTCAGCAATTCCGGCGGTAAGCATTATCATGTGAAAAATTTAGAAGAGAAAAAAATAGATCAACTAAGCGACAAAATAGCTTATCGAACAAAGTTGGAATGAATACGAGGATATAATAAAACGGCTTGAGGCAGTAGTACTGCTTCAAGCCGTTTTATTTTCATTATGGATTAATCTCTTTTACGACGTTTTTGGAAGTTTCCTTTGCGGTTGCGTCCACCGTAGAAACGTTTATTTTTCGAGCGATGTCCGCCTCCTTTTCCTTTTGAATGGAGTGCCTTTTTCACACTAACTGGCGCAACAGAAGAAATTCGAACTGGCGTATCTCTTCTTTCCTTCGTTAGCAGGCTAATTGCAGCCGCAATAACGGTGACCGAATCATGATCCTCCAATAAGTCCTTCGCAGCGTCTTGATATGTCGTTAAATCTTTCTTATCAATTGTTTTCTGGATTCTTTCGATTGTAAGTTGCTGTTGTCCGCGTCTTGCATCTTGAATGGTTGGTGGAGCGAGACGCTTCATTTTACTCTTCGTTGTCTTTTCAATCAAATGTAGGTGCGCCATTTCTCGAGGTGTAACAAAGGAAATTGCCTCACCTGTCTTACCTGCACGTCCCGTACGGCCGATTCGGTGTACATAGCTTTCCGGGTCTTGCGGGATATCAAAGTTATAAACGTGAGTCACACCGGAAATGTCTAATCCACGAGCAGCTACGTCCGTTGCAACAAGCACATCGACACGACCATTTTTAAACTTGTTCAATACAGACATCCGCTTTCCTTGCGTCAAGTCGCCATGGATTCCTTCTGCACGGTATCCTCTCGCCTGCAAGCCTTCTGTAATTTCATCAACTCGCTTCTTCGTTCTCGCAAACACAATCGCAAGTTCCGGAGAGTGAATATCGACATGGTTGTTCAACGTATCAAACTTGAATTTTTCCGGAATTTCGATGAAGTACTGATCAATGTTTTCAACCGTCATTTCTTTCGCTTTAATCTTTACTTCTTTTGGATTTTTCATCAAGGTTGTTGCGATATTACGGATTTCTTTTGGCATTGTAGCGGAGAATAGCAACGTTTGACGCTCTTCCGGAATGCCTTTTAAAATATCACGAATATCATCGATGAATCCCATGTTTAACATTTCATCTGCTTCATCAAGGACAGCAACTTGCACTTGATCCGTCCGAATGGTTCTTCTTCGCATATGGTCGAGCAATCTTCCTGGTGTTGCTACAACGATTTGCGGACCATCTTTCAGTGCGCGAATTTGCCTGTCCATATGTTGGCCACCATATACTGCTAAAGCACGAATACCAACAAATCTCGCAATCCGGTTAATTTCTTCTGCAACTTGGATTGCTAGCTCACGCGTCGGGGCTACGACTAGCCCTTGTACTTTCCGAAGTTTAGAATCAATCCTTTGAATCATCGGGATACCGAATGCTGCAGTTTTCCCCGTTCCTGTCTGAGCTTGACCAATCACATCGTTACCTTCATTGGCAAGCGGGATGGTTTCTGCTTGTATTGGCGTCGCTTCTTCAAAACCCATTCTTTCTAACGCCTTCATAATTGGGGCTGAGATATTTAATTCATTAAATTTTGCCACTTAATGTCTACTCCTTCTGTAAATAAATATTTAGTTATAAGAGGCCACTAGTCCTTTGCTTTGTATTTATAAATCCTATTTATACATATACCCTTTGTCCTTATCTGTTATGCACGACTAATGTGCAAGGGTTTATCGTTCAACCGGGAATAGATTTATCACGTACCAATTATTGTTTCTTTAAAAAAGAACAATCAGGCTTCCCTTTCCATCTTCGGGGCCTCAAATTACTGCTTGTCTTATAATACCACATCTTTGTCATCATTTTCCACAATGCCCCGTCACAAATACTTTTTTTAAATGACAGAGGAAAAGTACAAGACTATGACTTAAGTTCGGGAGGATTCCGATATCGCAAGTGTCAAACGGTCAATGATAATCGCAATAAAGACAATACTAATTCCTGCCTCAAAGCCTCGCGCCACATCAATTGTGTTCAGTGCGGACAACACTTCCAGCCCAAGTCCTTCTACTCCTACCATCGAAGCGACGACAACCATAGCAAGTGCCATCATCGTCGTCTGGTTCACTCCGGTCATCATCGTTGGCAATGCTTGAGGGATCTGCACCTTTGTGAACAATTGCCATTTTGTCGGCCCGAAAGATCTGCCAGCCTCCACCATTTCTTCTGGTACCTCACGAATCGCTAAATTCGTAAGCCGGATAATTGGCGGAAGCGCGTATATAATCGTAGCTAACACACCTGGTACAAGTCCTAAACCAAAGAAGAAAATTCCCGGGATTAAGTAAACGAAAGACGGCAATGTCTGCATCGCATCAAGAAATGGTTTAATAACTGTCTCAACCCGATTACTTGAAGCCATCCATATCCCAAGCGGGACTCCGATAATAAGCGTAACTACCACGCTGGCAATCACAATGGTTAGTGTATACATTGTCGCTTCCCATAATCCAAAAATGCCGATAAGAAATAAAAATGCACTATAAAGCAGGCCGGAAGCGATTGATTTATACTGCCATGCAAGCAGGAAGATAACTAAAATAAAATACCACCATGGAATCCACAAAAGAAAATCATTCAAATTCACAAATACCCATAATAACCCCGACTTGACGCCATCAAAAATATTGCTCCAATGGATCGTGAGCCAATTGACAAGTAATTCGATGTAATAACCAAGATGGAAAGTCAGTTTTTCCGGAAATTCAAACATACTTCACTTCCCCTTCGCTTTCTGTAAAAAATCATAATGCTTGTTTCACTCTTGCAGCAATGTCCTCTGGAATCCACTCCGTCCAAACTTCTTCATAATTTTCGAGGAACCATAAAGCAGCTTCCTGCGGGGTTGCATCATTTTCTTCCATATAAAGTAGAGCATCACCTGCAATTTCTGTAGAAGTCTCATAATTGCTTAACATCTCGGCAATATCTGGCGCTTTTTCCAAGAAATCAGCATGTACGGTTATGTAAGCCGGATTATCAGGAAATTTCGTGCCAAAGTTTTCGTTAAAGGTTTCCTCATCATATTCCGGTTCTTCAAGTAAAGTCATGTCATACCTGGCCATTGACCATGTCGGTGACCATTGATAACCGACCCATGGTTCATGATTCATATATGCCCGTGCAAGAGAAGCGCCGATTGCCCCCGCCGTACCAGGGGTGAAGTAATTGAATGTCTCATCCAGCCCATATGTTTTCACTTTTTCTTCCAAAATATCGTGAATGACCGTTCCAGTTTGGGTTCCGATAATAACACCTTTTGTCGGGTCTTCCGGATCTTGGAATAATTCCGGGTATTTCTTTAAATCTTCTACCGTTTTAAGATCTGGTGCCATCGGTTCAATTCCTAGTTCAGAATCACCTTCAATCACATATGTCGGTACATGGAAGCCTTGGTCATCTGTTACCATATTTGTGGATAGTTCAATAATTTCGCCAGCATCAATTGCTTCCAGATAAGGTTCTTGCATATTCACATACCAAAGTTCCATATAGACATCGATTTCACCTGTCCGGAGTCCAGTAAAAGTTGCGATTGATGAGCCATTGATGAAATCAACCGGATATCCATAACCTTCTTCGATAATGAAGGCCGCGATATAATTATGTAATTGCATGCTGTCCCAGCCGCCGTCAGCGATTGTAATTGTTTCCTTTCGGGCGTCAGCTGTGTCATGGTCTGAATAATTGCTGTAAATGCCTAGTCCAATTAACAACACGAGCATGAAAGACCAGGCATATTTCCACTTTTTCTCCAAATTATCTCCCCCTCTCCACCATTCATTATAATGATGTCAGATTCTTATTACCAATTTTATACATCAAGAACCCATCTTTCACTCCTTCAAACACTGCTGTCGTTTTCATTCAGCGTAAGTGATTTGCACGTTCTCATGGCTTGCTCTCTAATCGCCGCTCAGCAGGTGCGAGAGGTGTCTGGACTGCGGACCTCCGGAGGTGAGTTTCGGACACTGCCGCTGAATGAATGCAATAAAGCAGACTATAGATTGCATGAAATAAATGAAATTTCCCATGAATCATGGTAGTATAAGGTGATAATATATTGAAATTGGAGATGTCCACCGTGCCTGGTTATCTTCTCTGGAAAAGGTGTCTGTTAAAGGAGTTTTTCTATGCGTCTTCCTGCATTTAATCCGAAAGCAGCTCTCTTTATTGGGGTAATTGCTGTATCCACTTCTGCTATTTTCGTTCGACTTGCTGAAGATGCACCTGCAGCTATGACTGCTTTCTATCGTTTATTCTTCGCCGTTATCATCATGGCGCCATTTATCATAATTAACTATCGACATGAGTTTAAACAAATCTCAAAAAGAAACTGGCTCTTATCCATACTCGCCGGTATATTTCTCGCAGCACACTTCATTTTTTGGTTTGAATCATTAAATTACACTTCCGTTGCAAGTTCTGTAGTATTTGTTTCCATCCAACCGTTATTTGCCTTCCTCGGAACATATTTATTGTTTCAGGAACGCTTTTCCTATGGCGCCATCATCAGTATGGTCATTGCCTTGTTTGGAAGTCTGATTATTGGCTGGGGAGATTTGCAGCTTGGCGGAACTGCTTTACTCGGTGATGTCCTCTCCATCCTAGGTGCAGTTGGCATCACGGGTTATTTCCTGATTGGACAATCTGCGCGGAAGAGTTTGTCTTTAATGACATATACATTCATCGTATATAGCGTTAGTTCCATTACGTTATTTATTTATAATCTCGGGTTACAACACTCGTTTACCGGTTATAGTGCAACGAACTGGTATGCATTTCTTGCTCTGGCTATTATACCAACATTTTTCGGCCACTCGATTTTCAACTGGTGCCTACGCTGGTTAAGCACAACAACAGTGTCCATGGCCGGATTGTTAGAACCGGTTGGAGCAGCAATTTTGGCATATATTTTCTTGGATGAAGCTGTTACATGGTCACAATTTTTAGGTGGAACAATCGTCATCTTTGGCTTGTATTTATTCATCCTCAGCACATCGAAAAAAACGAGAGTTACCATTTCTCAAAGGAAAAATTAATTAGTTAGGCGGTAATGAAAATGCGAATTCAGCTTATGACAGATGGTGGAGCAGATATTCCACAGCAGCTAATCGAACAATTGCAATTAGAAATCGTCCCCCTTTATTTAAATTTTAGTGATGGCGAGTATAAAACAGGGACCACATTAAAACTTGCGGATTTCCATCAGAAAGTAAAAGAATTGAATGAAGTGCCGCGTTCTGCTGCACCAAGCCCGAATGACTTTTACGAAGCATATAAAAAGGTGCCACAGGATAAACCAATCATTATGCTGAGCCTTTCCAAGGAATTGAGCAGTACGTATCAGAATGCTGTTGCTGCGAAAAACATGATACTCGAAGCAGAACCGGAGCGTAGGATTGCTGTTATCAATACGAAAACTGCTTCAGGCGGGATTGCCTTGCTGCTTCATGACTTGTACGGTAAAATCCAAGCTGGAGATACATTTGAACAAGTCGTACAGCATACAAAGGACCGGGTTGGGGATACGGTTACTTTATTTGTTCTGCAAACATTAGATAATCTTGTCCGTGGCGGTCGAATTTCAAAAGTTACCGGTAAAATTGCAAAAACACTTAGTATTAAATTGTTAATGCGTGGCAGTGAGCAAGGGGAGATTGAGGTAACCGAACGTGTACGTGGTGAAAAACGCGCACTCAAGCGGTTTATCCAGCAAATCGGTGAGTATACGAAAAGTGCGGAAAATAAGAGTTTATTCATGACCCACTGCAACAGTGAATCCCGAGCCATTAAGTTACTGAACGATATTAAAGATAAATATTCCTTTAAAGAAACATTCCTGACCGATATCGGCCCAATTATCGCCACTCACGGCGGGGACGGGGCCATCGTGATTGCTTTCTTTCAGGATAGGAATAAATAAGCAAACAAAATGGTTGGACATCAAGTTTTTGTCCAACCATTTTATTTTTTCTTTTATCCCGGTGTAACCGTCCGTAAAACTCACACTGATTGAAGTTTTACTTTATTAAAAAGTCATGAACCATCAGATTGATTGTATCTTTATCATCGCCTAAACAAAGTAAATGCTTCGATTGGTCTAAAAGCACAAGCTCCTTATGTTCTGAATCAATTTCTTTATCCAAATAATAAGCAGTCTTATACGGTACCATCCCATCAAGCTGCCCGTGTGCAATCAATACTGGCGTATCGACCTCTTTTAAATAACGTCTCGTAAAGTTGACGAGCTTGATGAATTCGAAATTCGCCTTTATTGGCACTTGCCCAAATTTGCGTTTATAGTGATTGTACATTTTATTATTTTCCAACCCGCCTTTTAAACCATCACGGATTACCTCATGAATATCTGTCCCGATCTGTTTGAAATCCAAGTACTTCCCGGCGGTCGCAAGTAATACTAACTTTTTCACATTGTACTTTGCTGCAAGATAAGCAGCAATCATCCCACCCATCGAAAAGCCGATCAAATAAATCTCATTATACTTTTTCGCCAATTGCTCCAATGTTTCTTCCGCTGCCAAAATCCAATCTTTATAAGTGATGTTCTCTAAATCCAATTCCTTCCCATGTCCCGGCAATGTAGGTATTTCCACATGCCAATCTGTATGTTCCCGCAAATACGACGCTAACGGTCCAAGTTCATAAGGACCACCTGTAAATCCGTGAATCAATAAACATCCAATCATCTGCATCTCCTCATTCCAGAAAGCCTTCTTTTTCTACTATTATCTGCTTATCGTTCACCAATTATCCGACGTAAGCTTATCTAAACATTTTTATCAAGGCACTAACCTGCCTAACAATCGGGGACACTTGATGGTATGTGCTCGCTAGCTGATTAATCGTTGTCATCGTTTTATCGAAGTCCACTTGTCCATTTGCATCGGTAAAAGCACGAAGTAAACCTGCCTGTGTCTGTCCCTGCGGATTCTCATAAGCTTCTTGGTTCGGACTCATCAGATCCAGCGGTTGCGGAGGTTTAGCATAACGTTCATAAGGTGTTAGGTGTAAATTCGGATAGTTTGGTGTTTGGTATGCTTGGGTGTGGGTGAATGATGGCGGCTTTCGATTGGCAAAAAAGTGTGGATTCCTTGCTCTATTGTCCATTTGGAACACCTCTCTATACAAACATTGAGTCATACTATAAATTATGCAATCAAAAAGGTTTTTGTTATTCGAATCGATTTAATGTTCTACTTTAGAGAGCGCATGGCGAATCCGTTCCTTTTGATAACCCAATATGGAATGCTTCTCCCCTTTTACAAACATTGCTGGTGTGCCGTATATTCCAATATCTTGCATTTCTTTCATATAATCTCTATCTTGTGTTACATTTTTTATCTTGTACGTAACATCATATTTTTTTACGAGATCGATGACCTGTGTGCAATAATGGTTATTATCGCTCACATAAATGATTACATCATGGTTGTCCATCTAAAATTCCTCCAAAAGCTCCTTCTATTTTCTTTCCCTCTCTCTTGGATACCCGATTGATGATAATTAAAACGTTTTTCGACAATATGTAGATTTTTGTCGAAACATAGAATTTTGCAGATTAATACACAATGCCTTACCTGTTTAAATAGAAGGGTGGGTTATATTTACCTGAAGAACTTATTCAAACAATTTTTGAAAAGATAAAAGACTGTCGATGCTTATATATTAATGAATTTCATAATACGTATTTAATGTATCACCATCACCATATGTAGTTGAGTTGGCAACTACATATGGTGATGGAAAAGCCGACTTTGGTAATTATGAAATTCATTCATATTGTAAATAATTTCAGATAAAATGGTAAACAAAAAAACACGGTACGCAAGTTACTGCACCGTGCTTTTAAATTTAATCGTCTTCCAAATCAATATCCACAACGAGCACCTCTCCCGTATAAGCATCAATTTCAATCTCGGCCTCGCCCCGCGAACTTTCCATTTCTATTTCATAGATTAACCGGCCATCATCTCGATCTAATTCAATGCTATCAATCGTACCAGAAAATTGCTTCTGCGCAATGTCAATCGCTTTATTTTTACTGATTGTTGATTTTCGCTCATTGGATTTATTGTTAGATTCTTTCGTTGCTTGCTCTTGTTTTTCCTCTTGCTTTGTTTCTTCCTGTTTTGGTGCAATTACCGTTTTACGTTCGGAATCATCTTTTTCTTCATTTGCCTTTTCGTTCATTTCTAGATCTGATTCTTTTTTTTCTTTAGTGGCAGTTGAGTCTTCTTTGTCAGCTTTCTCTTTTTGTTTATCCGTTTCCCGCTCATTTTTTTTAGCTGTTTTCGTGGCACGTTTTTCCTCAAGCTTTAATACTTTTCCTGAGTTCCCGTCAATTTGTAACTCATATTCTTTTTCTTCCATAACAACTTCCACTTCATAAACAGGATTTTTCCCTTGATTATCTAACTCGAGTTCGGTGATCTCACCAGGATATTGAGCTTTCACTTTATCCTCCACCTCGGCTTTCGTTAAATCAGGCCCTGCAGAAACGGATAAATTCTGACTGAAGATGAGACCTAACACAGCAGCGATTGCCATGGCACCAATTGCCATCATCATTTTTTTATTCATCATGACCCCCTCTAGCTTCCTAATTAATCATCCCAGCGATCATCGTCTTCTTCGATATCCAACTCGATAATATCGCCTGTCCTTGCATCAAGTTCTATTTCTGCTTCATGTGTTTCATTCTTTAATTCGACTTCATACATTAATCTGCCGTCATCTTCGTCAAGTTCAATTTCCGTTACTTTACCTTCGAATTCTGTTAATGCAATTTGTTTCGCTTCTTCAATGGATAGCACACCATCAAATCGATCCTGTTTTTCCACTGTTTCTTCCTTCGTTTCACTCGCCGCCACAATCGGCTCTGTCGGTGCAGCATTCGACTGATAAGCAGTAAAACCAATAACCAAGCAAATAGCCAATAACCCAATTCCTAAACCTGTTTTCTTATTCATTATTAATTCCTCCTCATTTAATTTCTACCCTTATCATAGCTACTACGAATGATAGGAGAATGTGAGGAAGATTAGAAATTGATGAGAAAGAGATTAATACTGGAAAAGATCATTCGAAACATGTTTATTTTTCATTTTCCCTATCCGCTTTTTTCATAGCCGGAAGTACCAGTGTAAACATAGACCCTTCACCAGCCGCGCTTTCAACCGTTAATTTTCCGTGATGACTTTCAGCAATTTCCTTGGCAATGGATAAACCAAGCCCGCTGCCGCCTGTCTCTCTGCTTCTTGCTTTATCGACCCGGTAAAACCGCTCAAATATCCGTTCCTGATCTTCTGGAGATATTCCACTTCCATAATCTTTCACAGAATAAATAACATCACCATTATAAGTGAACAAACTTACCGCAATTTTATCTTCACTGTATTTCAATGCATTTTCAATTAAAATATAAATGATTTGCTCAAGCTGTCCAGCATTTCCTAAGACATTCAGTTTTTCGATATTTTTATGAAATTCAATCTCCCTATTATAGGCCTGCTTGAATGTCGTAATGGAATGGTCCACTAATTGGACAAGCTCGATTGGTTCATGAACAACATTCTCTTTATTCTTCGCTAAAGAGAGGAGCTGCTCCACAAGTCTTTTCATCCGGTCGGCCTCTGAATCAATCGCTGCAATCGATTCCTCCAGCAATTCAGGATTATCCTTCCCCCTTCTTTCAAGCAACTGAGCATAACTCTTCACAATTTGTATCGGTGTCTTCAATTCATGGGAGGCGTTCGAGACAAAGTCTTCCTGTCTTTCATAGTTATCCCTTAGCTGGTCAATCATTTCGTTGAAGGTAACTTCCATTTCATAGAGCTCGTCCTTGGAACGATTGGAATGGTCGATCTTCTTCCATTTCCGCTCTTTAATGTTCGTTTTCATCGTTCGTGTCAGTTCTTCAATTGGATTCAAGAGCAAGCGGTTCAAGATATTACTTCCAATAATTGTCGGAATGAGAATAATGAGCGATACAATGATGAGGACGTAAAACAAAATCCGTAATGTATCGGTTAAAGCAACTAAATGGTCAGACATCTGAAGCGTCACTACACTGCCGTCATGCCAAATGATTGGCTTAGTCACAACCGCAACATGAACGCCGCGCTCCGGCCGGATGATTTCCTGGGACTCTGCAGTCTGGAAAGCACCTTCAAGCGTCCTGTAAGCTTCTCCTTTCAGCTTAAACTCAAGCGCCCGCTCATCACTAGAGAAAACCTTCACCATTCCATTTGCCGGAAGAAAAGCATTGATCACTTCACTGGTCTCTTCTGCGGCTGTCGCGCTCGCAAGTTGTTCAATCAGATTATCTGTCTGCAAGGAAAGTTCGACTAGCTGACTATCCGTTGCATTTTTGTAAAAGAGAAAATAAACGAATGTATTGACGAGGATTAGCATACTTAGAATAAGAATACTGGAAAACAGCCGTATTTTCGTTCTTAATTTCATTGCTCAAGATCCTTTATTGTATAACCGATACCGCGTACGGTTTGAATAAAGGCGACATCAAAGCCTTTATCCACCTTTTGCCGCAAATAACGGATATAGACGTCAACTACATTCGTATCTCCGAAATAGTCGAACCCCCATACTTGATTGATCAACTGCTCCCTTGTGAGGACAATATTTTTATTTTGCAATAAACAGACGAGCAGATCAAATTCTCTTGGGGTAAGTTCAATTTGCACTTCGCCCCGTGTTACTTCACGGGCACTTGGATTTACTTTCAGATCTCCAACAGAAAGCTCATCACTATTTTCTCTCTTCGCTTTCGGACGTCTTAATAGAACACGAATCCGTGCTAATAACTCCTCAATCTGGAAAGGCTTCGTAATATAATCATCCGCTCCAAGATCAAGTCCGCTCACCTTATCATGAATTTCATCCCGCGCAGTAAGGAGAACAATCGCTGTCTCCTCATCAAAGCGGCGTACTCGGCGCAATACTTCAAGACCGCTTAATTCGGGTATCATAATATCTAACAGGACAAGATCCCAGTCTTCATCTTCTATCAGCTGAAGTGCATCTTTCCCATTATCCGCTACACCGGTTTCATAATTTTCATATTCAAGCTCGAGTTGGAGCACTCGACTCAATTTCTGTTCATCTTCAATAATTAAAATTTTAGGTTTTTCCATGTTCACACCCGCCAGTTTTAAGATTAATCACTTTCTATTATACGCACAAATGTTTATGATGACGATAAGAAGAAATCTCCATTTTAACAAAGGAGGAAGAGCATGCTAGCAATTGACCATCTTGTAGTCGTGTCGGAGGATCCGGAGAAGGATGCCCAGCAGTTTGTAGAACAACACAATGTAATTGCAATCGAAGGAGGGAGACATGAGAAATGGGGAACGTATAACTTTCTCTCCTATTTCCAGAACGATAGTTACATTGAATGGCTCGGTGTTTTTGATGAAGCACTTGCTAGGAAAAGCAATCTTCCGCTTGTAAAAAAAGCAGTCGAGTTTCTTGACCAGGGAAAGAGAGGACCCCTCACTTTTGCATTACGTACCGAGCATTTGGACAAGTATCTGAACAATTTTGAAGAAAAAAACATCCCATATGGCGGGCCATATCCAGGCATGCGAAAAAGGCTCGATGGTTCTACACTTTCCTGGAGAATGCTTTTTCCAGAGAAGTCAGCTAATCTGCCTTTCCTGATTGAATGGGGCAGTGTAGCAAATAAGCCCGATGATGCGGCAAAAATTAATCCGGCCAACTTAGGTGAAATTACAATTCCTGGCGACTCGGCCATCTACAAAGATGTTTTCCAACTGACCGAAAAAGACTATACCGTCCAGCTGGAAAATGGGAAGTTACGATTTACGAACGACCAGCTCGATTTTAAATTAAGTGAGTGATGAAGTAAAAAAAGAAGCTAGTAATCAACAGGAGAGTTGATCGCTAGCTTCTTGTATGTTCTAATTTAGCCTAACTGTTGCTCTAGAAATTCGGTTACTTCTTCCGGTGTCTTCGTGTAAGCACTATGCTGGTGCGCAAGCTTTTCTCCATTTTGGAAAATGAGTACGCTTGGAATCCCCATTACTTCATACTTCTGGGCAATTCCTTCAATTTCATCAATATTCACTTCATACCAGCTGTAATTGCTGAACGCTTCCATCACCTGACCTGAAAACATATCAAAACGTCTGCAGTCCGGGCACCAGCCAGCAAAAAACTTAATAATAACCGGATCTGCACTCTGAATAATTTCATCGAATCTTGCTTGTGTTTCAATTAACTCCATCTGAATTCTCCTTTATACCCTCTTTAAATTATTTTCCCACGCATGAACGGTCTGTAATACCCCCACTGCTAAACATGAGGGAAGATCAAAATGTATTGGTGGTGGATATACAATCCGTAAATCCCTGATTCTGTTCAACTAGCAATGAAGTTTCACTTTACTATATTGTAACTATTTATACTCTATTCGTCCAAGGATATACGCTGTTAAGAGTCCAGCAAAAAATGTAAGGACACTTACGAAAAACATGCCAACCGTTTGTGGTATTCCCGGAAAAACGACGAAGACGGAGCCGCCAACAAGTCCAATCGCAGCGGCAAATGTAATGGTGAAATGATTTCTTAAAAAATAACCGACGACTCTGCTCATAATAATAAAGCCGATTGCTATACCAAGTCCTGTGACAATAATAATGTCAAAATGCAAGTTACTGACAGCAGCAATGACGGTCGGGTATACACCAAGCACCAGAAGCATGAAGGAACCACTAATACCGGGGAGAATCATCGCTGAGCTCCCAATCATCCCTGATAAAAACAGAAAAGCATACGTCTTAGGAGTAATATTTGTAATAATCACTCCTTCGCCGACACTGAGGAGTCCTAATGTTGCTATAATGATAACGCCAAGCAGCATCATGCCAACGTGTTTTAATCGAAATGAATTCTTTGCATCTGCTTTATAAAGTAAATAGGGTAAGACACCAAGGATCAGTCCAAGGAAGAAAAATAATGTCGGCATCGGATGATGGTTAAACAACCATTCAATCACTTTCGCGAAGGCAAAGACAGCTGCTACCATCCCAATTCCCAGCGGGATGAGAAAACCCAGATGCTTCCTCCAATCCTTGCTGAAGAAACCGTTAATTGCTTCAATCAATCGTTCATAAATTCCAAGTAAAAGGGCAATGGTACCACTACTAATCCCCGGGATTACTTCCGTAGCCCCCATCAAGATGCCCCGATATATATTTTTCCATTCCATGCGATGAATCTCCTTAATGTATGTAAATTTAAGTCTATTTTACATCATACCAAAAAAGGCCTGTTATGCCTATCTTAAAATAGTAAAAAAGTGTGAACTCCTTTAGTGAAATCACACTTATTCTATTCTTCTATGTACCGGAGTTCCGGGAGCCACTTAGACATATGCTCTTTTATTTCCGCATAATGTTGAGCCGCATCTTTCAATTCTTTATTTGTTAATGTATACATCGGTACAACTTGATAATCCTCCCAGTCCGGGTGGAAGGTGACATAAGTAGGTAAAAGGGTCGGGGAATGGATTTCAACACTTTCTTTCTCTCCCTCCGTTGTTTTCGTTACAGTAAACGTAAACACCCCACCAATTCGTTGATAAAGTTCCTGCTGGTTCGATAAGAAATTGCCAAGACTATAGATGACAAGCGTTTCAGAGCCGTCCTCCCCTTCTACCCAAGCGGCCGGCTGCAAAACGTGGGGATGGTGACCGATGACGGCATGCACCCCTTGGTCTGCGGCAAATTGCACGAGATCTTTCTGTTCTTCGTTCGGCATCCGTTCATACTCATTTCCAAAATGGAGATTCAACACAATTAGATCCGCTTTTCGTTTTGCCTCGGCAATATCTTCTTTCATCTGTTTCTTATCGATTAAATTGACCAAATACGGCTTCCCTTCTGGTACTGGGATTCCATTCGTTCCGTACGTATAATTGAGAAAAGCAGCAGAGATTCCTTCATCGGTTTCAACAACACGCACTTTTTCCCGATCTGCTTCATTCTTATAGGAACCAACATACATCATGTCTAAACGATCCCAATGGCTGATCGCTTGTTCAATTGCAGCTTCCCCGCGGTCTAGTGTATGATTATTGGCAAGCATGACAACATCAACACCAGCATCTTTCAATGCATCACCGGCTTCTTTGGGACTATTAAATGCCGGGTACGTTGACAAGCCAAGTTCCGCTCCGCCAATCATCGATTCTTGATTTGCTGTTGTAATCGTTGCTTCGCTTAAAAAAGGCTTCACTTTTTCAAGCATCGGGGAAAAATTAAATTTACTCCCTGTCCAAGCATCCACATATACCGGTTCATGCAATAATACATCTCCAATGGAAGATATCGTAATCTCTTCTATAATCACATCCGGAATTGTTTCTTTTAACGTCACAAGGCGCTCCATACCTGTTAGCTCTTGCCCGGAACTCGTGACTTTCACGGTCATATTGCAAGCGGCGAGCAGACTGAACAGACACATAAAAAGCCCTGCTATCATACAATCTTTTATTCTCAAAACGATCTTCTCCAATCATATTCTATCCAGCATCTATCTGGACATCTATTATTTTACTGTTTACGGGCGAAATGCTCAATAGTACGCTATAAGGAAATATGAAAAAAACTTTAGATTCATAATGATAAGCTGGATGGAGTTGGTTATAGTATAATAAGAGCAGATAGATGGAATCATGTACGGGCGGATTTTTTAACAATGGGATTAAGTAATGGGGGAATCGTGGTGAAACGTTATTTATCTGGAATTCTAATCGGATTAAGTGGTATCATCATTATTGTTGGCAACATGCTCGACCTATACTGGAGCGGTATTGCAGCATGGGGAGTTTCTATCATCTTACTGATATGCGCCGCTTATTTCACAAAATACATCCCGAATGATAGAAAGAATAAACCGAAAGAACGTTAATTATGCTGGGCATGTCCTCCAAAAGGGATGCCCAGCTTTTTACGTTCATTTTTCCCGTACCATTCCTTCTGCCGGAACAATTGCGATCCCATTATTTTTTCAGAAAATGTCGGACCGAGTACATCCCCTAGTTGAACAAGTCTTTCCGTCAACGGTGCGTACACTTTTTCTTCCATAGCAAGTTTTATTCCTCCTTTTGCGCAATTCGTACAACGAAATAGATTAAACGCCCATGATGTTAAAGATGATACACTACCTAACCTTACCTTCATTCCAGCTAGACGAAACGCACGAAAAAAAAGAGACCATATGAAGAACAACTTCATCCAGTCTCTAGAACGTACCTTTCATAATTCGCTATATTTTAAGAAGATGCAGTGCTCCTACTTTATTTTTTCGCCGCTTTTTCTCTTTCTGATTTGTTTAAGATTTTTTTCCGCAGGCGGATGGATTCTGGTGTAACTTCGCAATATTCATCATCGTTCAAGTATTGCAATGCCTCCTCTAAGGACATCTTTCTCGCCTTCCGAATATTTGTTGTCTGATCTTTTACCGATGCACGCATATTCGTCAAATGTTTTTCTTTTGTAATATTTACGGTTAAATCATTATCTCGATTATGCTCGCCGATAATCATACCAGCATACACTTCTTGCCCGGGCTCAGCAAAAATCGTTCCACGATCTTCTAAATGTAAAATACTGTAAGTGGAAACTTTACCGTTTTCCAGTGCAACAAGTACACCTTCACGTCTTCCGCCAACATTGCCTTTAACGACTGGCTCAAAGGCTTCAAATGTATGATTCAAAATTCCATAACCGCTCGTCTGGGACATGAATTCAGTCGTATATCCGAGGAGACCACGGGAAGGCACTTTAAATTCAATACGAACTTGACCGTCTCCATAGTTCACCATATCAAGCATTTCACCTTTACGCTCTCCAAGGGACTCCATCACCGCTCCAGTGTAAGATTCCGGAACATCAATCTGAACACGTTCCATCGGCTCACACTCAACACCATCAATTTCTTTAATGATTACTTCTGGTTTCGATAATTGGAGTTCAAAACCTTCTCTTCGCATGTTTTCAATCAGAATGGACAGATGTAGCTCCCCGCGTCCAGAAACAACCCAAGCGTCCGGAGTATCAGTCGGATCTATCCGTAAACTTACATCTGTTTCCAGTTCCTTCATAAGCCGTTCTTCAATCTTTCTAGCAGTAATATACTTTCCTTCTTTACCAGCAAACGGGCTATTATTCACACGAAATGTCATTTGCAGTGTCGGTTCATCAATCCGTAACCATGGCAGAGCTTCCGGATGATCTTTTGGACAGACCGTTTCACCAATATTAATATCTTCTAATCCAGAAACAGCTACAATTTCACCGGCACTTGCTTCTTCAATTTCAATCCGTTTTAAGCCAAGGAAACCGAACAGCTTCGTAATGCGATATGACTTATTCGTTCCGTCCTGTTTCATCAGAACGACTTGCTGGCCGACATGAATTTTACCTCTTGCTACCCGCCCGACTCCAATTCTTCCGACATAATCATTGTAATCAAGCAATGTCACTTGGAATTGTAGTGGCTCATCGGAGCTATCAACAGGGGCAGGGATATGTTTCATAATCGTTTCGAATATCGGGTCCATCGTTTCTTCTTGTTCTTCCGGTTTAAGACCTGATGTACCATTTAAAGCTGATGCATAGACGACAGGAAATTCAAGTTGGTCATCATCTGCTCCAAGCTCAATGAACAAGTCGAGTACTTCATCGATTACCTCTTCTGGTCTAGCGTTCGGTCTGTCCACTTTGTTTACAACAACCATCGGGCGCAGTTTTTGTTCGAGCGCTTTTTTAAGTACGAAACGTGTCTGAGGCATCGTACCTTCATAGGCATCGACAACAAGTGCAACTCCGTCCACCATCTTCATAATCCGCTCCACTTCACCACCGAAGTCCGCGTGACCTGGTGTGTCGAGAATATTTATCGTTGTATCCTGATATTTAACAGCAGTGTTCTTCGCTAAAATCGTAATACCACGTTCTCGTTCAATATCACCTGAGTCCATTGCGCGATCATCGACCTGCTCATTTTCCCGGAATGTTCCAGAGTATTTTAACAGCTGATCAACAAGAGTCGTTTTCCCGTGATCAACGTGGGCAATAATCGCAATATTACGTATATCTTTTCTTTGCATAAACGTCCGCTCCTCTTTTTTAAGGGATGAATCAAGCCCTTATTATAGCATAATATCGGCTGGGCGTATATTTATCGGAATTATGGCGCATTTTGGAGGGAAGTTAGGGCAAGTTCTCTGATCAGTGACCTAGATTTGTCGACGGTTTGACAATAGGGCTTTGATATTGTCTTCAGTGACTTACCAAGAGAGATTCGTAACTACAGGTCACAGATAAGCTTGATCATTGACCTGCATGAATAAATTACTTCGTATGAGGTTTTTGATCATCGGTGTCAATGCCTTTCCGATTCGTAGCCCTTTTGGAGGTTGTAGTGCGTGGATGTTTCTCTCCGATTAAACTTTTCCCGCTTACTTAACGATTCAACAATCAATAGCTTCTTTGGTGGAATAGAAGACATTTTTCCATTTTCCACATCCTTTCTGATATTTGTTCGCACAAGCTTAACACGAGTCACATTACTGTGTCACACATACAAAATGCAAAAACCCCGGTCTTTTTACCCGAGGTTTTGTGTATTCCTTAGCCATGTTTCTCTCTTTTACCTTTGACGAAAGGTAGCGTAATTGTAAATTTCGCTCCTCCTAATGCCGCGGAACGGTCGACGGATATTTTCCCGTCTGATTGTTCGATAATTGCCCGGGCGATAGCTAGGCCAAGGCCGCTCTCGCCACTTTTCCCTTTAATGAAACGGTGAAATATATGCGGGATAAGATCTTCCGCGACTCCCTCCCCGTCATCCTCCACCGTGATCACTAACTTTTTATGCGCCGTGTACGCATGAATTTCGATCTGGCTCTCTGCGTGGCGAATCGCATTAACAACAATATTGGATAGAGCTCGCAGCATTTTCTCTTCATCCGCATAAATCAGGATATTTTCTTCTACTTGCTGCTTCACTTCGACATCATTTTCATTCAACATGGGGAGCAGTCGGTCCATTACTCCATTGATTAATGCATTGCCGGATAAGGTGATAGGCTCATACGTCTTCTCTGTATCGAGCTTCGCCAAAAGAATCATCTCGTTAATGATAATTTTTAAGCGATTTACTTCATCAACCATCAGTTCAAGACCCTTATCTCTTTCTTCCCCTTGAAACACGCCATCCTTAATCCCTTCCGCATAACCTTGAATCGTCATAAGCGGTGTCTTCAGTTCATGGCTCGCATTTTGGAAAAACACTTGCTGGGAACTCATATACCGCTGCAGTTCGTTCGCCATTTCGAACACGCTTTGTTCTACTTCTTTAATCTCTCCTGTTGCTTTAATTCGCTCGACATCATCAAACTGGCGCTTCTCAATCTTCTTCAATTGCCGCTGGAGAAGGGTAAGCGGGGTTACCAGTTTATTTGTTAAATAATAACTCAACCAAATTGCCAGCAGTGCACCAATCAGAAAGATGAGAAACAACCGAGTGAAGAAGTTTTGCTGTATTGCATGTAAATCGGTCATCGGCGTGAGTAAAATCAATTCTAACCCGAGTGCATCCGGACTAAAGAGGATGCGGGATGTGACAAAGCGATCATTACCAAGCTGCCACATCGTTTCTTTTGTATTGGCGAAATTATTTTCTTGGAAAAATCCGGCCACGACTGAGTTTGGCATCGTGGAGAATAGTACGGTATCAAGATTCCGGTCATAAAGAAATAATTGAAGCTCTTGTTCATTTAAAAACTGATTAAACTCCTGCATATCCTGCGTCGTTCCGTATTGCTCCGTTAGGAACCCGGCTAGGAGTTCTCCTGTTTCTTCAAGCTGTCTCCGCTCATCTTGGACAAGGATGTCTAATATTAAGGAATAGATCAGGTAACCGGTCACCGTTAAGACGACAATGAGCAGCCCGGTAAATGCTAATGTTAATTGTGATCGTAATCTCATCGCCTATTCCTCATCTTTTCGCAAGCGGTAACCGAATCCCCAAACAGTTTCAAGCGGGATATCCGGTATTTTTTTTCGTATTCGTTTCACAAGATCATCCACCGCCCGGTCACTTCCGAAGTAATCATTGCCCCAAATGTTTAAGAGCAGTTCTTCTCTCGAAAATGCCCGATTCGGATTTTGCGCAAACAAAAGCAACATATCATACTCTTTCGTCGTCACTTCAAATTCGTCACCAGACCAGAATATCCGGCGCTCATCAAGATAAATCAATAGTTCTCCAACCTTCATTCGCTCTAGGTTCTGTTGTTTCGTTTGTCTTCCAAAACTCGTTCGTTTAAATAGCCGCTTCACACGAGCAACGAGCTCCCGTGGACTAAACGGTTTCGTGAGATAATCATCCCCGCCCAGCTCAAGGCCAAGAATCTTATCGATTTCATCATCTTTTGCAGAGATAATGATGATTGGCACTTCACTTTCCATCCGGATTCGTTTACAAAATTCATAACCATCCATTCCTGGAAGCATAATGTCAAGGATCCACATATCAGGCGGATTCGTTTGCCATACTTCCCAGCCCTCTTCTCCAGTTGACATGATGATGACATCATAGCCTTCTTTCTCAAGGTAAGCACGAACAATATTTTGGATATTTTTATCATCTTCTACTACACCAATTGTGTAACTCATTTTTCGTCACCTTTTCATTCGTTTTGCTATCTCCATTTTCACATAGAAAGTATAATTATTATACTAAAAAGCTGCAAAAAAACATCTCCCACAGTTTTTCCACAATTACGCCTAACCTTTCCCTTTTCTAATGGGTATAATAAGAAATGTAAGGAAGTGGTTGACACCATCTACTCCTTAGAACTTCCCCTTTTATTTGATATATTTGGAAGCAAAGCAAAGTCATCCCTATTTGCAGTCTTCCTAACTAGAGCAGCTGCTGACAGTTTACATTTGCAGCAGCTCCTCTATTTTTTCTTTTACTTATAACCATGATAATTGATAGAATACTTAATAGAAAGGGTGATTTTGATGGATTATGAAGACAAAAGATCAAATCATTCACAGGAAAGTGATGAACAGCACTCTAATACTGTACCGGAGAATGAGGACGTGCAAGAAAATAGAGCGCTGAGTGAGAATACTAGTGAAGAAATAAGCGATCTTACTTATCACTCGCCACACGGGAACGTTCAGGAGGAACAACCATCTCAAGAGCAGATGCCCTTAGCAAAAAACAGTGGTAAAACGACTAAAAAATGGAGCGGGTGGAGCGCACTCGTCGGCGGAATTGTTGGTGGTGTGGTCGCCGCAGCTGTTGTAGCTGTGCTTTTTGTCACGAATATCATACCGCTTGATGGAATCACAGAAACAAGCCCAGTCACGCAAAATCAAAGTAGTGAGACACCAGCCATTATCGATACTTTTTCTTCGGAGGACGCAACAAGCTCAACAAGCATCCAAGAAGTCTCTGAAGCAGTAGTTGGAGTCGTCAATTTACAACAACGGAATATCTGGGCAGGTAGTGAGGAAGCCGGCACCGGTTCAGGCATCATTTATAAAAAAGAAGATGGAAAAGCATATGTTGTAACGAACCAGCATGTCGTTGATGGAGCGGAAAATGTAGAAATCGTGCTTAACGACGAAGAGCGTGTGCCAGCAACTGTACTTGGTGAAGATACCTTGATGGACCTCGCTGTACTTGAAGTAGATGGTGAGCTGATTGATACCGTTGCAACTTTCGGAACGTCAGAAAACCTTGCTATTGGTGAGACAGTGCTTGCAATCGGAAACCCGCTCGGGCTTGAATTTGCGAACACGGTAACGAAAGGGATTATTAGCGGCTTAAATCGCTCCGTGCCAGTAGACACAAATAGCGACGGACAACCAGATTGGGTAACAGAAGTATTGCAAACCGATGCAGCTATCAACCCGGGTAACAGTGGCGGTGCTTTAGTCAATACAGATGGTGAAGTAATTGGAATTAATTCAATGAAGATTGCTCAAAGTGCCGTTGAAGGAATTGGTTTCGCCATTCCTACTGATACTGCTTTACCGATAATAGAACAACTGGAAACGGAAGGAGGCGTCACCCGCCCTCTTATTGGAATCAGTACGGCCGCCTTATATCAAGTCCCACCAGAGTACCGCAATCAAATCGAGCTTCCAGACGATATTGAAGGCGGAATGGTCATCGCTAATGTCGAGCCTCGCTCTCCCGCTGACGAAGCAGGCTTAGAACAATACGATGTCATTACGAAGATCAATGATGAGCCAGTGACTTCGATTCTTGAACTTCGGAAATATTTATATTCCGATACCGCTGTAGGGGAAGCAATAAAAATTGAATATATCCGCGATGGTAAAGTAGAAACAACCGAACTTGTGTTAGAGCAGCTTGATGATCATGCAGCTTAACTTCGTGTCAAAGACCGCCTCGACTAGAGGCGGACTTTTTTTAGGCATTATAGGATTGAAATCTCACTCCGACTTCTGATTTCTGTAATGATCCAATGCATGGTCGTCATACTGCCCGTCCTCTGCTGCTGAAACATAGCTTTCAATATCTTCAGGTCCTGATGTATTTTCATCACTATTCGGATACATCTCATTATAACTATCCTGTTCACCATATAAATCAGATGGACCATCCGAGGAACCATACCTGCTCACTTCCTGCCAGGCGTCCTCTCTATCGTAAGCAGTATTATCAACATCTCTTGCTGTTTCTTCAGAACGTATCGTGCTGGACATCACTTCTTCTTCAACTGGACGTTCCCGGGTAAATGTTTGCTCACCCGCATGCTCCATACATCTGTCGGCGGTAGGAACAGCCTCCAGCCGTTCATACGGTATATCCGCTCCACAAACGGCACAAATTCCGTACGTCCCCTCTTCCATCGCATGAAATGCTTTATTAATATCCTCCAGCTCTTTTTCCGCATGTTCATTTAAGGCAAGATCCTTACTGCGCTCAAATAATTCGGTTCCTTGGTCGCCTGGATGATTATCATAATTAGACAATTCCCCGCTTACCTCTTGGGAAAATTCATATTTCAAGCCCAACTGATCTTTCAATTGATGAATTAATTCATGTTCTCGTTCATGTAAGACATCAAACATTCGCGAAAGTTGTTTGTCGGTCAGCATAAGCAAAGCTCCCATCTTTCTCATTTTTTTCGGAAAATTACCATCCATTTAGTAAATTCCACAAAATTACTCGCTTTTTTGCTATAATGAGCTACATATACTTTATGTAAAATGACCAGAATGATTCGGGTCAGCAACTGTCCAAATGATGGAAAGGGGAAAATGTAAATGACTCAGAGACCACTTAAAAATATTGGTTTTATCGGAACTGGCGTTATGGGGAAGAGCATGGCGTCACATGTCTTAAAAGCCGGCTATAATGTATCCGTCTACACACGAACGAAGCATAAAGCAGAAGCGTTACTTACAGAAGGGGCAACTTGGGTTGACACGGTGAAAGAACTTGCAGAAACCGTTGATCTAATCATTACGATGGTCGGTTATCCAAGTGACGTTGAAGAGATTTATTTTGGTGAAAATGGCATCATAGAAAATGCACGTGAACATTCATATGTCGTGGATATGACAACATCAAAGCCGTCGCTTGCAATAAAAATTGATGAAGAAGCAAAGAAACGGAACATCCATGCGCTTGATGCCCCTGTTTCAGGCGGTGATATCGGGGCAAAAAACGCAAAATTAGCAATTATGGTCGGTGGAGACAAAGCGGCGTTCAACAACGTACTGCCAATTTTCCAGATGATGGGTGAGAATATTATTCACCAAGGGGAGGCTGGAGCAGGCCAGCATACGAAGCTTGCCAACCAAATTACAATTGCGACGAATATGATTGGTGTAGCTGAAGCACTCGTTTACTCGAAAAAAGCTGGACTTAATCCTGGGCGTGTCCTTGATAGTATTAGTACCGGGGCAGCAGCAAGCTTCTCCCTGTCCCAACTTGGACCGCGTATGTTAAAGGGTGATTTCGCACCAGGTTTTTATGTGAAACACTTTATTAAAGATATGACGATTGCGCTTGAAGCCGCAGAAGAAATGGGGTTATCCACACCAGGTCTTAAGCTTTCCCTTGAGCTGTACAAAGAACTTGCGGAAAAAGGGGAAGAAGATAGCGGCACCCAGGCCTTAATCAAGTTATTTGAATGAACATGTATCGAGCGGGTGAGTCAGCCGAGTGCTGGATTCACCCGTTTTTTGCGATTGTATCAATCATCCAGCTTTTCCACTTCCTCTTGAACAACAAATGCTAAATCATCATTGCCAAATAGTTGAAGGACTTGAAGAACCGTTGCAGTCGGGATTTCGTCTGCTTCATTTTTTGGAACGGTCTCCTCAATCACTTCATCCAGAATCGTGTTATTCAGCTGATTCGGATACGCCTTTTTATATAATTCCTTCGCATCCAACTTATTATTCACGCACCACTGAGCGAAAATAAGGATCATCATTCGCTCATCATTTTGGTAATTTTCAATAACACGTTTTTCAATTTCTTTTGCTTTTGCATCTTTAGCATCCATTTCATTCACCTACTTTTCAAGATATGAAACAAAGGCGCGAGCGCCCGTTTAACAACGTACAAACTGTGCATCCCAGGATGGGAGGTAGCTCGATGTTGCCCCAGGAAGGGGCGAACTTAATCGAACCTCCTTTTTACCGGAAGGGAGATAAAAGAAACTCAGGCGACGACAGTGAGTTGATGTTGACTTTCACCACAAGGGTATAAGTGCGACTAAGCCTCACATAGACCGAACGGCCGAGTCTTCTTTATCGATTGGAGGAGGGTGAAGTTTGATAGTTGCTGGGCGCTTGCGCCGGACGTGACCAGTGTTAGTAATTTTAGTTATCCACAACATTTTTAATTTTATAGTTTAATGAATTTTATAATACGTAATTAATGCATCACCATCACCAATGTAGTTGAGTTGGTTCGTTCCCAACTACATATGGTGATGGAATAGCCGACTTTGGTAATGATGAAATTCATTCAGTTTCCTATTAAAAAAGCTTACCTCCAATGGAAGTAAGCTTTTGTATTTGAATTATAAACGAGTTACGTTAGCCGCTTGTGGGCCACGATCGCCTTCAACGATTTCGAACTCAACTTCTTGACCTTCTTCTAGCGTCTTGAAGCCTTCCGCTTGGATAGCTGAGAAGTGTACGAATACATCATCGCCATCTTCACGCTCGATGAAACCGAAACCTTTTTCTGCATTAAACCATTTTACTTTACCAGTCATTTAAATGACCTCCTTTTCGATATCGTGCAAAGTAATTGAATCTGTAATACTTTTACACCACTTGAAAAAGAGATCGTAAAGTATTGCTAATCAATTTCCATTTGCACATTCTACTTTACATGGTAGCACGGAAAAATGCAAGTATTTTTTATTACAATTCCCAAAAGAATCCGTTAACATTTCAGATTTTTTTGTATTTAATTATGGATTTTGTTACCATTGGGCATAAAAAGGAGAACTTCCACCCATCAGGAAGTTCTCCTTTTTATTAAGCATGCTGTTTTTCTTCTTCAAGTGCCTGCAGGCGTTCTGCGACTTCTTCTTCAGACAGGTTCTGCTCTTTCACATAAAGGTTGCGCGGAGTGACGCGGCACTCATGGGAGCAGCCCCGAAGATACTTATGTTCATTCTCTTCTGAAGTGAGCATTTGTCTGTTACATTCCGGATTCGCACAATTGACGTAGCGTTCGCACGGCTCGCCGTCAAAGTAATCTTTTCCGACGATGACATGTTCTCTTTGATTGACTGGAACAGATATTCGTTCATCAAATACATACATTTTCCCGTCCCAAAGGTCACCTTGTACTTCCGGGTCTTTCCCGTATACAGCAATTCCGCCATGAAGCTGAGCGACATCTTCAAAGCCTTCACGAACGAGCCAGCCTGAGAATTTCTCACAACGGATCCCGCCTGTACAATACGTCAAAATTTTCTTTCCTTCAAACATGTCGCGGTTCTCGCGGACCCAGTCCGGGAGTTCACGGAACGTTTCGATGTCTGGACGAATGGCACCACGAAAATGACCGAGATCATATTCATAATCATTACGAGCATCCAAAATGACCACGTCATCACGTTCCATCGCCGCACGGAAATCTTTTGGCTCTAAATATTTCCCAGTAAGCTCAAGCGGATCAATATCATCCTCAAGACGTAATGTCACGAGTTCTTTACGTGGACGCACATGCATTTTCTTAAACGCATGCCCCTCATGCTCATCAATTTTGAATACTATGTCCTTGAAACGCTCGTCTGCATGCATCATATCCATATATTGTTGAGTTTGTTCAATTGTACCGGATACTGTTCCGTTGATTCCTTCTTCAGCAACTAAAATCCGGCCTTTCAATCCTGCTTCTTTACAGAACTTCAAATGTTCTGCTGCGAAGGCTTCAGGGTCTTCAATGTGTACATAGTTATAGTACAGCAAGACCTGATACTTTTCTTTCTCCATTTTGTGTTACCACCTATCATTTATATTTGCAAGATACAAATGTTTGGTGTTTTTGCTATTTATCATCTTGCATAAAGTCTAGTATAACAAAAATAAGAAAAAATAAAAAGCGTGTCAGCACTGCTAATTGATACCAATCAGCAAGCTTACAATACCAGTTGTTCATTCATGTGTTCTGGCGATACCATCTTCAAGAATTCCTTTACCTTTTTGACAGCTGTTATGGTGCTTGCTATACTTCGAACTAAGAAATATTTCGCTTTATCCATATTCAGCACAAGATAAGTTCAAAAAGTTCTGTTAATTGTTGTTGGGTGTTTAAACAACATGAGTGAACTGCTACTCTGAATCCAGCCTTACTGGATTATCCAGATAAAATCGAGGAAGCGTTATTTGAAAGTTTATTAGAAGGGGAGATAACGCCAGGAGAAGAAATAACTGGCGTTCACGTTTTCGATATTAAGAAAAATGAGTATTATGTACTTGCGTTTGGCGGAAGTGGTGCCCAAATTATAACCTATGTACAAATAGCAGATAGCGAAATTGAATCATAAACTGTTTCGACTTATACAGTTACACCGTTAACCTTAGGCATGGTTTTCCTTAAATAAAGGAGAACCGCATTCAGTGGGGTATTACAGACCGTTAATGCGTGATAAAGGAGGCTGATGTTCGTGAGTATTTATAGTTACCATGCAAAAACAATTCATGGCGAGGACAAGTCCCTTAGAGACTTTGAGGGAAAAGTGCTGCTTATCGTAAATACAGCAAGTGAGTGTGGATTCACACCGCAATTCCAAGGGTTACAGAAGCTGTATGATGAGGTTGGCAATGATAATTTCGAAATCTTAGGTTTCCCATGTAACCAATTCGGTGGCCAGGATCCTGGATCAGACGGCGAAATTGCTGCATTCTGCTCCGCCAATTATGGTGTTTCCTTCCCGATGTTCAGTAAGGTTGAGGTAAAAGGGGATAATGCTCATCCTTTGTTCAAGTATTTAACGAGTGAACAGAAAGGGATATTAACCGAGGATATCAAATGGAATTTCACAAAATTTCTCGTTGATAAGAATGGTGACGTAGTAGATCGTTTCGCACCTCAGAAAGAACCAGCGAAATTGAAAAAGGAAATTGAAAATTTAATTGGCGCTTAAGTTTTATACAGCGCTCGTAATAGCTCCTGCAAAAGCGCTCTGTATTGAATTCGAGCGCTTTTGTCAATAGCTTTTTACATATACCGTCTCATTAAATTTCCATTCCGAAATGACTATATTCTAAATGAACATTTGCTATTTCCCCAGTATGAATAATACTAATCCCATAAATTTCATCATCTTCTGTAACAGTTCCCTCGTCTAATTTTTTCAAAATTAGAAGCAGGTGACGTTCCTGTTTTATCACTACGTCAGCGATATTAGTGAAATGATATTCTTGTGCTTCTTCCCTAGTAAAATCCTCTAATAAGATAAAGCCTTGCAAACTGTCACTAACTTGTATTTTTGTTTCTAAAGGGTTCTCCTCATTGTTTACGGTGACTTCTAGAATTTTCACATCTCCAAAACCTCGATTGCCTACACCAACGATAACTGATTTATGATCCTCCGTAAAAGCAATTGTTCCAACATCTAATGGGGGATTGAATTTCAATAACAAATAGGCACCAACAAGAATGAGGATAAGAATAAGAATTCGAGTACCCTTCCACCCCAGAAAAACCAAATGCTTTAATATTTAGAAGCAATTTCCCTTGCTCATTCAATAAGTTTCCTTTGATATGGAATAAAGTTTTGAATTCTTCTTGTAGGTATTTTCCGATTTCCTTATTGTCTTTGTCAAAAGTTGTTAGCCTCACTCGCTTTAACCAACCTTGCTTCCGATAAGTAAACTTTACTTCCTCATTATAAGCAATGAATCCGTAAGTTAACGGAAAAAGCTCGAGCATCGATTCATTCAATATCCGGAACGGGAACATCCACCACGGAATATGTAATGTAATAAAGTAGCTCCAAGAAAACCATAACCAAACTTTTCTCGTCGCTTATACATCTCTGCAATCAAAAATATTTACCTCCCTATCCAGTTATCCGTCAGCCTTATCACTTAAGTTTCAAAATCCAGCATCTACAGCAAAAAACACACCCTATTTTAGCTAAGGTGTGTTCTTATCTTCAATCACTTAAATTATTATTCCGTTTCAAACGAACTCTCTAGTCCTGCGTCACGCTCATGGCGCTCTATCGCCAGCTCAATCACCCGGTCGATAAGCTCGCTGTACGGAACACCGGAGAGTTCCCATAATTTAGGGTACATACTGATTTTAGTAAATCCAGGAATCGTATTGATCTCATTAATAATAATTTCATTTGCTTCCGTTAGAAATACATCAACCCGTGCCATTCCTTCACAATTCAATGCTTGGAAAGCCTTAACTGCAACCTCCTGGATTACTTTCATCTGGCTGTCATCTAATTTCGCCGGGATTTCGAGTGTTGCTCCACTCTCATCGATATACTTCGCTTCATAGGAATAGAAGTCATTGGTTGCCACGATTTCACCAGGAATGGATGCTTCCGGATACTCATTTCCTAAGATAGAGCATTCGATTTCTCTTCCTTGGATTGCTTCCTCAATGAGAATCTTGTGATCATATTTAAAAGCTTCAGCAATTGCCTCTTCAAATTCTTCCGCTGACTCGACCTTACTGACACCAACCGAAGAACCCTGATTCGCTGGTTTAATAAATAATGGCAGTCCAAGGTTTCTTTCTATCTCTGCAAAAGAGATATTTCCTTTCGTTGCACGGGTGAACGTGTAAGATCCGGCAACCTTGAGACCTGCATCTTTTAGAAGGCGTTTCGCAACATCCTTATCCATACTGATTGCAGAACCAAGTACGTTGGAACCAACGAAGGGAATATTTGCAACACGCAGCATTCCTTGGATACTGCCATCTTCCCCAAGTGTTCCATGCAGGATTGGAAAAATAACATCGAGCTGATCAAGTGCCGCCGAGTCATTAGCTTTCTTTAACTTTTTATCCGTTTCGCCCGGTATAAAGGCAATCCCTTCATTTGTTTTATTCAAGGCAATCAACTTCGGATCATTGGCATTTAACAGAAACTGTGATGAATCATGCAAATGCCATCTTCCCTCTTTATCAATCCCGATTAATGTCACATCATATTTATCTTTATCCATCGCTTCTAATACATTTTTTGCCGATTGCAACGAAACTTCATGTTCCGCCGATTTCCCGCCAAAAATCAAGCCAACTCTTTTTTTCATGCTCCAATCCTCCAAAATGATTTCATTAGCTATATTTATTCTCTAGCCCAGTTATACGTGCATGCATCTTTTAACACAATTATACTTTTATATTTTATCATTGAGAAGCCTGCGAGACAAAATATAACAAAAATAACCACCCCGTATGAAGCGTGTGGTTATTTGATTACCTTGATTCTGTATGCTTTTCTATCCAATCTGCAATATCCTCAATTTCCGGCTTTTCAACTACTAAATAAACAGTATAATCTTCAGCTTCTTTTTGACTTGCTTTAAACTGGTATCCATTTACCCATAAAAACTGTTTCATGCATGCGAAACTCGTTCTTTTATTACCATTATGGAAAGCATGGTTTTGCGAAATTCTAGCATACAAAGCCGCAGCTTTTAACCATATTGTAGGGTATGCATCTTTACCAAACACTGTTTGTTTCGGTCTTTCTATTGCACTAAATAGCATGTTTGTATCTTTAACACCTATCTGTTCTTCAGGGGTATAACGTTTTATCACAGCAGCATTTATAAAAATAACTTCCCTGTCATTTAGATATCGGACCATTTATCTGTCTGAAAGGTTCCTCAGCGTATCATCATAGTTTTCAAAAAGGTCTTCTAACCCTTCTAAAAACTCCTGGTCTAAAAAGTCCATATTTACAGGTCTTTTTATAGATACACTGCCGTCTTTCTCCAATATAAATTTGACGGCATCACCTTGCTTTACTTTTAAGTGATTCAATACTTCCTGTGGAATTGTTACCCCAACGCTATTACCAATTTTAGTAATTTTCCTCTCCACTTCTTTCACCGCCATTTCTTCTCCTCCCATTCTTCTCGAAAATGGCAAAGTTTAAACGATAAATCGTATTACAGTTAGTACAGTAATAACATCTTGAGTATATTATAATTTAAAAATGTAAAAAACACAATTTTTTTATTAAAAATAGGCAAATATTTTAAGTGGTAATTTTATTCCGTAAACTCAAATTTCGATTATACTCCTTTAATTCCTCCATATATACTAAAAGCGAGTCAAACAGGTTCAAAACCTGATTGACCCGCTTTTATATACTCTAATTAATAAGCTTTCGCCCAAATAACCATCTCTTTCGCTGGTTTACCGCAGCACACACAAGTTTCCGCTAACTTCTCTTGTTCAAATGGGATACAACGTGAAGTTGCTGTCGTTTCTTCTTGGATCTTCTCTTCACACGCTTCGTCTCCACACCACATTGCTTTCAAGAAACCGCCTTTTTCTTCGAGCACTTTTGCAAATTCTTCCATCGTTGTAACGGAATTCGTCTTCTCGTTACGGTGAGCAAGTGCCTTATCGTAAAGATTCTGTTGAACTTCATCAAGTAATTCCGGTAGACGCTTCTCCAGATCGCTAAGCGCGACAAATTCCTTCTCACCGGTATCCCTGCGGACAAGAACAACTTGCTCCTTCTCTATATCTTTCGGTCCTAGTTCAATACGAACCGGGATTCCCTTCATCTCATATTCGTTAAATTTCCAGCCCGGCATCTTGTCACTTGCATCAATATCGACACGAACAAGATTTTTAAGCTGGTCACGCAAGTCATACGCTTTATCAAGTACGCCTTCCTTATGTTGTGCAATCGGAATAATCATCGCTTGTGTTGGAGCAATCTTCGGTGGTACAACCAAGCCGCGGTTATCCCCGTGAACCATAATCAGCGCACCCATAATTCTTGTAGAAAGTCCCCAAGATGACTGGTGGACGTATTGGCTGTCCCCATTTTCATCCAGATACGTAATATCAAATGCTTCCGCGAAACCGGAACCGAAATGGTGGCTCGTTCCAGACTGCAATGCTTTCCCGTCGTGCATTAACGCTTCAATCGTTAGCGTATATTTTGCTCCAGCAAACTTTTCACTATCTGTCTTCTGTCCCTTATATAGTGGAATCGCCATATAGTTCTCGACTAAGTCTGCGTAAACATCAAGCATTTTCGCTGTTTCGATTTCTGCATCTTTGTCAGTCGCATGTGCCGTATGACCTTCCTGCCAGTGGAATTCGGAAGAACGCAGGAATGGACGAGTTGTCTTCTCCCAGCGCACCACGTTCGCCCATTGGTTATACAGCTTCGGAAGGTCGCGGTACGAATGAATATGTCTCGAATAATATTCACAGAACAATACTTCAGACGTAGGACGGACTGCAATTCTTTCCTGCAGCTCATCATCCCCACCATGAGTCACCCAAGCTACTTCCGGTGCGAATCCTTCAACGTGATCTGCTTCTTTCTGCAGCCAGCTCTCCGGAATAAATAATGGGAACTGGACATTCGTATGGCCCGTCTCTTTGATCATGCGGTCCAATTCATCTTTAATATTTTCCCAAATCGCATACCCGTAAGGACGGATAATCATTGTCCCTTTAACTAAGCCATAATCAACGAGCTCTGCCTGTTTCACAACGTCGGTATACCACTGGGCAAAGTCATCTTCCATCGCGGTAATCTTTTCCACGAAATTTTTATTCTTTTTAGACAAAAGAAACACCTCTTTATGTTATTTTTACCAATAAAAAAAGACCCCTATCACTATAAAAAGGGACCTTCGTGTGGTGGTGCCACCCTTGTTTGCATGAGAATTCATGCACACTTCCTTCGAATAACGGCTCTACACCGCGCACATCTTACAGACCAAATAAAGTCTCTTGATGGCGAACTCAGACGGCAGGTTCTAACTTCTGTCTTCCGGAAATTCGCACCGACCATTTCCTCTCTGTAAAAGACAGTAAATTATACTATTCCGCTTCAACGTTTCCACATATTTTCTAATCCTTAATATATAGAAAGAAGGGGGTAAAGTCAAGCTATTCCCCCTACTCAACCTTCTCTACTTTAATGTCAAATGCATCACCATATTTCCGCTGGGCAGCATGGTAGGTCGGTCCAACCATTTCGGTGTACGTGAAGCCATGATTGATTGCTGTTGTTACAAATTTCTTCGCGTGTTCGACCGCCGTTTCCACGGTTACCCCCTTCGCAAGGTATGCTGTAATTGCAGCAGAATATGAGCAACCCGCACCACTCGTATTCACCGTGTCAATGCGCGGCGCTTCAAATAAAGTTAGGGTCTTCCCGTCATATAAAACGTCAACTGCAGGCCCATCCAGCCGGCCACCTTTCACAAGTACATACTCAGAACCAAGCTCGTATAAGTCAATCGCTGCTTGCTTCAATGCTTCCACATCTGTTATCTCACGCTCATCAAGCAGAAACCTGGCTTCTGGAATGTTTGGTGTAATAATGGTAGCAAGCGGGATCAGTCGCTTTCTCAACGCCTCGATTGCATCATCTTTTAATAGCTTCGAATCAAGTTTCCCGACCATGACCGGATCAATGACAACCGATTTAATATCCGACTGTTCAATTAACCCTGCGACCACGTCAATTACTTCTTTCGAGAATAGCATTCCCGTTTTCAGGGCGTCCGTTCCAACCTGACGCATTGCTGTATCAAATTGGGCTTCGATTGCTTCTATTGTTTGGGGATGGACATTTTTCTCCGTTTCCGGGTGCCTCCCAACGATAGCGGTAACGACACTCATCCCATATACATCGAGTTCTTGGAATGTCTTCAAATCTGCTTGGATCCCTGCACTCCCGCCAGCTGCAGAACCCGCGATTGTCATAACTCTTGCAGGATATTCCATAAGGCATAACTCCTTTAACTTCAACTATAAATTATTTTACCACACGCTAAAAAATAATGAGAATGAAAAACCATGCAATCATCACAAATTGTAAAGTAATCTTTGCAAACGTCCCGCCCAGAAATCCGAGCAACGACCCAATAGAAGCCCGAAATGCCTCCTTCATCGTGCGCTTCATCAGCATTTCTACGATGAACACGACAAGAAACGGAACATAAATAATTCCAAAGGGCGGTGTAATAAAAGAACCGATAATAACAGCAACAGCAGCAGCCCATTCTCCTGCTTTACTGCCACCAAAACGTTTCACAAAGTAACTGTTGGCAATGATATCTGAACTGATTAGCAGGATGGTTAACAAAATCATTGCAAGCCAAAATAACGTATTCAGTTCTCTACTGTCAATTCCAAACTGAAAAACAATGAAACCTAACCAGATAAATAGCACCGACGGAATAATCGGAAATACAATCCCGACGAAGCTTCCGATAAATAATAAGACGATGACAATCCATAGGATAATTTCCAAGCCGAGATGCTCCATTCTATTAGTGTGTGTCCAAAAAGGAGGATAAAAAGGACCGAGGTCGGCTAAATAAACAACGTCCTGTTGCAACGCCGACACTAGCACATCCTGTGCATCGAAATTCGAGGCGGCAAAGCTCCCGGCACCGGAATGTACGTTAGGTAGGTACATGAGGAGCGGAGAAGCGAGCCAACGAGCTTCCACAGGAAGTGGTGAGTTCTACGTTGTCCACAGGACGTGGACGGTCTTAGTAGAACCTCCCATTTACGAAGTGTCATTTTTACCGGACTTTTTGAACAACCTCTATTACTTAATTTATTCTTATTTCAATCTTAATGACTTTTAGCTTTTCTGTCCACATTATTTTTATTCGCTAAAAGGAAATCTTGGGGATAGACGAGTAATTCGGATGATATGGGAGGATGTTTTTGTATATCCAATTGAGGTATGGATTATTCGGAAATTTGAGGGTTAACCGAATTCTATCTCATTTTATCACGTTTGAGTGAAACCTTGTTTATCGATACCATTGTAACAACATAAAAATATAGAGTGCTTTTCTTTCTCAGATATTTTCTTTTTGAAAAAAGGAGGAAAAGAAATTCTTAGGAGGTCAATAGTAACGTGAAACGATTAGGGGTTTTAGTTTTAGGGGGCTTATTACTTTTACTTACGGCATGTGGTTCTGGCGATGGAGATGAAAATGGTTCCGCTGACGGCTCTGAGGGCGGGGCAAGTAAATTAAAAGAGCTGCAAGAAAGTGGCACTGTAACAGTTGGTTTCGCCAACGAAGCACCTTATGCGTATGAAGATGATGGAGAGCTAAAAGGAGCTGCTGTAGATATAGCGAAGGCAGTCTTTGAAGAGCTTGGTGTTGAAAACATGGAATCTCAGTTGGCGGATTTCAGTCAGTTGATTCCAGGTGTGCAAGCTGGACAATTTGATGTCGTAACAGCTGGCATGGCTATTCAGCCTGCGCGCTGTGAGAACGCATTATTCGGTGAACCAGAGATGCAATATGGTGAGGGATTAGTTGTCCCGGCAGGTAATCCAAACGATATCCAAAGTTACGCAGATATTGCGGATAATCCAGACTTAACAGTTGTTGTTATGGAAGGTGCAACAGAAATTGGTTTCTTAATGGACGAAGGTGTAGATGAGAGCCAGATCACAACCGCTTCCGATATTCCATCTACGTTCTCAGCTGTTCAAGCTGGAAGAGCTGATGTTACAACTGGTACGGAAATGACTGTAAGAATGGCACTTGAATCATTTGATTCGGATGAACTTGAGTTTGTGGAATCATTCGAACAACCGGATATTGAGGGAGTACCAAGTTATGGTGCTGCAGCCTTTAGCTTAGATAATGAAGAATTACGCGATGCATACAATGAAGTACTAGCAGAGTTAAAAGAAGATGGAACAGTTGCAGAACTACTTGAAGCAAATGGATTTAATGGTGAAACAAATTTTGTTGCTGATGGTGAAGTGACGACGGAGCAAGTATGTAATGGTGAAGAGTAAACATACTCGTTCCCGTAAACTACGAATAATGCAGTAACTTCATAAGGTCCGGTTCCTGTCCAGGGCTGGACCTTTATTTTTTCGCGCGAAGGCAGAAGCGCACCATGTTCAATTTCAAGATAAATAAGGAGTGGTTGTTATTAATGCAATAATGGAGGTTGTTCCTCAAATTGCAAGAGGTTTGGAAGTGACGATTACGATTTTGCTGGCAGCATCCTTGTTTGCTTATATTATGGCATTCGTTGCTGGGCTCTCCAGATTATCCAGAAATATCATTATTAGAAAAGTAGGCGGTTTTTATGTGGAAGTATTCCGCGGAACCTCGCTTATCGTTCAATTATTCTGGCTCTATTACGCAATTCCGATGCTGCTTAATATCCAAGTTGCATCCAACTGGTGGATCGGGGTCATTGCAATTGGGCTGAATTATGGCGCATACCTTTCCGAAGTTGTCCGTTCATCGATTCTATCAGTCGATCAAGGACAAACAGAAGCTGCGACTGCTTTAAATATGTCGAGCTTTCAGCGGATGCGTTTCATCATCTTCCCCCAGGCTGTCCGGATGATGCTGCCTGAGTTTGGAAATTACACTATTCAAATCCTTAAAGGAACATCTTTAGTATCTTTAATCGGGTTAACCGATGTTCTCTATTATGGAGACATTATTAGAAGTACAAATGCTTCTATTACACCAATTGTATACTTAGTTGTCCTTGTGTTCTATTTCCTCCTTGCTTTGCCATTAATCTGGCTGACGAGAAAAGGGGAAGAAATTGCAAAGAAGGGGGCTGCTAGTCAATGAATTCAACCTACTGGAGCTGGGAAAGGTTCCTTGATGCCCTCCCTTTCGTATTAGACGGTTTATGGATTACAATTGTATTAACCATTTCCTGTTTCTTATTTTCACTACTATTCGGTTTCGTCTGGACATTTCTGAAAAGAATTCCGATAAAAAGCTTCAATTGGATTGTGACATGGGTAATGGAATTCATCCGTTCAACCCCACCACTTGTACAATTGTTTTTCATCTATTATGCTTGGCCGGTCATCCCTGTTGTCGGTGTTACGTTAAGTCCAATGACGAGTGCCATTCTCGGGCTTGGTCTGCATTTCAGTACATACATTGCTGAAATTTACCGTGCAGGTATTGAAAGCGTAGAAAAAGGACAATGGGAAGCAGCTAAAGCACTCAACCTCAGTACGATGGACAAGTGGAGAATGATTATTCTGCCACAGGCAATCCCACCGACAATTCCGATGCTTGGAAACTACTTTATCATTATGTTTAAAGAAGTGCCCCTCGCATCCACAATCAGTGTTGCTGAAATCTTACTCCGAGCGAACACGTATGGTGCAAGAAACTTTGCTTATTTGGAGCCTCTAACCATTGTCGGGATTATTTTCCTCGTGCTGAGCTATCCTTCCGCCGTTCTAATCCGGAAGCTCGAAGTAAAAATGAATACGAGGTTTGATAAGAATGCTGCAGCCAAAAGTTCATAAAGGAGAAGTGATGAGAAAATGACTGCACCTATTGTACAATATCGGGATGTTTGTAAATCCTTTGGTGATGTCGAGGTATTAAAAGGAATTAATTTAGATATAAACCCAGCAGAAAAAGTAGCGGTTATCGGACCAAGTGGTTCCGGTAAAACAACGATCATTCGCTTGTTGATGACACTTGAAGAACCAACTTCAGGAGATATTGTCGTCGACGGCAAAAATTTATGGAAAATGGAAAAGAACGGAGATATGGTTCGCGCAAATGAGAACCATTTACGTAACGTGCGCGGTGATATCGGTATGGTTTTCCAGCATTTTAATTTATTTCCGCATATGACGATTCTGGAAAATTGCATGACTGCACCGGTTCATGTGAAAAAGGAAAACAAAGATGAAGTACGAAAACGGGCAGTTGAAATGCTTGAGCGTGTAGGGCTAGGTGACAAAATTGATAATTATCCAAGCCAGCTCTCAGGTGGTCAAAAACAGCGAGTTGCAATGGCAAGAGCAGTTGTCATGCGCCCGAAGATCATGCTGTTTGATGAAGTTACATCAGCACTTGATCCCGAGCTTGTCGGTGAAGTACTGGAAGTGATCCGCGACCTTGCCCAGCATGAGGATATGGCGATGGTGCTTGTTACACACGAGATGGACTTCGCATTAGATATCGCGGATAAAGTACTCTTCCTTGATGAAGGCGTTATTGCAGAGCAAGGATCTGCAAAAGAAGTGATTGAGCATTCACAAAATGAACGGTTGCAAAGCTTCTTAAGCAGATTCCGCAGCTGATCAGAATAAAAAATTAAACCACTGGATGCCTTATGTTGAGCATCCGGTGGTTTTGGTTTTCATTGGATTAAGCTACTGTTTTTCTTCCCCAATAATTCGGACTTCCCGTTCAAGGGCGACTCCGAATTTGTCTTGTACCGTTTCCTGCACATGTTCAATCAGCTTAATATACTCGGTTGCTGTTGCTCCGTCGACATTCACGATGAAACCGGCGTGCTTCTTGGACACTTCGGCGCCGCCAATCCGGACACCTTGAAGATTGCTGTCCTGAATGAGTTTTCCAGCAAAATAACCAGGCGGACGCTTGAAAACACTCCCGCAAGATGGATATTCGAGTGGCTGCTTCGATTCCCGCTTCTCCGTCAAATCATCCATTACAGCCTTTATCTCCTCATAAGCTCCTTCCTTTAAATCAAAGGTTGCTTCAAGAACGATATAGCCGTTATCCGGAATGTTGCTCGTGCGGTAATCCAGATCCAGTTCGTCCGCTTGCAATGTCTTCAGTTCCCCGTCTTTCGTGCAAACGAGGGTACTACGGAGGACATCTTTAATCTCCCCTCCGTAAGCACCCGCATTCATGTAGAGTGCTCCACCAACAGATCCGGGAATACCGCAAGCAAATTCAAGTCCGGAAAGCCTTTCTTGTAAGGCATACCTGGAAGCATCAATAATCCTTGCACCACTTTCCGCAATGACCGCGTCACCTTCTCGTTTAATTGCAGAAAGCTTCTGCAAGTTCATAACAATACCACGGATTCCACCATCCCGGACAATCAGGTTCGAACCGTTGCCAAGCAAGGTGAAATCCACATCAGCTTTATTCGCAAAGCGGACAATCTCCTGCACTTCCCCGTAGTTCTCCGGCGTCACATAATAATCCGTTTTCCCACCAAGTTTTGTATACAGATGTTCCTTTAAGGGCTCATCTTTCAATACATTTTCTTTTGCTGTTATACGAATTAATTTATCATAAATTGGATCTGTCATCGTCAATGCCTATCATCCTTTAATCAGAAATTCCTCGTGTCATTTTCATCAAATTCCACTCGCTTCTATAGTGTAAGATATTGTGATAAATCTTGCCACAATAAACATTATATTATTCGATCAATCGGATGAAATTCTGGCTTTCCTGCCGTATAGGTTGCAATATATTTAAAACCCGCTTCTTGCAAATTAAGAATGGCTGCTGAAAATTCAAAAGCCAACGTATCCGGTACATGAGAGTCCGAGCCTAACGTAATGATTTCCCCGCCGCATTCTTTATACAGCTTTAATATATCAGGGCTCGGCATGCCGCCCTCAAGTCCGTACCTCGTACCGGACGTATTAATCTCAATCCCTTTCCCCGCCGGAATGATTTCGGCAAAGATTTCCCGAATAATTTCATGAAAATTTCTCTTACTCTTTTCCGTCGTATAACGTTTCACCAAGTCCAGATGACCGAGAATACTAAATTGCTTATATTCCTTTATACAGTCAAGCAGCTCCTGGTAGTAAATCTCATATGCTTCGTCCACTGTCTTCCCTTCGAAGAACTCCCCCGAATGCAAATCTTTTCTTTCTGTCGCATGCATGGAAGCGATGACGAAATCAAATTCTTCCGCTCCCATCAACTCTTCATACTGATGAAGAACATGTGGCTGAAGTCCAATTTCCACCCCTTTTTTAATCCTGATCCTTCCCTCGTATTTTTCCTGAAGCTCCTTAAGCTTCCTATCATATTCTTTTAAGTCAAATTCGAAAATCCAATCTTTATCCGGGTAATCATAATCGAGATGGTCGGTGAAACAAATTTCCTGAAGTTCTAAGTCGATCGCTTTTTCAATTGTTTTCTCCATTGGTGTCTCACAATCTGCGGAGAATGTACTGTGCATGTGGTAATCAAACATGAATCCTCGCTCCTTTAACATTTTCCTTCTGTTAATCTATCATTTTATCACGGATTAACGGTCTGTAATACCCCATCTCTAAACCGGAGGGAATAAACCTCCCACTAAATGAAGTTTCTTTTATAATAATTTTTACGAAAGAATGAATTGACTTTCTTCTTCGTAATTATTATAATACTATATAACTTTAATTAGATGAAGTAATAAAGCGATAAATCGATAAAATGATGAAGTTCCATAGGGAAGGAGATTTGCATGCAACAGAAAAAAGAGAGATTAAGCAACCAAGCGGTTCGGAGTTATAAAATTAAAAGCCAGCTCATCCGGAAACTAAGAACAAGATTTGCCACGTACGGTTATGAGCAAGTACATACACCCGCTTTTGAGGACTATGATACATATGCTTCCATTCAGAAGACGGTGAATAAGAATGAAATGATCAAGGTGATTGACCGCAGCGGGAAAGTTCTTGTTCTCCGCCCTGACGGTACGATACCAATCACTCGATCGACTGCCTTAGACCGGGAGATCAACGGAAGCGAGCAGCGGTTATTTTATATATTCAATGTATACCGGGAACAGGGTGGTAATGGTTCGAGTAAAGAAAGCACGCAGGCTGGTGTCGAATTGTTCGGTAATAAACAGCCGGAAGCGGATGCAGAAGTCATCGCCCTAGCAGTCCATACATTAAAGGAAATCGGTTTTGACAACTTTAAACTCGAAGTCGGGCATGCAGGATTTTTCAAGGAATTAGTGGAGCAAGCAAACTTAACCGATGATGAGTTACAGCAGCTCGAAGAATTGATCCAGTCGAAAAACATGGTGGAAATGGAGCCATTTTTAAAACAACTCAAAATCTCAGAAGAACTGCAGCAAGCACTCTATGCCATTCCCCTGCTTTATGGGAATCCGCAAGCGGTTTTGGAGGAGACGAAAGCAATCATCCGAAATGAGCACATGCAAGAGGTGCTAAATAATTTAAAAGATGTTACAGAAGTGCTCGCTGATTACGGCATATTGGAACATCTGACCCTCAACCTCGGGTTAATCAATAATATGCATTATTATACAGATATCATTTTCCAAGGATTCGTTGAAAACATCGGAAAACCTGTTTTAATGGGCGGACGCTATGACCAGCTCGGAGAACAGTTCGGTAAAGCAATGCCGGCAATCGGTTTCGCCTACGAAGTTGATGTCGTACTCGAAGCACTTAAGCAACACAAACGAATCGAAGACAATAATAACCCGCCATTACAACTATTATATGTTCCTGAAGCAAGAGGAAATGCATTTTCAGCAGCTAAGCTTCTCCGTGAACAAGGCTATCCCGTCATTACAAAACCATTAGACCGGGACGCGGAACAAGCCGGAATCATTTTTCAAGCAAACGGAAGAGTTGTTGTAAATGGAATGGAGCATCAAGTAAAGACAGATGATGAATTACTTAACATCGTGGAACAGGCAACAGGAGGTGTCTAAGATGGAAAAACTAACGATAGCCCTTGCAAAAGGGAGACCAGCAAAACATACAATCGAAACATTGGAAGCAGCTGACATGCAGTTCATCGACTTCCATGAAAAGAGCCGGAAACTCGTATTCTATAATGCCGATGAATCAATTAAATTAATCTTTGTAAAAGCGGTCGATGTGCCGACCTATGTGGAAAGAGGTGCAGCCGACATCGGAATTGTCGGCAAGGATAATATCTTAGAATCGCGGGCAGAAGTGTATGAACTGCTTGATCTCGGAATTGGTAAATGTAAATTCTCTGTAGCCGGCTTCCCCGATTATACGATTGATGCGAACCGGCCCCTAACCGTGGCAACGAAATATCCGAATGTTGCCGAGAAGCATTTCAGCCGGAAGGGGCAAGAAATTGAAACCGTAAAATTAAATGGTTCCGTTGAGCTGGCTCCTCTTATTGGTTTAGCTGACGTGATTGTGGATATCGTCGAAACCGGCAATACATTAAAGGAAAATGGTCTTGCGGTACTGGAAGACATCGATGATATCAGTACCCGCTTAATTGTAAATAAAGCGAGCTTCGCGACAAAAGCGACAGAAGTAAGAAGCTTTATCGATCAACTAAACCATGCATTGGAGAGAACACCATGAAAATAATCACAGCGGAAGCATTTGCAAAAGAATGGAACGATCGAACAGAGATTGAAACAATTGAAGCAGCACTTGACGATACAGTGCTCGAAATCATCCGCACGGTTCAAGAGAAGAAAGATGCTGCTCTATATGAGTATACAGAGCAATTTGACGGCGCCGCACTTGATGGCCTCCTCGTACGTGAAGAAGAATTTTCCGAGGCTGAAAAAATTGCTGCACCTGAACTTGTCACGGCTTTAAAAGAAGCGGCAGAAAATATCCGCAATTACCATTTGGAGCAAAAGGAAAAGTCATGGATGATTTCACAAGAACAAGGAATTCTTCTTGGTCAGAAAGTAACCCCGATTGAACGAGTTGGTGCATACATCCCTGGCGGGAAAGCCGCCTACCCATCGACGGTATTAATGACGATCATTCCAGCGCAAATTGCAGGGGTCGAGGAGATTGCAATTACGACACCAGTGGATAAAGACGGAAAAGTGAATCCATACGTCCTGCTTGCCGCGAAACTCATTGGGGTCGAGAAAATTTATAAAGTTGGCGGTGCTCAAGCTATTGCCGCACTCGCTTACGGGACAGAAACGGTAAAACGAGTCGATAAAATCGTCGGACCTGGAAATGCGTATGTCGCCCGTGCGAAAAAGTGGGTGTATGGCACGGTCGGCATCGACATGATAGCGGGACCGAGTGAAATTTGTGTAATTGCAGATGAGAAGGCGAATCCTCGTTATGTTGCGGCTGATTTATTATCTCAAGCAGAACATGATGAATCTGCAAGTGCCATTTGTGTTACGACAAATAAAGAACAGGCTGCCGCAATTCAAAAAGAAATTGCCGAGCAAACGGAAAAATTAGAAAGAAAAGAAATCATCCAAGCATCTATTGAGGCGAACGGCAGAATCATTATTGCTGGAGATTTGGAGATGGCAGCAGAAATATCCAACCAAATCGCTCCGGAGCATTTGGAATTAATGGTAGAACATCCAATGGAACTCTTGCAAAAGATCAAACATGCTGGTGCAATTTTCTTAGGAAACTATTCACCAGAACCGCTCGGAGATTATTTTGCCGGCCCAAACCACACATTACCAACGAGCGGAACAGCTCGCTTCGCCTCTGGGCTTGGTGTCTATGATTTTGTTACACGCTCAACCATCATCAGCTATCCACAAGAGGCGTTCGTTGCTGCAAGTGAACAAATTAAACAGTTAGCAAATGTTGAAGGATTAACGGCTCATGCTAATTCTATCCAAGTGAGAAAGGAAGATTTATAATGCGCACATTTGAAATTTCAAGAGATACATCCGAAACAAAGATCAATCTCGAACTGAATATTGATGGGAAAGGAAAAAGTGAAATCGATAGTGGCATTGGCTTTTTCGATCATATGTTAACCGCCATGACGAAACACGGATTATTCGATTTAAAGGTGAAATGTGATGGGGATTTGGAAGTGGACCAGCACCATACGGTAGAAGATATCGGTATCGCACTTGGACAAGCTTTCCGGGAAGCACTCGGAACGAAAGAAGGGATTACAAGATATGCAACTGTCACGTCACCAATGGATGAGGCGCTAGCAACAGTTGCCCTTGATATTAGCAACCGTTCCTTTCTCGTATACAATGTAGAAGGCTTAAAGGACAAAGTCGGTAATTTTGATACGGAGCTTGTAGAAGAATTTTTCCAAGCTTTTGCAAGCAATTCCGGCATCACGCTACATATCAATCTGGCTTACGGCCGGAACAGCCATCATATTATTGAAGCGATTTTTAAAGGATTTGGCCGTGCTCTAGATCAAGCAACATTGAAAAATGCTCGGATTGAAGGAATTCCATCAACTAAAGGTGTCTTATAAAGGAGAGAGTTTATTCATGATTTTATTCCCAGCTATTGATATTCTTGGCGGCAAATGCGTCCGCCTTACGCAAGGTGATTATAATAAAGAAAAAATTTACAGTGAACAGCCAGTCGAGGTAGCAGCAGACTGGGAGAAAAAAGGGGCTGCGTTCATCCATATCGTCGACCTCGACGGTGCGAAAACTGGAAAGTCTGTTAACAAAGAACTGATTGCTGAAATCGCCCGAACCGTTTCCATTCCCGTTCAAGTCGGCGGTGGAGTTCGCTCCATCGAAGTCATTAAAGATTACTTGGAAAATGGTGTCAGCCGTGTCATCATCGGGACAGCCGCCATTCAAAATAAAGAGTTTCTACGTGAGGCAGTCGAACAGTTTGGTGAAAAGATTGCTGTCTCCATCGACGCCCGCAATGGATTTGTTGCAACAGATGGCTGGACGAAGGAAAGCACGGTAAAAGCACTTGACCTTGTAAAAGAACTCGAGGAAACCGGTGTGACAACAATCGTCTATACAGATATTTTAAAAGACGGAATGTTGCAAGGACCGAATTTCGAAGAGCTTGAGGCAATCAATAAGGCAACGTCGATTGATGTCATTGCCTCCGGTGGGGTAACAACAGAAAGCGACGTGCGTAAATTGGAAGAGAAAGAGATGTACGGAGCGATTATCGGTAAAGCGCTATATGACGGCACGCTTAATTTTACCAACTTAGTAGATTCGGTTGGTGAAGAATATGCCGACTAAAAAAATCATTCCTTGTCTCGATGTGAAAAATGGCCGAGTTGTAAAAGGTCAACAATTTAAAAACATACAGGAAGTCGCCGATCCGGTTGAACTCGCTAAGCGCTACAACGAATCTCAAGCAGATGAACTTGTTTTATATGATATTACAGCCTCCGTCGAAAAAAGGAATATTTTTCTTGATATCGTTGAAGGTATTGCAGCTGTCATTGATATTCCGTTTACGGTAGGTGGAGGAATCCGCACCATCCAGGATATTGAAAAAGTTTTAAAGGCTGGTGCGGATAAAGTATCGATCAATAGTGGAGCAATTGGAAATCCTTTATTCATTCAAGAAGCAGCAGAAGCATTCGGCAGCGAGAAAATCGTCTTTGCCCTCGACGCAAAACAAGTCGCTCCAGAAAAATGGAATGTCTTCTCTAGTGGTGGACGGAAGGATACTGGAATTGATGCGATAGAATGGGCGATTCAAGCGGCGAATCACGGAGCTGGTGAGATTGTTGTCAATGCAATTGATGACGATGGTGCAAAAACTGGCTATAATCTAGCACTAACGAAAAAAATAGTGGAAGCCACAGCTATTCCCGTTGTTGCCAGTGGCGGAGCAGGAACGTATGAACATTTTAAAGAAGCTTTAACGGATGGCGGAGCAACTGGAGCGCTTGCAGCTTCAGTCTTCCATTACGGTGAAATTGATATCCCAGAACTTAAAGCATATCTTGAACAAGAGAATATAGAAGTAAGGAGAGGTAACTAAAATGAGCGTGCAACCAGATGATTTAACCTATGACGATAAAGGACTTCTTCCTGCTATTATTCAGGACGCGTCAAATGGCAAAGTACTGACCCTTGCCTATATGAATAAGGAATCCCTTGAGAAAACATTAGAAACAGGAGAAACATGGTTCTATTCCAGATCTCGCGAAACCCTTTGGAATAAAGGAGAAACATCAGGCAATAAACAAATTGTCAAAGAAATCCGTTATGACTGTGATAAAGATGCATTATTAGTTCAAGTCGAACCATTAGGATCAGCTTGCCACACAGGTGAAGACACATGCTTTTATCAAACAATGACGGAGACGGAATTACCGATTTTTGAGATCATCCCGCAAGTTATAGCGAAAATCAAAGACCGTCGCAGCAATCCGGCTCCAGGTGCTTACACGACTTACTTATTTGATAAAGGAATCGATAAAATGCTTAAAAAAGTCGGCGAGGAATCCAGTGAAGTCATTATTGCGGCAAAGAATGAAGATAAACAAGAACTGACAGCAGAGATTTCCGACCTCCTCTACCATCTGCTCGTCGTGATGGAAGAGTCTGGTGTAGCACTCGATGATATTAAAGCAGAACTCATGGAAAGACATTTAGAAAAGGAAGGGCAAAATCGTGAGTAAATTTTGGAGCAGTGCAGTAAAACGCAGTGACCCGTACGTTCCAGGAGAGCAGATCACAAATGCGAATATGATCAAATTGAATACAAATGAAAATCCATATCCCCCTTCTCCCCTCGTGTTTGATGCGATTAAAAACGAGGCAGATCAATCACTGAGACTTTACCCAAGTCCGACTGTTGATACGTTGCGGAAGGAAATTGCCGATCTTTATGAACTCGAAAAGGAACATGTTTTCATTGGAAATGGCTCCGATGAAGTGCTTGCTTTTTCCTTTATGGCCTTCTTTGAACCTGGACAGGCAATTCGTTATCCGGATATTTCATACAGTTTCTATCCGGTTTATGCAAAGTTATTTGATATTCCTGTGGAGGAAATCCCGTTACAGGATGATTTCACGTTAGACCCCAAGGATTATTATCATTCAGAAGGCGGCGTTATTTTCCCGAATCCCAATGCACCAACAAGCTTGTATCTTGATTTGACGGCGATTGAGGATATCTTACGAAACAACAAGGACAAAGTCGTAATTGTTGATGAAGCTTATGTTGATTTTGCCGAGGAATCAGCAGTTGACTTGCTAAAGAAGTACGATAATTTACTGATCATCCAAACGATGTCTAAATCCCGTGCACTTGCTGGTCTTCGCTTAGGATTTGCCCTCGGATCTCCTGAGCTGATTGAAGGGCTTGTTCGGATTAAGGACTCCTTCAACTCGTATACGATTGACCGATTGGCCATTGTCGGTGGGGTTGCAGCAATCAAAGACAAAGCATATTTTACCGAGACAAAAAATAAGGTTATTGCGACACGAAACTGGGTAACGAAAGAATTGGAGAATCTCGGGTTTACCGTACTCCCTTCCCAGACAAACTTTTTATTTGTGACGCATCCGGAGAAAGATGCAGCTCTATTATATGAACGACTAAAGGAAAACCATGTATTGATCCGCTACTTCGACAAATCAAGAATTGAAAATTTCATCCGGATTACAATTGGTACGGACGAAGAAATGAAAAGATTCTTTCAAGTATTAAACAAAATAGGCTAAAAAAGATGCGTCCTCCCTTGGAGTGCGCATCTTTTTTCTTAAATATGTGCTTCAATTTCTGCTGTCTCTTTTAATTCACTAATTCGATTCTCGAGAAGTTCGTTTTGCTTTTGTTGGGCAAGTGATTGTCTTATCATCTCTTCATATTCTTCCAGTTCACCAATTTCTTCTTCACTTTCTTCTTTCAATTGATTATATTGTTCTTCTATTTCTTCATCCGTTACTTCTGCTTCAAATTCCTCTTCAATGTATCGGATTGTAACTAAATCATTCATCATCTGGTTACGGAATTCTTCTTCAGATAGCTCGTACTCTTCCATCATGGTGTCAATTGCCTCTTCACCATTTGTCTCAATGATATTGTCAATTTCCTCTTGAACCTCATCTTCTGTTACTTCAATTCCACTTTCGAGGGCGTCTTGACGAATTAATTCTTGCTCAGTAAGAACGTCAATCGTCTCATCTTTTAACATGTCTTGGTCACTGACATCTTGACCATACATCTGATACATTGTCTTTAGCTGTCTATATATATTATTGTATTGTTCACCGGTGACGTCTTCGCCATTAATGCTTACAACGACAGTATCTGCTTCAACTTTCTCCTCTTCGGTGATTTCAACTTCTTCCTGTTGCTGTTGTTCTGTATTTTCATTTTCAGCTGCTGAGTCATCGGCTTCATCTGCGTCATCGTTCCCGCAAGCTGCTAACATAAGTGTTAGAACGAGTGTGAAGATGAGCAGCATTCTTTTCTTCATAAAATTAATTCCCTCCTAATTGGTCTTTCTCTAGTAAACCACAAATTGATACCTGATTTCAATAAAGATAGTGTGACATCTTCATTTCAAATAAAAACAACCCCTTCGATTGATGAAGAGGTTGTTTTTCTATTTAACCAATAGAATTAAACTTTTTTTACAAGGAATAGGCTTGAATAACTAAGAATACCTTGTATTGTAATGAGTTTAGTTTATTCAATTGTTTCGTCGATTTGTTTAACCATTTCAGATACGGATACAAGTCCGCCGCCTGATAGGTACCAGAATTCTGGATTCAGGTAATGAATCTTGTCATTTTTATATGCGTTTGTATTTTCTACAAGTTCGTTTTCCACAAGTTGTTTCGCACTTTCTGACTCAGCTCCACCAACGACAGCACCACGATCAATAACATAAAGAATATCTGGGTTCTGTTCCATTACGTACTCAAAGGAAACGTTCATACCGTGAGTAGAAGCATCAATGTTCTCATCTACCGGCTTAACTCCGAATACATCATGAATAATACCGAATCGAGAGCTTGTACCATAAGCACTAATTTTATCATCATTAGCTAAGATGATTAATGCTTTTTCGTCACTTGCTTCAGCTCTTTCGTTTAAATCAGCAATAACGTCATCAATTGCTGTCAATTCCTCTTCTACTTCCGCTTCTTTATCAAAGATTTGACCTACAGTTTCCATATTGTTTTTAAATGAATTCATATAATCTGTTGTATCTACACCAAGGTGGATTGTTGGTGCAATTTCCACTAGTTGATCATACAATGAAGCTTGACGTCCAGAAATAATGATTAAATCAGGATTAATCTCAGAGATTTTCTCGAAGTCCGGCTCTTTCAAGCTACCGATATTCTCGTAATCATCTGATTCGTATTTATCCAAGTAGCTTGGGATTGTGCCGCCTTTAGCAACACCGGCAATACTTTCTACACCTAGCTTGTCTAGTGTATCGACAATACCAAAGTCAAACACAACAACTTTTTCTGGGTTTACTGGAACTTCTGTTGTATCCAACTCATGTTCAACTGTGACTGTTCCCGATGCAGCTTCTTCACCCTCTGTTTCGGTTTCTGTCTCTGTTGTCTCTTCCGTATTCGTGTCTGTACTTGCGTTATCGTCAGTATTATTATCCTCATCTGAACCGCAAGCGGCTAAGAATAGAAGGATTAATCCAATAAGTAAGGCATAAGAAAATTTCTTCATAAGTAAGTTGCTCCCTTTTTGTACATTTTATTGGCTTCATGAGCCTATATATTTATTAACTATAGCTATATCCTTCCATGCATGCGGGTATGCAAAGTAAATCATTTATCACGTATTAACAGTTTATAAGTTCGACTCCAATTTTCCGTGTATCTTGTTTGCTAATTACGGTATACCCTTGCCCCCTTTTTGCTAGTAAGTTGATTTCGGAACAGGAGTATTCGTTTATTTTGAGCAGATTCATTTACCTCACCAAAAAAATAAGGTAAGATAAAGATAGTCATGCTCCCTTGACACGAATTTTAGGTTGCCGCCTATCGTGTCAGGGGATTTTTATGTTTTACTTTTATTACCCCGTACTTCATGTCCAGATATAACGATTAGTAATAAAAACAGATTCGTTGATTGTCAATTTCTCGAATATCAATGTCCATATCGTAAATCTCCTTCAGGACACAGCGATCAATGACATCACAAGCGCGACCTTGCTTCACAATTTTTCCGTCTTTTAATGCAACAATCTGATCGGAATAACAGGAAGCGAAGTTGATGTCATGAATGACAATGACAATTGTTTTCCCCATTTCATCGACTAAACGACGAAGGGTCTTCATGATTTGGCTTGCATGACGCATATCCAAGTTATTGAGTGGCTCGTCAAGCAAAATATATTCTGTATCTTGGGCAACCGTCATCGCGATATGTGCACGTTGACGCTGACCCCCAGATAGCTGATCTAAATATTTATCTTGAATTTCTTCAAGCTCTAAGTAAGCAATTGCTTCATCAACCTTTTCCCAGTCCTCTTTCTTCAACTTCCCTTGCGAATATGGGAAACGGCCAAAAGAAACGAGTTCGCGAACGGTCAGCTTCAAGTTGATTGTATTTGATTGTTTTAAAATCGAAATCTTCTTTGCCAGCTCGTTATTCTTCGTTTTAAATACATCTTTCCCATCAATGGTGATGTCTCCATCATCTTTTGCAATCAAGCGGCTAATCATTGAGATAAGCGTACTCTTACCCGCACCATTCGGGCCAATGAAAGAGGTGATGGTACCTTTTTCAATCTTTAGGGACACATCTTCTATAATCTGCTTGGTACCAAACGATTTAAAAACATTCTTCAAATCTACCATGATTTATTCTCCTTTAACAAAAGATAAATGAAGTAAACTCCACCAATAAAGTTAATGATAACACTTACGGTCGTACTGAACGTGAATACTTTTTCCACAAGGAACTGACCGCCCAGTAAAGCAATAATACTAATGAATACAGAACCTAATATAATGTAAAAATGACGATACGTCTTCATTAATTCATAAGCAACGTTAACGACGAGCAGGCCAAGGAATGTAATGGGCCCGATTAATGCCGTTGCGACAGAGATGAGAATCGCTACGACAATGAGCAGCCGTTTTACAACATAATCGAACGGTACACCTAAATTAATCGCATCGTCCTTCCCTAACGCTAGAACATCCAAATACTTGTAAAATCTCATAAAATATAGAAGCACAAGGGCAATGATAAGAATTGAAATATAGACAAGACTCTGATCCACATTATTGATACTCGCAAACATCCGGTCCTGCGCAACTCCGAACTCATTCGGATCAATCAAGACCTGCATAAAGTCTGTGAAGCTTCCAAAGAATGTACCGAGAATCATCCCGATCAACAGAAGGAAGTAAATATTATTTCCTTCGCCTCTAAATAGGAAACGATATAACACAAGCGAAAATAAAATCATTGCACTTATAGATATTAAGTAATTCAGACCACTATTCATCATCACAATGGAATTAGCACCAAAGACAAAGATAATAACGGTTTGAATGAGCATGTAAAGAGAATCTAGTCCAAGCACACTTGGGGTTAAAATCCGATTATTCGTAATCGTCATAAAGACGACAGTGGCAAATGCAATTGCTCCACCGGTTAGAATAATCGCGCCGACTTTCATTATTCGTCTCGGAAGGATGTAATCAATATTTCCAGTCAAATCATAAAATACATAGAGTAGCGCAAGTAATAGTGAGATAACGGCTAGAATGATTGTTTTTGCTTTATAACCCATATTTCTTTCTCCTTAGCAGCAAATAAATGAACATTCCACTGCCGATTACACCAACGGTTAAACTGATTGGAATTTCATATGGATAAATAATCAGTCTGCCAATCACATCACAGAAAAGAACGAATACTGCTCCCAAAAGCGCCGTATGAACTAATGTGTTTTTTAAATGATCTCCTTGGTAAATCGCTACGATATTCGGGATAATCAAACCAAGAAACGGAATGACTCCGACTGAAAGTACAACCGATGCTGTTACAAGTGCACTAATGATTAATCCGGTATTGACGATTTGACGATAATTTAATCCTAGGCTCCTCGAAAAATCTTCCCCCATGCCCGCAATCGTAAATTTATTTGCAAAAAAGTATGCAATTAATAGAAGGGGCACGCTGACAAACATCAGCTCATAATTTCCACTCATAATCATGGAAAAATCACCTTGCATCCAAGATGACATGTTTTGGATCAAATCATTCTGATAAGCAAAGAATGTTGAGATAGAGCTGATAATATTCCCAAGCATTAAACCAATTAATGGTATAAATATCGCATCCTTAAATTTCACCCTGTCTAAAATCTGCATGAAGAGCAAGGTTCCAAGTAAAGCGAAGACAAAGGATACGAGCATCTTTTGCAGTGGCGTTGCCGTCGTGAAGATCATCATCGATACAAGGATTCCAAGTCTTGCTGAATCTAATGTACCTGCAGTAGTCGGGGAAACGAATCTGTTTCTACTTAACTGCTGCATGATCAAACCGACGATACTCATGCTCATCCCTGCAATAATAATACTGATTAAGCGAGGAATTCTGCTGACTAGTAAAACTTGTTTTTGTGTTTCCGTTAAGCTGAACAAGTCGAGTGGGCTCACACTGGAGACACCGACAAATACGGAAAGAAATGAAAAAACAAGCAAAAGTATAAGTAAGTACCGTATTTTCATAGAAATGCCCTTCTCTTCGAAAAACAAGCTCCATCCATTTGATATGTATGGATTATGTTTCTCCTATTCCCTCTTTGTTTTTATGTTTACACAAAACTAATGAATTTCATAATACGTATTTAATGCATCACCATCACCATATGTAGTTGAGTTGGTTCGTTCCCAACTACATATGGTGATGGGAAAGCCGTCTTTGGTAATTATGAAATTCATTCAAAACAATTAATAATAATTATCATCTACAAACCACTCTAAATAAGAATGATATTCATTATCAATTAGCTATTAATTACAGTATATCAGATTTGTAAGCCTAGTCAATGATTCGGCAAAAAAGAATTTACCTTAATTGAGAAAGTTATTGAGAATTAGACTTGAAAAAAGAGATAGAAAACGAAAAAACATACCACAAATTATTGCGGTATGTTTTTTCTTATTGTTCTACACAGTCTTCATCTGTACAATAGGAAGTCTTTGATTTAATCTTTTTTGCTGTTGGGGATTCACCTTCTTCTTCCCAGACTTTTGCAAGTGCCTGTGCAAATATCTCACTTGGCTGTGCACCCGATAATGCGTATTTCTCATTGAATACAAAGAATGGGACACCTTGCACGCCAATCTCCCCAGCAACAGCGATATCTTCTTTTACCTTTTGTGTATACTTCTCCGTTTTCAAAACCTGTCTTACTTCTTCTCTATCCATGCCAACTTCACCGGCCAGTTGCACTAAAGTATCCATATCGCTTAACAGCTCGGACTCTGTGAAATAGGCATGCAAGAGACGTTCTGTCATTGCGGCTCCTTTTCCCTTCCGTTCAGCATACTGAAATAACCGGTGAGCATCAAAGGTGTTCGCATATTGCATCGTATCAAAACGATAATCAAGGCCGACTGTCTTTGCTTGATTCGTAACTTGTTCATTCATCGTCTTCACTTCACCAAGCGGGATTCCTTTAAGTTCGGAAAATGTTTCACAGAAGTTTTTTCCAGGAATATTCCGAGCAGCCGGATCGAGTTGATAGCTTTTATATTCAATTGTCACAGATTCATGATGCGAGAACCCCTCTAATGCCTTTTCTAAATTTCTTTTCCCGATATAACAGAAGGGACATACAAAATCTGACCATATTTCGATTTTCATTTAAATAGTTCTCCTTTTACCTTACAATTTCCAAGTTGCTGAAAGCTGGATTAATTGTAGCATAGAGAAGGAAACCGATGAAATTATCTGCCTGACAATCAAAGCGTAAGCGCTCGTTTAACAATAAAAAACAGCGAAGCCCCATTTTTAGCTCCGCTGTTTTCTTAATCCTCGTCGAATGTATATTTCGTTTGAACCGAACCGTCTTTTTTACGGACGGTGACAAAGGTTCCTTTATTTTCAGCAATTTCCTTTGCCCGCTTTATTGCCTCTTCTTTCGTATCAAACACATTGCTTGGTCGTTCTGCACCTTCTGATTCAACTGCCCAACCATCTTCATGCGGCCGGACGATTTCCCCTTCTTCCATTCGTTCAGGGTTACTTTCATACTTTTTGCTCTCTGAGGAACGAGTCGTGACTTTTCCATATTTCCGGTAATGCTCGATCTCTTCTTCTGATGCATTTTCATGCCATTCTTTTGCCTGACTGATTGCTATGGGAAGCGTATCTCCTTCCTTATAGCCTTCATCAATCATGGCATTCGCAATATCTATCGCCTTTTTCCGTGTGACGTCGGGTAAGTTTTTCATGGACGCGGGATAATCCTCAAGTGTCCAAACCAAATTTATCCCTCCTAATCTGTTAGTTCTTTTACCCAGATTCAGAAGGGATAAAACTTGTTTACATTTCGTCCATGAGGGACGTGCCCATAATATTGACACGTCTTGTATTTCTTAATTCATCAAGGTTTTTCACACCGATTCCGAACATAGTCATCTGGAGCTCCAGTTCAATCTGTTTCATCGTCTCTAGTACAGCCTCTGGGGATTCAGTTGCAGCTTTCAATAAGTGACGAGCGAACCCGATAATATCAGCACCAATTGTAATTGCTTTAGCTGCATCGACTCCAGTACTCATTCCACCGCTGGCCACAAGTGGTGCGTCAGGAAGCTTGCTTCGGACAGAAACCAGGCAGTCCTTTGTCGGCAAGCCCCAATTGTTAAATGCTTCCGCTGCTGCTTTTTTCAATTTATTCCGGGAGCGCAGTTTCTCAACCTGGCTCCACGAAGTACCACCTGCACCTGCTACATCAATATACGCGATTCCTGCATTGTATAGCTTTTCAGCGACTTCCCCGTCGATTCCAAAGCCGACTTCTTTTACACCAACAGGAACTTCCAATGTCTTACATACTTCCTCAATTTTAGGAAGCAGATTTTCAAAGTTAACATCGCCCTCATCCTGCACGATTTCCTGCATACTATTTAAGTGAAGCACAATAGAGTCGGCCCCTGTTTTATCAATAATCCGCTGACATTCTTCCGGGCCGTAGCCATAATTGAATTGTACCGCTCCAATGTTGACGATTAGCGGGACAGTAGGAGCTTGCCTGCGGATAAGGAATGATTCCTTATGCTGGTCACTTTCCAGAAAAGCACGCGTCGAACCAATTGCCATCACCCAGCCCCGTTCTTCAGCAGCAAGCGCCAAGTTTTGGTTAATTGCTGTTGCAAGTTCTGATCCACCTGTCATCGAACTGACGAGAAATGGAGCTTTCAATTGTTTTCCTAAAAAACTCGTCTCCATTGAAATCGAGTCGAAGTTGATTTCCGGTAATGCATTATGTATGAAATGAATGCCTTCTAAGCCTGTTGTTTTATCTACACCTTCCACATTCCCCGTTAAACATAAACGGATATGCTCGGTTTTTCTTTGGTTGATTCCTTTGGTCATAGTATGGTACCTCCGAAAAAATAATTTGCCTTACCAGTTATTTTACTTGTTTCATCTTGTAAATGAAAGGATGAGCTTCTGATTTTCTAGAAACAAAGGTGTGAGATGGCGATTTTTTCCCATGTTTAAGTTATCACTGATTTTCGGTAGCGTTTATTTGTGCGAATGGGCGTTAATAGAGCTTGTCAGCGACTTTTTATTGTGATTACTCGTACGAACAGACGTTGATAGAGCTTGTCAACGACTTTCGGTGATGATTACTCATGCGAACGGGCACTTACAACTCTTATCATAATCACACTACACATAAAATCATCTTGATTATCACGCCCTGCCATCCTTCATCGGTTCGGATCCAGCCAAAACAAAAAATTGACCTTGCATCGTGCCTCAAGGTCAATTTCTTCTATTATATTAGGATACTTTCGAAGGGATTACTTTGTTAATCCGTTCGATAATACGTTCAACTGTTGTGTCAAGAGATGCCGCTAATTCCTGGAACATGATCCGTTGAATTTCTTCTAGCATCTTCTGATCTTGGTCGTACATGCGCTCCTTATTTACTTTCGCTTCCTTCTGTTTGCGCATAAGGGTGTTGGCAATCTTAACAATGTCATCACGGTCACCGCCATTAATCAAGCTATTGTATTTCTTATTACGTTGCTTGGCGTCTTCAATCCATTCAATTCCAGGTTCTTCAAACAAATCGAGGATTGTTTTTGCTTCTTGTTTTTCCATGATATCCAGCATGACGACCTTTTCATTATCTACCGGCACACTGATTGTTAAATTCGGATCCTCCATTGGATGCAGAATATAATATTCACGTGTCTCATCCCGATAGCTTCTTTCGCAAATGTCATCAATTTTACATACACCATGTGTAGAGTAGATGATTAAATCTCCAACTTTAAACATTTGCCAACCTCCATTTTCTCTCGTTCATGAAATCGAGTCACGTTATAATTGTACTACTTTTTCAACAATTTGTCAACTTGTTGACAACCCCTCGTCAAGCTCTGTATAGTATAGCTCGGACGTTCAGTAATACAATTGTTTGAACGATGCGGGAACAGGTTATAAAACCTATAACCAGTACACGGATAAATAGAGGTGATAGAAAATGCCGGGAGAAATTGTAACGGTAGATATATTCGATTTATTAAATAAGAAACATCGGGAAGCCCGAGATGCCATTGCAAATAGATGGAATGACCGAAATGAAATTCAACTGACGAATTCAGAGTGGTTTATTTTAGATTTGATCAATTACGGAAAAGAATTGATTGCAGATGTAGGAAAAAATGGAAAATTCACACGGCAAGGAACCCACAAACTGATCCGGAAGCTCGAGAAGCGCGGACTTGTAAAAACGGAGCCTACCGAACATAATAAGCGGAGTAAGTACGTACAATTAACACCACTGGGAATCATTTGCTACGAAGAAAACAAAGAACTAAAAACTGTATTAGAAGAACGAATCCGCCATACCCTTGGCGATGAGAAATACGAAGACTTGGTAACAATTCTGTCAATGGATTGGGAACTATAAAGTGAAACTTCAATCAGTGGGGTTTTTCTTCATCTCCCACAGCTTGTTAGTTGAACGAACCTTAGGTGTTAGCTCACGTTTCTTCCCACCTAAACTCTCTCGATTTGACTTGAAGTTTTGAGGGGGGGTTTTACGGACGATTACACCGGTATAAATTCATTTTTGCGGAAGGAGAATCCCTTTGAAAGAAAGAGCGAAACGATTTGCAGAAGAAGCCCATGAAGGACAATTCCGGAAAGTTGGTAACATCCCCTACGTCACTCATCCTATCCGCGTAGCCGCCTTGTTGGATAAATTCGGTGCAAGTGAGGAGCTCGTATGTGCTGCCTATTTACATGATGTCGTTGAGGATACGCCAATTGAAATAGAAGAGATTGAAAAGGAATTTGGAAAAAGAGTCACAGAACTTGTCCAATCACATACAGAAGATAAATCGAAAACTTGGAAAGAACGGAAACAGCATACAATCGACATATTGAAAACGGCTGAAAGCGAAGTGAAGCAACTCATCGTGGCCGACCGGTTTGATAACTTATTATCTCTCGAAAAAGACTTGAAAGAAAAAGGCTCAGCCGTTTGGGGTATATTCAATGCCGGTTACGAAGATCAGAAATGGTATAACGAATCCATTGTAGAAATGATGGATCATGGTCTCTCAAAAGAAGACCGTCCACCCTTTTTCGATGATATTACAGCTGCGGTAAAACGCATCTTTATTTGAAAAATAGCCTATGTTCACTCATTGAACTAGGCTATTTTTCAATTTAACGTTTTTAGCCAAGAAGTCTCCATCTTCAAGCGTGTGAAGGGAGATAGCTAGCCTAGGCGGTAAGCTGGAGATGAGTTGCTTTCGGTCAAGAACGTCTTTAAACGCCCTTGACCGAACGTATGTTACTATATATTAGCAATGTTCTTTGACAACTGGATATATGGAGTTGCATACGGAATTAGAGCTAGACTTTTGCCCCTCGTATGCGTAAATTATCCAAGGTATGTTAGAAACATTTCCTATCAGTAGGGTTGAAATGCCCCGAATTTACGCTCGTGGAGAACGCATAAGACTTATATAATAAATAAGTAATGTTCCCACTTCAAATTTCGTATGAAATTAAGTGGTGAGTAGTTCACAAACCGTATACTTTCTCTTTTTCCTTTTGAATCGCCTCATATGCTTCTGCCAACATAACCGTATCTTCCACTAACTGATCCATCCGAAAGAGAACATCTTCATTAATTATCGTTCCTCTATGAAAATCTTTCGCCTCCATGAACACATATTGCTGAACGATTTGTGCCTTCATAAAGGATAGAATCGGTTTTAATTGTTGTTCTGCGATTAAAAAATGCTTGGACGAGCCTGCTGTCACAACAAGACTTACGACTTTATCACGAAATGCCCCTTCCGGCAGCAGGTCAAACACGTTCTTTAAAGCAGCAGGTATTGAAGCCTGGAATATAGGGGTTCCGATAATGATTGCATCAGCCGTCATCATCGTTTCTGCAATATAATTTGTATCTCCATCATATGCCAGATAATTCCTTCCATCACTGAACACCATTTCCAAATCTGCTAAATCAAGCATCGTCACTTCATGATCCGGATATCTCTCGGTCAATGCTTGAGCAATATAGGTAATCGCTGTTTTTGTTTTTGTCCCGACGTTTGAACCGGATAACGCGACAATTTTCAACGTTACTTCCTCCTCTATTTTTTTGCAGTATATTTTTTAACAGCTGGTAATATTTCATTCCCGATAATCTCAATATTCTTCTTCATCTTGTCGATTGGAACGCCTCCAAAATCGAGTTGTGCCATATATCTTTGATGATTGAACTGTTCAGACTGATATAAAATCTTCTCAATGATTTGCTGTGGGCTACCGACATTAATAACACTACGGGGATCAGTCGCTTGAGCGAATAACTGCTTCGGGAAACCTTGCCCATTCGTAAGCTTCATTCCTTCATTAATATGCGGGTAGTATTCTCTTAAAGCTTCTTGTGATGTTTCCGCTGCATAGAAGAAGGTTGTCGTTGCAACTGGGAACTCTGCTGGGTTATGTCCAGCTTGCTGTAAAGCTTGACGATACACATCAATCGGCTGTTTAAAAGAAGATACTGCTCCGCCAAGCATCGCCTGACTCATCGGAACTCCTTGCAATCCCGCTTTAATTGCACTCGCCGGTGTACCGCCAACCGCACGCCAAATTGGCAGGGACCCATCTTGTGGTCTTGGCAAAATCTTCGCATTTCGTAAAGGAGCTCGATGTTCCCCGCTCCAGTTCACCATTTCGTTCTCATTAATCTCCAGTAATAGTTCGAACTTCTCTTCAAACAACTCTTCATAATCACGCAAATCGTAGCCTAATAATTCAAAGAGTCCCACCCTTGATGCACGACCGGCAATAATCTCGGCACGGCCATTTGAAATCAAATCAATCGTAGCAAAATCTTCATAAACACGAACCGGATCGGATGTACTGATAATTGTTGAAGTACTGCCGAGTTTAATCTTTTCGGTTGCTTGAGCGATTGCAGACAGAATAATGGAGTGTGCCTGGGTGGCAAAAAATTCTTGGTGGCTTTCCCCTACTCCAATGAAATCTAGTCCTGCCTGTTCTGCTAGCTTGGCAACTTCTATAAGTTCTTTAATCCGTTGTTGGGCAGAGATTCGTTCACCTATGTGAGGGTTATACAGATGATCCCCTAATGTAAAAATCCCGAACTCCAGCCCGGTTTCAGGATTGATCCGATACTTTTTCATATTTATCTATTTTCCTTTCGATTATTCATTAGATTAGCGTCAGTTAACTCCTTAACTGACGTTTAATTATCAGTTTAAACTCCACCCGATGACTGGGTCAATCTTATTGCTCAAAAAAACCCCTCAAAAATAAAGTGTGAAGGGCAATGCTGCAATATACTATTTCTCAACCTTTCTCAAAAGCTTAAGAAGTTGTTTCTTTTCTTCTATCGTGAGTTTATTAAAAAAGTCTTGTTGGAATTCTTCTAATACTTGATTTGCTTCTTTGTAGACGGTTTTTCCTTTTTCAGAAAGGGAGATGTAATTTGTTTTCCATTCTTTTTCTTTCTTAATTAATCTGAGCTGCTCCAGCTTTTTAATAACTTGTGTAATATTCGCTTTTGTTACGAGTAATTGATCAGCAAGTTCCTGTTGGGACAAGGTTTTTGCCTCTGCAATTCTGCTTAAAATATCGTACTGCGCATTGGTTAAATCCCATTCCTTTAAAATCCTGCTCGACCTTGCTGTATTATTTTTATAGTTCCGGTAGATCCGGTACCAGAGTAAAACACTAAATTTATTATGTCTCTCCATTAACTTTGATGCGTCTGTCTCCATTTTATCCTCCAATAAAGTAAAACTTCTTAAGGGGGCTTTTGTCCCCCTTTGAATGTAAGTTGAACGACCGGGCTGTCACTTATTACTGGTTCACCATTTCAGATTTTTCATTTCCCCTGACTTTTTAATCGAGAGAGCCCCACAGTCCGTTACACCGCGGTTAATCTGTTAACATTTGACCATGAAGAAAGCATTCTTTCGTATGATCGTTCACCATTCCGGTCGCCTGCATAAACGCATACAGAATAGTTGGCCCAACGAATGTAAAGCCACGCTTTTTCAATTCCTTACTCATCGCCTCTGATTCTTTCGTTTTTACCGGAACATCTTCCTGCTTATCCCAGTGATTTACAATCGGTTTCCCACCGACAAACTGCCAAATATAAGCATTAAAACTCCCAAATTCCTCTTGTATACGTAAAAAGGCTTGTGCATTTCTTATAACGGACTCTATCTTTTTCCGATTACGAATGATTCCAGCATCCTGCAAAAGCTCCTCTATCTTGCTTTCAGAATACCGACTAATCCGTTCCACATTAAAATCATCAAAAGCTTTCCGATAATTTTCCCGGCGTTTCAAAATGGTAATCCAGCTTAGTCCTGCTTGTGCACCTTCTAATGTAATCATTTCAAAAAACTTCCGATCATCATGAACAGGTCTAGCCCATTCTTCGTCATGATATACAATGTAAATTGGCTCATCTGTTACCCAGGAGCAACGTGTTACACGCATCGTCTACGCTTCTCCGATTTCTATTTCATTCTCATCATAGGATATCCAATCACTGAAGCTTCCCGGATAGAGCCGCACATTTTTGTATCCAGCCGCTTTCAAGGCTAAAATATTTACACAAGCAGAAACACCAGAGCCACAAGAAACAATTATTTCATCTGTTTTATCCAATCCTGAGAAATGTTGTTCAAGTCCTTCCCCTTTCAGCCAATTCCCGTCTGCCGAGAGAACAGCTTGCCAAGGATAATTTTCCGCACCTGGAATATGACCTGCTTTACTATAAAGTGGTTCATAATCCCCTAAATATCTATTTTCCGCCCGTGAATCAATCAGCACAGTGTCTGTATCCGACTTCTCTTTCACCACCTGCATATCGACAACTTTATTTTCATCAAATGAGGCAGTGAATTTCTTCGGTTTCAAAGAAGGTATTGTTGCCGTCACTTCATTCCCTTCCTCGACCCATCGGGTATAACCACCTTCCAAAATATACACTTTTTCATGCCCGATTGCTTCAAGCAGCCACCAAAGCCTTGCAGCAAACATATCATTACCTTCATCATAAATTACTACGGTTGTATCTTTATCAATCCCGATTTTTCCAATCTTTTCAATGAACGTCGGGAAATCCGGCAAGGGGTGGGAACCGCCATGCTTGAACACTTTTCCTGAAAGATCTCTATTTAAATCCAAATAGACTGCACCAGGAAGATGACTTTCCAGATACAATTTTCTCCCTGCATCTTCATCATCCAGCTTGAATCTTGTATCCACAATCACCGTATTAGCTTGATTATTCTCTAATCGTTTCTTTAACCGTTCCACGCTGATTAAATTCGTCATCAAAAATTCCCTCCAAATCATTTCGTCCTTAATCTTATTGTAGCTGTTTCTTTATAAACAAGAAAGATTTTTATTCAAATTTTCCGATACTTGATCCGTATCTAGTTCGGTAGTCTCGTAAATGTATGATAAAATATGGATAATGGAATTGGTAGCAGATTATTACTAAAGGAGTGGTTCAAAATGAAAGACGAACTAATTAAACGCCTCACTACATATGCAAAAATGGATACTCAATCAAATGAAGATTCAGCGACAATCCCGACGACAAAAGGACAGCTGGAACTTGTCGACGTATTGATCCGTGAAATGAAAGCAATTGGACTGGAAGATGTCGAAGCAGATGAGAATGGCTATTTAATGGGAACACTTCCAAGCAACACAGATAAAGATGTCCCGACAATCGGATTCCTGGCCCATTTAGATACAGCAACCGATTTTACAGGCAAAAACGTTAATCCGCAAATCGTGGAGAATTTCGATGGTGGGGACATTACATTAAATAAAAAACGAGGAGTTGTATTATCTGCACAGGAATTTCCCGAGCTACCAAGTTATAAAGGACATACATTAATGACAACAGATGGCACGACATTGCTTGGTGCAGATAATAAGGCGGGTATCGCAGAAATTATGACCGCCATGAATTACTTGAAACAACATCCTGAAATCGAACACGGCCGGATTCGGATCGCCTTTACGCCAGATGAAGAAATTGGACGTGGCCCACATCATTTTGATGTAAAACGATTTGACGCAACGTACGCTTATACCGTTGACGGCGGTCCACTCGGCGAATTGCAGTACGAAAGCTTTAACGCCGCAGCTGCGAAAGTAACGTTTAAAGGAAACAGCGTCCACCCAGGAACCGCCAAAAATAAAATGGTGAACTCCGGAAAGCTCGCTGCTGAATTCGTTCGTAAATTCCCGGAAAAAGAAGCACCGGAACATACAGAGGGCTATGAAGGATTCTATCATCTCCTGTCCATTACAGGTGATGTTGAAACGACACAAGTGTATTATATTATTCGTGATCATGATAAAGATAAATTTTCGGAGAGAAAAAATACAGTCGAGCGCTTCGTCAAAGAAATGCAAGAAACATACGGCGCTGATAACGTTGTCTTGGAAATGAAAGATCAGTACTACAATATGCGTGAGAAAATTGAACCGGTGATGGAAGTGGTCGATATCGCAAGCCAAGCAATGAAAAACCTTGACATTGAACCGATCATTGAACCAATCCGTGGAGGTACAGATGGCTCACAGCTTTCCTACATGGGACTGCCAACACCAAATATCTTTACCGGCGGCGAAAATTTCCACGGCAAATTCGAATACATCTCCATCGACAACATGGAAAAAGCAACCAAAACAATCATTGAAATCAGCAAACTCTTCGCTGGGACAGAGGGTCAGTAATGTTTCAGTTTAGGTAGAAACTTGGCAAGTGGATGGAGCTTCATGAGCGCATATTGGTTTTATAGGTTTCTTGTAGTTATGTACAAACAGAAGTGCTGAAGTTGTCAGTGACTTCAAATAATAATGATACAGTAATAAGGGTGGTAACAGACAGTCTTGGTGACTTTTCATCTTAACAATGATCTAAAAAAGAACTGACAAGCTTCATCAATCACCTGTAGCAACAATAACCCCAATACAGGTACTGACCCGCAGATTGCAATTTTATAAACAAACAAGCATTCGTTCCCAGGACGAATGCTTATTTCTAATAATTTATTAAGTCAACGAGCGAATAAAAACATAATCGAACTACTTCATAAATTATTTCGTTATCAATTTCGTGCTCCCATTATTTGCGACAATCACTTTCGTCGTCATATCCACAAATAAACCAGTCTCAACGACACCAACGAGTGCGATTAGTTGTTCATGTGTCGCTACTGGATCATGGACCTCTTCAAATGCACAATCTAGTATATAGTTCCCGTTATCCGTAACGAATACTTGGCCATCTTTTTTTCTCAATTTGGGAGCGCCACCTAATTTTTCAATTTTGCGAGCGACTACTTCCCAACCAAATGGCACGATTTCTACTGGTAACGGAAATTTGCCTAAAGTTGAAACAATCTTTGATTCGTCAACAATGACGATGAATTCTTTTGCCGCTGCAGCTACAACTTTTTCACGGAATAAAGCTCCACCGCCACCTTTAATAAGTTGGAGATTATCATCTACTTCATCCGCACCATCAATCGCGATATCAAGCTCCTGAACTGTGGCAAAATTAGTAAGTGGGATACCAAATTCCTTCGCCCACTCATCCGTGACTTCTGAGGTGGAAATGGCTACGATATCTAGCCCCTCGGTTCTCACTCTTTCTCCAAGTGCTTTTACCATATAATATACGGTTGAGCCTGAGCCAAGCCCAACCTTCATTCCATTTTTAATATATTTTATCGCTTCTTGTCCTACTAGTTGTTTTGATTGGTTTAGTGAATTCATTTTGTTTCCCTCCCGAGTCTTGCTCTATATTGTGTCTATCAATTCAATGCATACTTTACAGCTTTATTTCTATTTTTTATTGTGTGTAATTATAATGTTCATTAAGTTAATTTTACCATTTCTTTTATAGACAAACGAGCAATTTGAGAGCGTGTTTTTAATAGCAATACTGCCCTCGTTGAGAATTCATCAAGATCAAGACTTAGTGAAAGTGTTTCATCTTCATCCACTTCTCCACATATTCTTACCTAGTTTTAGTTTCTTAGATGCAAACCTCGTTTACAACTTAAACAGGATCTAAAATATTTGGAAAGTAAGGTTGATACAGTTCATTTTTATTATAGTTTCTCCGATATTCAATCCACATTAATATCTTACATTCTGAAATAGTAATTAAAATAAAATTTGAATGGTTTATCTAAAACTAACTAACATATCACTTACTCCGTTTTTCAAATAGTCATTTATGGCATCTCGCAATAAATATGGGGAGTTAGGGATTGCATCAACCGTATCCCCGCCTATATGCGAAGTTAGCGTAACATTTTCTAATTTAAGCAATTCGTCATTTGAATCAATCGGTTCCTCCCAAAATACATCCAAAGCTGCTCCAGCTATACGATGATTTTGAAGAGCATCGATTAAATCCTTCCTGTTTATTAGTTCGGGTCTAGCAGTATTAATCAAATAGCTACTGGGCTTCATTAGATTGATTACATTTTTATTTACTAGATTCATATTTTTAGGTGTAACTCTGGCATGTAGAGAGACAATATCAGACTCCGAAAATAAAGTTTCAAAATCAACCATACTGACCTTTAATCCATCTGATTTCAATTGAGCCGCATTTGCATGCTTACTGTATGCTAACACTTCTACGTCCATTGCATTTAATCGTTTTACTACCAACTTTGAAATATTACCTAATCCTAAAATCCCCACCTTCATATTACTTAAAGTTGTTTTATATGAATCATTTGCAAACTCATTCACCCATTTGCCTTTCATAATATTATGGTGAGCACGCGCAATATTTCTTGTTTCTGCATACATCAAACCAATCGTAAAGTCTGCAACAGGTTCTGCATTCCGTATGACATGTATAACTGGAATTTCTTTCTCTTTACAAGCTTGTATATTCACATGTTCTATTCCGCCTCGACAAGTTCCAACTAATTTTAGCTGAGCCGCATTCTCTATCATCTCTTTTGAAACAGGTGCATAATGAACGAGTAAATAATCAGCTGTTTGTAAATCTTCTAGTATACCCTGTGGAATATCTACATTTTCCGGACCATTTGTTTCAATAAGTTTTATATAACGACGGAATTCATGTTTCGATACATTAGAATTCCACTCATATTTAGTTACTTCAATTGGCTTTTCAATACTTAATTGATGTGCAGCTTTTTCTAATGTTGAACTACTTACTAAAGCATCTCCAACGACTATCACCTTTGACATTCCCTATCAACCTACTCTTTCGGTTTATCATATAGTAAATTACTTTTTGATTTTATCAATAATCGCTAAAGCTCCACTTGTCCCAATTCGGTCTGCACCCGCATTAACCATATCTACTACATCTTGATACGTGCGTATTCCGCCAGCTGCTTTTACCCCAAGGTCTTTACCGACTACTGAGCGAAGTAATTCAATATCATTAACAGTAGCTCCCCCACCGTTAAATCCTGTGGCTGTTTTCACAAAATCAGCTCCACCTTCAACGACTAATTCAGTTGCAGTAACTTTTTCCTCTTGTGTTAATAATCCCGTTTCAATAATAACCTTCGTTGTTAGTCCTCCTGATGCTTTTACAACTTCAGCGATATCGTTCTTAACAAGGTTATATTCTTTCGATTTAAGAGCCCCTAAATTAATTAACATATCAATCTCTTCTGCTCCATTCTTTATTGCTTCCTTTGTTTCCTCTACTTTGGTATGAGTAGTCGCTCCACCAAGGGAAAAGCCAATTGGTACCCCAACTTTAATTTGAACGGGAGACAGGAGACTATAAGCTAATTGAACATAATGCGGATTAACAAACACTGTATAAAATCCATATTCAATTGCCTCATTACAAAAAGCAGTAATATCATCTTTATTTACAGTCGGTTTTAATAATGTATAATCAATTATTGAAATTATTTCTTCTCTATTCATCGTCTTACTTCCTTTCTTTAGAAAATAACAGCTTCAGCTTTGTCCCTATTATAAAAATAGAAAATGCAAGAGGATGCATTTTCTATTTTTATAACTCTTATTGACCATAATATGCGTTTGCTCCATGCTTTCTTAAATAGTGTTTATCAAGCAAATGCTGATCTAAATTAGCTATTTCCGAATTTAATTGATACGTATAAAACGCCATTTTACATACTTCTTCAAGAACAACCGCATTTTCCAATGCCTTTTGAGCATTTCCTCCCCAGGCAAATGGTCCATGTCCATGTACTAGGGAAGCTGGTACAGCATTAGGATCGATATTACGTTTGTTAAAAGTTTCTACAATCACGTTGCCAGTTTCCAATTCATAATCTGATTCAATTTCATCTTTTGTTAAATTTCTTGTACACGGAACAGTACCATAAAATGTATCGGCATGAGTTGTTCCAAGTGCAGGTAAATCTCTAGTTGCTTGAGACCAGCTGGTTGCCCAAGAGGAATGAGTATGAACAACTCCCCCAATATCAGTGAAATTCTTGTATAATACTAAATGAGTTTTAGTATCGGAAGAGGGGTTTAAATCTCCTTCTACAACATTTCCATCTAAATCAACAACGACCAAATCATTTACAGTCAGTTTGTTATATTCAATCCCACTTGGTTTTATTACGACTAATCCTTGTTCTCGATCAATTCCGCTTACATTTCCCCAAGTAAAAGTAACCAGCCCATGTTTTGGTAATCCTAAATTCGCTTCTAATACTTCTTGTTTCAATTGTTCCAACATTTGATTACCTCCCTATAAAGATATTTATTCTATAACCCTAGTTTTCTAAGGAAACTAACACTTTATTAAAATCAAGAGTTCGATCGGCCATTCCCTTCAAATATTCGCCAACTTCTTCAATTAATATTTTATGAGAAACCATTTTTTTAAATTGAATATCGCCTTTTGTCATATAATCTAGTGTCGCCTTCCACGCTAGTCCCGGATAAGCAGGAGTATAAGAATTCCAGGAACCTTGAACTGTGATTTCGCCTCGTAAGATATGATCCATTGTTTTTTCTTCTAAATCTAATCCTTTATGAGTAATCCCTAAGAATACAACACGACCTTTTTTCTTTGCTGCTAAAATAGATTGTTGTTGTGTGATAACATTACCAGCTGTTTCAGCAACGACATCAGCACCACCATTAGTAAGATCTCTAATTTTCTCCACAGGGTCTTCCTCCTTAGAGTTGATCGTAATATCCGCTCCAAGTTCTTTCGCAAGTTTTAATTTATCATCGAAAATATCTACTGCAATGACGGTAGAAGCCCCAAAGATTTTCGCCCATTGTAATGTCAATTGACCGATAGATCCACAGCCCATAATTACGACTGTTTCCCCTGGTTCAATGTTCGCTTTTTGTAAACCATGATAGCCGATTGCTGCAGGTTCAATTCCAGCCGCTGTTTCAAAATCCAGTTCGTCGTCAATTTTTAGTACATGATTTTTTGGCACTTTGACATATTCTGCAAACGCCCCGTTACTTCCAGTTCCAATAATATTGTAGTTATCACATAAGCCATAATTACCAGCTTTACAATGTTGACATTCTCCACAAGGTATAAGGGGTGCCACTGCCACACGATCTTCAGATTGTATTTCAGTTACATTAGCACCCACTTCGACAACCTGACCAGAGAATTCGTGGCCTAGGATTAATGGATATATTCGTGCACCCGTGGTCATCGAACGAGGCACATCCGAACCACAGATTCCTGCAAATTTAACTTTAATCAGCACCTCCTCATCGTTTATTTTTGGTATATCCACCATTTCTGTTTTAATGTTTCCAAGTGATTGTAGTACTGCTGCTTTCATTTTTCCTTCCATGATGTTTCCCCTCAACTTCTATAGTAAAATTGAAAAAGGAGTTCTACCTACAATATATAATTGTTGTAAAACGCCTTTTTCATCGTTATTAATGATCTAAAAATTGTTCGTTAACTTTTTCTTTACAAACTAACAACCTAATCTAATTTAAACCGCTGTTTCTTCTACTGGATCATTTTTGGCAGCTTGACGATCAAGATAATCATAGAAAGCAGATTTATTTTTTCTAAATGCATACCAAAGAATTAAGTAAGCAACGATGGCTACTCCAATCCACAGCGGGCTACCTGATAAGAATGCAAAGAATACTAGTGATGCAAGTGGCTTAGTTAGAACATTAAAACTTGTAATGAGTAACGCACCTGCAGGCAGCGCAATACCAACATCCATTGCGATTTCTGTAAATAAAGGTGCGGTAGAAGTTGCAACATAAAGTCCTAAGCTAAACCAGATAATGCCGTTTACCATAACCTTTAACATATTACCATTCGTTAAAGCAACAAGGCCTTGAACCATGAATGGCAGCGCGACTAAATCAATAACAGGAATAACTTCATTTCCCGGTAAGATAAATGCCATTAACACCATAATTGGAATTAAAAGCAGCCCCGACGTTAATGTTGCTGGCTCACCAAAACCTGCCGCATCGTTAATACCTAAGAACCATTCACGACCTGATCCTTTTTCCCTTTTAGCTGTAGATTTTCTTGCTGCATCCGTAATCGGTGTAAAGGCATTTGCAAAGATACCAGCTACTTTTGGAAATATCGCCATCACTGCAGCTGTCGCTACAGCTACCGTTAAGATTGAACCCCACGCTTCAAAGGTGCCTAATACCGTTATATTACCTATTAATCCGATAAGAGCACCTATAAAGAATCCTAATACAGTTGGTTCACCAAACAAACCAAGCTTTTTCTGTAAAGTTTCTGGATTTATTTTAACTTTGTTGAAACCAAGCTTGTTTAGGACTGGATCGATAACTAGACCAAACATAGCAGGCTCAATATTGTGCATCCCTACAATTGTTGTGTTTGGGTATCCATAATAAGTAGACCATCTTCTTGCAATTATTTCGGAGTTTAATAGACTATATAAGTTTAATAGAATCATACAGCCAAGCGCTAACAACATACTATCTGTAACAACAAAAACCATAGAGCCCCAGATAGCATAGGAATAGTTATTCCATAGGTCAGACGGTTGGAATACATCAGTCCATTTCACAAGGAATAGAACAGTTTGTAAAATAATACCTACTGCCAGGAAAACCATTCCTGGTTGAGTAGAATAGGCTACAATAGATGTCGCCTGCCAACCTACGTCAAACGCAGCTAAACTAATTCCGGTACCTTCTACCATCCCTTCAATAACTGGCGCTATTATAGGTGTAAATGAATTAATAACTAACGTGAAACCTTGTAGACCTATACCTGCACTTAAACCCGCCATCAGGGATTTTTTCAGTGGTACTTTTAATATTAATGCAATGACAATGATAATGATTGGTACCAAAATAGCGGCACCAAATGCGTTAAATATAGTTTGAAGAGTTTCTAACATAGGTGTCTCCCCTTACCTTTTTTACTATTTATTTTGCTAAAGATTTTAGTGCTTCTTCAACTTCATCGAAAAATTCTTCCTCTCCCATACCAGTTAGACAACTAACGGAACTAATTGTAGGAATTCCATATTCACCATCTGGTAATGGACTTGTGTGTACAATTAAGTCATAATCATTACTTTGCGCTAAACTTAAAGCTTCTGTTGGTTTGCCTGTATTAGTAGAAATTGTAAATCCTCTTTCTTCCATTTCTTCTTTTACTTTACCCGCTACCATAGTTGACGTTACTGTACCTGAACCACAAATTGACAATACTTTAAATGAGTTTCTCATAATATAATTCCTCCTAAATTTTTATTCCATTTTAAGTGATAATATTTCTTCCAAAGCTTGGTTATCATTCGCCTTTTTAATCTTATTTAAGATTTCTTTCTCTTTAATCAAGGACATCAGTCTGGATAATAACACTGGCTGTTCACTTGGATCATTCACTGCAAGTAGAAATACAATATCTACTTCGGCTTGTTGATCCGGATTATCCATCAAGTTAAAATTAACAGGATGTTCTAAAGTAGCTACAACTACTGCTGACTCATTGACATGTGTAACATCTGTATGTGGTATGGCTACATTGATATGTCCTGTTCTAAGTCCAGTAGGCATAGCCTTTTCTCTCTCTAAAACAGCATCAATATATGTCTTTTTTACATATCCAGCTTCAAACATTTGTTTTCCTAACTTATTAATTAAATCCATATAACTATCAGCATCTAACTTGGCGTTATAAAACATTTTTGTCATACCTGTCCTCACCCCCTTTAAAATATTGATAAACCCATGATTTAATTAGAATATTGACTCAAGATATTATGCACATCTTGAACCGTAACAGCATTTATCACCCTATTCCGATCTTCATCAGAACCCGATAAATTCATAAGCTGCATTAAAGCACGTAGATGTTGCTGCTTATCCTCTGCAGCTATGACAACAATGAGCTGAATTCGATTGGTCTGAAGATAATCTACTCCATTCCGAACTCTCAGCATACTCATTCCCACTTTATGAACCCCATCTTCTGGAGCTGCATGTGGAATTGCAACACCTGGACCGATGATGATATAGGAGTCTTGTAAACTATATTGAATCATCGTATCTACATAGGTTTCATCGATATTTCCATTTTTAACTAGTGATCTCGCAGCGATTCGAACAGCATCCTCCCAGGAAGAAACAGTATTCCTTAATATAATCCTATCCGGTGTTATCATTTCATTTAGGTTCAATTCATCACTTTCTTGAACTTGCTTGATAATGGCTGAATTATCATCGCGATTAAAATAACCTTCTAATGCTCTAGCCAACTCTTTTTCATTTTGAATCACTGCATGGTTAGAAATGATTTCAACGACTTGATTAATATCAATGTCGTTCGGAACATATCCATGGATCTCCAGCATGACCTGATTTCGTAAACGATTCCTTTCTTCTTGACCAAGAAAAGTTTTCGTAACAAAAAGCTTTTTCTCTGTTTCAATATATATTGGAGAAAATACTATATCAAAATCTAATGGATAATGAAGGTATTCACGAACCGACAAAAAGTCTAAAAACACAAATTCTGGAAATAGCTCTCGCAACTCATTAAACAAAATCCTTGAAACAGATACACCTTGCGGGCAAACAACAATTGCTTTGACTTTCTTATCAATGCTTTCTCCTTGGCGGTTCATCCATCCGCCAATTGACATCGTGATGAAAGCAATTTCATTATCTGGCATCGTTACACCTATCAGGTCTTCTAACGGGCCTATTGAACGTTTAACTAAATGATGCAACTCTTTAAATTGCGAACCTAACTTCCCTTGTATGTGAACAGTGCTGTCCGTCAGGTGATATTTAATCCGGTAATATGCTGGCTTGATATGTTGAAACAATTTATCTAGTAGCTGATCCCTATCTTTCAAATAAATACATGCACTCTTTTCAAATTGTCTAAGCATGTTATCAATAGCTGGAGCCAGATTGGGTATTGTTTCCTCCATCACAAGTTCCGAAGAGAAGATATTTGCTGTTAACAAATGTAAGGTAATAAATATCCTTTCAGACTTTGCAATGTCCTCATAATCGTAGAGCAACTCTTCTGTTGCCTGGTATTCTTTTGTATTAGACAGTTCTTCATATTCTATGGGAATAGTTTCAATAACATAGCCCTGTTCAACCCTTCTCAGGATAAGCAATAAAATTAGCGGCATCGTTTTCAATTTTTCATCTGTAAATCGTAAGCTTAGTTCATTTTCCACCTTTATAATTCGATTCGTGAATTCTTCAATATCGCGAGAATGAAGAGAAGCAATTTCCTTAAACCTTGTTTCTCCATTACTCATTTGCAACACTTGGTAAGTGATATTGATGAGAAGTTTGCGTATTTGAAATTCCTTTCCTTCCAATAAATAACCATGTTTTCTTGAGTAGCGAATCACCAGGTGATAATCATTTAATAACTCCTGAGCTAGTTTCAAATCACTTAAGACTGTATTCTTACTGACATCTAAATCAATTGTAAAATGATTTAATGATAACTCTTCCTTGGAACTCGACAGCATCAGCAAAATAAGATACACACGCTGTTCTTCCGTAAGAATATTCGAGTCTGAAACAAGCATTACATCTTCGCTGGTAGCTAACTCTGTAAAAATAACTTGATTAATAACAAATTGTCCTTGCCTGGTTCTTTCTATAATTGGAAGATCATTTAGCTCGAGCCATTCATTAATTTTCTTGATGCTATAACCTAATTGTCTTTTGGTAATGTTATACTTCTTTTCAATTGCTGTACTAGTTATGCTCGGATTACTAATTAATTCATTTAGAATCTTTGTACTCCTATCACCAAGCCCCAATGTCTTCCCTCCTACATATATAATGGTAACATCGTTTCCACCTCTTATGGTGACGCTTTCATCACAAAGTGTCGGACAATCATTGTACTTTGTTGTGATTTACAAGGAATATTTAAGAATTCGAGTCACATATTCATAATAACTAACTGCATTTAATTAATTAATTAATTAATCTATAAACAGGAGGCTTTTCATTATTTCTATAGGTTTATACATCTTGAGTGTGTCCTTTAAAACGACTTTTTGTCTTTTGATCTATCGTTCTACTCCCAGCTAAAATTGAGGTTTAATTATCCTTTACTTCTTGCCCTCCCCCCCCCTCCTATGAGAAAATATAAACTGCTAACCACGTAAATTATGAAGATTGTAGGGATTGAAATGAACAGAAAGTCAATTATCGTTACCGTGTTTTTTACATTGATTTTAGTACTCGCTGCTTGCACAGACGGGGAACAAACAACTAACGGGCAATCTAATTCAGAGATAGATGCAACAAAAGAAACCGATGAAGATGTTAAAGCAGATGATGAAAATAGCACTCTACCAAGTACTGAATTGCAAAAACTCGATGAGGGGGATGCTGTTACTGAACTGCAAAATATTCTAGAACAGATCGGCTATACACTCCCAACCGATGGCATTTACTCTGGCTTAACAGCCTGGGCCATCACAGATATTCAATTACAGCTGGATGATTTAGATGTGACAGGAATATATGATGAAGCGACACAACTTGCGCTTAAGCGAGTTTTAGCAGGGGAACTTACAGTGGAATCAGGAGATGGTCTCCCACCACTTGCTGAACCTGTCACAACAGGCAGTGGTGCTATCGTTGTCGGCAATCCGTATGACCAGCTCGCAATTATAAACAAGGAACGAGCTTTACCAGATGATTATATCCCCCATGACCTTGTCGTTCCAGATGTAAGTTTCCCATTTGAAGAAGACTTACCGAAGAAACAATTACGTGCACCCGCTGCAACAGCATTGGAAGAATTATTCAATGAAGCAAAAGAGGCAGGACATGAGTTATTTGCCCAATCTGGTTATCGTGGTTATGATACCCAAGTCTCCTTATTCCATGCCTATGCAAGTGAACATGGTGAGGAGGAGGCGAACATCTTCAGCGCGCGTCCAGGAGAATCGGAACATCAAACCGGACTTTCCATGGATATTACGAGTGCAGCTGTCGGTTATCAATTGACGACTGATTTTGGAGATACTCCCGAGGGTGAGTGGGTCGCGGAAAATGCGCATAAATTCGGCTTCATTATCCGCTATCCAGAAGGGAAGGAAGATATTACGCAATACCAATACGAACCATGGCATTTGCGTTATGTTGGTGTAAGAGCTGCAACAGAAATGTTGGAGAACGACCAAACAATGGAAGAATACTTCACGGAAAATGAATAAGCCAAATGAAAGCTCGGAGTTGCCGTCCAATAGCGCTCCGAGCTTTTAGCCCTATAAATGATTCGAATCTTTTGAAACCTTTTCATCGTTTAAGTGTAATACAATTAAATATGGAGAGGAAGTGAAGCAATGAATAATCACGAAATTGATTACAAATTATACGGTGCTGATATGCAATTTGTAGAAGTGGAGCTTGATCCAGATGAAACGGTTGTTGCTGAAGCTGGAAGTTTAATGATGATGGATGACCAGATCCGAATGGAAACCATTTTTGGAGATGGTTCATCAAAACATAGCGGAGGACTCATGGACAAGTTTATTGGTGCAGGAAAAAGATTGATTACAGGGGAAAGCTTGTTTATGACCGCATTTACAAATGAAGGAATGGGAAAAAAACACGTTTCCTTTGCTTCACCTTACCCGGGAAAAATCATTCCAATGGATTTAAGTCGACTCGATGGAAAATTGATTTGCCAAAAGGATGCCTTTTTAGCTGCTGCAAAAGGGGTATCCGTTGGAATTGAATTACAACGCAAAATTGGAACTGGATTCTTTGGTGGAGAAGGATTTATTATGCAAAAGCTTGAAGGAGATGGATTGGCTTTTGTCCATGCAGGTGGAACGATTCACCAGAAGGAGTTAACTGCTGGGGAAGTACTGCGTGTCGATACAGGTTGTCTTGTAGCAATGACTTCAGGTATAGACTATGATATTGAATATGTTGGCGGGATTAAAACAGCATTATTCGGTGGAGAAGGTCTATTTTTCGCAACGCTCCGTGGTCCTGGAACGGTTTGGATACAGTCGTTGCCTTTCAGCAGACTCGCAAGCCGAGTGTTTGCAGCAGCTCCACAGCGAGCGGGATCGGAATCAAAAGGAGAAGGCAGTATTGCAGGAGGACTGTTTAATTTACTCGGCGGGGATAGGAAATAGAAGCTGCCCCGTCACGCACGATTGACTTTTTACGGAAGATACAGAAATAAAAACTTGTTTAGGTATCTTTTTTCACAATATTTCCCGGGAAATTTGTCGAAACAAGAGAGCAAAAGACTGTACAAACACGCATAACTTTAGGCTAGTTTTTAGTTATGCGTTTTTACTTTTTTGGATGGATATAATCCGAGGAAATAAAAACATATTTTTTCATCACAAAAAAGCCCGAACAAACAGTTTACCTCATGCGTTACGTATCCTGTTCATTCGAGCTTTTTTTATCGTTTTTATTACGTTCTAATTCAACTGACACCCCGAGCCTCATTTCCCTCACGCAAATCCTGGTTAATCTGTACATCAAGCGCACGGATTCGCAAAAGCGCATTTTCAAAGTCAATTTCCTTATAATGATGGTTGCCTCCCCCCTCTTCATCTGCTTCATCAGCCAAAGCGACGACTTGTTGAAGCGGTTCGAGTTCTAGATGCCCATCAGGCAAGTATGAATCTGTATGGAGCAAGATAGCAATTGCTATTTTCTTCGCGGCATGCCGATCTTCCCCCAGCTTAATTAATAATTTATGTGCCCGGCTGGCACCTTTGATCGCATGGATATCATTTTCCTTATAAAGGTCATAATCCCATTCACCATCCCGGTACCAGGTGTAGTGGCCAACATCATGAAGGAGCGCCGCTTTTGTTGCATAATCCGCATCCACTTCAAATCGTTTTGCAAAAATATAAGCGTACTCCGTTACAGCTACAGCGTGAGCAATCCCTGAACGCTGAAGATACTTCTGAGTGATCGGATGTAGGAAAACTTCTTCTAGTGTAATTCTTCTCATCAGAAAACCTCCTTCTATTACTGGATACCATCCAGTATATTCCCTTAAATCCTTTAACGTTATAATGCTAAATTTTTACGACTATATCATATTTGGCGTTTATTTTCAATAGACATACCGCTGATCTTGATATTATTCTAAAAGAAAAAGCAATCACCTTGATGATTGCTTTGTTTAGCTATTACACTCGTTCCTTACTAAAATAGTAACATACAACTGTTACACAAGCTGAGAAAACAACCATTCCCGCAAAGATACTCCTGTCAGAAAGCAAATTAATAATCATTTGAGTTATAGTAGCAAATAGAACCATGATAAACATTAACTTACATATTGACTTTGAAGTAATAGTTTTCTTTCCTATTTTAATTTCCATTTAGCTTTACCCCTTTATACAAAACGCTTCTTAAGCTTCGTTCGATTTTTATAAAACATTACATATTACCTGCTAACACTCCAACTTCAAAAATCCTACTTTTAATTTAATGCCTTTTCTCCCGTTTCCAAAGCATTTGAAGCGGATTGATGTGTTTCTTCCAAAGCATTCGATGATGGGGTTTCATTTTTATATTCTACAAAAGCTTGAAGCATTAAGTGATGAATAATTGCTGCGTCGGATACAGCTGCTTGTTTAATTTCTATTCTTTGTTCCCTCTTTTTTATACTTCTTTTGTCGAAACGCTTTAAGTTAAGAAAAAACAACAGCTATACTTATGACTATTCTAATAACTATTCAGGTGCCACAAGCTCTACTTTAATCCTATCCGGGTCTTCAAAATACACCGCATAGTGATCTTCCCCGCCAGCAAAAGGATGTTTATCTGGATAAAGAATATTTATTCCTCTATCTTTTAACTTATCCGCCATTTCATTTACATGCTGACGTGAACTAGCATGAAACGCCAGGTGATTAAGCCCCACTCTACATCTATGATATGGAATATCTAAAAACCGGTCTTCCGCCTGTACAAAGACAATATATGTTTGATCTATTTTCCAGCTTTGTCCATTTTCCCATTCTTGAAAAGAGGTATAGATGAAGTAATCGAGTTATTCAAGAAAACAGCTGACAACTACAATAAAAAAGGCTCTGATATTGATGTTGAAGTAACCATGTCATTACCAAGTGTTTTCACGTCAGGAGAATCTGACATGGTTGAGCTTGCTAAAGAACTCGGTAAAAAGTATTTAGACTTAGATATTTCTGTTAAAGGTTCGCCAGGGGTGACGGATGCATCAAACTTATTACGAGGCAAAGATGATAACTTCCCATTCATGATGTTCGGTCCAGGCGAAACAAAAATGGCACATAAAACAGATGAATATGTTTATAAAGATTACTACTTTGCATTTTTTGATCTTTATAAGGAATTAATTTGGGGATTAACAAAATAATGTTATAAGGATTAGAGTTATTGCGATAAATAAAAGCATTTTGCCTGCGTTAATATAAATCATTTCCATCAAATTAGACACACTATACGTAAAGGAGGTTTTTGCATGGATAAAAGCAAAGAAATACAAAAACAAGAGCGTCAGCAGCAGAGAGAGAAATCTACTGCAATTAAAGGTAACAAAAAACTTAATGGTCCAAACCGTCCTTCCATTTAACACTGGCGGCAAAGAGGATTTGTTATGAAAACAAATCCTCTTTGTATCGCATATTGATCTAGGAGCATATCGTAAGAATGCGCCCTCTCGCCTAGTATGGTATAGAGTTAGTGGATCTATATCTTTTTCTTTTTATCAGCAATAAAGTTCCATATCCACCATACTACCCAAAAAACAAGTGCAACGAGTATTGCAAAACCTTTATATGGATTTGGCAAGAGATAAAATAATAGTAACATCATAATAAGAAAAGGAGACATCTGAAGAGGATGTCCTTGTGCATCAACTGGTAACTGCCTAATATGTTCAAGGTATTTCGTCATTTTCTTATCGTCATTCATTGGATATGTAAATAATAATTGTTCTGCAACATCTTTTGCTAAACTCACCACCCTTTCCAAACTGCCTTATTTCTCCATTAAACTCCTTATCTTCATTGGTCATTAAAAAAGTAACCCCGCGAGAGGTTACTTTTTCACTTTGGTATGATTATCTTTCACTCTTTTTATAAACAATGTAAACCAGTATGAAATGAACACAACTGCAATATCAATAAGGAAGATGTAGAAATAATTCATCCCCCTACGAAGCTCTATTAAGCCCGACCATTCCTCTATTGTTGCAAACCCAAATGCAAATATTGCACTTAACAGCAGAGTATACAAATAAAAATTCTTCTTATGTCTTGTTGTATACTGGTACAATAGTAAAAAACCTACAGGGAGCAGCGATGACGTTATATTCAATGAATATGGCAGAGCAGGGAGCAGAAAGTGTGTATGATTCATCAAATTATAATGTTCAAGAATGACACTGGCATAGGTCCATAAAATATGCACCGTATAGCCAAAGAAAAAGATTTCAAAAATCCTCTCTCGATCGACTGTAAAGAAAAGTAAAGCCAATGGCAGTATAAAAAGCAACAGAGATACCCAAAACTGCCATGTATCAAAACTGGAATACGCGTTCCAGTAGCCTGATATCAGTTCACTTAATTCATTTGTTTTTTCATAAATCTCTTCCCGATATTTGCTATAATCCATAAAATGCCCTCCTAACTTATAGGCTTATTCTATGGAGTTACGATTATTTTATGTAGTTCTATAAAATGGATTTAAGTAATGAAAAAGCTTCTACCCTCTCCTGTGAACGTGCATAATGTTCAGTAAAATTCCATTTCTTCAATACTTCAATGAAAATGCCCAAAATAGAAGATAAAAAGGTGCGATAAAGCAAATGGCTAAAAGAAGAAGCGAAATTGCAAAAGGAAAAGCAGACTCGATTCCTGCTGCATTTCTCAGCATTGCTTCGTTAGCCAATATTAAGGATATAAAGCTCAAATTTTGAATAAGCAACATCACTTTACCTGTTCTAGAAAACTGGATTTCTTTATTAGCTTCCGTTAAATTAACATAATTCATTTTTTCCGGACTTTTGACTAATACGCCAATAAGGAACCAAATAAAAATACTTATAACTGGTATCACAAATAAAAAGTATTTAGAACCCCAGTTATCTGGTGTTTTACCAGTAAAATGGATGGCGATCTGACTTGGAATATCTGACCAGAGATAAAATAAGCTGAACGTATGATAACCAAAAACTAAAATGGAGATGATGGAAAGAATTATTTTAAAGCGTTTGTTTCTCATTTTACTTTTACCTCCGTTTAGACTTTTTCCTACGTTCCGTCAAGTATATTTATAATATCTAAATACTAATCAGCTCTTTTTAGCGTATTTACTTCTTAACTCGTTAAGATCTGAGGTACGTTTATAAATATTTGATAGCTTATGTACGACCTCTAGTTTCACTTCATTCCCCCCATTTCCTGTCATAGCAGTATTAACAAATCCATACATTATTTTTAACAAGGATTTGGCATCCTCTTCTGTAAGTCTATCAATAGCAGCCAAAGTTCCCTCAAACTCATTAATATCCTTCAATATAATTCCTCCTGTTCATTTACACACGATGTAAGTAAAACAAACTATTTTCCCTCTTAAAATTAAGCGACTCACGTTAATGATTCTGCTTTACCAATAAACCCTTCAACAATTTTATTATAAATTTCCGGCTGATCTAGATGCACAACATGACCCGCAAAAGGAATAATGGATACATGAATATTGCAGTTCATTTTCGGATAGGTAACGGCGTGTGAATCTGCTTAAGATTATTGCGTTAATCCCAGCAAAAAAGCAGAGTTTTTAAAGATGTATAATACTTAAATTCAACGTACATAGCTTCTTTAATTAAAATTAATCTTCATAGGCTTTAAACCAATGATATGGCTGTATTTCTTGTAAAGTTTTAAATTCTAATTTACCATTTGGGTTCGTTACAGCAGCTTTTACATCTTCTCCCCAGTAAAATAACCTTTCTTGACATACACCACAAGGGGTTAAAATGGTAAATTCAGAATGCTCATCCTCCCTAACAACACAGATCGTATGAGTGACCTTTGTATTTCGTTTATGTGCTTCAAGAATTGCACCAGTTTCAATGCATAGTTCCGTCGAAGCATTGATAACATCTGGTGCTACACTGGTTAGAATTTTCCCGTCTTCCGTATACATTGCTGCGGCCCCTCCCCAACCTGAAGGATATCTCTTTTCTATCAATTCTATTGCTGCCTGATAAAGTTTTTGTTTAGTGTCCATTTTCTCTTTCTCCTTTTTTCCTTATTTTACAATAGAATAAATACAAGTGTCCCTTAGTTCGCTGCCATCTGCAGATAAATCATCATTTCTTAAAATACCATCTAACGCAAACCCAAGTTTTTCAGGAATCGCACGACTTTTGAGATTGGTTGGTTCACATCTTATTTCAATTCTTTTAAACCCCATATCCTTTAATCCATAGTCAGCCAATGCTTTTACGGCTTCCGTCATGTAACCTTTACCACTAAACCCTGTATGAATCCAATATCCAATTTCACATTTGGGAATGTTCCAGTCTACCCTCTCGAAGCTCGTTATCCCAATAAAGTCATTGCTCTCTTTATCGAAAATGAGAAAACGGAAACTTTTTCTTTTCAAAAAATCGATATGAGCATTTCTTAAATTTACCTCCGTTTCTTCAACAGCAGGAATTTCTCGGGCAAATGGCAACCATTCTTTTAATTCATGAATGGAATCTCTAATTGCTTGGTTTACAATTTCTCCGTCCCCAGTTTGTAGGGGCGCTCGAAGGATTAGTCTGTCCGATTCTAATTGTAAAGGAACATCTAACAGCAAAGGATTCATTTCGTTTCCCCTTCCACTTTCTATGTTTTTAATTGGTGACTGAATTTTTGTTTAATATCTAATCGCTAGTTAATATAATCGTCTCCATGTTATCGTTCCACTCTACTATTACTTCCACCTCGGAATTTTCAATTATTTTGGCATTGGTTGGGTTTGCTTCATTATCAATATTTAGTACACCATTTTCACTTAATGTATAACCGCTGCCAGCAAATCCTCCAGCATTAGTATCAACCTCAAAAGTTATATCTCCAACTGCACTAACATCGTCGCCTTGATATTCCAATTTGAATTCTTGGTCTTCATAGTCGTTACTGTGTTGAGTAACTTTCAATGTTGCAGACCAATTATTCGTTTCTCCATTAAAAGTGAAGGTATTGGAACTACAAGCTGAAAGCAATATCAAAAATAACCCTAACAACATTACCTTTCGAAGCATCGTGCATAACCCCCTTTTTTATTACATACGATACCGCTGAATATAGGCTTCATTATAATTCATTTTTTTCAAAATATTCAACACAAGAAAAAAGACTGCTACCTTTCTTAAACACCCGGCACTTTCGTACAATAAGCTGAATTTTATTCTACTAATGCTCCAGTTAGTTTGAGTGTGACAGTTTTAAAATCAGTTATATTCACAAAGCGATTAAGATTCAATCATAACCACCTGAGGGTTCAGGTAATTCCTTGTACTCCTCTTTTTTCATAATGATATCTTGGTGTACAAATTCCATGAAGTTTTTTAACTTATTGTCAGGTACATTGTCACAATAGGATGTAATCCATTCTCTTTGATAAATTTCGCCATTCATTGTCAATTTAAGTTCATTTACTTCATAAGGATCTGCACATTGAGATTTAGCAGCATTTTCCGCTGATTTCAATATATCAGCTTCTTTCATTTTCTCATACATTGTTTCCATTTCCTCTTCTAATAATATCATTTTTACCGTTTCATCATCGCTCGAAATCATATTTTTGGTATAGGTATTTTCATATGTGTTTATCACATCTCTTGCCTCATAGCCATAATTCAAAACGAAATCAAAGTCTTCAGGCATTTCTTCTGGAAAATGACTTCCTTCTTCATTGAAACTACAGGCTCCCAGCAAAAATAAGCAAGCAATAAGCATTAGTAGTGACCTCAATTTCTTCTCCTCCCTTAGCTTATTTTACAGTCCTGCCACTGCCGCTGCTGAACCAGTAAGCTGGTATACCATGAGGTTTATTGCTACGAGGTGGATAAAGTCTCCAATATTTGATATGCCGATTGTTGTGAGTAGTAATGCGGGATGTTTCCAGTCTTTTAGATTTTTTATGATGTACACCGCCTTATTTATTTAGGTAATAAAATTCCCATTAACAGAATCGCTAAAAAGAGCACAACGAAAAATACTGCAAATAAGCTCCATTTCGCTTTTTTATTTTTATCTCTAATAAAAAAGGCTACTGTATGATATATGCCTGCAATGAAAATTACCATGAGCAAAGAAGAATATGAAGTTGGGTACGTCAGTAAAAACAGCACCAATAATAGAAGCAGCAAGCTAATATTGAAAAGCAATCGAGGTCTTGAAACGTTCATTCCAATCATCCCCTTTGAAGTAAAGGGTAACATATTTCATTAGTCGGAGAAATCCATTTTCAAATATTTCCCACAATAAGAAAAGCCGCTTTAATCCTTCTAAAACGGCTTTAAAATCATCAACGCTATAATAATAAGGAAAATCACATTAATAATCCGTTCATAGAGGAATAACTCCTTCGATAAATCGTAATACACTTCAGGGATTTCTTCCCCTTCTACATCGACAAACAATTGCTTAATCGGCTTTGAACGTGGGCTAAGGACGACCGGTCCCATCACAAGCGCAACGAGGAAGAGTACAAGACTAACAATATACCATCCTTGGCTGAACCAATATGGATTCAATGCTCCCATCCATAATCCAGTAACGAGCAACAGCGTTCCGCCAATCATTGTAAAAATATGTAATGAATTCCTCACTTTAAAAGAATGCCTTAACTCCGTCATCGTAGCTGGTTTCGAGAGCGTGACGACAGCAGTCATCACCATGCCCGGACCCATACCGAGAATAGCTGAGAAAATATGTATAAACACAAGTGCGTCGTAAAGCGTCATATATGTATCCTCCAATTCCTTTACCTACCTCCTATTTTACTTCAATTCTAGAAAAAGTCAGTGATGAGCCTCACAAACGATTGAATCTTTCCATGCGAATTGCTTTATCATTCATCCTGAACTACAATCAATAGAAGAATAGATTAAATAAATAGGGGACTTGTAAAATGGAGAAGACATATTTAGCGAATATTATTCGTGAGCGACGAGCGATTAAAAAGGGATATAATGATAAAACGGTTACAGAAGAAGTCGTGCGGGATTTATTGCAGGATGCGCGCTGGGCACCGACTCACGGCATGCGTGAACCTTGGCGCTTTATTTTCGTAGGCGAAGAAGAGCTTCCGGTATTTGCGAAACGGGTAGCGTCAACTTATCCAGAAGAAAGACAAGAGAACCGGGAGAACTATTTGAACGAACCAAATGCGATATTAGTCGCGGTGATGAATGTTCCAGAACTGGAAAAACAGTGGGACGAAAACTTCGGAGCAATTGCAACACTGATTCAGAATTTTTGGCTGCTTGCTTGGGAGAAACAGCTTGGTGTCGTCTGGAAAACAAATCCGCATATATATGAGCCGAAAGTAAAAGAAATTCTTGATGTTACAGATAATGAAAAAATCGTCGGCTTTATCCACCTTGGATACTTCGACGAAAAACCCGCACCAAAAGAACGAACACCACTCGAAGAAAAATTCACCCGCTTTAAAGCATGATCAAAACTGGGACAATGGGGTCAGTGACCTTATCCCAGTTTATTTTTTGCCTCGACGCCTTTTTGCCTCTTCATAATCTTCTTTCGTAATCTCCCCTTCTTCGTAACGCCTTTTCATTATATCAAGCGAATCAGAAGGATCTGCTTCCGGCGAATGACCATTTCGAAAGCGGATGAGAATAACAACGATGATTACGAGTACAACCGCAGTAACAATTAATCGGATAATCATAGCTTCGGGCAAAACATATACACCTCCTGTTGGCTTGGCCAGGAAATGGTGGTTACTCTGGCAGTAATAACATGGGATATGAATCGGTCAGTGCCTGTTTTTGTGTTTTAATATTGATATTGGGTAGTGATTGGCGTTATCAATGACCTTTTTAACAAATAAGCACTGTTTGCGGGAACTGATAAAGCTCATCTCTGCCCTATCTGACAAAAGACAACTTATTAGGGGAATTGACAATTAGCACTTCCCATTAACTCAAGCCTGCCACGTCCCAAAACTGGGACAAATGCTCTGCTGAACTGCGCCCTGTCAAGTGGACAGTAAAAAAATAAAAATCTATGCCGCAGCCTGGTACCGATATTCTAACGGTGTTAGGCTGTTTAATTTCGTTTGGTATCGTTCTTCATTATAAAATTCCATAT
>NZ_JAKNRA010000012.1:0-106368 GCF_022213125.1 Oceanobacillus alkalisoli | reverse complement strand
ATTTTTGAAGGCTAATTTAGGTTTCACTCGTTTTTCCGTTCGAGGAAAACAAAAGGCGACAAATGAATTAGCCTTTGCATTAATGGCGGTGAACTTGAGGAAGTTCACCGCCAAAAACTCCAAAAAATAAATAACGATGATAAATCTCTATCAAAAAAGAATCCAAGCCGCATTTTAATGACTTGGATTCTTTTTTTTATTATTTTTGGCTAGTTATGTCCCAGCCTCTTCTCTGTGAACAGGCTTTTTCAGTGACCTCTACCTTCCTTGTGTTCCTTAATTAGTTAATAAAGGATCATATTCACCGTAAAAGGTTTGTAAAGCAAAACCAGTCATATCAGAATAACAAGCCCTAATACGAATCTTCTTTTGTTTCTCACTTATTGAGTAAACTAGGATTACGTTATTAATCACTGTCCAGTGGTACCGTTGTATTTGAAATTAGGATAATCGGCTGAACCAAGTGATAGGTCATTTATACTTAATACTTTTATAAAAAAATGGGATTATTTGCTAAAAAAGCGCAAAAAAGCAATTCCCCGTTAATGGGATACCCATTTTTAAAAAGTTTGGTTATGAATTAATTTAGGCAGATTCTTTTTGAACACACACTTAAGGGGGGAGTTAAAGGCTACGTTAGGCTTGTAATTAATTGTTGATGAATAAATAAATTACCTACAATAGTAGTCCGGGGTCAGTACTTAGAGAAAAAATACTTGATGAAAAATAACTATGGAGAGGGTAAATAATAGTAGCTTTAGTAGAGATTGAGGTGGTAAGAACAACGTGAACGTGGATTGGTTTTAGACATAGTGTTAGGAAGTTATAAATATAATGAATTTTTATAATTTATTAAGTCTTCTTGGCTAGCAATTGGGTTTATGTACTTTAATCCAAAACTGTCCTTTATGTAAAGGAAATCATTATCATTAGGGAGTGTAAAATAAACTGTTGAGTCTAGTTTAGCAGTTACAACTGTGTAAGTGAGAGAGCGTACGACTCTTACTTCGCAGTTTATTTTTTTCCGTTCTTGTGTCTGTCCCAGGATGCCGTGCAGTGTTTTAATTTCCAAGTTGTCTTTTCATGTGGCGCGTGATGTGCAGCGCATTTTCCGTGAACACTCCAGATACCGTCGGTTCGAAAAAAGTTGGCAGCATACGATTTGGAGGGTTTTATGGCGGAATTAAATAGTGCGGTAGGTACGCTTGTAAATGAAAAGAAAGAAGAACGGTTGGAAGAGTTAATCGCACAACTTTCCCAGTATCCAGAGGCATTAGGAGATTATCGCAAAAAGCTGGAGAAAAAAGGCATAGATACAACGTACTTCCGTCCAATGGGAAGTGCAGAGGGAACCATGAGTGTGTTTGCCAAAAGACTGAAGAATGGTCGCAGTTGGAGTAAGGAAGGGCTTGGTAAATTCATCAATGTGATGGTCGCCCTGAAAGACAACTTGGCAATTAAAACACTGCACGGCATCCTGGAACAGACACAAGAACTGAAGCAGGAACCTAAGGCGGAAAAACCGCCAAAACACTTCGTTGAGAAGCTCAGAGACAGCGCTGCGGAAGCAACACGCAGTAACTTAGGTTACCTTAACCAAGCGATTGGGAAGCCGATTACGGCAGCATTGAAAGGCTTGCGCGGAATTTAAAAAATAGAAGAACTCAAACATTTTAAAGCAATATAGGCTTGATAACGCTAACAAAGCACTGGACGAAAACAGTATAAAATAAGGGACTTAAAAAACTCCCACAAGTACTTGACTCAATCAGTGGTGCAGAAAAATTGATGAAACTATCTGAACGCACCTACCGTTGTTCCTGCGGCTATGTGGCAGTTCGTGACTGTAATGTGGCAATCAATATCAAAAATGAAGGGATACGTTTATTAGCGTTATCATAAGCAATAAAAACTCTTGGAACAAGAGGGATAGCTCGGTCCGTTTTCGTTGGCTGTTAAAAGCAACGATAAGTCGAGAAGCCCCCACTTCAAGCGATCTGTAAGGGGGGGAAGTGGTGGTGGGAGTAGGTACTAAACGTACGATTGTAGTGGGCGGTCAGGCCGTAGTATCAGAAAAAGTGAAAGGCCAGCTACCAAATTCAACCCGCTGGAGTGGGAAGGATCGTTACGAAACAAATATAGCTATTAATAAACAATCTAATATTGATACGAAGAACATATATGTAGCTACTGGTACGAACTACGCCGATGCTTTAACCGGTGCTGTACTTGCGGCAAAAAACAACTCATCTATTTTGCTCGTTCATCAGCGGGTACCTGATGTAGTAGCTAATTTTATTACAAGTAAGAAGCTTTCAAATTTGTCCATCTTTGGTGGTAAGGGAGCGGTTAGTGACAAAGTCGCGAAGGATTTAGAGAAATTGGTGAAATAAGATGTAAAAATAGACGGCAATAAGACCTTGCTTCTGGGATTATTGCCGTCTATCTTTATGATTTCTTTATTTTATTAATATGGAAAAGATAATTCCATATAAAAGCGATGTAATAGATTACTAAAATGATAATGACACTTATAATAATCGTGGAAATTGAAGTATTAATCTCAATGAAAATAGTCGAGTTATTCATATTGATAATTCGTTCCATTAATTGAATGATCCATGGATGTATTGCTAATGCTAAGACTACGGACAATACAATAGGTAACTTGAATACATCGGTTGATAAATGAAAGATGCGGCGGAAATTGTACCCTAATAAATGCAGAGTTTGGATCGCCTCCGTATTCTCATTCACCATTAAATTGGCAATCAATATTAATAGAATAAAGGAAATGAGAGTAGTTGCTATAAATAAAACCACAATCAATACATTCATTTGCATAATGCTCTCATCCAGAAAATGAATTTCATCTTCTTTTTCCGTAGAATACAATACCTCTGATCCAGTTGGCTCATTGAAAGTGAGATTATAAGATCCTTCCTCTAGGTCTGATTCAACTTCCCACAACTGCTCTAAATTCATATAATTATTTGAATCAAGCGCTTGATCATTAATGATAATGTCATGAAAAGTAACTTCATTCCCATTGAAATTTATCGTTACCGAATCGTCGGTTTCAATGCCGAAATCATGTGCCAATTTTTTATTTAAAATAATTGCTCCTTGTTCGATAGAATCAAAATAAGGATTATTATCTTTTACCGCTAGAATTTGAATCGCTTCTTCAGTCGTGTCATTGTCGGTCGATTCCAGGGAATAGTTTCCACTATAGCCGATATGATTTAAATCATTGTCATCTCGCTGTATACTCGCCTGAATATCCATTGTGTCATAATGAATGCTGTCTTGATATGTTTCATAACTCGTTTGGTTCGATGTAATTAAATTTAAACCGAGTAAGAATAAATTAAATACGATAAGAATAGAGAATACGAGCGTAAATAAAAAGTATATATTTTTATAAGTGAATGACAATTTGAATCGTTGAGTGAATGGGCGGAAGGCATTCCACTTTTTGATTGTTTTTAAAACAGCAGTATGCTGTTTCTTTGTACTGACACTGTTGATCATTTCTAATGGATTTACATTCAACTTCCTTATAACAAATAATAGGATGGTTCCTGTCATTATCACGATAAATAGGACTCCAAATAACAAAGCATATATTAAATCATAAGGAAGAAATTGCTGCAGATTGTATGTTAATTGCATTTGCGTGAACGTCTGCTGCTGTAGTTGAATACCAAGGAATGAGCCGATCATAATAGCGAACAGTAATAATAAAATATAAAAGTCAAATCCGAAAATGATCGTTCTTCTCTGTTTACCGATAGCTAGCAGGATTCCGAAATCAGGATCTAATTGGTCGAGTAAATTTCGAATCAGGATGATGAGAATGACGATGATTGTAATAAATAGAATAGTAACAGCAACAATACCAAGATACGTGTTAGTGCTAATGTCATTCTCAATATTACTAATGCTAGCTACATCTTCAGGATAGAGGAATTGATCGGTTTCTGGATCATTTTCGATTGTTTGTAAAGTATCCTCCCCGACTACTGCATCATATAACTTACCTAAATAGACATATGATTTATTCCGGCTGTCCAAATTCTCGAAATCATCCTCATTCATAAGGACACCTAAGTTAGAAGTAAGCATGATACTATCGGAATATTGATTAGAATATAAGAAATTATGTAATGGACCTGTGTGCAATCCACTGACCGTATAAGTAGAGCCTAAAATATCAATTGTGTCGCTGATATTAATATTTTCTTGTTCAGCATACTGAAACGTTAAGGATACCTCGCGTTTATTAGGAGAAGCCCCTTCTACAATCGTGAAATTGCTAATGTCTTCTTGATATGGAGTGAAGAAATAAAGTATGTCATTTTCTTTGATGATGCTTTCTTCATAAAGCTGGTAGTCAAATCCATATTGTTGTGCAAGTGAGTCCATGATTGGTTTATCATAATCAGCAAGTGAAACCTGGTATTCATCGATTAACTCCATCAAAGAATGGCTTTCGAGATCTTCTGAGCTGATTTGGTACTCTTCGATTATCTCCTCCGCATGATCTTCTAATTCTAGGGTTGGCAGCATTCGAAAGTCCTCTACTTGAGAATGCTTCATTTGATTCTCATATGTTTCCTGTACAACGGTCATCCCGCCAATAAGATAGTTAAATACCGTAGCAAGTAAGATGGTTAATAAAAAAACAGAGAGCAGTTGGAATTTTTTGGCTAGTATTGATTTCCGTATTTGTTTCCTAATTATCTTCATCTTACCAATCAATCTCTTTCACTTTTTTTGGTTGTTGTTCTATAACATTTTTTATTTCTCCATCTTTTATTTCTATTATACGATTACCGATAAGAGGGATTTTGTTATCATGGGTTACCATAATGATTGTCATATCTGTTTCTTCATGAAATTGCTGAATTACTTTGAGAACTTCTTTACTTGAATGTTGGTCAAGTGCACCGGTTGGTTCATCGCAAATTAACACTTTCGGCTTTTTAATTAACGCTCGAAGAATTGAAACCCTTTGCTGCTGACCTCCTGATAATTCAGAGGGGAGTTTATGTTGATGTTCTTCTAAACCGAATCTCTCCAATAAATCGGGAATCTTATCCAAATCCTCTTTATTATTTACTCCTACAGCGATATTTTCTGCTGCTGTTAAATTAGACAGTAATAAGTACTTTTGAAAAACGTATCCAATGTTATTCTTTCTGAATTTCGTTCGGTTCGCGCTAGAAAGGTGGTTAATATCCGTTTCCTCGTAGCGTACATTTCCTTCATCTGCAACTTCAAGCCCGCTTAATATATTGAGCAAGGTCGATTTTCCACTTCCACTAGGCCCTACCATGACGATGAAGTCGTTACGGTTAATTGTGAAATTCAAATTTTTAATTGCCTGGAATTTAACATCACCTAATCCAAAGGTTTTTACCAAGTTATTAACTGCAATGATTGGTTTTGACATGGATGATCCTCCCAACAGAATATAACTAATGAACGGAATATGAGCATGTTTCTAAATGCAAGATTCATGTTATCATAAGCAACTTCCTCTGACTATTAATTTTTCCTAAAAATTATAATTATGGAATAATAATGACTAAAGTACTGGTTGTTTATTTTCAATTCAATTTTTAACATTTGTTTTTTGTAAGCTGAAAATACTATTTAATTAAAAATTTACAGAAAATTAATAAAAAGATGTTGACACGTGAATCTACTTACTCCTATAATTGAACTGAAATTTGGAAATGATTTCTAAAAAAGAGGTGCAGCCTATTTTTAAAAGTAAATTTATTAAAGTCATAAGTATATTTATTGGATTATTTATCTTACTTTTATTGTTTGGATTTATAAATGAAAATGCAAGAGGTGATGCAATGGAAAATTATGAGCCCGTCGGAGACTTTGTGAACCATGAGGGAGTAAAGATTCATTACGTAAAAAAGGGAGCAGGGGAACAAACAGTTTTATTCAGTGCAGGAAATGGAACAACTTCTCCATACATAGATATGTATCATTTACAAAATGAGTTGAGTGCTTTCACGGAAACGATTGTTTATGAACGGCCGGGCTATGGCTGGTCAGATTCACCGGATAGCGAGCGCTCAGTTGAAAACATCACAACAGAAATGAGCAAAGTGCTATCAGAAGCTACGTCAAATCAATCGTTTATTCTTGTTGGGCATTCCATAGCGGCTCTTGAAATCTTTCATTTTGCTGAGAAGCATCCTGAAAAAGTAGATGGTGTTGTGTTAATAGACGGCGTTCATCCCGAATATGCGGCACAGATGGAAAACGCTGTCCCTTTCTCGATATCAGTTACCAAATTGTTGAATCGTTCTGGATTATTTAGGCTTTTAAGTAACGTCGATTCTGTTAAAGCTAACTTTGTTCAACCGAAAGATTTACCAGAGGAGCTTAACGATATGGCATTAGATTTCTCATTAAATAAAATGTGGAACGATACGATGATTGCGGAACGAGAAAAAATCTCGGCGAATGGTGAGCTTGTAAGCGAAGGGAATCACTTAGGAAACATTCCACTAGTTGTTATATCTGCTAAAGATAATCCAATGGATGGATGGGTTGAATCTCAAGAAACGCTACCAGAATGGTCCGGCAATGCAAAACAAATATGGGTGGAAACGAGTAATCATTCGGTTCATCATGAGGAACCTGAATTAATTATTGAGGAAATCAGGCAGTTAATACAAAAATAGTTTAGAAGGAGGAGAGAAAGATGAAATTATATCTATTCCCGTTTGCAGGCGGAAATTCAAATTATTACATGTCCTGGAAACAGAGGTTTAACTCACAGGTTGAAGTGGAGCCAATAGAGTTATCTGGAAGAGGAAGAAGGATTGCGGAACCATTATACAGCAGTATAAGTGAGGCGGTTCAGGATATTTATGAATTACTTCGAGTTGACCAAGTATCTACAGATAGCCCTTATGCTTTTTTTGGCCATAGTATGGGCGGTTTGATTGCTTATGAACTTTACTACAAATTACTTGAAAATAACGAGAAACCACCAGTACATCTCTTCCTTTCCGGGGTGAAACCACCTCATTTGGAAAGGAAGCGACGAAATATTACACAACTAACTGATGAAGAATTAATGGAAGAAGTAGTGAACCTTGGGGGGACGCCCCAAGAGTTAGTGGATAATAAAGAACTGTTAGATTATTTCCTACCGATCATTCGTAGTGATTTTAAAATTGTGGAAGAGTACGAGTTTAAAGAAAAGGGAACAAAAGTAGCTTGTCCGATCAGTATTTTAAATGGGAAGGACGACCGTTTTGACCTAGGGGAGATCGAACAATGGAGAAATTACACGGATCGCTCCGCGGCTATCCATTATTATTCAGGAGATCATTTTTATTTAAATCAAAATATGCAGGAGTTAGTAGCATATATGGAACATACCTTAGCGCAATATGAAAAACGGAACACCGAGATTACTTTTTCTTAACTAATATCATCGTGCAGCGATAGAGGAAAAGAGGATTGAAGAATCAATGACCAATAACGAATTATATACTTTATCCTATCCGCAAAAGGATATTTATGATATTCAAAACTTTTACGAAAAAAGTTCGGTAAATAATATAATCGGAAATGTTATCTTTCATTCCGAAATGAATCCAATTATGTTACATCAGGCAATTGAACAATTGATTGAAGAACAGGATGCATTCCATCTAAAGTTAATTCAAAAAGATAATGAAGTTTTTCAGTACATAGAAGAAGATCACAACCCCCATATCATTACGAAGAATTTCCTTCATAATGAAACGGGCTATAATGCTTGGCTGAAAGAAATGAATGAAGAGAATCTGGATATCTTAGACGACCCTTTATATTTGTTTGCAATATATACGCATCCAGATGGAAGAAATGGCTATTATTTCCGCCTAAACCATATCATATCGGATGCTTGGACAATGACATTAATCGTTAATCATGTGCAAAGTAATTACATCGATTTAATGAATAACGAGAATTATTCCGTACCAGAGACTTCTTATGTGGAGTTTTTGGAAAGGGAAAAAAAGTATTTAGAATCCAAACGATTTCAGAAAGATAAGGATTTCTGGATGGGAGAACTATCCGATCTACCAAAGGTAAAATTATTCGATGGAATGGGAAAGAAGCAACAAGGGAACGCAGATGCGAAGCGCTCATCCTTTACGCTCAGTAAAGAGATGACGAATCAAATCCATCAGTTTTGTGAAAAGGCAGAAGTATCCGTACTTACATTTTTCATTTCAAGTATTTCCACTTATTTATATAAGCTTACATCCAATCAAGATTTTATGCTCGGTACGGCAATCTTGAATCGAACTTCTAAACGGGAAAAAAATATGGTTGGGATGTTTATTAATTCAATTCCTATTCGGGTTCAATTAGAGGAAGAAACAACTTTTCTAAATTTAAATAATTCGATGCATAAGAAGTTTTTATCTTTGTTGCGTCACCAAAAATATCCCCATCATTTATTAATGAATGACATACATAAAAAGAATGATACACCAGAGAAATTATATGATGTGATGGTTTCTTATCAAAACTCATCATTAGATAATGCAGCATTTCCGTATTATGAACCGGAATGGCTTTTTAATGGTCAGTCAATCAATACATTGGCATTACATATAAATGATCGAGAAAACACAGGTGAAATTGAAATAGATTACGATTATTTGACAGAGGTTTTTACAACAGATGATATTGAAAAAATGAATAATTACCTCGGACAAATGATTGAGAATCTATTGAACAATGAAGCAGAACGTCTCGAAAGAATAGATATTTTAAATGAAAACGAAATTAAAAAATTAACGAAAGACAATCACGATACTTATTATCCAAATAAGTTGATCCATGAAATATTCGAAGAGCAAGTAAGCACATATCCTGCTTCTATTGCAATTGAAGCAGATGGACAAGAAATTACATATCAAGAATTGAATGAACGGGCTAACCAATTAGCGAGTTATTTACGAATGAAACAAGTGAAAAAGAATGATATTATATCGCTCTACATGGAACCATCAACTGAAATGATTGTCTCCATATTAGCTGTATTGAAAGTGGGAGCTGCTTATTTACCGATTCATACATCTTTCCCGATTGAGCGAATAAATTACATGCTTGAAGATAGTGCGACAAGGTATATGCTTGCAACAGCAGATAACTTGTCCTGGATGCAAGCGAATGTCGAATTTTCTGGTGAAATACTGAATATCCATGATGACCACATTCAGCATTTGGATACGGAAAATATTGTATCCAGGAATAGAACGAGTGACCTCGCTTACATCATTTATACCTCTGGTTCCACAGGAAATCCGAAAGGGGTTATGATTTCCCACGAAAATGTCGTCCAGTTGATGATGCATCAGCCACATCCATTCACGATAACAAATCAGGATGTATGGACGATGTTTCATTCTTATAGTTTTGATTTCTCCGTTTGGGAAATGTATGGCGCCTTCTTGTACGGTGGAAAATTAGTAATTATACCAGAAGAAGCTACAGTTGACCCAGCTGGATTCATCGAATTGTTAGTCAATAAAAAGGTGACGGTTCTTAGTCAAACGCCATCAGCCTTCTACAATTTAATGCGTGAAGACCAGACAGGTGGCAGCAAAGACTATCAGTTAAGATATGTTGTTTTCGGTGGGGAAGCACTGAAACCAATTAAACTGAAAGCATGGAAGCAAAAATATCCGAATATTGAATTAATCAATATGTATGGAATTACCGAGACGACGGTACATGTAACTTATAAGCAATTAACAATGGAGGATATTGAACGAAATATTTCCAATGCTGGGGAACCTCTACCCCCACTAGACGTTTATATTATGAATAATCAGTTGCAAATGCAGCCACAAGGAATTATTGGAGAAATTTGTGTGACCGGGGCAGGAGTCGCAAAAGGATACTTAAATAAACCGGAATTAACTGAAGCTGTTTTTGTACCGAATCCATTCAAGATTGGGCAAAAGATGTATCGTTCTGGAGACTTAGGAAGAATTCTCCCAAGTGGAGATATAGAATATATCGGAAGAAAAGATTTTCAAGTGAAAATAAGAGGCTATCGTGTAGAACTCGGGGAGATAGAAAGAGAAATACTGCGGTTGGAATTCATGAAGGATTGTGTCGTTCTTAACTACTTAGATAAAAGTGAAAACAATAGTTTATGTGCCTATGTTATATCGAATCAGGAGATCAATCCGTTTGAAATCCGGAAACAACTTGCTGAACGACTACCAGAATACATGATTCCAGCTCGATATGTCGCAATTGATGAAGTTCCACTTACCTCTAATGGTAAGGTGGACAGGGAAGTTCTTGCACAAATAAGGGTGGAAACAGAGAATAATCAAGCGGAAAGTATAAGCAAGTCAATGAATGTCTTAGAAGAGAAGTTGGCAGATATTTGGAAGCAAGAACTAAAATTAACTACGGTAGATATTGATGATAACTTCTTCGATATTGGTGGTCATTCCTTGAATGCCTCTTATCTTACCGTCCAAATTAATCGTATATTAGGAATAAATTTAACAATACGTGATATTTTTAATTTCCCAACCATTGAGTTGCTTGCGAAGTTTATCGAAACCTTAGACTTAGACGCAGCAACTCAGCAGATCATTCAACCTACCGAGAAGAAAATGTATTATCCAGTTACTTCTGCAGAGCAAAGAATGTTCACGCTTTGGGAGTTTGACAAACAATCGGTAGCTTACAATATGCCGGGGGCTTTCCGAATCGAAGGTGAGTTCAATCTTGAACAATTGAGAATGAGTTTACAACACTTGGCAGCACGGCATGATATATTACGTTCTACCTATCAAATTATCGATGGGGAACTAAAAAGGAAAATTGCAGATCCATCTGAGCAAAAGGTGAATATAAAATTATTTGAAATAAAAAAAGAAGAGTTAACCGATGAACTGCTTGCGTCACTCGTTGAGCCGTTTGATTTACACAAGGAATCGTTGATGCGGATCTATGTGTTAAAAATGAGCGAGACCGAAAATGTTTTATTGATGGATATGCATCATATTATTTCGGATGCATTCACCGTAGAGCAATTATTGATAGAGTTGTCAGCAATTTATAATGATGAGTTTACCGAAAAATTAGAGCTTCAATATCAAGATTATGCGGTGTGGGAAGAACAGTTTAAACAATCGGATGAATATCAAAGGCAAAAGACATATTGGTTGAATGAATTTCAAGACAAATTGCCGATATTTAAATTACCTGTGGATTACCATCGTGCAGGACGAGAAGATTTCTCAGGAGATAGTAGAAAGATTACACTGAATCGCTCCCAATACGAAAAACTTAAATCAACTGCAAGTTCATTAGATGTATCTATGTATATGTATTTATTAACTTGCTATGAGGTTTTATTATCCAAATGGGCGAATGAAGAAGAAGTAGTTGTTGGTATACCAGTAAATGGAAGGAGTCTGCCAGAGACGCAAGAAATGACGGGTATGTTTGTCAACACGCTTGTACATCGAGATGCTGTATACAATAAGATGGAATTTATGGAGCTTCTTCAATCTGTGAAAGGGCGCCTATTAGAATCGCTAAATCATAAAGATTATTCATTTGATGAACTGGTAAGAGATCTAAACTTAAGCGGACAAAATAATGGAACACCGCTTATTGATACCGTGTTTGTCTGGAATGAAAACGCGAAGAGTCATCTGCAATTGAAGAAAACTGTAATTCATGATGTTCCGCTTGAGCATGCTGTTGAACGCTTCCAATTAACGTTTCAAGTGAATGAATTAGAAGACGAATTGGAATTTGAAATTTCTTATTCAGACGCATTATATGATGAGCGAACGATTGATTATTTACTTGAAATCTATAGCAATATTGTTGTATCTGTTCTTAGCGATGAAAAAGTCCAGGTGAAAGACATTGCTTTAAAACAATCACCAGTAGCATTTAAGGACATTCTAAATGATGTTCCTTCAGATTACCCGAATAGCACTCGAACAGAAGTAATATTTGAACAGCAAGTTCAGCTTCACCCTGATAAAATTGCGATCCATGAGTCTGGGAGAAAAATTACTTACCAGGAATTGAATAATTACGCGAATCATATTGGTGCGGAGATTGTAGAAAGGAATATTCCAATAGGAGCAAGAGTAGCCGTCTGCATGGAGGAATCTATAACAATGATTGCCTCTTTAATAGGTACATTGAAAGCGGGATGTACATATGTGCCAATTGATCCTGAGCTACCGAACGAAAGAAGGAGGTACATATTAAAAGATGCAAATTGTGAGTTAATACTTACGGATGGTAATCAAGAGCAAACCGCAGTACAGACGGGGATACCATTCATCTCAATTGATGAGGATTATTCAAACTCTCCAGCACCATTACTAAAAAAACAAGCAGAGCAACTTAATGCTAATCAGCCAATTTATATCATGTATACGTCTGGATCTACAGGTAAACCAAAAGGTGTCATCATCTCTCACTATAATGTGAACCGGCTTGTAAGGAATCAAAATTTTATCGATATTACGCCTGAGGATAATTTATTGCAACTCTCAAACTATGCATTTGATGGTTCAGTATTCGATATTTATGGAGCTTTATTGAATGGAGCAGCGCTAACATTAATAACTAAAGAGGATACAATCCATTTAAAAAAATTAGCAGAAGTCATTCGGAATAATGGTGTCACCATCTCTTTTATGACAACGGCCTTATTTAATACGATTGTAGAAACAAGAATAGATATTTTGGGAAGTATTACAAACAAAATTCTGTTCGGGGGAGAAAGGGTATCTTTAAGGCATGTGGATAAAGCATTCCAATCTCTAGGACGAGATCGCTTAATTCATGTATACGGACCAACAGAAGGAACGGTATACAGTAGCTATTATCCTGTGAATCATGAACTAAGAAGCTCCTTTACTGTACCGATTGGGAAGGCAATTTCTAATACGCAGCTATATGTATTAAATGAGGACTATCAACTATGCCCTCCAACAATACCAGGTGAGTTGTATGTCGGTGGTGATGGGCTTGCCCAAGGATATGTAAATCTGGCAGATATGAATGAGCAGGTTTTTGTCCAAAGTCCATTTCATTCCGATGAGAAATTATATCGAACAGGGGATTTGGTAGTTATTAATTCAGAGGGAGATCTAGTCTTTCTTGATCGGATTGATAAGCAAGTAAAAATCCGTGGCTACCGGATTGAACTTTCAGAAATTGAACAAGTTATCGCTAATATAGATGGCGTTCGGGAAGTGTATGTCACCTCGTTAAAAGATGGGAATAAAAATGATGTTCAACTTGCTGCATATGTTGTTGCAGATAGAAGGTTTATGACAAGAGAACTTGCTCATCACTTGCCGTCTTATATGATACCAGGCTCTATCCATTTCTTAGATAAATTGCCATTAAACCAAAATGGAAAAATAGATACATCCAAACTTCCGAAAAACGTATCACCAGAGTCTTTAGATGACTTAAAAGTCGGCTTTGAATCGCGGGAGGAAGAGCTGCTTGCTCGTATGTGGGAAGAGAATTTAAGTGTTCCTTCGATAACAAGAGATGACCATTATTTCCAGGCGGGTGGTCATTCTTTAAAAGCAGCAATCTTAGCTGAACAGATCAGCAACGACTGGAATGTAGAGTTTACAATAAAAGACATATTAGAAAATCCAGTTTTGAAAGAAATGAGTGCTAGAATTCTAGAAAAGAAAAATAAGGAACAGCAATGGGTGTTGAATAAGGCTGAGGAGAAAAACCAATATTCATTGTCATATGCGGAAAAAAGCATGTATCTCCTGTGGCTCGCTAATCCGTCAGAGGTTGCTTACAATATACCAACTGCGATTCGTTTGAAAGGTCAAGTGGATATTGAAGCATTGCAGAGTGCGTTTAAGAAATTTATAGAGCGCCATGAAGCATTGCAGACATCCTATCATTTGAGTGACGATGGACCGTATAAAGTGATTAAAAAGGGTCGACATGCAGTTCGTTTTGAACAGATAGAAATGTTAGAAAAACAGGTTGATTCATTGGAGCAATGGATGGAACCATTTGACTTAGGTGGTGGAGAAGTCATTCGAGCGAAGTTGTTCAAAGAAGCTGATGATCAATATGTACTGTTTATTGAAGCGCATCATATTGCATCGGATGGGAAGACGATTCAGCTACTCTACGAAGAATTAGCATCGATGTATAACGGAGAAGTACTTGAGTTATCTCGTTATCAATACAAAGATTACGCCGAATGGCAACAAACCTATGCCCAATCAGAAAATTGGCTTAAGGATGAGGCTTATTGGCTGAATGAGTTTGATGGAAGTCAAGCTGTTTTGAACTTCCCGACGGATTACGAAAGAAGTAGTGAGAAAAGCTACCGAGGAAAGAAAATTAGCATCCAGTTAGAAGAATTATTACTGAAACAATTAAATAATTTGGCTGTCCAAACCGATTCTACACTCTATATGGTGATGATGAGTATTTTTGGAATGACCTTAAGTAAATTTGCTAATCAAAACGAAATTGTAATCGGAACACCAGCGGATGGCAGGTTCCAAACAGCCTTAAGTGATGTGGCGGGTATGTTCGTAAATACATTACCAATCAAGCTAGATGTGGATTGGAATCAAAAAACTGAACAGTATCTATCACAGACGAAACAGAAAATAACGCGTGCGATTGATCATCAGAATTATCCCTTTGAAGAAATTGTAAGTCAATTACAACTGACGAGGGAAAATGAAAGGAATCCGCTTTTTGATGTCATGTTTGCTATGAACTATACGAACTATGATTCAATCAAATTTAATGATTTAGAATCAACACAAGTATTGGTTGACCATCAAACAGAAAAGTTCGACATGACACTGGAAATGAACTATTCTGCAGATGGAAATGGTGAACTTATCTTGACCTATGCTGCTGACTTATTTGCTGAACAAACAATGTCTTACTTCTTATCAAGTTTTATAGCCATAGGACAGCAATTAAGTTATGTGAACCGTCTGTCAGAGCTGACGATGACATCAAGTCCTGCTAATGTGTTAGATCAATTAAATGCAACAGCTACGAAAATAGAGGAATTATCAATTATTGAACGCTTGAAAAGACAAGTTAAGAATACACCTGAACAAATGGCACTGGTTGAAGGAAATGTCGAACTAACGTATCGAGAACTTTGGAGCAAAGTAGAGAATGTATCAAACATGCTGCAATCTAAAGGCGTTGAGAAAGGAACGAAAATAGCCATCGTATTGGGGCGTTCGATTGATTACATCGTCTCCGTATTAAGTGTCTTGAAATTGGGAGCTATCTTCATTCCGATAGATGTTAGTTATCCAAAAGAGCGGAAAACCTACATGATTCATGATAGTGATGCCTCTTTCGTTATTACGAAATCGGAATATAATGAAGCGTGGCTTTCAACCGAACAGACAATTGCTATGGACATTGTCGATTTGAAGGAATATGCAGGAAGAAAACTTGTCGCGACAAGGCGCGAATTGGATGAATTAGTTTATATTCTATACACATCTGGGTCAACTGGGAATCCGAAAGGAGTAAAGATTAAAGAGAGTGGGCTAATTAACTATCTCGATTGGTCAATTAAACAATATGGTCCAAAATGGAATATGTCGTTATTCACTTCTATTTCTTTTGATTTAACGATAACATCCGTATTTATCCCATTGTTAACAGGTAGTAGTTTAACCATTTATCCAGAATCTGATGATGAATTTGTTCGTAAAATATTTGAGAATGAGCGATTAGATATTGTGAAATTAACTCCTGCCCATTTGCGGATTTTAAATCAATACCCTAAATTTACGAATCATATTCACAGCATAATCGTTGGTGGAGAAGCATTACCGGCTGCGCTCTGTCAAAGTATAAGTGAAAAGTATCCGGGGATTCGAATTTTTAATGAGTATGGTCCTACGGAAGCTACAATCGGTTGTATTGTCCATCAATATGGGGAAGCTGATGAAACGAAAAGCACGGTCCAAATTGGATATCCAATTCAAAATACGAAGATATATATTCTCGATGAATATAAAAATATTCTGCCTGCAGGAGCAATTGGCGAGATTTATATTGGAGGAATTCAAGTTGCGGATGGTTATTTAAACAATCCGGAAAAAACAAAAGAAAGCTTTATTTACAATGAACGATTAGATATCGAATTATACCGGACCGGTGATTACGGAAGAGTGAATGGGAACGGAGCATTTGAATATTTAGGAAGAAAAGATACACAAGTGAAAGTTAGAGGTTACCGAATTGAGTTGGAAGAAATCGAATCTCAATTGCTCGAAATGCTTCAGGTGAAAGATGCAGTAGTATTGGTTCAGAGCTTTTCAAGCGGAGCAGTTGATCTTGTTGCTTATATCGTCAGTGAGGAAGAGATAGAAATAGAAGACATGAAAGCACAATTGTCAATCTATCTACCAGCATACATGATCCCATCCGTTTATATATTTGTCGATCATATCCCACTAACAAATAATGGGAAGGTAGATCGGAAGAGGTTACGGAGTATGGGAGATATTGACCATAAGGACATGACCGATATAGATTTTGATTTAACCGATGAAGAAGAGTTATTGCTTCACCTTGTAAGAAAAGTGCTGAAATTGGATCACATCTCTATAAGGCAGAACTTTTTTGCAATTGGCGGAAATTCATTACTCTCTATTTATTTATTGAATGAAATTGCAAAGAAATTTGGTGTGAAATTGGAAGTAGCAGATATCTTTAGACAACAAACGTTACAAGGGATCGCGAATGAAATTAAGAAACAAAAAAGCAATAAAATCTATCAACCAATTCCAAAAGTAGCACAGCAAGAATGGCATGTAGCATCGTCATCGCAAAAGAGAATGTATGTAAACCATGCTACAAATCCGGTGGGCATTACGTATAATATGCCGATTACTTTGAATTGGAACGGGATAGATCCAATAAAAGTTAAAGAGACATTGAATAAACAGTGGGGAAGACATCGGATTTTAAGAAGTAATTTCAAGTTAGAAGATGGGGAAGTATGGTTGAAGGTCGAAGATTCAGTACCATTAGAAGTACCAATTATTGATGCAACAAATCAAGAGGATTTTGAAATTCAACAGTTGGTTCAGCCATTTGATTTAAGTGAAGAGCCTTTATTACGAGCAATAATTATCAAAAATAAAAATGGATCTGATTATCTGTTTTTAGATATGCCACATATTATTTTGGATGGTATTTCTATGAATCAGTTCGTGAAAGAGTTTGTAAATCTTTATCACTTAAACGAGACGAGGCAACCAACCAATCATCTGAAAGACTTGGATTATATAGATTTTATAGCATGGCAAAATGAGTTGCTAGCTTCTCCAATTCTTCAGAGGCAGGAAGCATATTGGTTACATGAATTCAAAGATATTCATTTAGTTAAAAGTTTGCCATATGACAAGGATGAAGCCTCGATCATACCAAACACTCCAAATGGCGAGCAGTTGAAAGTACGTGTCCCGGCACTACTGAATCAACAGCTGACGGAGTTTACACAGGAATATGGTACGACGAAGTATATCGTCTTGCTTGCAGCTATGTCTGCACTATTGGATAAGTATTCCGTAACCGGTACTCCAGTTATTGGTACTCCTGTTTCAGGAAGAAATCATCCAGATACGAATGGCATGCTTGGATTGTTTATTAACACGCTCGCTATTCAAATGAAGCCCATTAGAGAAGAAACAGCTACACAATATGTTAAGCGTGTAAAAGAGAAGTTTTTAACTTCTATCGAGAATTCGGATTATCCGTATGAGGAATTAATCAATCATCCGGAAATAAGACAACCATTACAAAATCATAATTTATTTGAAGTCATGTTTGTTTACCAGAATGAGCAGGATGTGACTTTACAAATAGGGGATTTCACATCAGAGGTTGCACCAGTTCAAACCAATACAGCAAAATTCAATCTAACAATTGCAGCTATTGAAAATCGAAATAAGCAATTAACAGAACTTATTTTTGAGTACAGGAGAGATTTATTTAATGAATCGACAATTGAAGTACTTGTCGAACAATATTTAACCATCTTGGAACAGATGTTGCAACCAGAAGATATTGCTATGATGGATCTCGCTTTAATGAAGGAAAAAGAAGAGAAAAAAGAAGAGAAAAAAGAAGAAATAGATCTATCATTTGAATTTTAACCACATTCTTGTAATATCAATTGTCCGCTCCTACTACTGTATAACTTTAGTAGGGGCAGACAATAATCTTAGTTGTTTCACTAGAAACATCGAGACAAAAGAAATTTAATTCCGATTGATGGAGACAGGAGGCAGGAAGGAATTTGAACACCAATTTTCTTATAAAACATCCAGAACACGAGAAAGGATTTCGTTTTTGGAAAGAAAAACTAGCAATAATCGAAGACTTTACTAGTTTTGACTATTATCCGCATCAGCCATCGACTCAGCGAAATCGATTGACTGTAGATTTATCTGAACAAGAAAAAAATCAGTTAAAGCGTGTGAGTAATAATAACGAATTGGCAGCTTATGTCGTCGTGCTTACGGTCGTTCACACGTTGTTATTTAAGTATCAGCAAAAGAAAGTACATACAACAATTATCCCGGATAAAGCCGGTTGCAATATCCCTTTTATTTTGGATATAGATCACAGTGATTCTTTTCGTGATTTGTTAAATCGAGCTAAAACGGAACTAAAACATGTATATCAAAATGGGGAGTTTCCGTTCAAGGATTTATTTGGGGAAGAAATCGATGAAATGCTGGGGCGTATTTCGAATATTGCCTGTACCTTGGATCATCATATGAATATTCTCTATCGTAATAGCAGGATTGGCTATTTATTTACCTTATCTTTTCATCCGGAGATTGAAATCAATCTTACCTATGACTCTTCCCTTAAAGAACCGCAAGTACGGCTAATCACCGGCTATTTTAAAAAGGTGTTAGCTGCAGCACTCGAAAAGCCGGATCTGTTAATTAGCGAAATTGATTTATTAGGTGAAGCAGAGAAAGAGATAGTATATAATATGCAGCGTTTGGATGCGAATTATAATAAACAATCGACAATACCTGATCTCTTTTTGAATGCTGTAGAAAAATATCCCAATAAAAATGCAATTATTGATGGGGGTGAAAGAATAACGTACGAGGAATTAAATCAGAAATCGAATCAATTAGCTCATTACTTAAAGGAAAAAGAGGTAAAGACAGATGAATTAGTCGGAATCTACATGGATCGATCTATAGAGTTAATGATTAGCATTTTAGGAGTACTGAAAGCAGGAGCTGCATATGTACCGCTAGATCCAACGCATCCTGCCGAGCGAACCGGGCTCATTTGTGAAGAAAGTGATATGCGCTTTTTAATTGCAACTAACAATTCGAATCTATCAACTGCTGCTGAGATCATTAACCTTGCTTCAAATTCCGTCTCAGGCCAATTAGAAACTGACTTAGATGTCAAGCTACAACCTGATGATTTAGCTTATGTGATGTTTACTTCCGGGTCTACAGGGAAGCCAAAAGGTGTCATGATTGAACATCGAAATGTCGTTCGGTTACTTTCCAATGACCGATTTGAATTTGACTTTCATGCGAATGATGTATGGTCCATGTTCCATTCCCATTGCTTTGATTTCTCGGTATGGGAAGTCTTTGGTGCGCTTGTAAATGGAGCCGAATTGGTAATCATCCCTAAGGAAATGACCATAAACCACAAAGACTTATGGTATTACTTGAACAAGCATCAAGTAACTGTATTTAATCAGACACCGCATTCATTCTATCAATTTATAAAAGAGGATCGTTTTATCAATAAGCGGATGAATTCACTACGATATATTATTTTTGGTGGGGAGGCATTATCACCTGAAAAGCTGATTTCCTTCCATCAGAAATACCCAGAAGTAAAGCTAGTTAATATGTATGGGATTACGGAGACAACTGTTCATGTTACCTATAAGCCTCTTACAATGGAAGATATGGAAAATGGGTATTCAAATATTGGTGTACCAATATCTACGTTAAACGTATTTATTTTAAATGAAGAAAATGAACCGGTTCCGCCAGGTGTAGTTGGAGAAATCTGTGTCAGTGGAAGCGGCTTGGCAAGAGGTTATTTAAATAATGAAGTATTAACGAACGAGAAATTTGTACATACGAATGACAAGTATATCGGAAAGGTTTATAAATCTGGTGACTTGGGACGATATTTGCTAAATGGCGAACTGGAATATATCGGGAGAAAAGACTTTCAAGTAAGCGTAAGGGGATACCGGATTGAATTAGGTGAAATCCAGTCACAATTGAATCGTATTTCAGGTGTGGAAGAGTCTATCATAGAGGTCGATGCAAATGAAGATGACGAAAAAAGTATTATCGCCTATTATGTCGCGGATAGCTCAATATCTAATAATCGTTTGCGAAAAGAATTGGCACGAATGCTCCCAACTTACATGGTTCCTTCCATCTTCAAAGCAGTGGATTCAATCCCGCTTAACCATAATGGAAAGGTCGATAAACATAAGCTCAAGGAGACCCTTAAAGAAGGGAATCAATCCGGAAGGAAAGCAGAAGATGATCTAGGAAACTTATTGATCACAACTTGGCAGGATGTTCTTCATAAAGAAACTATCAATATAGATGATAACTTCTATGAAATAGGTGGCGACTCGATTAAAGCGATTCAAATTATTTCGCAATTAAGGAACCGTGGTTATGAAGCAAATGTGCAACATCTATTAAGCTATCCAACAATTGAAGTCTTTAAAGATTACGTTCATAAGAGTGAGACTATAGATGATGTAGGTATGCGGGAAGGAAGTTACGCTTTAACTCCGATTCAACACGAATTTTTCCAAGAGTTCTTGGAGGGAAATGAACCACATCATTATAATCAAGCAATTATGATCTATAGCAAGGACGGTTTCGAGCAGACTTTGATTGAACAATCATTTGAAAAAATTATGGAACATCATGATAATTTACGCACCATTTTTAAAAAAGATGATCAAGCAATTCAGGCAACCATTAGAGCTTTTGAGGAAGGACAGTACGATTTCGATGTTTATGAATTCACTGGAATACAAAATGTAGAAGGAAAAATAACCGAGACATCAAATCAATTGCAAGCTTCCTTAAATATTTACGACGGTCCATTGGTACGGGTAGCCTTATTCAAAACGGATGATGGGGATCATTTACTATTTGCTATTCATCATTTAATCATCGATGGCTTATCGTTCCGGATTTTGCTGGAGGATTTCTATTTTGTATATGATAAAAAGTTAAATAATCAAGAAGTTTTATTGCCAAGACGAACCGCGTCGTTTGCTGAGTGGTCTAACGAGATATCGCGTATTGCCCAGGAAGACGTAGATAATCCTGCGACTGCCTATTGGGAGAATATGAAATGGCCAGGTAAGAACAATACAGGAAAGCACGTAGAAGTGGGAAGAAAGGGTTTCGAATTGGAAAAGGAGAAAACAGGACTACTCCTAAATGAAGCAAATTCTGCTTTCAATACAAAACCGAACGAGATTTTAATGACAGCACTAGGGCTTGCTGCCGAAGCTCACTTTGGAGAAGAGGATATAATAATAGCTCTAGAGAGTCATGGAAGAGACAACAGCTTAAATGGGATCGATGTAAGTAGAACGATTGGTTGGTTTACAAGTATATTTCCGTTCCAGCTTGTGACAGATCAAAATAATATCGAATCATCCATCATTGAAAATAAGGATAATTTACGACGGATTACACCAAACAGTAATGACTATTTAAACCAAAAGCATTTAAATCCTGAAAGAAAGGTCAATCCGAAATATAACGGCCGACCGGCTATTAGCTTTAATTATTTAGGACAGTTTGATCGGGAAGTGAATACTGATTTATTTACATTATCGGATATTTCATTTGGAGAGACTTCAGGGGGAAGTATCGTATCGCCATATGAACTAGATATCAATTGTTTCATTATCCATGAGCAATTACGAGTGAATATCGGTTATGCACAACGTCGCTTCAACGAGGAAACAATAATTGCATTTGCTAACGTTCTGCTTGAAAAGATTGAACTGTGCATTGATCATTGCTTAAATCAGGAAAGTCAACAGCAAACAGCTACAGATTTTTCATATAAGGGGCTATCGCTGGAGGAATTAGAAGGTATTTCAGCTCAACTTAATAACTAGTAATTAAAGGGGTGGAAGGAACTTGTCTACAACTCAAATTAAAGATATCTGTCCATTATCACCAATGCAGGAAGGAATGTTGTTTCACTATTTAAATGATGAAAAGTCTCAACTGTATCACGAGCATTTCATTATTGATATCAACGGGGAATTTGACCAAGCTATATTTCAAGATAGCTTCCAACAATTACTGAAAGAACATGAAATATTGCGTGCCGTATTTACATACCGAAATTCGAAGCAGCCATTACAAGTTATTTTAAATGATCGGGAAATGAACATAGACTTCCATGATTTAACGTATCTACCTAAAGTAGAGCAAGAGCAGTTAGTCGAAGAGCTGATTCAGAAGGAGAAAAATCAATCTTTTAATCTGGAAAAGGATTTATTAATCCGTGCTAGTGTTTATGGGCTCTCACAAAAAAAATATAAGATTCTATTGAGCTTTCATCATATTATTATGGATGGTTGGAGTTTTAGTTTATTACTGAAAGATTTGCTCGATAAATATGAAAGTCTCCTTCATGGTCATTCGCTTCCTGTAGGGACTATTCATTCATACGTTCAATATATTGACTGGCTTACTGGACAGAATAAGGAACAATGGTTGCGATATTGGGATGAATACTTATACAAATACGATGGTCAAGCAATGCTGCCAGTCGATTATCCATCTACAGGTAAGCGCAACTTAATCGATTACACATTTCATCTTTCATCCGATTTTTCAGAGCAATTAGAGAACTATGCAAAGGAGAATCGTGTAACGCTTAATAGTGTGCTGCAAACGATGTGGGCGCTCCTATTACAGCGATATAATGATTCAGATGATGTTGTCTTCGGTTCGGTTGTTTCTGGTCGACCGCCTGCTGTTCCTGGGATTGAGGAAATGGTTGGGTTATTTATTAACACCATTCCAGTCCGGGTAAGTTCAAGAAATGTGACAACTATTGATGAATTGGTTCGGAATGTTCAAAGCAATAACTTGAACGGTAAAGAATATGAATATGGATCATTAGCAGATATTCAAAATCTGACAGAACAAAAGGAAAATCTTATTCACAGTATTCTTGTTCTTGAAAACTATCCAATCAGTGATGAAATGGACAGGTTAAATGACCAGAATGATCTAGGGTTTATCATTGAGAATATTCAGGTGGAGGAAGCGACGAATTATGATTTAAATATCATTGTCAATCCTGGAATTGAGATGAAATTCACGATTAAATATAATGCGGATGTTTATTCCGAGTCATTAATTAAACAACTTGGAGAGCAAATGCACTTATTACTGGCGCATTTCAGTACCGAAAGAGACATTGCACTCCATGATATCTCTATTATTACTGAAGCAGAGAAAAAAATACTAGAAAGCATGAATGAAACAAAGACTTCGTATCATGAGGAGTCGATAATCGATGTCTTTGAAAAAATTACAGCTGTAAATCCAGATAAATTAGCACTTGTTTTAGGAAAAGAAAATTATACATATAAAAATTTAGTAGAACGGATTAATAAGATTTACAGTTTATTGCAACAGAATGGAGCAAAAGCTGGAGATGTTATTGCATTAAACATGGATAAATCCATGGAAATGATTGCAACAATGCTTGCAGTAATTAAATTAGGAGCAATCTATGTACCGATAAATGTGAAAGACAATCAGGAGCGGATGAATTATATATTGGAAGATTCTCGGACACAACTGCTTTTGACAAATCGCTCAGAAGTTCTGCGGAAAGATGCATCGGTTGCTATAGTCGATGTGAATGATGCTTGGAGTCTGGAAGTAACGGTAGAAGAACAGACTCGGGAGGTACATTTAGAAGATCCGGCATATATTATGTATACATCTGGCTCAACCGGTAATCCAAAGGGTGTTCTCATTAAACAAAAGAGTATTTTACGAGTTGTATCAAATACGAATTATATTGATATTACTGGAGAAGACGTTCTATTGCAGTTATCTGATTATTCCTTTGACGGGGCAGTGTTTGACATTTATGGTGCCCTTTTGAACGGAGCAACTTTATGTTTGATAAATACAGATGATTTCCTTGATTTCGGGACGTTAACAAATATTATTAAAAAAAATAATGTAACAGTTAGCTTTATGACAACAGCCTTATTTAACACCGTTGTTGACAATAAAATTGATGCTTTAGCGGGATTTCGGAAGATATTATTTGGCGGAGAACGTGCATCTGTTAACCATATTCAAAAAGCACTTGATTATTTAGGGAAAGATAAATTAATACATGTATATGGACCGACAGAAAGCACGGTATTTACTACTTTTTATCCGATTAACGATTTAACGAATCAGCAAGCAGTTCCGATTGGAAAGCCGATTACAAACACCCAAGTATTCCTATTGGATCGGCAGCAACTGCCTGTTCCTCTTGGAGGAGTTGGAGAACTGTATATTTCGGGAGAAGGACTTGCTGCCGGTTATTTGAATAAAGAAGAATTAACGAAAGAAGCTTTTGTAATAATCCCAGAGTTGTCGAGTGAGAGATTGTACCGAACAGGGGATTTAGTGACGATGGACCGGAAGGGAAATATTATTTTCCTTGATCGAGTTGACCATCAAGTGAAATTACGTGGTTTTCGAATTGAACTTGGAGAAATAGAAGAAAAAATTGTTCATCGACTTGATGCTAAAGAAGCGATTGTATTGCCCGAGCGTGATGAAAACGGAAATGTGCAGCGATTAGTTGCTTATGTAGTGGGAAGCAAGGAAATTAAACGACAGCAGCTAATAGGTTTACTGCCGTATTATATGGTACCGGAACAAATTGTAATGCTTGAGAAATTACCGTTAAATAAAAATGGGAAAATTGATAAATCAAGGCTTCCACAAGCACGTGATATCCAGACGGCGGAAGTAGATCATTCTGTGAGTGAACTCGAAAAAGAGATGATCGATCTATGGAAAGAGGTACTTGGACTCCAACAAATTAACGTTTATGATCATTTTTTTGAAATTGGCGGTCATTCGTTAAAGGCAACTAGCCTCATCTCTAAAATCCGTAAGAAGTGGGATGTGCAATTAGGGATTAAAGATATTTATAATCATCCAATTTTAGAAGAGATGGTTGGAATGATACAGAGTCTGGATAAGCAATTGTTTATGAGCATTCCAAAATCAGAGGAAAAAGCTTATTATGACTTGTCGTTTGCGGAACAAAGAATGTATACGATGTGGAATATGGATAGGGACAGTACAGTTTACAATATTTCCAGTGCTTTTACACTTAAAGGAGATATAAATAAACAACGTATTCAAAGCGTGCTGCAAAAATTAGTGGAAGGACATGAAGCATTACGGACAACGTTCCATCTAGTAGATGACATTCCGAAAAAGCAGATTCATGAACAAATGGAGGTTCCCCTTCAAGAAAGATCCATCATGTATCACAGTGTAGACGAGGAAATTGTGCAGATCATTCAACCTTATGATTTAGAAGAAGGACCATTATTCCGAGCATATTTATTTGAGAAAGAACAGAATGAGCATATTCTTGTTTTTGATTTACACCATATTATTGCAGATGGAACTTCCATTGGGATCCTAATCCGTCAATTTTCCAAGTTATATAACGGAGAAGCACTTGAATGGCATCCCTTACAATACAAGGATTACTCCGAATGGCAATTACAGCAAAGCGAATCAGAAGTCCATAAAACGGATCGTCAATACTGGTTAGATAGATTTTCCGATGATATTCCTAAACTTGACTTCCCACTAGACGCAAGTCGAACGAATAAACATTCTTATTCTGGAAAGGCAATAACGAAGCGTTTAGATCATACACTCCTGCAGGATCTAAAAGGTTATGCAAAAGAAAGTAATGTTTCTTTATATTCGGTTCTCCTTGCTTCCTACTATGTCTTACTCGAAAAGTATACAGGAGAAGAAAATATAGTAGTTGGAACAAGTGTAGAAGGAAGAGATCATGAAGATCTTACTGAAATGGTCGGGATGTTCGTAAATACGTTGGCATTGAAAAATAATGTGAACGGAAATCAAGTATTTCATGATTTCTTAAAGGGAGTACATCAAAATTTCCTGCAAGATTATGAACGAAGCCATTATCAATTTGATGAACTTGTATCCGAACTGAATATACCAAGAGAATCAGGAAGAAATCCTTTGTTTGACGTCATGTTTGTCATGCAAAATTCAGACATCGGAACAATTCAGATGGATGGATTGATTATTGAGGATTATCTGATCGAACAGCCAATTGAGAAGTTTGATATGACACTGCAATCTGCTGAAGAAGACGGGGAGTTACTACTATCGCTTTCTTATAGTGATGAATTATTTTCAGATGAACAAATGCAGCTTTTATTAGAAAACTATGTCAACCTCCTCTCTCATTTACTAGAGTATAAGTATGTGAAGTTAGCTAATATTTCTGTCCTTACGAAAAATGAAATTGACTTTATTTATGATGATTTTAACGACACGAACCGTACGTATGAAAAGGAAAACTCTATCATTCAAGTTTTCAATAATATAGTGAAGCAAAGCCCTCATAAAGTTGCAATTCAACATGATGATAAAGAAATAACGTATGAGGAGTTAGATCGGCAAAGTAATCAAATGGCAAATTATCTACAAGAAGCTGGGGTGATGAAGCAGGATGTAGTGGGATTAACAGCAGATAGGTCCGCTGACGCAATCATTTCCATTTTGGCAATTGTAAAGTGCGGTGCTACTTATTTACCACTTGACATGGATAATCCAGTTTCACGACTAGCGACCATTGTAGAGGATGCGAATCCGAGCTTAATCATTAATTTAAGTGGCGCCGATTTATTCGAATGGTCAAATACGAAAGGGATTCCCTTACCGGATTGGCAACGATATAATAAAGTGTTCAAACAACGTCAAGAAGTGAACGGGGACTCCCCTTTATATATTTCTTATACTTCGGGTAGCACAGGTAAACCAAAAGGAGTGGTCATTAAACATAAGAGTGCGGCAAGATTAGTATTAAACAGCAATATCGTGCAATGGAAACGTGAAGATAAATTGTTATTGACAGGGTCGCTTGCTTTTGATAGCCATACATTTGAAATTTGGGGTTCGTTATTAAATGGAATAACTTTATGTATTGAAAAGAAAGATATAATTTTAAATAGTGAATCTCTGAAGCACTATTTAAAAGACAATCAAGTGACGGTGATGTGGCTTACAGCTTCACTATTCCATCAATTATGTCAGGAAGACCCAGAGATATTTAGGCCATTATCGTATTTGCTTACCGGTGGAGATGTCGTATCACCAAAATTTGTGAACCGAGCGAGAGAATATGCTCCAAGCCTCACTATTATTAATGGCTATGGACCGACAGAAAACACGACATTTTCTTTAACTTATCCAATCAAAAAAACATTAAAAGAGGATGTCAGTGTTCCGCTTGGTAAGCCGATTTCAAATTCGACGGCTTATATTTTGGACAAGCATGGCGAACTTGCTCCAATTGGTGCCTGGGGTGAAATTTATGTTGGGGGAGACGGTCTCGCATCACATTATTTGAATGAACCAGAGATGACAAGAGAGAAGTTTGTGCATCTTAAACATATAACGAATCAAAAACTATATCAGACAGGTGATATGGGACGCTTGAAAGTGGATGGAAATATCGAATTTACAGGCCGGACTGATGATCAAGTGAAAATACGAGGCTATCGTATTGAAGTAGGTGAAATTGAAAAGACACTCTTAAAAAATATAAAAGAAATCGAGAATATTGCTATTATTTTTGACAAGGAAGAGAAACAATTAATTGCTTATTATATTTTAAATGAGAAACAGTCTGGCAATATACGAGAATTGGCTCGTCCTTATTTAACGGAATATATGATGCCGCGATACTTTATTGAAATGGCCCAGTTCCCGTTGAATATTAATGGGAAACTAGACAAAAGGCAACTTCCTAAACCAGTACTCCATGAGAATACTGAACCAGCGACATTTGAAAATGAGAAAGAAGAAGTGATTGCTGTCATTTGGTCAGAAGTATTAGGGCAGAAGATTGATTCAAGAGAAGCTAACTTCTTTGAAGTTGGCGGAGACTCGATTAAAGGGATCCAAATGATAGGTAAGTTAAGGAAGGTTGGCATTAAAATTGAAATTAGCGATTTGATTAAATATCCAACCATTGCTGAGATCAGTTGTTTTACAAAAGATGTTGATATCATCAGCCAAAAGGAGATAACTGGGCCTGTTCCCATGACGCCGATTCAAAGACAATATACGTCATTGAACGAAGACTTCCATCATTTTAATCAATCTGTATTTCTCTTTAACAAAGAAGGAATAGACGAAACAGCAACGGAAAAAGCACTCCGGGCTATTATCGAGCACCATGATGCCTTGCGGATAACGTATAAAGGTCAACAATCGAATGAATTAATGATTCAACCGGTAGATAATAATTATAATTTTGAAGTCGTACAAACAAATAGTGAAGAAGAAATAAATGTCATTACGGAACGGACACAGCAGTCTATGAACCTAGCAACCGGTCCATTGGTGAGAGCAGTTCTGTTTCAAATGGACGAGGGAGATCACCTGTTGATTGTGATTCACCATCTCGTTGTTGACGGTGTATCTTGGAGAATTATTTTAGAAGATTTCTATACAGCTTACCATCAAGTGATAGAAGGACGTTCACAAATCATTTTGGAAGAGAAAACCCACTCGGTGAAAGCATGGGTAGACCACTTGCAAAAACATCGTAACTCAGAAGAACTGCAGAATGAATATGCATACTGGGAGAAGATAGCAGAAGAGGAAACCGTACAGATTCCACTACGAAATGTGCGAGAGAGAAAATGGAAAAGTCGTCGTGTCAATTCTAAAGAATTAACCGAGGATCAAACGGAAACCTTGTTATATCTTGCTCCGAAAGTATTTGATGCAAGAATGAACGATTTATTACTTGCAGCTTTACGATTAGCGGTCCAAGAAGTATTTTCTCTTGAAGGCACGATACCTGTATTATTAGAAGGGCATGGAAGGAATGCAGATCTATTCAACCTTGATCTATCAAGGACCGTTGGCTGGTTTACCATTAGCTATCCAATTAATCTACCGTTACAGGCTGGTGAAACTTTGACAGAAACGATTTTCAACACGAAGGAAATCATTGATCAAGTACCAAACGGTGGCATTGGCTGGGGATTATTATCTAACTCTCAAGATGAATTTACTAATGATGAGCAACCACAAATAAGCTTTAATTACTTGGGACAAATCGATTCGGATGTGGAGCATGGTGAGTTTGGACATTCCAGTTATTCGGGTGGTTCAGAAGTTGGCGAGGAAATCCTTTCGTTGTCTTCTTTAGATATAAATGCTCTCGTAATCAATCATAAATTGAGAATAAATTTCGGAGCGGATAAACTGGAAATAGACGATAAACTGTTAGAGACAATTGGAAATACGTATGTAGAAAAACTAGTGGAACTGACGAATCAGGCAAAACAGGCAAATGAATATCAAACAATTGGAAAGCAGAAGATAGAAGCAGTATATAATCAGCCATCAGTCGTATTACTTAATGAGAAAAAAGAACAGCATGTATTTGTTTTCCCACCTCATATGCCGCAAATCGGCTACAGCATTTTATATAAGAATCTGTCACTCTATCTCGAGACGCATTCGTTCTATATGTTTAACTTTGTGGCGAATGAGGATATTCTAAATTACTATGCAGATCAAGTAATTGCTTTACAAAAAGAAGGACCATACACGTTGCTTGGCTATTCATTTGGCGGCACAATCGCCATGGAAGTAGCTCGCATACTTGAGGCAAGGGGATATCAGGTAGACGATATTATCTTAATAGATAGCTATGTTGTAGAAGAAGACAGCTTTAATCATATTAGTATGGAAGCTATTGAATCAAGTGTTGATGCAGAAGTAACTGGGGACTTTAGTATCTATATGTCTTTAGATGAGGAGATGAGAAAAGATATTGTTAATAGTTTTATTAATTATTACCAGTATACGAAAGACATCGTTAATCTCCCATCTCCATTAGACTCGAATCTGCATTTGCTAAAGGTTGAGGGAAAAGTAGGACATTTGAAAGATACAAGAGGGAAATGGGAAGAACTTACTGTTAGAGGGTATTATGAATACCCATCTGTCGGGGAACATGAAGATATGCTGACTGGTGAATTTTTATCGAAAAATGCTAGCATTGTTTCCTCGATTTTAAAGGATATCATTGCTCATCGTAATCGATAAAGTGAAACTTCATTCAGTGGGGCTTGCTTACTACCTCCCTCACTGAATGTTAGTTGAACAGAATCAGGGATTTCTGTTATGCAAAGCAGTGATCCCATTCTTTCAAGCTGTGAAAGGAATGGAGGAGACAGGTGCAGAATAGTTTAGCAGGAAATAAGAATTTTGTACTCTTAGTCGGCGGCCAAGTTGCTTCTTTAATGGCTACCTTGATATTGCGCTATTCGTTTGCATTATATTTGCTAGAAATGACACAATCAGAAGTACTTTTCGCTTCAATTATTGCGATTGCCTATATCCCGTCTGTTGTTCTCACTCCAACATCGGGCGTATTCTCGGATTGGTTTAATAAGAAATATTTAATGGTGATTTACGACGTATGTAGTGGACTGCTAGGATTTATCGGAATCTACATGGTGCTTCAGGGACAAATGGATGTTTTATCCGTCACAGTAATTTTATTACTATATTCAGTAATTAGTGGTATGTACACTCCATTAGTGAGTTCATCGATTCCTTTACTTGTAGAAGAGGAGCAAATTGTAAAAGCAAACTCGGTGAACACATTGGCGACAACATTTGGAAACTTATTCTCCCCCTTAATTGTTGGGATTATTTATGGTTTTTTTGGTTTAGAGTTTATTTTATCCATCGTAACTTGCATCTTTTTCATTGCGGCATTTTTTGAATGCTTCATTGTGATGGATAAGCCAGAGGAGCATAAAAAAACGTGGAAGCAGTTTTTTATCGATTTTAAATCCGGTCTCGAATTTTTGAAAAACGAGAATCTCGTGTTGGTCATCGCCATTGTGTCTTTATTGGTGAATTTGATTATCATGCCGCTTTATACGATAGGTATTCCTTATATCACAAAGGAAGTTTTACACTTTACAGATATTCAATTTGGTATCAGTGAAGCTTCTATTATTCTAGGGCTGATTGTCGGAGCAGTCTTAGCGAATAGTTTCGAGAAGCATAGCTTAAGAAAGTTTATTATCGCTGCACTCTTTCTAGCTGGAATTTCTGTCGCAGGAAAGGGGCTTACCATTTTTTCCGCTGGTTATATTGAACAAACGATTTATGTCCTGCTACTTTTATGTGGTGTATTACTAGGAATTGGTGCGATTTTCGGCATTTTAAACGTAAATTTAAACGCTGTGATTCAAAAAATGACACCGAGGCATTTGCTGGGGCGAGTAAATTCTGTTGTAATTGCCCTTGTGACAGCTGTTATTCCACTAGGACAATTTTTAATTGGATTCATGTTTGAACAGTTTGCTGCTTATACAGTCGTGATGATATATGCAGGAATCTTGATGATGATTAGCTTGCTTTTCTTTCTATACTTCAAATGGAAACCTATGAGTGGGTGAAAAATAAACATGGAAATTTATTACTGCAAGATTGACGGTACGATGACGGATCGTATAATCGAAAAGTGGCTCCAGATCACAAAAAAAGAACGAGTGAAAAAGATAAAAGATAATCTCCAGAAGAAACAATCTTTGCTTGGGGATATGATAACCAGAACAGTTATTAGCAGAAAATATGCTATTCCTTTTCAAGAAATCAATTATGTTTATAATGCTTATAGAAAACCATCTATTGATGTGGTGGATTGCCATTTTAATTGTTCTCATTCTGAAAAAGGTGTATTTGTAGCTTTCGATAATCATCCAATCGGAATTGATGCTGAAAAAATTATCCCAATCGACTCTTTTCTTGAATTGAGTGAAATGATATTTACAAATAAGGAAAGGAACTATGTAGTGAATGGGATAAAAATGAAGCAACTAGACCGTTTTTATAAACTGTGGACGATCAAAGAAGGCTATGTCAAGCTGTTAGGAATGGGATTACATTTACCATTAAATCAAATTGAAATTGATTTGGATCAACAAATTGTATCAGATGAATCAAGAAATAACTTTCCGTCTGCGCATTATTTTAGTTCAAAAAAAGATGATTATTTAATTTCAGTTGTGTCAGAAACCAATAAATTTAATAGTAGGATTCAAGAACTGACGATAGAGGAAATTGTGGATTACATTGATAAGCCTGTTAGATTGAATCTGAAGACATAAAGTGAAACTTCACTTAGTGGAGGGTTTCTTTCTTCCCCACTAAGTGTTAGTTGAACAGAATCAGGGATTTACGGACTGTTTATCCTCCAACTGCACATTTTGAATTACCCTTCTATTTAGAGGTGGGGGTATTGCTATTAAAATCATTAGCTCTTCCGCAAACACAAAAACCTCTCTATGTACCCTTCTCATATAGCGAAAATTGTCTATTTCAATATAGTAGTTATAGTTTATTGCTGTTCCCGCTAATCACTGCAATATAAGATAGGAAATGTAAAGGCTCCTGAGTTGTGAGTATTAAGAATAAAGGGAAAGATTAAAGTTTACCATGCTGGGTAAATATTAATATCTTGTTTCTGAAAAAATGATATAAACAACGAGGAGCTGAACAAGTTGAACATCTTATTGACATCAACAGCAAGAAGGATAGACTTGGTAGGTTTTTTTAAAGACGCTTTAAAAAAAGCAGAAATCGAAGGGAAAGTAATTGTTGCTGATCCTGAGTACAATGCCCCGTCGCTCCAAGCGGGGGACGAAAACTATGTAATACCTGAACAAACGGATACCAATTATATGGAAGCTATTATCGAGATTTGTAAGAAACATGATGTGGACTGTCTAGTCCCATTGAATGATTGGGAAGTGCCGGAAATATCGGAGCATAAAAAAGAACTCGAGAAATTAGGTGTATCCGTATTTGCACCGAATTCCACTGTTGTAGAAAAGGTTCGGGATAAGGGAAAGTACAAGGAACTGCTGGAACCGTTCGATGTTAAATCTCCGCTTTCCTACTTTCATGTAGAAGATGCAAAGAAAGCATTGGAAAAACAGGAGGTATTCTTTCCATTAATCATGAAGCCCCGTAATGGTTCTGCTTCAATAGGCATTGAAATCATTGATAATGTCGAGGATATGGAATTTGCTTACCAGCACGCTATTCAAGAAATTAAAGAAAGTCCCCTTGCTGGAGATACTTCGAGAAAATCGGAAGATAATATCATTATTCAAGAAGTGATTGAAGGGGATAAATTCAGTGTCGATATGTTTAACGATTTAAACGGTCAGTTCCTAACATCTTTTGCTAGGAAGCAATTAGGGATGAGGGGCGGGGATATTGACCGATGTATTACCGTAAATATACCGGAATTAAGGGATATTGCCGAGCAGCTGGGTAAAGGATTTGGCCATGCAGGCTATATGAACACGGATGTTTATTTTAATGGGACAGATTATTACGTGATTGACATTAATCCCCGATTTGGCGGCGGCTATGCATTTACCCATTTAGCAGGAGCCGATATTCCATCTGCAATCCTTGCTTTAACTGCAGGAGAAGAGATACAAGAAGAGTGGCTGCATCAAAAGCCTAACATCGAGCTGGCACGCCATGACATCGTTGTACCCATAAATAAACGAAAAGTCATGAAGGCACTTGAAGAATAGCATGTATTGTAAAACATTCGTTGAAATTTTAGTAGTAGGAGGGATAAAATGGGTGACCCAATTCCCTTATTAAAAGACCTAATTAAAATAGACAGTTCGACAAAAGCAGGGGCAAACAAGGCAATTGCTTATTGTGAACAATGGCTGGAAAACCAAGGCGTCCCGGTTAAAAAATTAGAAAACCACGGGTTTCATATGCTTGTTAGTGAACTAGGACAAGGTGATTCTACGATTGTTTTAAACGGACACATCGACGTTATCGAAGCAGAGGACAGGCAATTTCAGCCTTATACGGAAGAAGGGAAAATGTATGGTCGTGGTACAGCCGATATGAAAGCAGGAGTGGCCGCTTCAATGGTTGCGGCTGCTCAATTGAAGGATATGGAATTAACATCCAACGTTATGCTTCAGATCGTCCCGGATGAGGAGACCGGTGGCAGGAACGGCACCAAGTATTTAACAGAAAAAGGTTATTTGGGAGACTTTATTATTTGTGGTGAACCAACAAACCTTGGGATTGGCATTCAATCTAAAGGAGTGCTCCAGCTTGATATTACTGTTCCGGGAAAACCCGCACATGGAAGCCGTCCTTGGGAAGGTGCGAATGCAATCACGAAAGCGATAGATCTTTTTGAAGAAATTTTAGAGCTGCCTTTTGCACAAGAAAGTTCATCCATGTTTACGAAGCCCTCTATCAATCTCGCAAAGATCAAAGGAGGAACCGTTTATAATAAAGTCCCGGAAAAGTGTGAGATGTCACTGGATATCAGATATCTGCCGCATCAATCTCTGGAAGATATCGTTCATCAGATTAAGGAAATTACAGACTGCAGCCTTTCTATTCATAATCGCAATAACCCAATCAAGACAAAAGAAGACAATCCTTATGTGGAAGCATTGGGCGAATCAATTAAACGAATTACGCATCTGGAAAAAGTTAATTTATTCGGTCAGCATGGCTCCAGTGATGGGCAGTACTTTACCGAGTACGGAGGCGCCGCTGTAGAATTTGGCCCCATCGGCAGTGATTGGCATGGGGAGAACGAAATGGTTTATGTCGATTCAGTGAGAGAATATCAGGACGTGCTGGTGGATTTTATTTTAAATCTGGAGGATAACTTGCGATAGAAGCCGATAAGCAGAAGAAAAAGGACAGTCCACTTACCGATTAAAACGGTTTAGGACTGTCCTTTATTTTGCTAACTTCTCCCTAAACGTCACGTTCCATAAAATCGCCGTAACTACGATAAGAACCGCTAAATAACCATAAATTGCAAAAGGTAAAAGGGAGATTAAGAAATGTAAAAGCGCAAATATCCCAATAAAAATCATTAACAGGATAACGATACCCGCAGTACCACCGCCTTGCTGGGTCGTTTCAATCGGCTCGGTAAACGGATACTTTCCATTATTAAATAGCCTATAAGCGATAAGCATCTGCAATAAAGCGATGATAAAAACAACTGCTAAATCAGGCAGGATACGAATGGAAAATATCCAGATATAAAGAATCGACAGCACAAAGATAATCGGTAAGTACAGTTTCACAAACATTGCTTTTAAAGCCGCACGATAGACGATAGCATGCTTTTGGATCGGTGTTGTGCGGAAAATCCATGCAGCTTTATATTTCGCGGAATACTGCAGCATATGAACAACGGTCCCAATAATAATAATGGAGAAATAAATCGTTAAAAAGGATTTTCCTTGCCCTAATTCCTCCAGTGTCTGAAAGCTCAAATTGTTAAAAAGGAAGATTAATGGGAATACAAGTGCCATTCCCAATGAAGGGTAAACTTTTAATTTAAAATCTCTTTCCCTGCTTATCATAATCGAAGCAAAGCGGTAAAATGCTTTTTCCTCTTTGCTAAAACAAATTAACTTTTCGAACAGATCATTTGGTGTCCATTTTTTCTTCTTCTTCGTACTTGATTCTTCCATCAGCTTCTGCAAATTCCGTTCGAAAGCCGGCATAGACAAATAATAGAAGAAAATCGATAGGAGCGGTCCTAATATGGCTAAAACAGAAAGAATGATAATCTCTCTCGTATAATTGTGATTTAACACGAGTTCAAATGGTGCACTGAACCATATTGGCGGGATCAATACATGCCACCAGCTAAAGTCATATACATACTCGAAATCTACAACATCGAATAACCTTATAATGATTTGATAGCCGACCACAACTCCCACAGCAAGTAATATTTGCATGTAGTTAATAATATCTTTCAATTTTTCCCCATCGAAAAATCGTAGTACTAGCATATAGATTAATGCAGTGAAAGCTAGTACTAAAAGGTCGATTAATAGAATGATTATAAAAAATAGAAGAAAGTAAATAAAACCTTTTGTAAAAAGAAATACGATTGCTGGTATAGAGATGAATGCCCCAGTAAGCAGCGTCAAGTAAATTGCAACATGAAAAAATTTAGCTGCATGAATCGTCCGATTATCCACCGGCTTTGTATTCAAAATCACTTTATCACGGATATCCAGAAGTACAGAAGAAAAGTCTGAGATTAGTGACGTCGCAAGGATGAACATGGCAACTCCCGCTATGATACTTACCTGGAAAAAATAATTATCACCCAAAAATCCAAATGGAAGAAGGAGAACACCATATATCCCATAAATCCATAATGATTTAAGAAACTGATTCCCTTCCTTTTTCTTTGCATTATTGAGAATGGTTGGAACCCGGCGACCATCCATGGTGAGTTTTATTTCAAGGATTTTTCGCATAACATCATAATTAATATTTAATTTGCGGAAAACCGATTGGAAAATATCAAGCACATTTAAAATACGGATTTCACTCATCTTGCTCATCCTCTGTTACAATAGAGACAATTTTTTTCGCTGTTTCTTGATGTTCATCAAATCCCGTTAATTGATTAAAAATCGCTTCAAGCGAACCTGCCTCACTTTGCTCTTTCAGTTCATCAAAAGAACCATCCGCAGCAATTTTACCGTTCACTAAGAGAACAATGCGATTACTTATCTTCTCAACCACATCCATAATATGAGACGAATAAAAAATCGTTTTACCCTGGTTAGCTAAGGCTTCCAGCATATCTTTAATAACCATCACACTGTTTGCATCCAATCCGCTCAATGGCTCATCCAGAAAAATCAAATCCGGATTATGCAATAGGCTGGAGATGATCAGAACCTTTTGCCTCATTCCCTTAGAGAAAGAGGAGATTCTCGAATGGAAAACTTCTCCCATATCAAATTCTTCGAGAAGACTCAATGCTTTCGTTTCCGCAACTTCCCTGTTCATACCATACATTTCACCGATAAATGTGAGATATTCAGCAGCTGTCAGATTATCGTAAATCTCCGCATTTTCGGGTACATAACCAATTTTTTGTTTATATGTAGGATCACTTGATGCAATATTATTACCAAATATTTCGACGACACCGCCATAACCATCGACTAATCCGAGCATGATTTTTAATGTCGTACTTTTTCCTGCACCGTTTGGGCCGATATATCCGATGATTTGTCCCCGGTAGACTTCTAGATTAATCCCGTTCAAAACGTCTTTGTCGGGATAACTCATTCTGAGATTCTGCAGTGATAATACTTTCTCTTTCATCCCTTTATACCTCGCTTTCCCCTTGTCTGTATTTTCTTCTTCTAACATAACAAGGTGAGAAGCGGAATGCAATGGTGTCTAGAGGTATGAATATAGACATATATATAAAGGATTTGGCACTATTCTTGTTAATGCATATTGATAATTAGGATAGCAATGCTTCAAAGTAAGCAAGATTTTCTTCAAAATCAGGAAGCGTTTTTTCTTCCTCCGCTTTCTTCACCAATCGCACGAGCAAATCATTAAACGGAGTGCTGATGTTCACTTCCTTTCCTTTTGCAGATACGAACCCATTTATATAATCAATCTCCGTTTTTTGTTTCTTCTCAAGGTCTTGCAGCATACTAGCTTTCAGTAAAGCTTGTGGAGCAAATGCTTTTTTCGTAAAGCCAATAGCTTGCGGGAGATTCGCTTTGTCTGTAGCAATATTAAAGATATTTAAATTAAATCCGGCAAGTTCGTCAAACTCGACACCGGATGCAGTACCAACTTTAATCGTTTCATCGGCTAACATGACGGCACTCATTACTGCTATTTCATTCTTTAATACATCCCCATATGCGCAGCCTAATACAGCAGACATACCACTCATCGCAACGTTTACTAATAATTTAGCCCACTTTGTTCCAATTAGATTTGCAGAAATTGTTGTGTTACCTACACCCTCAAGGATTCCTTTAATTTGCTGAATGCGCTCTGTAGTTGTTCCATCTAACTCACCGATTTGAAAAGCATTTGCTTGGAATGCCTCCGCAGCTGTCGTTAATTCTGATACTCCAGGCTCGACCCATGTTGCACCAAATTCAACTGATCCGCCTACTATTCGTTTCCTCCCTAGAACAGTTGCTAACGAATCCTCTGGGACCCCATTTTGTAATGAAAGAACGATACTGTCCTCATCTAAGTGGGGTTCAAGGTTTTCTAAAACCTCTGTATTATACATTTGTTTCGTTAATAAAAGTACTAAATCATAATGCCCTTCCATTTTGTCCGGTGTAATTGCCTTTACAGCGATTGTTTCATTTATCGTACCAGTAATTGTAGCACCCGACTGATTCAAGACATCCACATGCGCCTGATTGACATCGATTAACTCGACTAGTTCATTGCGCTTAGAAAGGTAGGCACCAATAATTGTTCCTAAGGATCCTGCACCCATAATCGCGATTTTCATATTATTTCCTCCTAGTTCTTAAGTTGTGTTACCATAGGATAGTATACTGTATTTTTTTGGAAAAATCATGCGTGAGGAATAGATACGTATATTTATAGTTTGATTTAACTTTGATCCCCAGATAACCGATAATAAAAGCGTGATATATGAAAAATTAGAAAAAGGAGATTGGCATGAAACAAGATACATATAACACACAACGCGTTCATAAGGTTAATTTATTTCTGATGATAGCAATCGTTTTACTTTTAGTAGTACCAATTGTTTCTTCACGAGGCGTGGAGGATACGGTTAGTATTATCATAGCGGGAGTATTAGTTATTGTTTTATCAGTTGCTAACTATTTTCTACGGTTTCCACCTTATGTAAAAGGATTAATCTTCGCTTTACTGCCATTAGTTGTTGCAACTGCAATGTTTTATTTAGATGGTTTCGCCTTAAATAAGCATTACATTATTTTATTGTCTATCGCGATGGTGACACTCTATTTTAAAGAAGGCCTTCTACTTATATTTATTGGAGTTGTTAATCTTGCTTTTATCGTAACTTACTTGAGCAAATCGGAAGAGCTGCTCGGAATCGATAGTGATTTTAAAGGATTTATTACGGTACTTGCGTTAATTAATGGGATCATGGTTGCTCTCTATCTCTTGACGAAATGGGGAAGAGAACTAATCGATGAATCGTATCGCAAGGAAATGGAAGCCCAGCGCTTGACAGAGCGATTACAAGCAACGATGCATATGATTGAGGAAAATACGAATACATTGGATGAAAATATCGATCATTTAAACACAAATATTACAACGATTTACGATTCCAGTTACCAAATAAACCATTCAGTGGAAGAAATGGCCGCTGGTATCCAAGAAGAAGCAAGTAGTATCAGTTCCATTAGTGAATCGATGGGTGATTCGGTGGAACGTGCCAATCGGTCGATTTCTATCTCTCAAGATATTGCAAATAAATCAGAGGCGATGAACGAAAACGTGCAAGAAGGCTGGCAGAAGATCAACCAGCTGAATAATCATATGTCCACCGTCAATACTGCGATTAGCACGACTGCTGTCACGGTAAATGATCTGCAGACAAGTCTAGAAACCGTGAATTCGCTCTTACAGGGGATAAAAGATATTGCAGATCAGACGAACCTACTAGCGCTGAATGCTGCGATTGAATCGGCTCGTGCTGGTGAACATGGAAGAGGTTTTGCGATTGTAGCGGATGAGGTTCGGAGATTAGCGGAACAAAGCGCCAATATCACCGTTGATATTGAAAAGGTAACGACTGAACTCTTCGATAAATCGCGAAATGCGCATGATCGATCACTAAAAGGTGAATCTGCCATTAAAGAAGGGGAAAAAATAGTAGAAGAAATTTCTTCTTATTTTGCAGAGATAAGAGATTCTTTCCAATATACAAATGAAGAGCTCGCTACAGGGATGGAAGAAATACAATCATCGACAAGAAACTTTAAAGATATCCAAGCTCAAATAGAAAGTGTAGCAAACATCTCTGAAGAGAATGCATCAGCTACGGAGGAAATTGTTGCTACGATTGAAAGTGAACATGAATTGATTGCGAATATTAATGAGTCGATTGAGGAGATTACGAAGTTGAGTGGGGAGCTGAACCGGATTGTGGTTGAGGACTAGAGAGAAGGATTTTTCATCAATGGGGTGAATGATAAAAAACTGGAGTCGAAAGGCAACCTCTCGACTCCAATTTTTTAATTTCTGATCAAATAATCAAAGGCACCTAACGCAGCTGTTGCGCCAGCTCCCATAGAAATGATGATTTGTTTATAGGCGCTGTCTGTACAGTCACCGGCAGCGAAAATTCCTGGAATGTTTGTTGCACCTTGTTTATCCACGATAATTTCGCCTATTCCCGTTTTCTCGATGGAATCATTCATCCATTCTGTATTCGGCACAAGACCGATTTGAACAAAGACACCATCTAATTCAATATGTTTGTCCTCATTTGCCGCGCGGTCTGTGTAGGTAAGACCGGTAACTTTCGAGCCATCGCCATGAATTTCTTTTGTCGCAGCACTGGTAATTACTGTTACGTTGGGCAGGCTGTGCAAGCGCTCCTGCAATACGGAGTCGGCTTTCAGTTCGTCCATAAATTCAAGCACTGTAACATGTTTCACGACTCCGGCCAGATCGATTGCTGCTTCAATACCGGAGTTTCCGCCACCAATTACGGCAACATCTTTACCTTCAAATAAAGGAGCGTCACAGTGTGGGCAATATGCTACACCTTTTGTTTTGTATTCTTCTTCACCAGGTACATTGACGTTTCGCCAACGGGCACCGGTAGTAATAATAGCTGTCTTACTTTGTAAAACTGCACCATTTTCCAGTTCCACTTCAATGAAGTCATCTTTTTTCTCAATATCTTTCACGCGTTGTGTATTCATGATATCGATATTGTATTCATCGACATGCTGTCTAATGCTGGCAGCGAGCGAGTCACCAGTCGTTTCTTTTACACTGATAAAGTTTTCAATCGAGCTTGTATCGAGAATTTGTCCGCCGAACCGGTCTGTAACCATCCCAGTGCGGATGCCTTTTCTTGCAGCATAGATGGCAGCACTGCCGCCTGCTGGTCCTCCCCCGACAACGAGCACATCATAAGGTTCCTTATCCTCGAACTCGGATTGGTCGGCTGTGCTTCCTAATTGATTTAGGATTTCCTCAAGCTCCATACGTCCGCCGCCCCATTCTTCGCCATTGAGGTGGACGGTAGGAACAGCCATGATATTTTTGCTTTCGACTTCTTCTTTAAAAGCGCCGCCTTCAATCATCGTGTGAGTAATGCCAGGGTTTAAGACTGCCATTACGTTTAATGCCTGTACTACAACTGGGCAGTTATGGCAGCTAAGGCTAACATATGTTTCAAAGTGGTAATCTCCATCGAGCTTTTTAATACGATCAATTAGTTTCTCATCCACTTTTGGAGCCCGTCCACTAACTTGAAGAAGAGCAAGGACGAGGGAAGTGAATTCTTCGCCAAGCGGAATACCGGCAAATGCAATGCCGGTATTTTCGTCTGGACGGTTAATGCTGAAACTAGGTGTTCGTTCAAGCTTCGTTTTTTCCACTTTAATTTTTGAAGATAGTGCTTCCAGCTCATGAACCAATTCTGTCATTTGAGTGGACAAATCATCCGAACCTGCGCTCAATTTAAGAACGACATCATTTTCCATAAGCCCCATATATTGTTTCAATTGTTGCTTAATATCTGCATCTAACAATAAAAACCCTCCTTATATAAGCTCAAGTGTAGAAAGATTTAAATCTTACCTACTAAGTCAAGGCTAGGCTTCAATGTTTCCTCATCTTCCTTCCAATTTGCCGGACAAACTTCGCCTGGATTTTTACGCACGTATTGTGCAGCCTTGATTTTATCAATCAGCGTACTTGCATCACGGCCAATTCCGTCTGCATTAATTTCAACTGCTTGAATAACTCCATCGGGGTCGATAATGAATGTTCCGCGTTGGGCCAATCCAGCTTCTTCATCCAGAACATTAAAGTTGCGGGAGATTTGCTGTGATGGGTCGCCAATCATCGTATAAGTGATTTTACTAATTGCATCGGAATGGTCATGCCACGCTTTATGAACAAAGTGAGTATCCGTGGAAACGGAAAATACTTCTACACCAAGTTTCTGTAATTCAGGTAGTTGATCTTGAACATCTTCCAGTTCAGTTGGACAAACGAAAGAAAAGTCTGCAGGATAAAACACAACGATACTCCAATGACCTTTCAACTTCTCTTCCGTTACTTCAAAGAAATCTTCTCCAGCTTTATAAGCTTGGGCTTTAAATGGTAATATTTCTTTTCCTACTAATGACATATATATTCCTCCTTTAAAATATATACATAGTGAATATATTCACATACTAATTATAATATATATCATGTAATTGTCAACATTAACAAGGAATTAGTTTATTTATAGGGTGAATTTAATACATTTTAAGTGTGTTAGAATGTTAAAATGTGCACAATGATGAGGAGGAAGTATTTTGAATAAATGAGTAACTTTTCATTCTATCCGATTCCTACTTACGATTTTGTCGAAGCTTATGGAACAAAAAAATATATTTAGATTCGTTTTTGTCCGACAGTACTCCTTTGTAAGACATATTCACGACTTTATAGCTGTTTTTGTCTGATAGAACACTTGTATGAGACAATTTTATGGGATTTCCATCCGATTGTGTCCGATAGAGCTCGTCTATGAGACATTCTATTAGATTTCCATCTATTTTTGTCTTATAGCCTCTTTCTATGAGACAATTTCAGTAACTTAAAGCAGATTCTGTCTAGTAGAACGCTTCTATAAGACAGCTTCACATGTCCCGAGCCGATTTATGTCCCATAGGGTGCTTTCAATCAAATTATGATTGCCAGGACAACCTTTGGTAATTACATTTTTCGACTTATATAGATGAAGGTCCAGTAAATAAATCACTTTACCTATTGACATTTTAACCTTTCCAAGTCATAATAATATCCATATATTCGAACGGTGACAAAGGATTAGTATGTAGTACTTGCTATGAAAGAGAACGGAATTTATAAGCTGAAAGATTCCGCCGTAGACAACCTGCAGAACCTGCCTTTTGAGTCCCATGCACACACATGGGCGCGAGATCAAGCGTTATTGATAAGTGGAATGTGAATACATTCAAGTAATGGTGGTACCGCGGAAGCAAGCTCTTTCGTCCTTATAATATAGGATGAGGGAGCTTTTTTTGATAGATTATAACGAGATTATTACGGATTAACGGTCTGTAATACCCGCACCTCTAACCATGAGGGAAACCCAAAATGTGAAGGTGGGGGATAAACAGTCCGTAAATCCCTGATTCTGTTCAACTAACACGCAGTGGGGAAGGAAAGGAATCCCCACTGAATGAAGTTTCACTTTATCACTTTATTCTGCAAAGTAATGAGTTAATCGAGTAAACGGAGGAAACAGCAAATGCGTAGACAGCGAATTGTAGTCAAAATCGGCAGTAGTTCACTTACGAACGAAAAGGGTGAAATAGATCAGCAAAAACTGGATGAACATGTTCGTGCACTTGTTGCGCTAAAGGAAGCTAACCATGAAGTAATCCTGGTATCTTCAGGTGCAGTTGCGGCAGGTTTCCGCGGACTTGGTTATTCTTCAAGACCGGTAACCCTAAAAGGTAAACAAGCAGCCGCGGCAATCGGACAAAGCATGCTGATTCAGACATATATTGAGAAATTTAGTTCCTTCGATATAACGGTAGCCTTATTATTGTTAACTAGGGATGACTTTTCAGACCGGGAGCGCTACCGAAATGTTTATGCAACGATGACAGAACTGTTGGAAAGAGGCGCAATACCAATCATCAATGAAAATGACACTGTATCAGTTGAAGAATTGACATTTGGTGATAATGATATGCTATCCGCTTTGGTCAGTGGCTTTATCCATGCCGATCAGCTCATTATATTAACAGATATTAATGGAATTTATAATGGAAATCCGCGAACGAACCCCGCCGCAGTAAAATATGACTACTTAGATGGAATAACAGAAGAGATGATTCAAGATACAGATTCGACTGGATCGAAGGTAGGCACTGGAGGAATGAAATCAAAGCTAATCGCAGCCAAAACCGCAACGATGCTCGGCGTTCCTGTCTTTATCGGGCACGGGAAAGGCCATGATAAACTCATCCAAGTTTTACAAGGAAATGGCGATGGCACGTATATTGCGAGCCATTCCAAAGCTCCAATCAATACGAGAAAACAATGGATTGCGCTCCATTCTGAAGCAATGGGGAGAATTTATGTGGATAAAGGAGCAGAAGAAGCAATATCCAATCAAGGAAGCAGTTTACTTTCAGCAGGAATATTAAAAATAAGCGGGACCTTTGAAAAGGGTGATGTTGTCCATGTGTATGGAATGCATGATTTACTTGGAAAAGGAGAAATAAGCTGTTCATCTGATGAACTCGAGCAGACGATCAAAAACCATAGCGATAGAGAAAAAGTCACACCATCTATCGAAGTAATCCATCGTGACGGTTGGGTTAGTGTAGAAAAAATAGGGGAGGCATTACCATGAGTGAAGTGATTCAAAAAGGAAAAGCAGCCAAGAAAGCAAGTTATGCCATGTCAAGTGCAACAACAGAGGAGAAAAACGAAGCATTAGCCTTGATTGCGGAACAGTTACGTAAAGACCAAAAGATGATTCTTAGAGAAAATGAAAAGGACCTTACTGCTGGAAAAGAAAATGGTCTCATTTCGTCAGTGTTGGACCGAATCATGTTGAATCAGGAAAGACTGGAAGGGATTGCTGCTGCCATTGAGCAAATTATCGAGCTGAACGATCCAATCGGCGAGGTCCTTGAAACGATCCGTAAAGACAATGGGATGAAAATCGAGGAAAGACGTGTTCCTCTTGGGGTTGTGGCGATGATTTATGAGGCTAGACCGAATGTTACGGTCGATGCGGCAACATTGACACTGAAAACCGGAAATGCAGTCATTTTAAGAGGAAGCTCTTCTGCTAAAAATTCCAATCTGGCACTCGTCAACTCGATTCACCGTGCATTAGAAAAAAGTACGCTACCAGTTGATGCTGTGCAGTTAATTGAGGATACAAGCAGAGAGACAGCCAGCGAATTATTTCGGCTAAATGATTATTTAGACGTATTGATACCTCGCGGCGGTAAAAATCTGATTGATACAGTCGTTCGAGAAGCTACCGTACCGGTAATTGAAACGGGTGCCGGAAATTGTCACGTATTTATCGATCAAACAGCAACGCAACCGATGGCAGAAGAGATTGTTCTGAATGCAAAACTGCAACGCCCATCCGTTTGTAATGCGATCGAGTCGCTTTTAATCGATGCTACCTGGTTCGAGAACCATGGCGAGGAGCTTTTAGAGAAGTTGAAAGCGAACGATGTCCAGATTTATGCTGATGAGCGCGTTCGCGAAAGCTTCCCCGCGGCACAAGAAGCAACGGAAGAAGACTGGGCGAATGAATACCTTGGACATGCCATGAGTGTTAAAGTAGTAGATTCAACGGAGGAAGCAATCGAACATATTAATCAATATGGAACAAAGCATTCTGAAGCGATTATTACGGAGGACAGTCAGCATGCAGATATGTTCTTACAGCATGTCGATGCTGCTGCCGTTTATCATAATGTATCGACTCGTTTTACGGATGGATTCGAGTTTGGATATGGAGCTGAAATCGGGATAAGTACGCAGAAGTTACATGCAAGAGGGCCAATGGGACTGAAAGCATTGACGTCGAGTAAAGTACAAATTACAGGGGACGGGCAAGTTAGAAGTTAATATTTAAGAGATACTGGAAAAGATTTGTTCCGCCATCTCTTGAAGTATATAGGCCAAAGGGGCAGGCTCACTGTTTCTTTGGCCATTTTCTGTCTAGTGCGTTCAAAGGTATGTATACTTAGAGTTTTGCGAAATACATTCCGGTTATCGAACAGTTTTTTCTATGGTATTTCATTTTCCATGAAATATGTGCTCCGTGCCGGAATTATTTTGCTTGGTCTAAGACTTAGCCTGCTAGAAGCATTAAAGCTTGGTGCGATTGGTATTCCTTTGATTGTCGCATGTATTTCGGCTGGGTTATTTATTACATTATATTTAACGAATAAAATGAAACAATCAATGCGCCTTGGAACATTAATCGCAACTGGAACAGGAATCTGTGGTGTGACAGCGATTATGGCAACTTCTCCTGTCATTAAAGCGAAAGAGGACGAAATCTCTTATGCGGTAGCTAATATTACCATCTTTGGTTTAACCGGAATGGTCCTTTATCCCTTTTTAGCTAATTTTATGTTTGCAGCGGACCCTATTAAAGCGGGGTTATTTCTGGGAACAGCAATTCATGATACTGCTCAAGTTACGGGAGCGGCTTTAATATATGATCAATTTTTTCAAACACAGGAAGTTGTTGAAATTGCAACTGTAACTAAATTAACAAGAAATCTATTTATTATCGCAATCACTCCTTTTGTTTCTTATTTATTTTTCAAAAGTTCGGATAGGAGAGGCCATGAGAACGGCAATATGGAGAAGGCGCTGCCGAAATGGTATACTTTCATTCCTTTGTTTGTTATCGGCTTCTTAATCCTTTCTTTTGTCCGAACAATTGGGGATCTAACAATGGAGAATAATGGGGCTGCTTTTGGTTTAATTTCTTCAAATACTTGGGAGGGACTTTATACAAATCTTAGTTCATTTGGTACTACATACCTGCTTGGTATGGCGATGGCTGGGGTTGGATTGTCCACGAACTTTAAAATGTTTAAAGGGATAGGGATTAAACCTTTTTATATTGGATTTGCTGCAGCAATTGCAGTGGGAGCTGTAAGTTTTGTGTTAATCTTTTTGTTTGGTGGGCTTATTACGGTTTAGAATGGCTACCTTAAATTTCATTATTTTCGTTATGTGGGTATTGAGATTAAGACCTATAGATGAAAAGTATTGCTAAGAATATAAAATCTCTATTGATTCATCTCGTGGACTGTTACATCATACCGCCCATTCCACTCCTGCTACCCATATCAGGTATTTTTCTAGTACCGTAAGTATTCAATTTATCTAAACATTCACTTTACAACAATTAAATAAAGTGATACTATCAATTTCAATTATACAAAGGGGATCTAACAACATAGAATACACAAAAGGGGAGTCTTTCATGGAAGTAATCAACAGGATAAGCAACATAGCCGGTAAATATTTTGCGCTTATCATCATCATTTTTTCAGTCATTGCATTCATGGTTCCGGAGTGGTTTTCTTCATTTGGCGCGTATATCCCAATTCTGCTTGGGGTCGTCATGTTCGGGATGGGGCTGACATTAAAAGCTTCTGATTTTAAATTGGTTTTTACGAAACCGATACCTGTTTTAATTGGGGTCGTTGCACAATTTTCAATCATGCCCACGGTGGCATTTGTCATCGCTTATTTATTACAATTGCCGGCAGAAATTGCAGCCGGTCTTGTATTATTAGGAAGTGTTCCGGGCGGGACGGCATCCAATGTAATGGTGTTTTTGGCGAAAGGAAATCTGCCGCTCTCCATTATCATGACGAGTGTTTCTACATTGCTCGCTCCAATCATGACACCGCTTTTATTATTAATATTCGCGGGGCAATGGTTACCGGTTAATCCAATGTCGATGTTTATGTCGATTGTACAAGTAATCGTTATTCCAATCATCTTAGGATTATTGGTTAATAAATACTTCCCGAAAACAACGGAAAAAGGGGCATCCATTCTGCCTTTAATATCGATTGTTGCAATTACAATTATTGTTTCATCTATCGTTGCAAATAATAAAGAAAACATTGCGAGTGCAGGAATTCTAGTATTCGTCTCCGTGTTGCTCCATAATGGATTTGGACTATTATTAGGATTCTATGCAGGAAAGTTATGTAGATTACCTGTGCAAGATCAACGTGCGATTTCGATTGAAGTCGGAATGCAGAACTCAGGTCTTGGTGTTGCTTTAGCTTCCGTCTATTTCACGCCATTAGCAGCGTTGCCAAGTGCATTTGCCTCAGCTTGGCAGTTGATTACCGGTACGATACTTGCTTCCAAGTGGGGGGAAAAGCGGAGTTCCGAATGAACGAGACACGAGCGTTGAAGAACAACCAAACGATGCAGCTTTAGAAGAAAAGAAGTTATCAAATTAACAGAGGCATCTCAAAGGTTTATCAAGCCCTTGAGATGCCTTATTTTATCAAATTTATCTCGCATTAACGATCTGTGCTACCCCCGCCTCTATAGATGAAGGAAACCCAACATGTGAAGGTTGGGAAGTTAAGGAAATCCCCATTGAATGAAGTTTCACTTTATCATTATGATAGGTGAGTTTACCTTATCGAAGTAAAACAAAAAAGCGCCTATATTTATATAGACGCTAACGATTATTCGTGGCGAGAGAACTATGTGTTCACATCACATGTTTAACCTGTTCCTCGACTTATACGAATCAGCTCATCGCTACGTAAGTATAACATTTTTCGGTTAAGAAAACTAGATATTTTTTAGGGGGAGTCGCTGACTACAGGTGTTTTTTCCATATTACTTCCAATTAAAGGCAGGGCACCTTCCAGGCCATCGGGACGTGTAACCGTACGATTTTAGAATAATAGTTATAGGAATTAGATGATTGTCCAGCGCATGTTTTATTTGTACGGTGATTTAATAAATCCATTTGTCCTGTCTCCTTTGCCGTTTTGATTGGGATAAATTCCGTATGTTCTTTATCGTATTTTTTATATTTAGGATTAATCCGGATGAAATCCTCCTCATCATTAACAATGGTGTTCGTAGCTAATGCAAATTTATTTTCCTCACTTAATTCATTATAGGTTATAGCATACTCAGAACCTGGATCACTGTTTTTCCAGGCTATAAATTGCATCGGGCGAGGTATGTTTTCAAACACATTATGTTGGAAAGTAGGATTGATGGCGCCACTTGCCATAATCCCTCTATTCGCATTATTTTCACCGGGTTCAACGTTTTTAACTAGATTGTTTTCTATTGTTGAATTACGCCAATTTAACACGCGAATGGCATCTTGGCGCATTTTCTCTATTTTATTATCCCTGATTATAATTTGCTCATGATATTTCCCGCCGGAATATTTATGTGTACCGATTGCCCGGTCGAGATTATAGAATAGATTATCTTCTATTGTTAGATTGGAGTTAGGTGTTTTATCGAACGTACTCCACTTCGAACTCCATCCTTGTGTCAGCTTGTCAGGGGTATCAATATTAATCGCTTCTTTGATTTCAGTTGGTGATTGTTTTGAATTTATGAATTTATTGTTGGTTATAACAGCATTCTTTGTCGCATCAATCTCAATGAAATGGCCGGAATACATGTTTTGAAAATGAATATTTTCGATTCGGATATTCTGGTTATGACCGGCGATAATAGCAATTGCATCCTTTTCAAAGTTTAAATCGATCGTAGCTGACCCATAACCAATGATGGAAATATTTTTTTCACCACCGTATTCGCCGTAGACACCTTCTTTCTTACCACGAGAAGGACGGATAAGTTGAAAAATGGATTGATCTGCCTCGACATTGGCTATACCCGTATCATTCCCGTTTACAATCTTCACACCGTTTTCTAGCTTAATCGTTACATTTGAAGGAACGAATAATACATTTGATATGAGATAAGTCCCTTTCTCCAATATAAGTGCGCCACCATCTGTTTCTTCCAGCTGTTCAAGGTAGGAACGAAGTAAATAATAATGTTTTGTTTTCTTGTTGTATGTGGAGTCGTTCATAAAGTTTTCATTAAATGGATCGCTGCTCGGACTAATCGTATAAGTCTCTGCTTTCGTTTCGACTGCTTGGGTGGGGAGGATTATCCATAAAGTCAATAAAGATAAAATCAATAAAACCTTTTGCATGGTACCTGTGCTCCTTCTTGTAATGTTTATTCATATTTAAAATACGTATTTAATGCTTCACCATCACCATATGTAGTTGAGTTGATTCGTTCCCAACTACATACGGTGATGGAAAAGCCGATTCTGGTAATTATGAAATCCATTCACTTAGAAAGTTAGTTTTCTTATTCTTAGGCTATATACCCTGCCAAGTAAATAAATAATCTAATATAAATGGATAGTAAGACCACGAAAAAGATAACTTTCTATAATATGTCCCTAGCTCTTTTGCAGGAAGTAGATTTTTCGATTTTAAGTAATGGAACAAGGCAGAGTACGTACGATGAGATGATTAAGTTGTAATCATTCACCGAAAGTTCACTATCTCACAAAAAGTACCCTTCAAAAGATTCAACTCCATCCGATATAAGTAGAGTAGCTTACATTACAGATTATTTTTAGAAAATATATCCAGCACAAATATTTAAAATAGAAGGGAAGCGAATCTTTAAATTGAAATTTAAAAGTATACGCGCTAGAACATTAGTAGGGTTTTTCATTGTTATTGCTTTTGTTATTGGACTTGCAATAATGGGGTTCACCTCTATAACGCAAAATAATAATACGTTAAGGAACGTTGCAAATGAACACTTGCCTATGCTCATAGCGGATGAAAGCTTGACGACGAATTTCATCAATCGTGTGGCTAGTGTTCGCGGTTATTTGTTGACCGGAGATAATGAATTTAAGGAAACTTTTGATCATCTTACGGAAGAAGCGGTTGGTTATCAGGATTTCATTTTGGAAAGAAATAATTCTGAAGAAATGCAGCAGCTCGTTAATGGAGCTATTGAATGGCGTGAAATTATCATCAATGATGTATTTCCTCAATATGACCAAGGGAATGAAGAAGATGCCCTGCAAATATTTAGAGAGAATGCTGTCCCGATGGGGGAAGGCCTGATGGAAGGTTATCAGGAAATGGCAGACAATAGGGAGGAAACGATTCTAAGTGGTGCAGAGGATACAATTGCAGAAGGTGAACGAACATTAGTCGTTACACTGGTAATTTCGGTCGTAGCAATAATCCTTAGTATAGGCATTGCCATCTTGTTTGCCCGCATGATTGCAAATCCGATTAAAACAGTAATGGAACGGATGAATCAAATTGCGTCTGGCGATTTAAGTCAGGAACCGCTAGAAGTGAAGGCGGAAGATGAAACAGGACAATTAACGGAAGCGACGAATTTGATGAATAAAAATATGCGTGATTTATTGCAACGGATCAATACTGTATCTGAAACAGTCACGAGTCAAAGTGAAGAGCTCACCCAATCGTCCAATGAAGTAACGGAGAGCTCGGAGCAGGTGGCTGCAACAATGGAAGAGATTGCTGCGGGTTCCGAATCCCAAGCGAATAATGCATCAGATTTATCCGGTAATATGGCAGTATTTACATCGAAATTGCAAGAGACAAGTCAAGATGGTGAAGCGATTCAACAGACAGCATCTGAAGTATTAAATATGACAAATGAAGGTTCCGGGTTAATGGAATCCTCCATGCAACAAATGTCCAAAATTGACCAGGTCGTCCAGGAAGCTGTATTGAAAGTAGAAGGGCTGGATACCCATGCTCAGGAAATTTCTGAACTAGTTGTAGTGATTCATAATATCGCGGAGCAGACGAATTTGCTCGCTTTAAACGCGGCAATTGAAGCAGCGAGAGCAGGAGAGCATGGTCAAGGATTTGCGGTTGTTGCTGATGAGGTACGAAAGCTTGCTGAACAATCCTCCCAATCTGTAACGAGTATCACAGCTATTGTCGATCGTATCCAAAGTGAATCCAGCATAGTCGTTGAGTCGCTCAAAGCAGGGTACGCAGATGTCACCCAAGGTACGGAGCAGATTACGACGACAGGTGAAACGTTTGGAAGAATTACAGCATCTGTGACGAATGTTGTTAATAATATTACCGAAGTATCTCGAAATCTGCAGGAAGTAACAGAAAATAATGAACAGATGAACCGGGCGATTCAGGAAATTGCAGCCATCTCGGAAGAATCTGCTGCAGGGGTGGAGGAAACCTCTGCATCGATTGAACAGACAAGTTCTGCAATGGTTGAAGTTGCCGCAAGCTCCGATGAACTGGCGAAGTTGGCGGAGGAATTGAATGGGTTGGTGAATGAGTTTAAGTTGTGATTTTTTAAAAAGCTCTAAATAATATTCATATACATTTGAATTTAATATGCCTCTATACTAAATGGTTAATTGTATTTAAACTGTTTAGTATAGAGGTTTTTGTTTTAAGTAGATAATTATAAGTTTACTTAAAATACCACTTTCTCCATTGGGGTATATGATTCAATATTATTTATACACTCTAAAATATGACGTAAATAGACTTTGTCGTTCTTCATAGTCGAACAGCTCCGTTTAACACATCTTCTTTCATACTCCAATGAATCGAGTTTTCTGTTACGATATCAACGTTAACATCAAGCAAATCTTCAACTTCTTCTTTAAAGCGAATCATATCAAATAAACTTCTTCCTTTTTCAAATTCTACAAGTAAGTCAAAATCGCTTTCAGGTCCATCTTCAAGTCTTGCAACAGAACCAAAAACCCGTACATTTTGAATACCGTGTTCATCTGCTACTTTCAAAATCATATCACGCTTTTCTGGAAGATTATCATATAACACGAAGCATCCCTCACATTCTTAATTACTCAACGATTGATTTATACAATGGTGATGGAATGATTACTATTTCTTCAAATGTGGAAAATGTAGGGACTTCCATAGAGGATGAAGTAATTTTAACCTCTGTAAGAAATGGGGATTCGATATCAGAGGAGTCTGGTGATTTTTTAACATCTTATCTTCCAATGTACGATCCCATCCAACAGGAAGTGATCGGGATGATTGGCATTGATCAGGATATGTCCATCATTCATGATATAAATGCACAAATAGCTTGGATTGTTTGGGCGATTACAGTTGTCACACTGCTTATTGTTCTATTTGTAGCGATTCGTTTCAGCGGAAGCATTTCCCGTCCAATAAAATATATTACGCAAAGTATGGAGCGGTTATCAATTGGAAATCTAGCAGAACCTGTTCAGGCGAGTAACCGGAGATGGGGCGAGTGAATTAGCTGTAATGATGACGGAATTTGTTGAGCATGTGGAGGGCGCGAATAAGGAAGGAAAAGAAATTCGAAGCAGCACAAGCTGGAGAGAATAGAAAAGGATTCACCGTAGTTACGAATGAAGTAGGAAGCCTGGCCCAGCAAGTATCTCCGAAGAGTTCGCTGCTGGTATTGAAGAAATTTCAGATACAACGGAAGAATCGAATCAATCGATGGAACGCGTTGCGGAAGGTGCACGGAAACTTGCTGACTGATCCAACCATTTAGATCAAGAAGTGCAGCAATTAAGTTATAAAGTCGTAAGGAACAAGGAGAAAATCAATTATAACTATTCTTACCCTTGTAAATCAACCTGAAAATATGAGTAAATAAAGGTGTCGGACCGATAGACTCTTTCGGGAAGGAGGCTGATAATATTGATTACAGTTAGTGAGGTGATTTCCGCTTAGCGGGAATCACCAGCATGGGACCGCCTCAGCGCGGTCCCTAATTATTTAAAATTAATTTTGAGAAAATTAACATCTTTCCATCGTCTAGAAAATCGATTATAATCAATGGTAAGTAATGAAAGAAACAGGTCATAAAGTTTAGTTGAACAGAATCAGGGATTTACGGACTGTCTATCCCCCGACTTCATATATTGAGTTTCCCTCATGTTCGGAGGTGGGGGTATTACAGACCGTTAATGCGTGATAAATTTAACAAGAAAGGAGTAGGATGAAAATGGACATTTTAACAAAGAACGGTTATTTAGATTTCCACATTTTCAAGGAGGAAGTTAAACATGCAGTACAAAAATGCAAAAGAGGTGCTTCCCCCTAGTTTGCTTAAAGAAATGCAGAAATATATCCAGGGAGATTTAATTTATATCCCGAAAGCGAAAAAAGAGCGAGCAGCTTGGGGAGAAGTGAGTGGATCAAGAGAATTGATCGCGAAACGAAATGAAGAAATATTTCAGTTATATAAGGAAGGCAAATCATTTGAAGAATTGGAGCAGAAATATCATTTATCCTTTGATACGATTCGGAAAATCATTTATAAAATGCGAAATAATTATAAATAAACAGTAACGGCGCGGAGTCCTAATCAGGAACTTCGCGCCGAATTTTTTGAAGAAGTATTGGGAGAGTTTGATTATAACCATTCTATCACTTGTTGCGCCGGTCAAATTCATGCATTAATAAGAGTATAGCAATTGATTATTCTGAAAGGGAGGTAATGGGGATGTTCATAACAATACGTGAGGTGGCTCTATTCTAGTCATTACCAAATTTCAGGTACATGCCGAAAACAAGCAGCCTTCCTCATCTTCAGCGAAATGATTAAGGGAGGAACAATCGTGCATATTGATATTGCTGTATATAAATGTATGGTCGATGAACGGCTGGAAAAAGTAAAAAAAGAAACGTATGGCAAAAAATGTTTCTATGAGCAAGCGAGAAACGCTCATTTAAAAATGAAATTAATAATGTTGAACGTTTTTTTATAGATTGAAAAAAAGAGCCACTATCCAACTCCGGGTAGTGGCTTTTAAAATATAAAAAGGGTTGTGGAAAGAGAATTATAAACATGGACGTCATTCGACAGCATTCAGGAAGGAGCGTACCTTCCTTACTATATAACATGCATTTCCGATATTTTTGCTAGAGACATTGGTGCAATTCTGCTTAAATGTATGATTGTACATGAGCAAGTTACCCTTACTGTAAAGATATAGACAACAGCATAGTCAGCGGGCAGAACGGTATCATAGTCTAACATAGACATGTGAACAGGGAGGGGGAACTTATATGAGTGATTCAAAGCAGCAGCCGCTAAATAATAAGGTGGTAGAAGTTATGGTTAAAACCATATTGAGGAAAAATGGCGTGCAGCCTGACGAAGTGAAGAATAATATACCGGAAGAGCAGAAACAGATGATTAAAGAAATGGTAGAAGACCTAAAGAAGCAGGTTGAGGACTTCCAGCAAAATCAAGCAAAAGATAAGAGTGAATAAACAGTGAAAGCACCTGCAGCTAGGTGCTTTTGCTATTTTTATGAGACGTAGTGAATCTGTACAATCTTCTAGAGGAAAAAACCATAACAATATCATATAGCCAATAAGAAAGGAGTGTCAAAATGACGATTTATAGACATTCGGAATATGATTTCGATTTAAGCAGAGGAAAGGGAGATAGATATTCCTACTTTATGGAAGAACCATTAAGAAGCTGCAGCTGTGGCCATAGCTGTAGCGGGAAGTGTTCTAACGAATCTAGTAATCGCCCAACGGATACGCGGGCAGAATCCGACTTCACGAGTAACAACAATGCGTTTGAAATGCAAGAGGGCACAGAATTATCCTTCATGGATCAGGAATCAGCAGAACTAATTTGGGTGAAAGAATCATGTAATATCACAGTAAGCTCAACAGATACCCAAATTGGAGTATCCCTACAAGCGGCTCTACAGCTTGCCATTGCACTCGTTCTAAATATATCGATTGCTGATGGTACGCAACGTGATGCAGTTTCCCAAGAGCTGACGCAAAACTTTAATATGGCGCAGAAAAACAAGCAGAAAATCTTTATCTATAACACGAAAGATGCTGTTGTAACGACTAGAGATACAGACCTAGCGCTCAATCTCCAGTTAATGCTTCAAGTACTTGTTGCCTTGCTGCTATTGGTTGAAATTCTATAAAATGAAAAGAGGTGGATTTGATGTCGAAAGTGAAAGAATGGCGAGCATTAGACCATTGCGATGATAAAAGAAATAAGTCACAAGCTATCGAAGAGCAAGATGCGAATCAAACAAATATTACAAAACAGCAATCAGAAGAATGGATTGTTATTAAAGACTCGGAATATGTCCATGTAGAGACGACGGATACGCAAGCTGCAGCATCATTACAAATCGGAATCGAAGCGGCACTTGCTATTGTACTCCGCATAGCAATTGCGGATGATGGCCGAGTGGAAGATATTTTACAAGACTTTAACCAAATTACAAAAACAAGACAAAGCAACCGTCAAAAGACAATCGTCGAAAAATCAAAAGATGTCAATATCACAACAATTGATACGGATATTGCAATTAACTTGCAATTGCTCATTCAATTACTGCTTGCGGTTATCGTTTCGCTTGATATCCTTTAATGCCAAATAAGGAAAGAAAGGAATGAATCATCTTGCCGTCACTAACGAATAGGCAAAGAAATTTGTTGAACTTAATTAATCAGCTGTCCCAAAACACAAGCACTGTCCTTGAGAGTAGACCTGGTTTTGGGGTGGATTTCCCTTCGGTGGATCTCAACATTGATCTGGGTGGTATATCTACAACACCTTCTACTGGAACACCACCAGCAGGAGATGATCCAACAGTACCAACAACTCCAACAACAATGAGAGAATTATTAATGACTCTAGTAAACGAACAAATCGAAGTTGCTACTCCTTTTGGAAATGTAGCTGGATTACTGCTTGCTGTTAGAGATGACTATATCGTGCTTGTTGAAGACGGGGCACAAGTTTTGGTCCGAATGGAAGCAATTGAACTAGTCAGTGAACAATAAAGGAGGGTTTTACATGTTTGAAGCAACTTTTGCTGCTGAAATGGCTAAACGTATCGGATCAACTGTTGAGGTAGTAACTGACAATAATTTAATTGAAGGGATTTTATCCACTGTTACTGCTGACCTCGTGCTTGTTATCGAAGTTGACAATGGTTACGATAATCTCAAACAATATGTATCCGTTGATGCGATCAATTACACACGCTTCCCCACTGCAGCCTAATTAACTTAGACTATTCCAAATCAAAACAGCCCTGCCTCCATCAGACAGGGCTGTTTTATTTATTCCAAACGGACGATCACTTTCACTCAGTGTAAGTATCCGAAACCGAAACTCACTTCTGGAGGTCCGCAGTCCAGACACCTCTCGCACCTGCTGAGCGACCGGAAAGCATCCGTTCGCCGGGAAACTGAACGGCGGTAGAGTTCCAAAATTAATGAACGGGCCAAAACACTTACGCTGAATGAAAGTAAACAGTAGTTTTATTGTTACCCTGGAGAGGGGGATTGGGAAATCGGAACAATAATGAACAGTTGATTTTATTAAATCAAAGGTAAGAACTAATGATGTCAGATTGCGAAAATCGAGTACAAAATAAATGATGAGGAATGAACATATAGATAATTGGTGTCGCACGGTTTAGGATGGATGAATCGATTCGCTGATTTTATTCACGAGCTCCAATGCTCGTTTTCCTTGTTCGCCTGATACAGCAGGTGTTTTATCAAATGTGATGCAATCGAGAAACGCTATTAATTGAAAATCTAACGGCTGAATGCTCTTGTCGATTGTGAGTGTTTTTGTCAAAGGAACTGCAATTTTCGGTGATAAGGGTGTTGCTGTTCTTGTTACTGTTATCGTGCTGTTCAGCAAATCAGCTTCAATCAACGCATCTTCTGTAAACACTTGGATCGTCCGGATCTTCCTTTTTGATTTGAAACTCGCAATCAGTTCCACGGTCACGCCTTGTGCTGATTCGAGAATCACAGACGCATGTTTCGTTGAATGACCTATAATATTTCCTAAAGCATAGAATTCCACTAATTTTTGTTGCAGCAGTTCATCCAAAATATAGAGGTCATGGATCATCAAATCTTTTACGACATCACTATCCTTCATTCTTTCATCGTATGGATTCAATCTTAAAAACGAGATGCCGATTACTTTTTCGTTTTCCAACTCGTTCTTCAAGATTGGGATGAGTGGATTGAATAGTTCAATATGTCCTACCTGCAGCTTCACTCCGGCTGCTTTCGCTTTTTCTATTAAATCATCAGCTTGCCAGGTGGTGCTTGTAATCGGCTTTTCGATCAACAGATGCGTTTTATTTCGGATGCATGCTAGACCGATATCATAATGGTATTCGGTAGGGACGGCAATGCTTACTGCATCTACAGTTTGGAGAAGTTCATCTAAGGAGAGAAAATGTTTCACTTGATATTTCTTGGCAATTTCTCTACATCTATCTTCATCCCTATCAAATATACCGACAAGCTCGCAATGATCTTGTAATGCTAGATATGTTTTCACATGATATTCTCCCATTTTTCCTGTTCCAATCACACCGACTTTCATAGATAAAATCTCCTCACTAATCATATCAATGTTTACTGTCATTCTATGCAAGGGACTCGAAACGAGATAGACTGCCATAATGAAAAATCTAAATTTGGCTCTTGTCTACGAGATAATATAAAGTGAAACTTCATTCAGTGGGGGCCTTATCTCCCCCACTGAATGTTAGTTGAACAGAATCAGGGATTTTTTATCCCCCACCACATATTAGGATTCCCCTTATGCTTAGATGGTGGGGGTATTACAGTCCGTTAATGCGTGAGAAAGGAGTTTATGAAACGATGCTGCATGTCTTATTTATTGGAGAAGACACCTCCCGCTTTCTGAATAGAAATTTTTATTATTTGGAAAAGGAATTGGCTAAACATGTTCACCTCACCATTTGGAGGAAAGCCGGCAATATCGGTTCTATTATAAATAAACTGAAGACAAAGCCGGATTTTATTTTAATCCTGAATGATATGGGGCAACACTTGTCCCCGATGATTAAAGGATTAAGGAATTGTACGATACCGATCGGTCTATTTGTGACAGATGTTCATCGGCTCGTTAAAATAAGGGAAAACTATATCATTAAAAATAAAATTGATTATATTTTTACAATCGGACGAGAGCAATCCGTCCAAACATATCCACAGCTTAAACATAAACTAGAATGGCTCCCTCACTTTATTCATCCAGGAATATATAAAGACTATTTATTAGAAAAGGATACGGAGCTCCTTTTGATAGGTGCTGTTAATAAGAATTACCCGCTTCGGGAGAAAATAGTAAATGCCTATTCCGATGATTCCCGTTTTGTCTATTACCACCACCCCGGATATCGTGATTTCAGCCAGAAAGAGGAGAACGAAAAATGGATAGGTGTAAGTTATGCCAAAGAACTGAATCGGACGAAGATTTTCTTCACCTGTCCCTCGAGCTACAACTACCCTGTAATGAAATATTATGAAGCTTTAGCCTGCAAAACACTCCTGCTAGCACCAACATTCAATGAACTGGAAGACTTGGGATTTATCCCAGGGAAACATTTCATCGCGATTGATGAAAGTAATTTTAAAGAAAGAGCCGCGTATTATTTGGTGCATGATAAAGAAAGGCAACGGATTACTGAGCAAGGATATGAGTTTATTCAGGAAAAGCATACGGTGAGTATCCGAGCGAAACAACTTGTGGAAAAAATGGAAAGTATTCTAGAAGACAAGTAAGAGAAAGGAGGAGTTGGTTTGCCTCATATGCCTCAAAGTACCCGTTTAGGACGACATGTTGTCATTGAAGACGGGGTGTCGATTGGTGAGCATGTGGTGATTGGTCACCATAGCGTGATTTTACAAGGAACACAAATCAGGGATCATGTCACGATTGGCAGCAATTGTGTCGTTGGTATACAACCGGCTGCAAATGAGAGAATGCGAAAAGATTCCGATGCAGAGCGCAATCTTGTTATTGAAGCCGGTACGAAAATTGGGAATCTCGTTTCACTTTATGCAGGCAGCACGATTGGGGAAACTGTTTTTATAGGAGATCATGCAAGTATTAGGGAAAATGTGCAAATTGAAGAAGCTTCAGTCATTGGCAGAGCTGCGATAATTGAGTTGAATACAACGATTGGAAAGAATTGCACAGTCCAGACTCAGGCCTATGTAACAGGTGACACAACGCTAGAGGACAATGTTTTTATCGGTCCGTGCGTATCCATGTCCAATGATAAATATATGGGAGCACAAGCTTATTCTTTAAAGGGCCCGATCATTAAACAAGGAGCAAAGATTGGTAATAATGCTTCCTTGTTGCCTGGAATAACGATTGGATCACATGCGATTGTCGGGGCAGGTGCTGTCGTTACGAAAGATATTGGTGCAAATACAATTGTTGCGGGTGTGCCGGCTAAGAAAATCGATGCATAACACGACATGCCTCTTCTTGATGGAAAGGATGAATTAAATTGTCCAAAAAAGTTTGTATGGTTGTTGCCTATCATCCATTTTTAGATGCAAGGATATTTAAAAAAGAAGCAAAAAGTCTGCAAAAAATGGGCTACGATGTGTCAATGATTGTTCCGAGGAAAAATGGGAATTTATTTGATATCGATGGCACGCCATTTAAGAAAAGCTACAAAAATAAGGTATTTACCCATGAAGGGATAAAAATAGTAACCTACCACAATGAAAATACAAGAAAATCATTGAATAAAGTGTTGAGCAGTGAAGAAGTCTGGGAAACGGAAGGCTTCAATAACCCGCTAACAAATCTGGCGCTGGCTGAAGATGCAGATATTTATCATACCCATGAATATTTATCTCTTTTTGCAGGGGTTGGTATTAAGCGGCGGATGCTGCAGGAGAAGGGGAAGAAAGTTAAATTAATATACGATAGCCATGAATTAACACCTGATCCAATTCATCCAAGAACTTCTGAAATGAAAAGGAAAACCTTAGAAGAGAAATTGTTAATTATGCTGAAAGAAGTAGATTATTTGATTACTGTTTCCGATTCAATCAAAGACTGGTATCTCGCGCGAATGCCAGATTTACCGATGGAGGTGATTTATAATTCACCACCACTTCTACAAGACGTTGAACCGAAAGCTTACGATGGAAATCAGTTGACGGTTGGTTATGAAGGAAATATTGCACAGCACAAAGGGAACAAGGAAAAGATTTTCGGTATTTCAGAAATTTGTTCTAAAAGATTAAATTTCCAATTTAAAATTATCGGCGGCAGCCAGTTTGGGAATCCACTTAAAATTCCGCAGCATCTTGCACCAATCATCAAGCAAACCGGTTGGGTGGATTACCATTCGATACCAGATCATATGCAAGCTATCGATATTGGGTGGATTGACTTGGAAGAAGTGCATTATTCACTCAATAGTGATTATGCCTTGCCGAATAAATTCTTCAGTTATCTGAATAACGGGGTCCCGGTTGTTGTGAATAAATGTCAGGAGATGGAGAATTTCATCCGGAAGCATAAGTGCGGTTATGTCATTCAAAAGCAGCAAGCGGATGCAACAGATTTTGCGAACGCATTTCTTTATCTCAAGCGCAATCCGGAAAAGTTAGCGAAGATGAGTAAGAATGGACGGAAGGTACTGGAGAAGATTTATTCATGGGAGGAAATGGAGAAACGTCTAGCTCGTGTGTACACAAAACTCTTTCCAACGCCGTAATAATAGGAAACGAGGTGAGGTCTATGCGCGTGTTGCATATTCCGGAGGGCGGTTTACCGATGATCAATCTATGCCGCTCGTTGCGCACGCATGGTATTGATGCGACTGCATGTCATTTTTATGCGAATCGTTACCAGTTTGAATCAGATATTTGCTTAAATCTGCAAGATATTCCAAAACATAAACGGATGGATCAGATTCAAAAATTCTTTCAGACAGCTATAAAAAATTATGATGTTTTTCATTTTCATTTTGGTGGGACATTCTTCCCGGATAAGCGCGATTTGGAAATGCTCCATAATGTGGGAAAGAAGCTGGTAGTCCATCACCGGGGATCGGATGCCCGTATCCTTTCAGTTGCAAAGGAGAAAAACCCATATGTCCGTGTGAAGCCTGAATGGACAGAAGAAAGAATAGGGGAGAATTTGACGAAGCTTTCGAAATACGTTGATCACGCAATTGCGCTTGATTATGAAATAGAAACTTATATAAAAGATTATTATGAGCATACCCATGTTATTCCCCACATCATTGATATCCATAAGCTGAAACCCAATTACCCTGCCATTAAAGAAACTCCCCTCATCGTGCACGCTCCGACCAAGCGGAATTTAAAGGGGACAGAGTTTGTTCTGGACGCTGTTCAGAAGTTGAAGAACGAAGGTGTGTCTTTTGACTTTAAGCTAATTGAAGGCTTGAATCACGCGGAAACGATGAAGCTGTTATCTGAAGCAGACATTGTGATTGACCAGCTACGAATTGGAGCAGCAGGATATCTTACCGCAGAAGCAATGGCCTTGGGGAAACCGGTTATCTGTTATATAAGGGAAGATCTTGTACGTAAATATCCAGAAGAATTTCCGGTTGTGAATGCTAACCCGGATAATATTGCTGAGGTACTGGGAAATTTGCTTCATAACCCAGCACGCTGGAAAGCATTAGGTGTTCAAGGCAGGGCTTATGTGAAAAAATATCACAGTGCAGCAAATGTCGTTCAACAATATATAGATATTTATAAGAAGTTATAAACAAAGGCGCAAGCGCCCTTACAGGCTAAGCACGCGACGTCCTGTCGCAACGCCTGTACTAGCACATCCTGTGCGTCGTAGCAATGTACAAACTGGAGCACTCCGAGGGGGAGATAAAGAAAACACGGCGACGTAAGGAGCTGAAGTTGACTTTCACCACAAGGGTATAAGTGCGACTAAGCCTCTGGCTGAAGCCAATCATTGGAGGAGTGTGAAGTTTGTCAATTGCAGGGCGCTAGAGCCGGATGTGGCTATTGCTGGGAATTCAAGTTATCCACAGCAATTTTGCTTTATAGTTTCTCATGCTAAAATAAAAGAGGTGAGCGAAATGCCACCTCTTTAACCATCCATTGCAATTTCCTTCATGAGTATATTGGTGATTTGCTGGGCTGTACCGCTTTGGTAGAGGGTTTGATTTGCTGGAGGCGGCTGTATATTTTCCACGGCATCTAGTATTGCTCGTGTCTCTGCACCAGCTAGTTTGTTCCAACCGCCTTCCACTGTCTCCAGCCACTCGGTTTCTTCTCGAAGCGTGATGCAAGGAACCTGGAGCATACAAGCTTCTTTCTGCAAGCCTCCTGAATCGGTAAGGATAATCCTCCCGTATGCAGCTAATGCGAGCATATCAAAATAATTTAATGGGTCAACGAGTTTAATATTGGGGGAACGGGTGACATCATTCAAGTGGAATGCTTTGATTTTACTCTTTGTCCTAGGGTGTAAGGGGAGGACGACAACTTTATCCAGCTGGCGAAAGGCCTCGAATATTGCTTGTAAGCGGGCTGGGTCATCTGTGTTCTCTGCTCGGTGTACCGTCGCTAAATAATAATCTTTTACCTTTAATTTTAAATCCGCTACTATAGATGAATGCTTCATGGCAAGAGGTTTAAAATGCGTGACGGTGTCGTACATGATATCTCCGGTCTGATAAACTCCCTTATGAATCCCTTCATTAAATAAATTCTTCACGGCACCATCCGTCGGGCAAAACAAATAATCAGATAAGTGGTCGGTTATGATTCGATTGATTTCTTCCGGCATCTTTTTATTAAAACTGCGCAGACCGGCTTCGATATGGGCAATGGGGATATGGAGTTTCGCTGCTGCGAGGCTCCCGGCAACAGTAGAGTTTGTGTCACCATACACAATCACGATATCCGGTTGTATTGTCATCATTAACTTCTCCAATTTCTGCAGCATGTTCGCCGTTTGTTCACCATGGGGTCCGGAACCGACATGCAGATTATAATCCGCTTCCGGAAGATTCAACTGCTTAAAAAAAATATCAGACATATTATAGTCATAATGTTGTCCCGTATGAACAATAATTTCTTCGATGGAAGGATGTTGTTTAAACGTTTTAGACAACATACATGCTTTAATAAACTGGGGTCTAGCACCTACAATCGTCAAAACTTTCATCAGCTATTTTCCTTTCTCAGGCAATTTCTATAGTTTATTCTTGAAGTTTTCAGTTGTTCAGGCGTTCGTGAAATAGGGGGGATAATCGTGAAACATATATGTATATTAGTGTCGGAACATCCTTTTTTAGATGCGAGAATCTTTAAAAAGGAAGCTAAGAGTCTCGTAAAAGCTGGATTTCAAGTGACGATGATTGTGCCTCGGAGGAATGGCTATTTATTCGATGTGGACGGGACGCGGTTTAACGAGCATTTCAGGGAGGAACAATTCTTTTATGAAGGTATCAAAATCATAACATATGAACAAATCCACCATGAAAAACAGTTGAAAAAACGATACACAACAATCCGAAAAAGTAAAGTCGCTCCTGATCCTGACCGATTCATCCAATTGGCAATTGCTGTACAGGCGGATATTTACCATGCCCATGAATTTTACTCTTTATATGCTGGTGTCCAAGTGAAGCGGAAACTTTCTTTATTAGGGAAGCAAATTAAATTAATATATGATAGTCATGAAATCGATCCAGATCCACTCATGCAGCAAGCAAGACGGAGAAAGCAAATCAAGCGCGACATGTTAAAGGAAATGTTAAAGGAGACAGACTTTGTAATCACTGTATCTGAATCGATTAAACGAGACTTCCTCTCGATGAACGCCACATTGCCAGTAGAGATTATTTATAACGCACCTCCGCTTAGTAAGGATTATCATCCAGGCCAAGGAAAAAATGAACAGCTCATTCTCGTGTATGAAGGCGTGATGAATGAAAAAAGAGGTAACTTCCGCAAATTAATGAAGATAATAGAATTGTGCAATGAACATTTTCCGCTTCAAGCCATTTTGATTGGAGGAAATAAAAAATCAGAGAGCCCACTCCAAATCCCTTCTCATTTAAAGGATAAGATTATCCTGACCGGCTGGGTCGATTATAAAGAAATACCGGAAAAGATGAAAGGAGCAGATTTGGGCTGGGTGGATTTAAATGCGAACGGTTCATTGAACAATCGATATGCTATGCCGAATAAATTCTTCAGCTATTTAAATCATGGCCTTCCAGTAATTGTGAATCAATGTGACGATATGGAGGAATTTATTAAGAAATATGATTGCGGTTATATCGTGAAAGGCCGTGAAGCAACTGCGGAAGATTATGCTGAAAGCTTGTGCGAGCTCCATGCAAACCGATCATCTATTCATATGATGAGTCGACAAGCAAGGAAGGTGATGGAGGAGAGGTTCAGTTGGGAACAGATGGAAAAACGGCTTCTATCTATTTATCACGGATTAACGGTCTGTAATCCTCCCACTGAATGAAGTTTCACTATTATGAAGGGCTGAACCAGGGCGACTGAATGATGAGGATAAACCATATTCCATGTTTCTAATCATTCGTACAATCGATGCAACAATATCAGACATAAAGTATCACATACTAATGAAGAAATGAGGGAATGGTATGGCAGACAATCCTCAGACGTCTACCGAATCAATAGCTGTAGTCGGACTTGGCAAAATTGGACTGACATTAGCAGCAGTGTTCGCTAATAATGGATTTCATGTACGTGGTGCAGATATTAATGAAGCAGTTGTATCGTCGATTAATCAAGGAATCTCCCATATAACGAATGAGCCGGGTCTGGAAAAATTAGTCGCGCAAGCTCATCAAAATAATATGTTGTCTGCAACGAAGCAAACTTCGGAGGCAGTTAAACAATCGAATATCATTATCGTAATCGTCCCCGTTCTCGTTGATGATGAAAATCATACAGACTATCAATTCATTGATCAAGCAGTGCTGGAAATAGCAAAAGGATTAAAGAAAGGCTCTCTTATCATATTTGAAACAACACTTAGCCCCGGCGATACGCGCAATAGATTCGGTACAAAAATAGAAGAAGTTTCCGGATTGAAAATGGGGAAAGATTTCTCTCTTGCCTATAGTCCAGAAAGAGTTTATTCGAATCGTATTATTCAAGATCTAGAGAGCTACCCTAAAGTCGTTGGCGGATTGGATGAGAAAAGTCTAGCATTAGCAAAGCAATTTTACACAAAGGCACTAGGTTGCGAGTTGATAGCTGTCAGTACTCTCGAAACAGCCGAGTTTTCTAAAGTTGCAGAATGTGTTTATCGGGATGTGAACATAGCCCTTGCAAATGAATTAGCTATGTTTGCAGATGAAAAGAATGTTGATATGAGTGAAGTGATTACAGCAAGTAATAGTCAGCCTTTTTCACATATTCACCATCCCGGCATTGGTGTTGGTGGTCATTGTATCCCGATTTATCCTTACTTTTTTATTAATAAAGGACTAACAAGTGGTTTAACCCCCTTAGCACGAACGATTAATGACCAAATGGCAGACTATTCCCTCATGAAGATGGAACGCGTACTCGGTAGTTTTCGAAATAAAAACATTCTAATTCTCGGACTTTCCTACCGGGAAAATGTGAAAGAACCTACAAAATCCACAACACTCTTGCTCATCGAAAAACTGAAAGAAGAAAAGGCAAATATATTTGTCCATGATCCTCAGTTTACAGCAAATGAAATTGAACAATATGCTGTCCGTCCTTTACAGTTGGAAGATGCGTTGGTTGAAGAGATGGACGCTGTTATTATTCAAGCCTTTCATAAAGAGTATGAAAATCTGGATTTTAAAGCATTCACTAATTGCAAGCTTGTTATGGATGGGCGAAATAAAATAAAGAAAGATAAAATAACTACATTAAATATGACGCATATCGGAATCGGAAATGGCAGGAGGGACTCCAATGAAGGAAGAAACAATGGATCCAATTCCAATGGTTGATTTACAGGCAGAATTGAATTTATTACGCAATCCCATCCTTGAAATGATAACAGAAGTGTTGGACAGCGGGAACTATGTACTTGGGAAAAAAGGTGAAACGCTTGAAAAATTGGTTGCAGATTATGTAGGAGCGAAACATGCTCTCGGGGTAGCGAATGGTACGGATGCGTTAGTCCTAGCGTTAAAAGCATTGGATATCGGATCTGGTGATGAAGTAATTACAACACCATTTACCTTTTTTGCCACGGCGGAGGCAATTGCTGAAGTAGGGGCACGACCTGTATTTATCGATATTGAAGCAGATACTTATAACTTAGATCCCTCTAAAATCGAAGCAGCTATTACCCCGAAAACAAAAGCAATCATTGTTGTCCACTTATACGGAAAGGCAGCAAATATGAAGGAAATCCTGTCTTTAGCCAGAAAATACAATCTGCGAATCATAGAAGATGCTTGTCAGGCAATTGGCACGGAGTTTGAAGGGAAACGGGTAGGTGCAATTGGAGATATTGGTTGTTTTTCTTTTTTTCCATCGAAAAACCTTGGTGCTTTCGGGGATGCAGGTCTAGTTACGACAAATCAAAAAACGCTCCACGACACGATGTTGAAGCTTCGCAATCATGGGAGCGATAAAAAATACCATCATTCATTAATTGGTATGAACAGCAGATTAGATGAGATGCAAGCAGCTATTTTACTCGTCAAATTATATTATTTAGATATTTTCTTGCATAAGCGAAAAGAAGTTGCGAGAAGATACACGGAATCTTTACCTGAATTTTTGCGGAAACCGAACGTTTCGAGTAGTCGGGAGCATACTTTCCATCAATATTGTATAGAACTGGATGAGCGTGATAAATTGGCAGCTGAGCTGGATAAAAATCATATTGCCTCTGGGGTTTATTATCCGAAGCCCTTACATGTACAGGAAGCTTTCCGCTATTTGAATTATAAAAAAGGCGATTTCCCAATTGCAGAACGGGCAGCAAGTCGTATTCTAGCCCTCCCGATTTATCCGATGATGACTTACGAGCAGCAAGACTATATTATTTCAACGATAAAGAAGTTCCTAGAAGGCGAGAAGGACAAGTAAACTACAGTCTATATAAATGATTTAAAAATTGATTCCAGAGATTTTCATTTTTCCTTGTAATACTTTCCTCATGTTTTCGGATATTATAAACGGTAAAGTTTTTATATTGAAAACGGTATGTTTTTAGCAAACGGTGCAACACACTTACATCCTCAAACAATCTGCCATTTTTAAAAGGAATGACGGGAAACCCGCCAACTGCTTTCAATGCGGATGTCCGGTAGATTCGTGGACCAAGCGGAAAGGGGTAGGATAATAAAGCTTTTCTTCCATGGACTGGTCTGCCTGTCGCTATGTTCTGGAAAAGAATATTACCTTCCCGTTGCTTCCATCTCCGGAAATTTCCATATAAGACGGCGACATCCTCAGGTAAATGAAGGAGATGACTTTTGATAACAGAGATGGCATCCGCATCGAGCCAGTCATCCGCATCCAATTCCAAAATAAAATCAGAAGTAACATATGGTAATAAATCATTCAACGCCCTCGCTTTTCCTTCATTCTGTTTCGTGAATAATTGGATGTCCGGTTCACGCTGCCAGTTTTTTAGTTGATTGTAAGAATTGTCGGTAGAACCATCATCCATAATGCAAATTTGTTCTGGTCTTTCGGTTTGAAAAAGGCAAGAGGTAACAGCGGTTTCCACATAATTTTCCATATTATAATTTGCCATCAGTATGGTGAGACTGGGGTGTTCTGTGGAGGTTTTCTTGTAGTGATACTTTTCAAGTAATCGAAGTTTTTCCATCCGGTCCCGGCTTGTATTTTCTTTCGCTCGGTTAACTAGATTTTTTTTATTTGTTTTCAAAGTATCATCGATGGTGGAAAGCCATGTGGAAAAAATGGCTTCTTTGAATGGGAGTTGATGATCGAGTAAAAATGGCTGTTTCTGTAAATAAGTTGTCCGGGCTAAGAAGGGGGAAGGGATTGAAAGAGTTTTTACTGAATAGATATGATTCATTACATTCTGGGACGACTTCAATTGGAGTGAGTCATCTTTAATTGTAGGGGAAAGATACTCGGATTGTTTTAGAAAAAGAATGTATTCGCTTTTTTGTTGCGCGATTATTTTATTTAACAGCTTTCCAAACCCATTCGGCTGGTAGATATGAATCGTTATATTCGGAAAAAGACTTGGATTCGCGGGTGCCGGGAGCAGTACATTTTTTTCTTGCAGGATAGTGATGGAGTGCAGCTTGGAAGCAAGGTTATGCAGTGAGTTTAATGCCCGGTGCAGGTGTGCGGAATTCGGATAGTCCATTAGAATAGCACTGATTGCTTTCATATGGATACCTCCATTCTGGTTATCCATTATATATATGAGAGGATTGGATTTTTATAACCCTTCTAAGATTGTAGTGTTCGAGCACTTCCCCAGTTGCTGCATCAATGACACTAAACAGATGCTTCGAAGGTGTACTTACACTACCTAATCCATCGGTATATGCATAGATATAGTCATCCGTATACACGTTATACATTGTATATGTATGATTATCTTCTTCGGTTTCTCTGTCAGAAATTGTTCCATAAGCATCTGTCCAAAGAAGCTCATATGTAGTTGCATCGTAAGCCATTGTACCATTTTCCATTTTAATAAAGAGACGATGATTGACCAAATCAAGTGTTACATCGTGTTCATCATACACGTGGTCAATCTCGACGATCTCTGTCAGTTCTTCCTGCATTCCGTCTTCTTCATGGAAAAAACAACTTGAATTTCTCCATCACCATAGTCTGAAGCATTCACTAGACCATAAAACACGTCGCCAGTATTTACTTCAGCATCCAAGCCCCCTTTCTCTAGATAAATTCGTTTTTAATGATACGATCGAATCTGAAAGGTGCTTCATGCTCAAATATAGGGAAGGGGCAGATTATGAACTGGGAAAAAAGAGCTAACAGCGGGGAGTAAGTATGATAACGTTATCTGAAAGTTTAATCGCTAGATCGAGTATCTATCTTGTGATGGTACGAATTTCAACTTCTTTGCCGTATTTTCGGCGGATCGCCTTCCTTGCCTCGATTTGAGTTCTGGCATAAACGGGGATATTTTTTGTATCATTTTCTTTCTCGATTGTTACGTGAAAACACTTTTCGCCGCAGCGCATGGTGGATACCTCCTAAGTTTATTTTATTTGGTTCTTCAATTGTACCGGTAAGGGAAGGAGATGTGAAGAAAATGGTTTTTGAGAAAATAACGTGACAATTTAGTAGTGCTTTACATTATCACGTAGATGTCAATATGTGGTTTAGACGTTTGCACGATTCCTTATCCATCAAGCAATCCCTCCCACTCATAAATTTTAGTGAAACAAAGGCTTATTTCTACTTATCCCAACACCCCATCAACAACTGAATCGCTTCCTCCAATTCCGCTTCCGGGATACTTGCAAATCCAAGTAAAATAATCGGTTCTACACCGAATTGCTTTTCCATCACATAATAGGACAGTGGGTAAATTTTTAAATCGGCTTCGGAAGCTTTTTCAACAAGCTCTGCATCCGACATGCCGTTTTTTATCTTCAATACGACATGGAATCCGGATAAGTCCCCGATCACTTCGACAAAGTTCTTAAAAGAAGCAAGTGTATCTATTGTCAATTCCATTTTCCTCCGGTACACATTCCGCATCCGATTGAGATGTCTTTCAAAATCGCCTTCCCGCATAAATTGCGTGAGAATATGCTGGTCAATTCGGGAAACGGAGCACTGGAAATAAGATAATTTTTTTCGGTAAAGCTTCATCAAATGCTTCGGCAGCACCATATAGCTGATTCGAATGGACGGGATCAGTGATTTGGAAAAGGTGCCAAGATAGACGACTTTTTCATTCTGGTCTAAGCTTTGCAGGGAGGGAATCGATTTTCCAGTATAGCGGAATTCACTGTCATAATCATCTTCAATGATATAGCGATCATCCATCTCCGTTGCCCAGTTCAGTAATTTAATCCTGCGGTTCGCTGAAAGGACGGAACCAAAAGGGAATTGCCGTGACGGGGTGACGTACATGATATCAATCGGTGTCCGCTCTAGTTTCTGAATCTTGACGCCGTCGTTATCGACTTGTAAAGGATACACTTTATTCGGATAGTGCTTGAGCATCCGTGACATGACGTGATAACCGGGGTCTTCCACACCATAAGTCGTCGTATTCCCCATAAGTAGGATAAATTGCTGCAATAGCGTCTCAATACCGGCTCCGAGAATAATGTCGTCGGGGGAGCATTGTACCCCGCGGGCTTGGTAAATATAAGTTGCGATTTCTTCTCTTAGACTAAGCTCTCCCTGTGGATCTCCCATGAGAAGTAATTTTTGATTGTCCTTCGTTATAATATCTTTCGCGTATTTCCGCCATTTGGCAAAGGGAAAATGCTCGGTATCAATCCAGCTTGGATGGAAATCATAACGGAATTGTTTTTGTTTGGTTTGATATTCTTGAATCGTTCGCGCTGGCTGTATATATTCGAGGTCTTCCGAGGCGAGGACGAAATAGCCTCTTCTTGGTTTTGCCTCAAGATAACCTTCCGCGACTAATTGGTCGTATGCTTGTTCAATCGTGTTCTGACTTATCTTTAAGAAATCCGCAAGTTTACGTTTCGATGGTAGCTTCGAGCCATACGTAATTCTTCCTTCCATAATTTCTTTTTTTATAAAATTATATAATTGCTCATAGAGCGGGATCTCGCTTTCACGCTCTAAATGACAAGTTAACATATCCATTTAGGGACCTCCTTGTAATCTGACCCTGTCAAAAGGTGATAATCTGATTCTTTTAATGGTATCACTATATCTTTATAATAAACTAAAATCTAAATAAATCAAAGGAGTGGTCCAGTTGGCAATTCAGGGACTGACAAAACACGCGGAAGTATTGGAGAAAATTAAAACAGGCGGAGTCATCATGGACGTCGTTAATGCGGAGCAGGCAAAGATTGCGGAAGAAAGTGGTGCAATTGCTGTCATGGCATTAGAACGTGTGCCTTCAGATATCCGAAAAGCGGGTGGAGTAGCGCGGATGGCAGATCCACGCATTGTTGAGGAAGTAATTCAAGCAGTAAATATTCCGGTCATGGCAAAGGCGCGGATCGGCCATATTGTTGAAGCACGTGTGCTGGAAGGGCTTGGAGCAGATTTCATTGATGAAAGTGAAGTGCTCACACCTGCAGATGAAGAATTCCATTTGCTGAAAAGTGATTTTACCGTACCATTTGTTTGTGGTGCAAGAGATTTAGGGGAAGCTGCTCGCCGAATCGGGGAAGGTGCTTTAATGATTCGTACGAAAGGTGAACCTGGAACAGGAAACATTGTGGAAGCTGTTCGTCATATGCGCCAAGTGCAAGCGCAAGTGCGGAAAGTTTCGGTAATGAATGATGATGAACTAATGACTGAAGCAAAGATTCTTGGTGCTCCTTATGAAATTTTAAAACAAATAAAAGAAGCAGGCAGATTACCGGTAGCGAACTATGCAGCAGGAGGGGTTGCAACTCCGTCTGACGCAGCATTAATGATGGAACTCGGTGCAGATGGTGTATTTGTCGGTTCAGGAATTTTCAAATCGGAAAACCCAGAAAAATTCGCCAAAGCAATCGTTCAAGCAACAGCAAATTACCAGGACTATGAATTAATCGGCCAACTTTCCAAAGAATTAGGTTCCGCCATGAAAGGAATCGACATCTCCACACTAAACGAACACGAAAGAATGCAAGAACGCGGCAAATAATTGAAGCGGGACACTGGGGTCAGAGCATTTGTCCCAAAACTGGGACAAATGCTCTGACCCCATGTTCCATTTCCTTCAATATTTAAGTGAATGGATCTCCATATCTTTATTCGTTTCAATTGTTTCAATGAACTTTTGCAAGGTATTGGTGAAAAATGTATCCTTTCTCCGGATGAACATTGTTTTTACTTTACTGTACTCGTCCGGCAAAGAATAACAGGAGATAAGCCCGCTTTCTTCCAAGTGCGTAACCGATGACCGCGGGACAAAAGCAATGCCGAGCCCAACGACGACACTACGTAGAATCGTCTCCAATGTTCCGAACTCCATCATTTTCTTCGGATGCATGCTTTGATCCTCATACCAAGATTCCAAACGGGAGCGGTACCCACAGCCTTTTGAAAAACAAAGAACGGGTTCTTCATGGATCGCATCAGTCAAATCTGCTTCATAATGGGCAATAAGTACGAGTTCTTCTTCAATCACCTCGTGAGCCGCAATTTCTGGAGAAAAGTTCCCTGCTGTCACAAAAGCCCCATCTAACTGTTGCTCCAATACTTGCTTCTCCAATTGGCCAGTCACTCCGGAATACAGAGATAAATCGACATTTTTATATTTTTTATCGAATGCAGCAAGGATATTTGGCAGTTGGAAGACCGTTTCGATGGTGCCAATTTCGAGTCTCCCGGCAGGCTCTTCTTTACTTTGCACCGCTTTCTTCATTTCCTTTGCGAGTAATGTAATTTCCTCACCATATGTCAAAAGCTTTTTCCCTTCTGGTGTCAGCGTCATACCACGCCGGTGCCGATTAAATAATGGAGTATTCAATTCTTCTTCCAATTTTTGAATCCGGGATGTGATATTGGATTGGACGTAGCGAAGTTCTTTCGCCGCAGCTGTAATCGTCCCCTTTTCAGCGACGACTTGGAATATTTCCAAATCCTTCAGCTCCATTGCATTCCCCCCCTTATGTCTATATATAATTTTATGGTATCACCAAAAATGATGGATGTCATCATTTTAATTCGTTTTACAAGATACCTAAAATATTAGAAACTAAGAGCAGACTAGATATAGAGAGGGGAAAGGGCAGGAATGAGAAATAGTTTGTGGTATGGAGCGATTCTTTGTTTTATCGCTGCGGCTTCCTGGGGTGCGATGTTCCCGGTGGCCCATTCGGCGTTTCGACATATCGATCCATTTTATTTTACGATTATTCGTTATGTAGGTGTGAGCGTCATTTTAGTGGCGTCTTTATTATGGAGAGAAGGAAAACAGGCTTTCCGTTTGGAAGGGAAAGGAAAGCAATTATGGTTCTTCGGTACAATGGCATTTACCGTTTATAATTTACTGATTTTCTGGGGAGAAGATTTATTAGGGGAGCCTGGAATCATGGTTGCATCGGTCATGGAAGCATTAATGCCGATGATTTCCATCGTGATTGTCTCCTTACTATATAAAAGATTACCGAAAAGCCTTACTTTAGGATTCGTCGTGCTAGCTTTTGTCGGAGCAATCATGGTGATTACAAAGGGAGATATCCAATCCTTCCTCGGTGCAACGAGCAATATGTTCCCATCCTTCTTGATTTTTATTGCTGTGATCGGCTGGGTTGTCTATACGATGGGCGGACCGCAATTTGCTGGTTGGTCTGCTTTACGTTATTCGACGTTAAGTTGTTTGCTTGGAACAGGTACTGCGGTAGTTATTGTCGCCGTTTTAACACTAACTGGCTATGTATCGGTTCCAACGGTTGAGACGCTAGCTGTGACAAGTCCGCACCTGGCGTTTATGACGATATTCCCCGGAGTTATTGCACTTGTAGGCTGGAATGTTGGGGTAACGATCTTGTCACCGATTAATGCGCTGTTATTCATTAACTTTGTACCAATCACAACACTTGTCATTTCATTTATCCAAGGCACTAGCCTTACTGCCTATGATTATATCGGTACATTGTTCATTATCGTCTCCTTACTCGGTAATAACATTTATTTAAGAATGACCGTACGGAAAAAGCAAATGAAAGAAAGCACCGATTCACGTCTTGCGAAACATCTCTCTTAATGAAAAATGAATGCATGTGAAAAGCTACTTCTATTCGTTGAAATAGGAGTAGCTTTTATATTATTATTATTGATATTTCGCTAGTCAAGAAATTGACGTACTGGTACGATAGGAAAAAGTATACAACAATGAATTGTGATGCTTAATTATTTTAAATCCAAAAAGAGGATATGGGTGATGTTGTCAACAACCCACCGCTGAACACTCTTACGGATTGTTTGAAGTAGGGGCTTACGTCTGTCAAATTTTTACAGTGCCTCTATCTTCATAGAGTGCAATTACGCTTATTCCTACCCAGTAGTTCTCCCTTGATTATCATTAAGTAGTCGCAAGAAAATTAATTCCTAAATCAACACCAACGATCTGGTTATTGCAAGATCTAACTTTTGGAACTCTTTCGTCATTGGAATGTGTAAAAAAACACTTATTGTGCTTTCGAACTTGGGACGGAACTCAAATTGCCACCTCAATATGAAAAGCATCGTGAAGCCTTGAAGCAATCGCTACCAATTGAAGTGAGGAATTTGGATAAAAGTGAAATTTTTATAGACGGTTATCCCATAATAAAAAGTTGAAATGCCGATATCGATTGAAAATATAGACGAGACACCGTAGACTATAGTTAAAGTATCTCACATTGAGGAGATAGGAGAATCGGTATGACAAAAAGTAAAAACAATGGAATTTTATTGGAAAGCGGCACGAATGAACTGGAAATTATTTTGTTCGAACTAGGGGATGAAACCTTCGCCATTAACGTATTAAAAACAAGAGAGATCATCACTCCGCTACCGATAACAGGTATCCCGAAAGCCCCGGAATATGTGGAAGGTGTCATCCATTTAAGAGGAGAGATCATCCCAGTCATCAAGCTTTCAGAAATTATAAATAAAAAGGAATCCGCAAATCCGGAACAAGATCATTTTATTATCGCTGAACTAAACCAAATTAAGATCGCGTTTCGCGTACATAAAGTGAACCGTATCAACCGGATTTCTTGGGAGCAAATTGAGAAACCAAGTGAACTAGCCACTGGCAATCAGCCGTATGCAACAGGTCTAATTAAGCTCGATAATGGCAAACTCGCCGTCTTCCTTGATATTGAGAAGATCATTGTCGAAATTAATCCCGAACTAGGCGGGAATGCTGAAAGTATTAAAGCCTTAGGTCCTCGGGAGCGAACGACGAAAAAAATCATTCTCGCAGAAGACTCTGGTGTTTTACGTGCACTTCTGAAGGATACATTAGAAAAAGCGGGCTATGATAATGTAACGGTTTTCCAAAACGGGAAGGAAGCTTGGGAGTACTTGGAAATACTTGCGAATGACAAATCGGTTCATCCGGAAGAACTCGTCCAGCTCGTACTGACAGATATTGAAATGCCCCAGATGGACGGGCATCATCTGACCCACCGGATTAAGCAAAATAATCGCTTGAAAGGTATTCCGGTCGTTATTTTCTCCTCGCTCATAACGGATGATTTGTATCATAAAGGAGAAAAGGTCGGAGCAAGTGCGCAAGTAAGTAAGCCCCAGCTTGTCGATCTTGTGAAAGAAATTGATCAATATATTTTATAGGTTAGAGAAGAAAGTCATTTAAGGATAAATTCGTTCTTGAATGGCTTTTTTTTATTTCCTATATAAGCAGGATTAACCAATTATTTTATTCCTGCTCCAGGAAACAATAGAAACAAAAGGGGAAAAGAAGGAGGAAGTCTAATGGAAACGGAATATAAAGGCACAAATAAATTAATTATCGGGATTGTATTTGGAGTTATTACATTCTGGTTGTTTGCCCAATCGATGGTAAATATCGTTCCAGCGGTCCAAACAGATTTAGGTGTTTCACTTAGTATATTAAACGTGGCAATCAGTCTGACTGCATTATTTTCCGGGATGTTCATCGTCGTGGCAGGTGGACTCGCTGACAGAATGGGAAGGAAAAAAGTCACCTATGTCGGATTAATTTTAAGTGTGATTGGGTCTTTATGTCTCGTATTAGCAAATGGATCTGTCCTTTTAGTAGCGGGGCGGATTCTGCAAGGCTTGTCTGCTGCTGCAATTATGCCAGCAACAATTGCATTAATGAAAGAATATTTTGAAGGGGCTGAAAGGCAACGTGCACTTAGCTATTGGTCAATCGGTTCCTGGGGTGGCTCCGGTTTATGTTCATTCTTTGGCGGAGTTATCGCAACATCGATTGGATGGAAGTGGATTTTTGTTATATCGATTGTATTTACCTTACTTGCTATGTGGCTCATGAAAGACACACCTGAAAGCAGAGCGCAAACAGAAGGCAAGTTCAAGTTTGATTATGGTGGTTTAGGGATATTCATTATTACGATGCTTGCGCTTAACGTCTTCATTACACAAGGTGCTGATTTTGGTTGGACGAGCCCGCTTACGATTACACTTGCTGTCGTTACTATTATTGGGATTTATGGATTCATTAAATACGAAAATAATCGGGAGCATGCACTTATCGATTTTAAAATGTTTAAAAACAAGCCATATACAGGTGCGACGATATCAAACTTTTTGTTGAATGCTGTTGCCGGTACCTTAATCGTTGCCAATACGTATGTACAAATTGGCCGTGGCTTTAGTTCATTCCAATCTGGTATGCTTACATTAGGATACCTTGCTGCCGTGCTCGGGATGATTCGGGTCGGTGAGAAAATTATGCAACGGACAGGCGCAAGAAATCCGATGCTTTGGGGTACAACGCTAACATTGATTGGAGTAGCTGTAATGGGACTCACCTTCTTGCCGGATTTACTTTACACGATTACCGTATTCGGCGGGTTTATTCTTTTCGGTCTTGGTCTTGGAATGTATGCAACACCATCGACAGACACAGCGGTTTCCCATGCACCGGAAAATAAAGTCGGTGAAGCGTCAGGTGTATATAAAATGGCGAGCTCTCTTGGGAATGCGTTCGGTGTCGCAATATCGGCTACTGTATACAGTACGGTCATGCTTTATTTCAGTGTGGAAGTTGCTGCAACAGCTGGAATCATTACAAACGTCATTTTTGCGATACTTTCTTTGCTATCCATCATGTTCTTTGTTCCGAAAGATTCAGGATCGTCACCGAATGTCCGGCCTTCCGTGCGTGTTAATCCTGCAAAACAAAGTTAGGGTTAATCATCGTTAGAACAAAGGAGTTGATTTGAGAAATGAGAAGTAAATTAGTCGAAATGTTGGAAGCGCGGAAAGATGAGATGATCGAGATTCGTCGCTATCTGCACGAAAATCCCGAGCTGTCCTTCGAGGAAGAAAACACAGCTAAGTATATTGCTGACTTTTATCAAGGTAAAGATGTCCAGGTGGAGACGAATGTCGGGAATGGATACGGCATTATCGTAACCATTCCCGGGGGAAAGCCAGGAAAAACAATTGGACTCCGGGCAGACTTTGATGCGTTACCTATTACAGAAGAAGCGGACGTACCGTTCAAATCGAAAAATGAAGGTGTCATGCATGCTTGTGGTCACGATGCTCATACGGCATATATGCTCGTGCTTGCGGATTGCTTGATTGAATTGAAAGATGAGTTGAACGGTACAATAAAAATAATCCATCAGCATGCAGAAGAACTACCGCCTGGTGGGGCGAAAAGTATCGTGCAATCAGGTAAATTGGCTGATTTAGATGCAATCTTCGGCATTCATATTTTACCGCTCGATGAAGCAGGAGTTGTCGGGTATCATAGCGGTTATTCTTTTAATGGCAGATCGTATTTCAAATTGAAAATTCAAGGTCAAGGCGGCCATGGTTCCTCCCCGCATAAAGCGAATGACTCAATTGTTGCAGGTGCGCATTTTGTAACTGCTGTTCAAACAATCGTCAGCCGGAGAATCAACCCGATGGATGTTGGTGTCATTACAATTGGTTCTTTCGACGGGAAAGGGACATTTAACGTCATTAAAGACAGCATCGAAATTGAAGGCGATATTCGCTATATGAGCGACGAGACCGAGGAAGTCATTGCCCGGGAAATGAAGCGGATCACGGATGGAATTGAAGTGGAATTTGGTGTGGGATGTACGCTGGAGTATAAGCCGGATTATCCGCCACTTTACAATGATCCAGGCTTTACGACATTTGTTGCAGAAGCATTAAAGGCAGTAGATGACAAGGATATTAAAGAAGTGAAAGAATACCCGCCATTAGCGCCGTCTGAGGATTTTGCTTATTATCTTGAGAAAATCCCTGGTTGCTATTTCTTTATCGGCTGTACGCCAAAAGGGGTAAAAGAACCATATTTCAACCACCATCCAAAATTTGATATTGATGAAGATGCAATCCTCGTTGCAGCAAAAGCTGTGGGGCATGTGGTGTGTAGTTATTTTGAAGAAAATTAAGAGGGGAATCGCATGGATTTAAGACATGGACTTGAAGCCATGCGATTTTTTTCGAACTCTTAATCGATGTCCACAATCTTCGTTGGATTTAATATATTATTTGGATCAAGTGACTTTTTGATTTGCTTTATGACCTCAAGTGAAGCACCGTGTTCCTGCTCCTGATAAGGCTTCTTTCCGACACCGACACCATGTTCTCCAGTACACGTTCCGCCACGTTCAAGAGCATATAATACGATATTTTTGTTGAATGCTTTAGCTTTCTGGATCTCCTCTTCGTTATTTAAATCAACCATTAGGATGGAATGGAAATTCCCGTCACCGACATGTCCAGCAATCCCGCCTGGTATACCTAGCTTATCAACTTCTTTTCGCGCATAAATTGCTGCGCCGGCGAGTTCTGAAATAGGTACAGCTACATCTGTGAGCATCATTTTCTTGCCGGGATAGTCATGAGCAAAAGCATAGGCCAAGTTATGACGAGCTTCCCATAAATGATTGCGTGCTGCTGTATCCGATTCAGAAATAAATTCCTGACAGCCATGATCCTCCATAATCTCTTTTGCAAAGTCGAGATCGGCTTTGAGTCCTTCTTCATTCCCATGGAATTCAAGGAAAAGGGTAGGGACCGCTGGATAATCCGTATCACTAAATTTATTTAATTGAACAATTGAAGCTTCATCAACAAATTCTACGCGTGCCATTGGAATACCAGCATGTAAAATGGATGTTACAGCCTGGAAAGCATCGGAGAGATTTGGAAATACTGCACGAGCTGCCACAGTATGTTCTGGAATCCCGTATACTTGCAATGTTAATTCCGTGAAACAGCCAAGTGTACCTTCCGAGCCAACAAAAAGTCCGTTCAGATGATAACCGGAAGATGATTTCGTTGCTAAGCTTCCTGTGTGGATAATACTCCCATCAGCAAGCACGACTTCCATATCCCTAACTTGATCTCTCATGACACCATATTTAACAGAGGTTGTACCGCTTGCATTTGTCGCTGCCATCCCTCCAAGTGTCGCATTTGCCCCTGGGTCAACCGTGAAGAACAATCCGTGTTTCTTTAGTTCTTTATTGAGCTGCTCCCTCGTCACGCCGGGCTGCACTTTCACGAGTAAGTCTTCTGCTTTAATTTCTAAAATTTTATCCATTAAAGAGAAGTCGATCGTAATTCCATTTTTGTACGGAATAATATGACCTTCTAGACTGGAGCCGACTCCAAAAGGGGTGACAGGTGTATTAAATTTTTGTGCGACCTGGATAATATGTACGACATCGGCAGTTGATTTCGGATAGACGACAACATCAGGCAGACTCTCTGCCAGATATGTTTCATCGCGGCCATGTAATTCTCTCACGGTTTTATTCGTCGTTACTTGATCTTCCGTTAAGTTTTCTTTTAACCTCTGTAATAGTTGTTCCAATTTATGGACTCCTCTCTTTGTGGGACAAGTGCTCTGACCCCTTGTCCCAGTACCAGATTCCGTTTATTTCTTTTTTGGTTAGCTCGTCTTTTGCTTCGAGGTAGTCAAGGAAGCTTAATGTGTCGGACATAAGGGTGAGGAAGATATCCTCATATTTGTTAGGGTGTCGCTTTTTCACAATCTCGCTTCCGGTGGTGAATCCTGCTTCGATGACGGCCTTAATACTTTTTGCTTTTGTTTTAATCGCCTCAAGTCTTCTTTTCGCTAGTTTAGCAGGTTCATAGATGACCTTCCCATGTCCGGACAGGGCAATCTCCGGATTCAGTTCAATAATCTTTTCAAGTGAAGCTACATGCTGCGCGAGAGCTGGAATTCGGCTTCCATCTAAGGCTGGTTCGACAAAGGCGTTACTCCTTAAATGATCGATTAATAAATCGCCGATAAAAATTATATTTTCTTCCGGTAAGGAAAAAGCTACTTGGTCGGGTGCATGTCCGGGAATTTCAATCACTTCAAAGCCGAATAATGTATTTGATTCAATCGCTTTTACATTCCAATTCAGAGCTGTTTTCGGATTATTCATTTGCCGTTTGTACTTTGCCCTCACCTGTTCTTTTCCGAAATCCCCGGTATTTAATTTATTCAGTAAATCAGCAAAGAATGAATAGCTTTTATATAGAAATTCCGGGTCGCCTTTTATCTTTGGCAGAGCGTACGGGTGGATATAGACCGGAATCTCATATTTTTTAGAAATCCGGTGGACGAGTCCAACGTGATCGAAGTGATGATGCGTTAATAAAATTGCTGTCAGGTCACGGAGCCGGATCCCGTTTGCTTGCATGGACTGTAGTAAGTATTCCCAATACGTATCTTTATCAAGACCAGCATCGATTAGAAATGTACCGTCATTTTTTTGAAGTAAATAAAAGTTAATGCTCTTTAACATATTAGGCGCTGGCACTTCCAGCGGAATAATTTTTGTGTTTGTTTTTTCAATCGTATAGCACATCTAGATGGATTCCTCCAATCTCTCACGGGAGTTGTCAGAGTTTTACAGAAAATACTTAGTACTATCATAAGCGTAAAAATCGCTAAATACAAATACTTGCTCCATGAAAATTTATATAAAGCGTGGAACATGATATGCTTAAGGTTGATGGAATAGAAATGCATCAGAGGAACACAAGTGGATTGGATGTGAGAAGATGCAGTACAGGAAAGTCGTGGAAGGAATTTTTGCGAAGAAGTTAAACCGCTTTGTCGCTGAAGTATATATTGCTGGGGAACTTGAAAAAGTTCATATTAAAAATACAGGTCGCTTGACCGAAATTTTGCAGCCTGGTGCTGTGCTTGCTTTAGAAACCTCAGATAATCCAAACCGGAAAACCCGTTATTCTATCATTGCGGCACGTAAGGGTGCACGTTGGATTAATATCGATTCACAAATCTCGAATCAGCTTGTTTACGATGCACTCGTCGCAGGTAACATCCAAGAATTTCATGGAATAAGAGATTTAAAACGGGAGGCTACCTTCGGGAATAGCCGGTTTGATCTTTTTTATTACCGGGGTGCACGCGGTGGTTTTATCGAAGTGAAAGGTGTCACATTGGAACGAGATGGACTTGCAATGTTTCCCGATGCACCGACAATAAGAGGGAGGAAGCATGTGGAAACATTAATTGAAGCGATGCAAGCAGGATATGAAGCGACCGTTTTATTTGTCATTCAAATGAAGGGCTGTCACTCATTCACACCTCATTACGCCATGGACCCTGCTTTTCACGAAGCTTTACAAGAGGCGGAACATCTCGGAGTACGCATACTAGCTTACGAATGTTATGTAACAGAATCCACGATTCAACTCGATCGTCCAATCCCCATGATTTAATCTATTAACAAATTTCTTTTCCTGTGCCTTCTTTTGGAATAAATGAGAAACATTTTTTCATGCTGGAATCGTAGAGAATCCAAGGAGCATAGGAGTGAGCAACATGATTTTCCTAAAAAACGTGAAAGCATCCGACAAACTGGGTATTATTAATTTGCCTAAAAAGGAACGGACAGAGCTCGGTTTTGAACCGGGGACATTACTTGAAGTCCATCTGAAAGGAAAGGAAATTTGGATTTATCAAACCAATCACGATGACAAGAAAAATCAGCGATACGTCTCCACGAAAGGTTCAATTACGATACCCGCTGAGTTTAGAAGATTATTAGGTATCACGGAACCAACGCCCCTTTCTCTTTATATTGACAAAGAGAAAGAGACTTTTATATTAAAAAAAGATTAGATTACGATATGAAAAAAATACTTACTTGAGGTGATGAAGTGAAAACAGAAGAATATGTACATTATGATGCAGTAGGCTTAGCTGAATTATTGAAGAAAAAAGAAATGTCACCGAAAGAATTAACAGAAATAGCACTGGATCGCTTAGAAGAAGTCCAGCCAGACTTGAATCTCGCAACAAGCATCCGGAAAGGTAAAGCGTTAGGAGAGGCGGAATTGATAGAAGTAGAGAAAGCGCCCTTTTCCGGTGTACCGACCATGCTTAAAAATGTATCCCAATCACTACCAGGAGAAATTTTAAGTTCCGGATCGAAATTGCTTGTGAATTATGTTGCGGAAGTAGAATCCCATTTTGTAAGAAAACTAAGAGAAGCTGGGTTTGTATTTTTAGGACATACGAATACACCCGAATTTGCATTAAAAAATATTACCGAACCTAAATTACACGGACCAACCCGTAACCCGTGGAATCCGGAATATTCTCCGGGCGGATCAAGCGGGGGAGCGGCAGCCGCAATTGCCTCTGGAGTCGTACCAGTTGCTGGGGCAAGTGACGGTGGGGGATCGATTCGAATCCCGGCGTCTTTCTCCGGGTTATTTGGTCTGAAGCCGACTAGGGGAAGAATGCCGGTTGGACCTGGTACAGGACGTGACTGGCAAGGTGCATCGATCAATTTTATGCTGACGAAAACCGTGCGTGACGCAGCAGCAATGATGGATCAGCTGCAGACGTTCCAGCCGGAAGCAGCTTTCCATGCCCCTGTTTTTGTTGATAGTTATTTGAATAGTTTAAAGGGTGGTCAGAAAAGGCCGCTCCGCATCGCATTTACAACGGAGTCCCCGGTTGGCACACCAGTGTCAGATGATGCAAGAAATGCCGTTATGAAAGTTGTGAAATGGCTTGAGTCGGAAGGGCATGAAGTGGTAGAGCGTACCAATGGAGTAGATGGTATCCAATTGATGAAAGACTATTACATTATGAACAGCGGTGAAATGAATATGACGGTCCAGGGTCTAGAGCAGGCTCTCGGCCGGGAGTTGACAGAGAATGACATTGAGCTTGAAGGCTGGATGATGCATGTCGCTGGAAAGTCGATTTCCGGAGCAGACTTTTCCGCGAGTCTTGCTTCCTGGGACACGGCAGCTGCTCAGATGGCGGCACTGCATGAAACGTATGATTTCTATATTACTCCAGCGACAGCAGATGTCGCTCCGGAAATTGGACAGCTTGAAGTGACAGAAGAGAAGAAAGAAGCATTCTTGCGTGATATTCACAAAGGAACGAAGGATGACCAACAGCAGCTCGTTTACGATATGTTCCTGCCAAGTCTGACGTATACGCCATTTGGCATGCTCGCGAATCTAACTGGTCAGCCGGCGATGTCTATGCCTGTTTACGTATCGGAAAAAGGATTACCGCTTGGTGTACAAGTGATTGCTTCGAAGGGTGAGGAGCATCGTTTATTGCAGCTTGCCTACGATCTTGAGCAAACGGATGAATGGATTGGGTTGAATGGGAATCCGTATTTTACAAAGTAAGTGAGGGAGCAGTGGGCCGCGGATAGGCTCACTGCTTTTTCTCTTGGTTAATACTGAAAATGGTATGGATAGGGGACTATTTAGCAATTTAATGGCTATTAAATGCCTGTTTCCGATAAAATCTACTTGAACGGCAGTTTATAAGTTTTCTCAACGCCCGTTCTTTCCCGGGCCCCGCTCTATTGGTAGTTTATAAGCCCTCTCAACGCCCATCATCTCATAACCTCCAATCATTTAGTCATTTACTGTTTTTTTAATCTCCCTGGCAACCACTTCAAATCCAGCAATCTTCCTTTTACAACACTACCCTTTTTTTGTATAGTGATAGTATAATTACTAATAATCTGTTACATACTAAATGCTAGAACAATAGCTTGATATATAGAAGTTGAGAGAGGGTTGGATAAGATGGCAGAAGTGGTTGCTTATAATGAGAAGATTAATCCTGTTATTCAGAATATGAACCGGGTTATTATTGGAAAAGAAGAAGTCATTATCCTTAGTTTAGTTGCGTTGCTGGCGAAAGGTCATGTGTTACTTGAAGATGTGCCTGGGGTTGGCAAAACAATGCTTGTCCGGACACTGGCAAAATCATTGGATTGTGATTTTAAACGAATTCAATTTACCCCGGATTTACTTCCGTCTGACGTTACTGGAATTTCCATTTATAATCCGAAAGAAATGGAATTTGAATTCCGTGGTGGACCAATATTCGGGAATATTATTTTGGCGGATGAGATTAACCGGACCTCTCCGAAAACCCAGTCCGCACTTCTGGAGGCAATGGAAGAGCAAAGTGTCAGTGTAGATGGGCGTACAATTACACTCAACCAACCGTTCTTTGTGATGGCGACTCAGAATCCAATTGAGTATGAAGGAACGTATCCGCTGCCAGAAGCCCAGTTGGATCGTTTCATTCTAAAGTTGAAAATGGGTTACCCAACCTTTGTAGAAGAAATTGATTTGTTGGAAAAAACGTCGCTGCATCACCCGATTGAAACGATTCAAGCCGTCATGTCCCAAGCAGAACTAACGACCCTCCAAGCGGAAGTGGATGAAGTGTATGTCGACCGTTCGCTTCATACGTATATTGTGAATATCGTGAATGGAACGAGAGAGCATCCGTCGACCTATCTCGGGGTCAGTCCCCGTGGATCAATTGCGCTGATGAAAGCTGCGAAAGCGCATGCATTCATTCACGACCGTGATTATGTACTTCCAGATGACGTGAAATATTTGGCCCCGTTTGTGCTCGGACACCGGATTATCATCACGTCAGAGGCGAAATTCAACGGTGAAACCAGCGAAAAAATTATGGAAACAATTTTACAAGCAACACATATTCCGGTTCGAAGGGAATTTGACTGATGAAAATCAGACTCAGATTCATCGGTAATTTGCTATTTATTCTCATCCTGCTCGCTGTTTTATTTTCCTATGCTATGTTTCAAGGCGGATTCGTCAGCTGGTTCCTATTCTACAGCTTCCTTCCAATCCTGCTCTATCATTTAGGTCTCTTATTTTATCCTTTGAATAATTGGAAAGTGAGCCGGACGCTCTCGAAACGAATTATACAGGCAGGTGATTCGATTGATGTAACGATTCACCTCGAAAGAAAATTTCCGCTACCGCTTTATTACGGGATGGTAGAAGAAATCATGCCAGCTTCTTGGAATAGATTACATTATGATTATGCATTTTTAAATGAACCGGATCATGTAACGATCGATCGCACGATGAAAAAGATGAAAATGATTGGATATAAAAAGCAACTGGAAATTTCGTACCGTTTAGACAAGCTCCCACGGGGAGAGCATGAGCTTCAGGGCGTGCGGGTATTAATTAGCGATGTCTTTGGCTTCGTAAAAAAGGAATATATTTATCCTGTACAAGACGAGTTAATTGTACAGCCAAATACACGAGATATAAGAATTTCAGACCGTGCTGTCAGCTTTGAACAAGGGCAGCAAGTCGTTAATCTGTTCCAATTGGAAAATACGAATGTTGCGACAGGCGTACGGGAATATGCCCCGGGGGACCGCTTTTCATGGATTCATTGGAAACAGACCGCAAAAAATCAAACGGTCATGACAAAGGAATTCGAACAGGAGAGAAGCAACAATCTCTATGTGATTCTCGATGCTTGCTTGCCTAAAAGAAAGAACCCGCTTGCCTTTGAGGCGAGTGTCGAACTAACGTTATCCTTAGTTACTAAACTTGAAAAAAACACGACAGATATTGAATTATTAACCGTCGGGAGAGAAACGAAGGAATTTTCCCTAGGTGAATCCAATCAGGGGAAAGGTGATATCCGTTATTACCTGACAAAGATTCAGCCAGACGGGGAAATTCCATTCTCAGGAGCTTTAAGAGAATTGCTGCTGACCAAAAAGAGAATGGAGCGACTTGTGATTATCACGACGTCCGTAGATGATTTCTTCTGGCAAACGATTCACGAGTTGAGACAGCGGATCGCCCAAATTGTTATTTTTTATGTGCAAGGTTCAGAATTCATCTTGGAGAAAGAACAGGAAATCGTCGCCCAGATGAAAAAGTCGGGAGTAGCAATTCATGTTTTAACGGAAAAAGAAATGGTTACAAACCCACTTGAGGTGAGTATTCGATGAGCACACAACAGAAAGTGACACGATCAAACTTTTATAATGTCATCCTTTATCTTGGCGGGCTCGTCCTTTTTCTGGAATGGCTTTATCCGATTGAGCAGGTGACAGACACAAGCAGTATCTCGATTTTTGTGATCTATACTATATTTTGTTTTTTCATTTCGCTTCTGCAGCTGAAATGGTGGGCAAGCTTCTTATTGAAAGGCTTTGGGTTATTATTCATTTTGAATGGACTTTATTTTGACATGAGCTTCCTGAGCAGGGAGTGGCTGAATTATTTTCTGTTGGAATTTACGATGAACACAAAGATATTCATTAGTCAGGATTGGTATTATTTAAGCCCGTTATTCCGGAGTTTTCTCTTCCTGCTGCTAATCTGGTTAATGAGCTACCTGCTCCATTACTGGTTTGTGCAGATGAAACGGATTTTCTTATTCATCTTCTTAACATTCGTTTATATTACGGTGTTAGATACTTTCACTTTGTATGATGCGACTTTCGCGATTATTAGAATCTTTATTATTTCATTAGTTGCTTTGGCGGTTACGAATTTAAATCGTGACTTGGAAAAAGAGAAAATATCGCTTGAACGGATAAAGCAGAAAACGAAATGGACACTCCCTATTTTACTCACACTTGTATTCTCTGTCCTGCTCGGTCTTGTTGCACCGAAGCTCAATCCGCAGTGGCCTGACCCAGTCCCTTTTCTTGAAAGTGCTGCAGAACAGGTCGGCGGTTCTGGTGGTAGTACTGTACAGAAAGTTGGCTACGGAGAGGATGATTCCCGTCTTGGCGGCTCCTTCATTCAAGATGATATACCGGTATTCCAAGTGGAAACGGACCGGGATCAGTATTGGCGGATAGAAACGAAGGAAATTTATACTGGAAAGGGCTGGGAGTCATCGGCTGATCATGATTACATCGAACAACAGGGCGGAGAAATTCATCTGGATATGTACCATGGGAATGTGGAGACCGAAGAATCGACAGCACGGATTGAGTTTCAAGAAGGACAAAATTTTAAAAAGTTCGTTTATCCTTATGGGGTAAAACGATTCGTAGCCCCAATGCCTAAACCAGATTTATTCCTCGACCAAATCACCGAGTCAATCGAAGCTCGTGAAAACGGGGAAACATTGAAACTTGATTATTATCAGCTAGCCTATGACCGGACTTCCTATTCTTTATCTGCATTACGGGAAGACCCGGGCAACGATGGAGAGGAAATGGCGGAATATCTTCATCTTCCCGATACACTTCCAGACCGTGTTGGTGAGCTTGCGGAGGAGATAACGGCTGGTCACGAGACGCGGTATGAGAAAGCGCGTGCGATTGAACGCTATTTCAGCAGCCACGACTTTACGTATCAGACGACAGGAGTTGCCATTCCAGGAGAGGATGATGATTATGTTGATCAGTTTCTCTTTGAAACACAGGTCGGCTATTGTGATAACTTCTCGACATCTATGGTCGTCTTGCTGCGGACCCTCGATATTCCAGCACGCTGGGTGAAAGGTTTTACCGGCGGAGAAATAATTGGTGAAGGAAACCGGGATAATCATCATATTTATGAAGTGACGAATTCCAATGCCCATTCTTGGGTGGAAGTGTACTTTCCTGAATCTGGCTGGGTTCCCTTTGAACCGACACAAGGGTTCACGAACTTGACAGATTTCCATGTGGACCGTACAGATACAGCTACCGAAGATTATGATGATGTACTTGATGCTCCAGAGACAGAACTGCCTGAACCTGAAATGGAACCGGAGGAAGACGAAACAACTCCAGCAATGGCTAGCCCTTCCGACAATAATTTCAACCTTTCCTGGTGGCAGTGGGGACTTATTGCTTTAGTAATTTTACTGATTTTCTACGTACTGTATAAGTATCGTTTCAGTATAAAAACGAAGCTCCTAGCCATGAAGCTTAATCATAATCAGAGTCAGAAAGCATTTCAAGAGGCGTATCTACACTTACTTAAAGTTCTGGACCATGAAGGAAATGAAAGGAAAAACGATCAGACATTACGTGAATATGCGAAACGTGTGGATGCCCATTACGGAACAGGTGAAATGCGGACGCTCACAGTCTATTATGAGCGGATGCTTTACCGCAATGAATTCGAACCGGAAAAAATGGACAAATTGAAAAATATTTGGAAAAAGTTGCTGAAAACAATTATCAGGCATTAACAGTCTGTAAATCCCCCACTGTAAATATGAGGAAAACCCGAAAATGTGAAGGTGGGGGAGGGAAGGAACCCCCCTGTATGAAGTTTTACTTTATGGGTTGACCTGAATTCTATTGGTTAGTAAAATGAGAATATTAGATAGCAGACAGGAGCAATCATAATGAAACCAAATGAATTGAATGCAGAAGAGTTTATCGCACAAGAAGTGCAAAAAATTAAAGAGCAAGTTGGGGATCAGAGAGTGCTTTGTGCCTTAAGCGGCGGAGTTGATTCCTCAGTTGCTGCAGCACTTGTGCATAAAGCAATCGGCGACCAGCTGACATGTATCTTCGTCGATCATGGCTTATTGCGTAAAAATGAAGCAGATGAAGTGATGGAAGTTTTCGCAGAAGATTTCCATATGAATATTATTAAAGTCGATGCGAAAGACCGTTTCCTATCTAAATTAGCAGGCGTCACAGATCCTGAACAGAAGCGAAAAATTATTGGAAATGAGTTCATCTATGTATTCGATGATGAAGCTGCGAAATTAAAGAATATCGGTTTCCTTGCCCAAGGAACGGTTTACACCGATATTATGGAAAGCGGCACGGAAGGTTCGAAAACAATCAAGTCTCATCATAACGTTGGCGGTCTGCCGGAAGACATGGAATTCGAATTAATCGAACCGCTTAAAACATTATTCAAACAGCAAGTCCGCGCTGTCGGAACAGCCCTTGGCATCCCAGACCACATCGTTTGGAGACAGCCATTCCCAGGACCAGGACTTGGTATCCGTGTTCTCGGTGAAGTGACGGATGAGAAGCTTGAGATTGTGAGGGAGTCTGATGCAATCTTAAGAGAAGAAATTGCAAAAGCAGGCCTTGACCGTGAAATCTGGCAATATTTTACCGTCCTGCCTAATATCCGCAGTGTCGGGGTGAAAGACGGTGGACGCTCATACGTTCATACGGTCGGCATTCGCGCTGTGAATTCGGTTGATGGTGTGACATCAGACTGGGCGAGAATTCCTTGGGACGTGCTGGAGAAGATTTCGAGTAGAATTGTGACGGAGATAGATGAGGTTAACCGTGTGGTTTATGATGTGACGAGTAAGCCGCCATCGACGATAGAGTGGGAATAAAAATACAACTTGATTTGAAGAGAGAACGCCTATTGAACAGTGTTTAACCTAATCTAAACGGATGAAATAAGTTAAAAATGATATAGTTCCCTACCAAAATCCCTACCAATTTATTTTTGGTAGGGATTTTTTTAAAAAATAATGCATTCAAAATCCGTTGTAATATCAATTGATAGCTACAGCCTCCTAAGGGATAATTAAGTCACCAGAATTCATTACATACTAATACCATTCTAAATATGATAATATAAGAGGTAAGCTAATCATTGATTTTTTTAAAAAGGCATTTGATTAAAAAGAAATTTCAACGGAAGAGGCGTATAAGCATGAGTAACATAATAACTGAAAATATAAATGACTCTATTTTTTATAAAAATATTACAAGAGGATTAGAGAATAATCTTGTCCGTTTTGACGAAACTAATAATAGGATTATTTATAATTGTTCTAGAAAATATTCAACAAGCTTTAAAAATCCAGAAGAAAAAGTACGTGCATCCTATTTCATAGAGTTAGTAATGGATTACGGATATCCGAAAGAAAATATTGATATCGAGGTGAAAGTAGAAAGGCGTATACCTGACGATCGAGCAGATATTGTCGTATATACTGATAGTGAACTCAAAGCACCTTATTTAATTGTTGAAACAAAAAGAGATGGTATTACTGACTCAGAATTCTCGCAATCAATAGAACAAGCATTTGGTAATGCTAATAGTAAAAGAGCAAAATATGCCATTGTTGTCGCAGGTAATACAAAAACAGCTTTTAATGTTGCTGGATTTGAGTCTAGTGAAAGAGAGAAAAATGTAATTGCAGATATTCCTGTTAAATACGGGAAAGCACCAAAATATAAGTATAAAAAAGGTGATCCCAGCAGAGACTTAAGAGTTGCTTACAGAGAGGATTTAATAAGTGCATTAAAAAAATCCCACGGAAGTGTTTGGCAAGGAGGAAAATTAGCGCCTACAACTGCATTTGATGAGGTTTCTAAGCTGTTATTCTGTAAGCTTAAAGATGAAAAAGGAACTACAAAAAATGATTATTACAGTTTTCAGGTCGGTTCTCATGAAACCCCGCAGGAGGTTTACGATAGAATTCAGGATATATATGACCAAGCTAAACAAGATGATCCACAGGTCTTTCAAGATCGTATAAACTTATCTCCAGAAATAGTATACTATGTCGTTGAGCATTTACAAAGTTTATCACTAAATAAAACCGATCTAGATACTAAAGGTGTAGCATTTGAAATCTTTATGAAGGACTTTTTTATTGGTAAGATGGGTCAGTATTTTACACCTCGCCCTGTTGTTGAATTTTGTGTGAAGATGATGAAACCGAAACAATCTGATAGAGTTATTGATCCGTCTTGTGGAAGTGGCGGTTTCTTGCTCTATGCAATGGATGAGGTGCGACAATTTGCAGAGAGAAATTATGACGAATTTGAAGCATTCACCCATTGGCATTCTTTCGCAGAAAAAAAGTTATTTGGAATCGAGATAAATGATCAAATAGCTAGAGTTTGTAAAATGAATATGATAATACACGATGATGGACATACAAATGTAATTGGGCATGATGCACTGGAAAGTCTTAGTGAAATGCAGAAGATTAATGATGAGTTCAAAGAGAATTCATTTGATATAATCCTTTCAAACCCTCCATTTGGATCTACTTTAAAATCGAAAGAAGTAAATTATATGAAAGATTTCGAGCTGGGATTTACCGGTAATAGGGAAAGAAAATCACAAAAAAGTGAGATACTGTTTATTGAACGTTGCGTCAAACTAGCGAAAAAAGGTAGTGGGAAAATTGCAATTGTAGTTCCAGAGGGTGTAATGACAAATAATTCTTTGCAATATGTTAGAGATTATATAATGGAAAATTGTGAAATACTGGCTTCTGTTTCTTTACCTGAATCAGCATTTAGCCACTTTGGCGCAGGAATTAAATCATCGATATTATTTTTAAGAAGAAAAAATGATAATGAGGTACTTGGAGATTATCCAGTATTTATGGCTGTTGCTAAACAGATAGGTATAGATTCAACAGGAAGAGAAGAAAAAAATGAACTCTATTCTGATGAACCTGAATCCATATTTAATCAATGGAATATTTATCAAAGTAGTAAATTTAACTATAAAAGAACAAATAATTGCTACTCATTAAAAATTTCACGGATAAAAGAAGAAGGCCCTTTAAACGCAACTAGGTATATTTGGAAACCATTTTTTAAAAATGAAACAGGTAAAATAACTGATATAGCAGACCTAATTAGTGATAAAATAACACCGTCATCTGAAACTAATGAGTTCCTGAATTTTGCTTTAATAAGAATGGATGAGGTACAAAAAAACCCTGTAAAAATAGATAACATTATTTATTGTTTAGGAAGTGAAATTGAAGGTAGTTTAAAAATTGTTAAGGAAGGTGATGTGTTATTAGCTAGATTGGGACCAAGCATGTTAAATAGAAAAATTGTAGTGGTTCCAAAAATTGACCAAATGGTTGATTTTACTATTGCTTCTCCTGAGTTTATTGTGATTCGTCCGAAAGATATTAAAGATTCCTATTATATCAAGGGTGTATTGAGAACAGATCTAATGTTGAGATATATGTATAGTAAAGTAAGGGGAGGGACACCAAGTAGATATAGGCTTAATGAAGAAGACTTTGCAAAAATAGATTTTCCTTTAGCCGATGAAGGCGAAAGATATAGAAGGGCAAGTCTTTTCGAGAGGGAGCTTAATGAATATTATGAAATAGTAAAAGATGCAGAAGATCAGTTGGTCAAATCGCATCAAAAAATAGAGATTATTTTATAGGATACTTGTAAAATAAGGATCACATGATAATAGATGATGATCCTTATTTCTTTTTGTCCTTAAAAGAAGTCGGAGAAGTCTTTTACAACATTTATATATCTAGGTTTAAGTCAACTGTTAGTAAGGATCCGCGGGTTCTTTTTTAGTTTCAAATCTCGATAATCGTCTACAAATAAGTGGTTGATTAGTTTTGATTCCTAAGGACAAAAATGAATAATCATTTAATTTACTTGCCCTTATAGTATCTTCTTAATTATTTTAAAAATCTAAATAGAATTATGTATTGAGTTCTTGCAATTTTGACATCAGTAACTGATTTCTAAAATGAATCAATCTTTTTTGTGCAAATCTTTCCGTTACGTTAAATGTTTTTGTTATGAAATGTATACCTTCATTCATGTTAACGATTTCATACTTTAGTAATATAAATGTTGGTACACAAAAATGTAATGCAAAGTTATTTGCCTTGCGTTCTTGGTATTCTAGAAAGAGATTATTTAAGTGCAATATTTGATTTCCGTATTGTAATAATAAATGGCAAAGTTCATGTCCAAAGTCTTCCCATTGTTGTTCGGGGGATAACCTAGAATCAATTATAATTTCTTTTTTATAAACACGACTTGATATATCCAAAAAATAGACCTTAATTCCTAAGTAGTCTGCTATTTCCATCATATCCAGTTGATGTGGACAATAGATGCCTAAATCCTTATAAAGATACTTTACGGAATCTTCTAGTATTGTTGTCTGGTATTTCATGGCTTGTCCTCCTCATAGGAATATACGTTCTCTTTTTATTATGAATAAAAGCCCTAATATTAGAGTTTTATTTCTTTTTATCTCGTTCTTTTATAAATTCCCAAAAACGTATTAATTCATCGATTTTTTCTTCTGGGGCGTTTTGTAAGTCCTTAAAGAAAATTTGTGTTTTAGGGTCTAAAAATTCTTTCCACATTTCATCTGGAGATTCACTATACATATCACCTGTAATGAGGTAGTCAATAGAAACATGAAAGTAATCAGCAATTAATTTTAATGTTTCGTAATCAGGTTGTCTCTTGTTTATTTCATATTGGGATAAGGAAGAACGACTGATTTGTAATTCTTTTGCTAGTTCTTGCTGAGTCAATTTTTTATTTTTGCGTAATTTTGTTAAACGTTCACCTAACATTTTTATCTCCAATCTGTATTGAGACGTATTGATGCAATTACAATTATACGACACATAATGTAGCAAATAAAGAAGTGCAACAAAATGTCACAAAAGTATTGACAGACACAAAATGTTGCATTATAATTTAATTAATCAATGTTACAAATTGAAGCAAATAGACGGAGGTGTTTGACTTGTTACTACACAGATAAGGCATGTATTAATAGGTTTTAGGAAATCAATTGGCTCTCAGCAAATTGTGGCAAGTGATCTTGGTATATCAAGGCAATACCTAAGTGCGATTGAAAAAGGTACTCGAAATCCAACTGTTAAACTTATGGTGAAAATGTCAAACTACTTTGGCGTAAGCGAAAAGAAGTTGTTTCCAGACCTTTTTTTACAAATGAATGCCACGAAGTGACGCATTTATAAGGGTGATTAAATAATTATAGTAAATAAATTATATTATTTTGGGGGGTGAAACACAAATGAATTTTAAAGAAATGCAAGATTTAATGAAGAAGGCAGTTCCCTTGGCAAAGGAAATGGAAGGTGACTGGCAGGCTAGAATGAAGTTAGCTTTCCGAACCGTAAAAGCAGATTATTATATGCAACAACCTATTTCAAAGGAAATTATTCAAAAGCTTTTACTGCATCATGTTTCATATCGTAGAATTTGCAAAAATTATGATATGCCAAGAAAGACGATTTCGGCATTTGAGAACATGTGATAAGTGTGAGTTTATACCACTTAAAGAAATGTTAGCGGATGCATGAAAGGAAATGATGTCCTTTGAAAACTTTATACAAAAAGAGAGCGCATATGATAAGTCGGAACGAATCATACACGCCACAATAAAACTTCGACACTTTTATTGTAACGTGTTTTGTCAGATTTGTCATTTCCGTAATCTAAGTGATAATAGCTAACACTTTTAAATAAGCTATAGCAGTCCAAAATGAGGGTGCTAATGGTTATAAAACATAACCTACTATATGTTGCCATGACCTAAGGGAGAGCGACTGATAAGCGCCGTGATGGAATCAGAGCCTAGCGGATTAATTTCCTTTTATTAAATATAAAGATGGTGATTTCATGGATTTAAAAAAAACTAAACTTCAGAAGTTTTCTTTAGAAAATGTAGAGTGGGGTTCACCAGAATTTTATAAGATTCATGAAAAATTAAAAAAGCAGCAAGAGGAACTGAAAGAATATGAGCAGGTTAAAGCTGTTAAAACTATTCAAGGGGAATATTGATAGATTATTGATAAAGGGTGATTAACATTCTATATAAGTTTGGATGTGCTTCATGCAAAAGTGAATTTATCATTTCATTTGTAGAAGAATCATTAAATAATGTTTTGCCAGTTTTAATTTGTCCGATATGCGGTTCTGAAAAGTCCGAAAGATTTGTGGGTGAAGGAAATGAAATTGATAAAAATTTAAGGAATAACTTAGGTTGTTTATTACCTAGTCCGATTAATGTTAAGAGGTGATCTTTTGTTAGATAAAAGGATTGCTTATTATACAAAAAAAGTTGCTGATTATAGTTCTATTCATCCAAGTAAGCGTAGAAATTCTTTTCGGCATCAAAGATTACTTCTATATAAAAGGCTACTTCATGAAAAATTATATGAATATGAAGGTAGGTATAAATGAGATTAAATGATCTATTAAAAGAAAATAAAATAGTTGCGTTTGGATTCCCGGCAGTTAGAGATTTGATTCGATATGATAATAAAGAATCAGATAACATCGTTATTGTCTCTACACTTGCACCTAGCCTTTTAGTTGGTTACGGAGTAAATGAATATTATGGATTGGAATTGCCTAGAGATAAAATATTTAATACTGGGCTAGATATTATCAAAGCTGATATAAATGTATTTAAATATCGTTTGACTTCTTTAGAAATTTATCCATGGGAAATGAAAAATGACTTTGTCATTGCAAGTCGTCACATGGGAACCGTTGAAGTATTAAAAAGTGTGTTTCCGTTTTTAGAGGATGCACCAGTTTTAGAACGTGTTAAAGCAGATGATATTAAAGGGAAACATGTTTATGGTACGTTGCCTTATTATTTAATAGCAAAATGTAATCTGTATACAGCGGTTACAATTAAAGGCTTTGATAATGCAAAAGATGATGATCTGATGGGGAAAGAATTAAAGGAACGAATTCAAATTGCGGAAAATCCGATTATGTTGGAAATGATTGAATGAATTGTGGAGGTGATAAGGGATGGAAATGCGTGTCTATATATCTAATCTCGGAAAGTATAATGAGGGTGAACTGGTTGGTGATTGGTTTACGCCACCGATTAATATGGAAGAAGTAAAAGAACGCATTAGCTTAAATGGTGATTATGAGGAAATAGCGATTCACGATTACGAATTGCCATTTGAAATTGATGAATATACACCTATAAATGAAATTAATCGTTTATGCGCCATGATTGAGGAAATTGAGGGTACACCTATTTATCATGAATTAAAAGCAATGATAGGTTATTGGTTTAGTAACCTTGAGGAATTGCTGGAAAATGTGGATGACATTATTTGTTATTCCGATTGTGATTCTATGGAAGATGTTGCACGGTATTATGTGGAGGAAACAGGACAGCTTGGCGAAATACCAACTAATCTACAGAACTATATTGACTATCAAGCACTTGGGCGTGACATGGAAATAGAAGGAAACTTCCTTGTTACTTCACATGGTGTATTTGAATATCCGAGTTAAATTTGCCGAATACAGGTTCGTCATAGTGAAAAAAAGATTGATAATCAAAATATGATAAAACAATTAAGGGAGAGATTTTAATGGAATTTAAAACAGGAATTATACCTAATGAACTAACTTTTGGTGATTTGTTTTTTATGGGATTGAAACGTGAAAGAATGTTTTATGATCGCGAGAAGAATCAACGTACGGATCAGTTAGAATCTCGTATTTATAATCTTGCCTCATCTACTCAAAAAGAACAGATTGAGGTGACATTACCGGAATATATCGATTTGAAAGAGATTGATTTCAACAAACAGGTGAACCTAAAAAATCCAGTTATTCGAGCAAGGGCACAAGCAAATGGGAACTTTGCTAATGTCATTTGGACAGTTGAAGCAGAAGATATTATTGAGGTAGGAAGTTCTGGTGGTGTGAAAAAGAATGAGTCTAACAAAGACCCAGTAGGGGCAGGTGGAGAAAAGAAATAATAGATTAATAGCGTGCTAGTTATATCGCTTAATTAGCACGCTACTTGTAATGTTTTAGGAGGTAATTAAAATTGAATTTCTGAGAAAAAGGCTATGGAAATATCGTGGTATACGAATAACGCCTAAAATGGAGCATGGCGTATTAAGGACAGGATTAAGTTTATTTATTCCTGTTTTTTTATTGTCTTTATTTATTTGCTATAAAACTGGAATTAGTAATGTTAGTCAATGGTTCAATTGGGATTATATAAAAAATATTATGGATTGGAATTGGGGCTATATTGGAAAAGGATTTTTTATATCTTTGGTAATTGGTGCAATTACTGTATTGTTAGCGTATTTTATTTTCTTTGAACAATATAGGCGGATTTGGCACAGGCAAAAAATCGCAAGAATGTTTATATCGAATCGATTCATGGAAAAAGAGAGCTATTCAACTGAATCGAAATGGAGTTTATCAGATAGGACAGTTACGAAATCGAAAGTAACCTATTTTCCCAAAGCATATTACAAAATAAAAAAAGGCTATATTGAGTTTCGAGTAGCAATGGATATGAGTAGATTTCAAGATAGGTTTCTTAGATTAGGAGACCAATTGGAAAACGGTTTGTATTGTGCTTTAGCAGATAAAGAATTAGAGGAAAATTTTATCTGTTATAAATTGATGTATGATGTTCAACAAAACCGTATTTCTATTGATGATGTAACAGTTCAAAATGGTTCTATGAAACTGATGAAACATATTGAATGGAAGTTTGATGAATTACCTCATATGTTAATTGCTGGTGGTACTGGTGGAGGGAAAACGTATTTCATTTTAACCATGATTGAAGCATTATTAAAAGCTGGTGCTGAATTACGTATATTAGACCCAAAGAATGCTGATTTAGCCGATTTGGCGGATGTCATGCCTCGTGGGACTGTTTTTAGTAAGAAAAATGGAATAGAAATGACTTTAAGAATAGCTGTTGAAGAAATGCACAAGCGTAGTGAAAGGATGAAAACAATGCCCAATTATAAAACGGGTGGAAACTATGCAAGTGTAGGTTTGCCGCCATATTTTATTATTTTTGATGAATATGTAGCGTTTATGGAAATGCTAGATCATCGTGAAAAACAAGAAGTACTAGAAAATATGAAGCAATTGACTATGCTTGGGCGTCAAGCTGGTGTGTTTCTTATTTTGGCTAATCAACGACCAGATGCAAAATATTTGGCGGATGGAATAAGAGACCAATTTAATTTCCGTGTAGCATTAGGTCGTAATAGTGAAACTGGCTATGGAATGATGTTCGGTGATGTTGATAATACGTTTGTAAATAAGCATATAAAAGGGCGTGGCTATGCGGATTACGGTGCTTCAATAATTACTGAATTTTACACGCCATTCGTACCAAAAGATTATGATTTTTTACATGAAATAGGAAAAGCAACGCCGGTAGTGGAGAGTGCGCCAGCGACGGCAGTCGCTAGCGGCAGCGAAAAGCACTCGGAGTGGTAGGCGTGGAGGAGTGAGCGTAGCGAATGACGACCCAAAACCCCCCCTACTCTAACAGGGGGGTACAAAATACAAAAGAGACCGAAAACCCTTTAATAGCAATGGTTGACTATTTAAGGGTTTCTTTTAAAACGCATGATGTCGATTTGATATTAAATGATGTACTTCATTTAAAAAAAGAATATATGGAGCATAAAGAAAGTGGCTTTTATGGCTATATAGGCACATATCAATTAGATAATATTAAAGTGTTTTATTCGCATGAATTAGATGTTCGAGGAACGCTTATTGAATTAAGTGGAGGGGGTTGCCGTCAATATGAAATTTTTTTAAAAGCTAGGAAAATTACTTGGATGGACTTTTTTGACGATTGTAAGAAGAATGGTGGTAAATTTCCAAGATTAGATATTTCGATCGATGATAAGAAGACATATTTTGAAATACCTATGCTTTTTGACAAGATAAGAAATGGCGAAGCAATTTCCCGATTTAAAAAGACAGATTATAATGGTTCGTTGTTGATAGAAGATGGTGAACAGGGTGGCACGACACTTTATTTTGGCTCGAAAAAGCATTCAGAAGTTTATTTTTGTTTTTATCAAAAAAACTATGAACAGGCTGAAAAACATAATAAGCCTGTAGAGGAATTTGGAGACTGGAATCGATATGAATTGCGATTTAAAAATGATAGGGCGAATAGTGTTGTTTCAGAGATAATGTCAACTGGTAATCTGTTGCATGTTGGTAAAGGCATAATTAAGAACTATTTGCGCTTTGTGGAAAAGGAAGATGATTTGAATAGAGCACGTTGGAAAACTTCTCATTTTTGGGAGGTTTTTTTAAATGATGTGGAAAGATTGCAGATTTTCACGAAACCGCAAGAAGATTTTTATGAAAAGTCAAAAAGGTGGTATATGAATCAAGCGGCAAGAACGAGGAAAATGATAAAGCTAGTGGAAGATACAAAAGGGGTTTCCGATTTAGAAAACTTTGAGGAAGAATTAGAACTGAATGAAAAACAGGAACACATGATGATGGTTTACCTTGCACGACCGGAAGAAATGATTGTTTGATGTTTTCCCCTTTTGAGGCAGTGATATTGGGACGTCGTGTGGGGGCGGAACCCCACAGAACTTAACGTTATTAAATATTGCAAAAGGCAGATATTAACGAACGATAGAGTAAACGGTTTTGTCGGTACACTAGCAAGAGACAAGTCAACTTTATCCAAATTTCCTTTTGAGTATAGTTGACTTGGTGACCGTCAAGCACCGACAAAAAATCGGAAAGCAAGGGGAAAAGTGGTGGAGATTTTTTGAGTGCTTTTTCTCAAAAAATACTACCCGAACCTTGCTTGTAGATTAGTTACTTCAGAAAGGGGATAGTTATAAATATTTGAGATTGTTGAAAATGAGGGAGAAATTCTTTCATGTGACCTCGTATATAGGTTAACTTATCATTTTAAATATTAATTTTTAAAAGGATGATAATTAATGATTGGATTAACAAAACGATTAAGAAGTCTAGGCTTTGTTGCTGATGTGCCAAAAACGATTGAAGGTAAAAATCATTATTATTATCAAGCGTATATTAAAGATTTGTCTGCAAATACGTCTTTGATTGTTGAAGGATTTAGAAGAAGAGGATATTCAACTTATCGTTTCTCATTTTATAAAACTACTTTTATTGATAATGGTAGGAAAATAAATGAGAAAGTGTATTTGGAAAATGCTTCACCGCTAGAAGTGTTGCAAAGAGTAACATCATATATAAATTATATGGAGAGGAGTTCGTAATGAGTATTAAAGATAAATTAAAAAAGAATAAGGTTGTCGGCAAAATTAAACAAATTGAGAGACCGAAAAAAGAGAAGAGCCATGTCCGCAAAGATACATCACTGCGAACAGCTTTTTTTATTTGGTCATTAATTTTAGGAATGCTTTTTTTAGCTATCGTATCTGTCTTGTTATCAATTAACACTCGATCTACTTTAAATGAAACAAATAGATTAGCAGCAGCGAATGAAAAAGAAGAAGTGAAGGAAGAAATACCTATTGAATCTGCACATGAATTTCTATCAAACTTTATCAAGGAATATATTAATGTTCCTAATGAAAGTGAAGCTTTACAAGAAAGAGCCAATAAACTAAAAGAATACATGGTTTTTAATGACACGTTTAATAATGAGAAAAATCCTTTATACAACTTAGATGGAGTAAACGGTTCAAGGCAGTTAGAGTCCTTTAATCTTTTCCATATAGAAGGTGAAGGAAATCGAAATCTATTTCAATATAAGGTGACATTTAAAAATGAATTAGAGACAGAGATAGAAAAAGAGGTGACGAAGGGAAAGGGGAAAAATAAAAAGAAGGAAACTGAATTCGAAATTGAAACAGAGGAAAAAATAAATACTTTGTTATTAAATGTTCCTATTATTCATGAAAATGGTTTGTTTAGCGTTCACTCCGTTCCTTATTTTACAGAAGTTCCTTCCTTGGCTGGAAATATAGAAGTTGAAATGCCAGAGATTGAATTAGAAGAATATAACGGAAATGAAATAGACAACATCAATGAATTTCTAATAACTTTTTTTGAAAAGTATGCTACAGAATCAATTGACGAAATGGCTTATCTGATGGATGAGCCACAAACGTTAAATGGTTCTTTTTTATTTGAAGAAATAAGGAATTTAACGATTTATGTAAATGGTGAACATTACAAAGCATTGATGGAGGTGGTGTTTAGAGACGAATTGACGAATATAGAGCAAGTGAATCCAGTTGAAATGACTATTTCTAAAAATGGAAGAAATTTTTATGTGGAAGATTTTATTTATCGATAGGGAGGAATGAAAAATGAATTTTTTTAATCATTTTGTGTTGGCTCAAGCTGGTTTGCCTACTTTTGGAGGTGTTGAAAAGTGGGCTTTGGAAATTGTTCAACAGGCGATCGTTATCATTATTATTTTCTTGGTTACAAAACATCTAGCTAAATTTAAATTTGGTGCGATTATTGTGAGTTGTATCGTTGGAGGAATTGTTTACTTTGTGGTGAGAAATTGGGATACAGTTGCTGGTTGGATTGAAGCCTTTATGAATACGTTATAAGAGAGTGATAGTATGGCAGATAAAAAAGAAAGTAGAGTGGTGTTTAACTATCGAAGGGCTTTAAGAGAGCCAAAGAAAATTAGGCAGATAACTGAGTATTATTATCTGCCTTTCACAATCGAATTGATCCCTGCATTAAATTTTGTGGTCTTTCTAATCCTGACGTTTTTAACAGGGTGGATAATAAAAAAATTTTATCCCTATGCATTTTCCAATACGTGGTTCATATTTTTAGTTTGTGTTCCATTATTATTTACATGGTTGGTAACTAAAATAAAGCCAGAAGGTAAAAATATTTATAGGTTCATATATGATTATGTAAATTATTTGTTCACAATAAAAATACCTAAGAAAAAGTATTGTAATGGGAAAGAAGTAGAATGGATGAATGAGAAAAAAATAACATTTAAAGAATGTGTCTGGGTGGTGGATAAAAAGAATGGTAAAACTAAAGCCAGCGTTGAAAACAATAAAGAACAATATGCTATTAACGAGAATGGGAGACGTGTTCGCTTATTATCGTATAAAGAGTGAATCGATTCCTATTCAAAATCAAAAAGTGGTAGCCAATTATAAAAGAAGTTGGAAAATGTTTTTTGAGGATATCACAGATTATGAGGATTTTCATTTGAGAATGTATCCTCAAGAGTTTCGCTTAAAAGAAAGATTTGAAGATTTAAGTTTAGGGTTGTCGAAGGATAGTGAGCATGTTGGACGGTATTATTTAGAAGAAACAGGAAATATTTTAACTTCTCGTTTAGGAAATATGACAAAGAATGATTTTATTATTGGCATTAAGTTAAAGAATGCGTTTGTAAATGTAGATGGTCGTCTAAAAGACAATGTCTATTCTGTTTTTTCTAATGTAACAGATGTGTTTGTGAATTACTTGGGGTGGGAACAAAATGTTCCCTCTTCTTTTTTCGCTCAATTTGAGGAATTGGAAGATACGATTTATAAGATGGTTGCAGGTGTAAATGGGTCAAGGTTAGAAGAAAATGAATTGATTTATGTCAATCGCTATGATTTTATTGCTGGTTTGAATCATGATGTAAGTGAAGAAGAAGAGAACGGAAATATAAAGGCAATTACCAATACGATAATTGACGCAACGGAATCATCTTGTTTGAAATTGAGTAGTGAACAGGGTGAAGGCTATTTAAGTTTTGTTGTGATTGATGAATTTCCAGACAATATGGCAGAGAGTGATATTTTTTATGAAGCCCAATCGTTGCCATTTGAGGTATCGATAGATTTTAAAATTCAATCCGAAGGAAAAGGAAAATCAAAAATAAAGGTAAATTTAAAAGGTAGGGAGTTAAAAGAATCAGCAAATGAACAAGCAAAAACTGGTGATTCGGTAGACGATTCGGTTGTAGATAGTCATTATTTAATGAGAAATTTACAACAGGAAATAAAGAGTCATGATGTATCTGTGATGAATTGGCTTGCGACAATAGCTGTAACAGGCAAGACAAAAAAAGAATGTTTATCTCGTGCGAAACAGGTTGTACGTTATTTCAAACAATTAAATATCATTTGCCGGATTCCAACAGCTGACCAATTAAACTTATTTTACCGTACATTGCCTGGTGAAAAGTTAGAAGCAACGAATAGAAATTGGTTACAGTCAACGACACAAGATGGCTTGGGAGAGAGTTTGTTTGGCGTAAATTCCGAAATTGGAAATAAGATTGGTTTCTTCATTGGCTGGGTTGACCGATTTCATAAACATAAGGATTTAGAAAGTGCTAAGTTATCAAGTCGTGATCCAGTATTTTTCCATCCAATGCTTGCAAACCAAAATATTAAAGGCAGTAAATATCGAAGTCCGCATGTATTGATTACAGGAGATACGGGTAGTGGAAAATCATATCTGGCAAAATTGATATTTATTTATGTGACACTACTCCATATAAAAACACTTTATATTGACCCTAAAAAGGAAATAAGGAAATGGATAAATAAAGTTATTAATGATAGCACCGTGAGACGTGATTTCCCATTATTTGTTGAGCACTTGGAGAAATATAAATTTGTAACCTTGGATTTTGAAGATAAGAATAATTGGGGTGTATTAGACCCTGTAGCGTTTCTTCCTTCTTCTCAAGCAAAGGAATTGATTCAAGATATTTTTTCAGAAGTCTATGATTTTAAAGGAAAAGATGAAATTCACACTGCTTTTTTACGGGCAATATCAGAGGTGCTGGAAAGAAAACAAAAAGGGGAGCAAGTAGGCTCTATGCATATCATTGAGATTATGCAAAATAGCAATGTACCATCGGTAGAAAAAGCAGGTGATTTTTTGTATGAAGTAGTTGCCGATTCTATATTAAAGCTTTGTGTGCATGATGGTTCTATGCCGGCATTATCATTAACGGATAGAATAAGCATTATAGAAATTGAAAATATTGATTTACCAGAAGCAACTGCCAGTATAGATTCGTATACAGATAGTCAGCGAAAATCAAACTCGATTATGCTGGCGCTCGGTAAATTTTGTGAACTGTTTGGAAAACAGGATAAGGATGAACAAACGATAGAATTTTTTGATGAAGCATGGGTTATCATTTCGTCACGGCAAGGTAAGAAAGTTGAAAAACAAATGAAGCGTGTGGGGCGTAGTTATAATAATGCTTTATATTTTATCTCCCAATCTACCAAGGACGCTTTGCGAGAAAAAGAGAATGAAACAGGGAACTTTGGTGTAGCGTTTGCCTTTGATGAAGAAAATGAACGTAATGATATATTAAAGTGGATGAACATGGAATCGAGTGATGAAAATAAAGAAATGTTGGATAACATGTTACAAGGTCAGTGCTTAATGAAAGATATGTTCGGTAGAACTTCAAAAATTACGGTTGAAAACCTCTTTGAAGAATGGGAAGGAGCATTGGAAACCATTAATAAATCGGCTGTAGCATATGCAGAAGAAAAATATTTGTAAAAGGAATAGCTATCAAATGGTAGCCATTTTTAATATATAAAAGGGAGTTGTTAGAATGAGTAACATTGTTTCAATAGTAGAGAATTATGTGGAGTTGGAAGAAAAATTGGTGGAATTAGATTTGTCTAATGAAAAAGAAAAGATTATTCAAGAAGCAATAGATTATGTGAATGATAATTTGAAGGGTGATGGAAGTGGAACGTTTGGAATTAGAAAACACCATTTAGAAAAAGATGATGTAACCTATGATTTTTTATTTACTTTATTTCGAGTAGAAGAAAAAGACGATAGTTATCTCTACTATGACTATTGCATGGAGGTTTAAATATTTTAAGAAACAAGGGTGGCTATCAAAAGATAGTCACTCTTTTATTTTTGAAAGGTTGGTGAGAATAAATGGATAATGAAACTTTTCTAATGACTTATGTTAGTGGAGTTAAAGCTAACTTTAAGATGTTGAAAAAACTTGAAGAGAGCAGAGAAATAGGAGAATTGGACACGGAATTTTTAGCTTATTGTAGAGGTGGTATTAATTCTTGTGAAAAAATATTAAATTTTGTAAAGGATTTGAACGCCAATGAAAAATAAAAAATGGCTGTTAGTTGTATTAGTGACATTGTTCTTATGTTTCATGACATCATCCTCAGTCTTTGCAGAAGATAATGAAGAAGTTGATACAAGTGGAAATCTTTCCGATTTGATTGATGAGGATTTTCCGGTAGGAGAGTTTATTCTTAGACTATTTGGAAAAATATTTGATTTGGAATATGAACCGTATGAGTATATGAGTGATCCAGAGGAAAGATATGAGGGTGGTGTTCAATTAGAAAAAGAGAAGTATCCAGTGGAACGCTATATGGTGAATAATGAAGATACAAGTGGAATTTTTGGATTTAATTTATATGCTATCAATAACTTTTTTATGGGTATTATTCAAAATATGGTTCAAGTGACGGATAGTGCTTTACAATTATTTACTTTGGATAAATTGGATGAGTTTGCGGATGATGTAGAAAGTATTTCAAGTAGCATTGTAACTGCTAAACTAGACTCAACAGTTTTCCACAAATAAGAGTAAACAGTTTTCACCAATTAAGACTAAACGGTTTACTAATTCCATATCCCTTTCGGTATACTTAAATCGGAGTATGTCGAAGG
>NZ_JAKNRA010000011.1:0-113714 GCF_022213125.1 Oceanobacillus alkalisoli | reverse complement strand
GATGAGGTTGATAGGTTCGAGGTAGAAGCATGGTGACATGTGGAGCTGACGAATACTAATCGATCGAGGACTTAACTAACTTCTATATCTTGATGTCGTGAATTACTCTTATTTAGTTTTCAGGGTACAAGTTTAAAAAAGACTTGCATTTTCTGAAGAAAATGCATATAATATAACTTGTCTTTAAAAATTACATACTTTCATGTCTGGTAATGAAGGCGGAAAGGTCACACCTGTTCCCATACCGAACACAGCAGTTAAGCTTTCCAGCGCCGATGGTAGTTGAGACCTTGTCTCTGCGAGAGTAGGACGTTGCCAGGCATATTAAAAGACAGATTATCATAAAATGATAGTCTGTCTTTTTGTTTTGTTTATTTTTTAGTAACGTTTACGTATATTGTTTATTAGGGAACAGGGTTCCATATAAAGGATAATATATAGAAAAGAGGAAAAGAAAATGGAAGTACTTATAGAGGAAATTATGGGGGATCATTTCTATGTAATTGTAACGAGGCTGTTAGTTGCCTTATTATTATCTGGAATAATCGGATTTGAACGAGAGTGGAATAATCACTCCGCAGGTTTTCGGACACATATATTAGTAGGTGTCGGTGCTAGTCTGATGATGCTTTTATCGATATTTGGTTTTCTTGAGTTTCTCGAGCATTATGATAATGTACGGTTTGACCCGGCCCGCATTCCTTCTTATGTAATAAGCGGAATTGGATTTCTTGGCGCTGGAACAATTATTGTCTACGGGGGAACGATTCGCGGACTTACAACAGCTGCTTCTATATGGGCGGTAGCTGGTGTCGGGCTTGTGGTAGGTGCAGGAATGTATGGTCCTGCTATTGTTGCAACATTAATCATTTTAATTAGTTTAGTTGTATTGAATAATCTTGAAAAACTGCTCCCTTCGCAACGAAAATACACAAGGATTGAAATGGTTGTCGAGCAAAAAATAAAAGTACACAAGCTTGTTGAAATAGCAGAAATGTATGATGTGAATATTATTGCAGTGGAAGTGGAAAAAATGGAAAGAGATCTCAGAAAGATTTATTTCAAGATGAAAGGTATGGGAGGAAATCAGTTGCTTGTATTATTTGAAGAAATGTCTAAATTAGATGGTGTTAATAATATCAATCAACTGGAAAAGTGAGACATACAGTGCAAGGGGCAAGGTTAAAGGAGGAGTTATTCCACCTTTAACTTATGCTTATTATTTTAAATCTCTCTCTTTCCGTTTATTTCCTTGAAAAATGTCTAGAATAGAATATTGGATATTACTTTTCAACAGTTCTATTTTGGCGTATAATTAATTTATAGTCAAAGATAGTCAAAGTCAATGTCATTTCCTTTTGTTCCGGCATAGCAAGAAATGAGTGATATGTAAGGAGAGGGGGAATTCTTAACAATGAGCAATATTTCAGATATTATTGAAGCGTATCTAAAGAAAGTACTTCATTCCACAGGTAAAAATGCAATTGAAATTAAGCGGAGTGAAATTGCAGACCAGTTTGAATGTGTACCTTCACAGATTAATTATGTGATTAACACGAGATTTACGACAGAAAAAGGGTATATAGTGGAAAGTAAGCGTGGTGGTGGGGGATATATCCGGATCATTCGTGTAAAGCACGAAGATAAGGCAGAGTTGATTGATGGTATTATTAAAATGATTAATCCAAGTATTTCGCAGCAGGCAGCAGTTCATGTGCTGGAACGTTTACGGGATGAAGAAATCATTACGAATCGGGAAGAAAAACTGATTTATAGTGCGATTGAACGAACGACATTACCATTTCAGCTGCCAGAACGAGACGAGATTCGGGCACGTATTTTAACTGCGATGCTTCATACTTTGAAATACTATAATTAACCCTATTATGGGCAGGAGGAGGAAGATGCGTGTGGAATGTCAAGAGTGTCAAAAACGGCCAGCTACAGTTTATTTTAAACATGTAATAAATGGGGAGAAAAAAGAAGTTCGCGTGTGTGAAGTTTGTGCCCAAGAAAAAGGCTATATGCAATCTCAAGATCAGGGATCTTCTCTCCACGATTTACTTACAGGAATATTTAACTTTGATACGTATCCATTCGGAACTCAAGTGTCCGACAAAAAACAAATTAAAGAGCTTCAATGCCCGAATTGTAAATTGACTTTTTCGGCCTTTAAGGAAATCGGAAAATTTGGCTGCGCCACTTGTTATGAAACTTTTTCAGAACGTTTAAGTCCTATACTACGACGGGTTCATGCAGGGAATACAGCCCATGCTGGTAAAATACCAAAACGCACAGGTGGAAATATACAAAAAAAACGTCAATTAGAGGAATATCGTATCCAAATGAAGAAGTTAATAGAGGAAGAAGCTTTTGAAGAAGCCGCGATTCTCCGAGATAAAATAAAAGCATTGGAAACACAGGGATCAGCTAAGAGGGGGGAAAGCGAAGGATGACATTAGAGCATTTTCTAAACGAAGCGATAAGTCCTTGGATGCGAAAAGAGGGTACCGATAGCGATATTGTTTTAAGCAGCCGGATTCGTTTAGCTCGGAACTTCGCTAATGTTATGTATCCTATTCTAGGGAAAGAAGATGAATTAAAAAAGGTTCATGATTTCATGAAAGATACGTATAATAAAACGTCCTTTCAGGATTATACGGATTTCCACTTTATCTCGACAAAGAATTTATCAGAAATAGAGAATCAGATTTTAATTGAGAAGCATCTCGTCAGTCCTAGCCTAACCAGATATCCACAGTCAGCAGCACTTATTTCTAAAAATGAGCAGGTCTCCATTATGATCAATGAAGAAGATCATTTGAGGATCCAACTTTATTTCCCTGGATATCAACTTGCCGATGGTCTGAAACAAGCTTCACAGCTGGATGATTGGATAGAGGGGAAAGTTGACTATGCGTTCGATGAGAAGTTTGGATATCTCACGAGCTGTCCAACGAATGTGGGAACAGGAATGCGCGCGTCCGTGATGATGCACTTGCCGGCTCTGGTGATCACGAAGCAGATGAGCCGGATGATCCCTGCGATTAATCAGTTCGGGTTGGTCGTGCGTGGAATATACGGGGAAGGCAGTGAATCACTAGGTAATATTTTCCAGATTTCGAATCAGATCACCCTCGGGAAATCAGAGAAAGATATAGTCTTTGATTTAGCCAGTGTCGTGAAGCAGCTGATTGAGCAAGAACGGCTTGCCCGGAGCTATATTACCGAGCAACTAGGAATCAGTCTGGAGGATCGTATTTTCAGGTCTTATGGAACGATGAAGAATGCCCGAATCATTGAATCGAAGGAAGCCGCTAAATGCATTTCTAACGTGCGTTTAGGTATAGACTTAGGTATTATTGAAAATATATCTAAAAATATATTAAATGAATTAATGACTCTAACACAACCAGGATTCTTACAATATTATGCTAACAGACGCTTAACACCGCGAGAGCGCGATGTATTTCGTGCTTCGCTCATCAGAGAAAGACTTGAATTAGAGAAATAGGAGGGATGCCAGATGATGTTTGGAAGATTTACAGAAAGGGCGCAAAAGGTGCTTGCACTGTCACAAGAAGAGGCAGTACGTCTCGGACATAATAACATTGGAACAGAGCATATTTTGCTCGGGCTTGTTCGCGAAGGCGAGGGGATTGCGGCGAAGGCTCTGCAATCATTAGGAGTACAAGTTGAAAAAATTCAAGAAGAAGTGGAGAAATTAATTGGAGTAGGTAAACAGCCGATGCAATCGATTCACTACACTCCACGAGCAAAAAAAGTTGTGGAACTATCACAGGATGAAGCGCGCAAGCTTGGCCATTCCTATGTAGGGACGGAACATATTTTACTCGGCCTTATCCGGGAAGGAGAAGGCGTTGCAGCCCGGGTTCTTAATAACCTTGGAATAAGCCTAAATAAAGCCCGTCAGCAAGTTTTAAAACTATTAGGCAGTAATGAGTCTCAAGCAGGCAGAAGAGGGCGTGGCGGCCAGCAATCAAACGCGAGCACCCCGACGCTCGATTCCCTTGCAAGAGATTTAACGGTAAGTGCAAGAGAAGGTAAAATTGACCCGGTTATTGGTCGTTCCAAAGAAATTGAACGTGTCATACAAGTATTAAGTCGCCGGACGAAAAATAACCCTGTATTAATTGGGGAACCGGGTGTTGGTAAAACAGCAGTGGCAGAAGGACTTGCCCAGCAAATTATTGATAATGAAGTACCGGAAACCCTCCGTGATAAACGCGTGATGACGCTTGATATGGGGACGGTCGTTGCAGGGACGAAATATCGTGGAGAGTTTGAGGACCGTTTAAAAAAGGTCATGGAAGAAATTCGCCAAGCTGGGAATGTTATTCTATTTATTGATGAATTGCATACATTAATTGGTGCAGGGGGCGCAGAAGGTGCAATTGACGCATCGAATATTTTAAAGCCATCCCTTTCCCGCGGAGAAATCCAGTGTATTGGAGCGACGACGCTGGATGAGTACCGGAAATATATTGAAAAAGATGCAGCACTTGAACGTCGTTTCCAGCCGATTCAAGTGGATGAGCCATCTGTTGAAGAAACGATTCTTATTTTAAAAGGTTTGCGTGACCGCTATGAGGCCCATCATCGTGTAACCATTACCGATGAAGCGATTGAAGCGAGTGCGACACTATCGGATCGCTATATTACAGAACGATTCCTGCCGGATAAGGCAATCGACTTAATTGATGAGGCTGGTTCTAAAGTTCGTCTTCGTTCCTACACGATTCCGCCGAACTTAAAAGAACTGGAACAGAAATTAGCAGACGTCAGGAAAGAAAAGGACGCGGCTGTTCAAAGTCAGGAATTTGAAAAAGCAGCATCTTTACGTGATACAGAACAGCGATATCGTGAAGAACTCGAGAAAACGAAAAATGAATGGAAAGAGAAGCAAGGTCAAATGGACTCGGAAGTAACCATTGAAGATATTGCGAGTGTCGTATCGATTTGGACTGGTGTACCGGTAGCTAAGCTTACGAAAGATGAAACGCAGCGTCTTCTTAATATGGAAGAAATTCTCCATAATCGTGTAATCGGCCAAGAAGAAGCAGTGAAAGCTATATCGACTGCCATTCGTAGAGCCCGCTCAGGACTGAAAGATCCGAAGCGTCCAATTGGTTCGTTTATCTTCTTAGGCCCTACAGGGGTCGGTAAAACAGAGCTTGCAAGAGCCCTTGCTGAAGTGATGTTTGCAGATGAAGACGCGATGATTCGCGTTGATATGTCGGAGTACATGGAAAGACATTCTACAGCACGATTAGTCGGATCCCCTCCAGGGTACGTCGGCTATGAAGAAGGCGGCCAATTAACGGAAAAAGTCCGCAGAAAACCATATTCTGTTGTTCTTTTGGATGAAGTGGAAAAAGCCCACCCGGAAGTCTTTAACATCCTGCTTCAAGTGCTGGAAGATGGGCGTTTAACAGACTCCAAAGGTAGAACCGTTGATTTCCGTAATACAGTCATCATTATGACTTCAAACGTTGGTGCAAGTGAGTTGCGTCGTAATAAATTTGTCGGTTTCAATGTTGCAGACGAAAGCCAGCAACACGCCGATATGAAATCAAAAGTAATGGACGCACTTAAGAAAGCCTTCCGTCCAGAGTTCTTAAACCGGATTGATGAAACGATTGTTTTCCATTCTTTAGAGAAGAAGCATATGAAAGACATTGTTGTGCTTATGTTAGAAGAACTGAAAGAAAGATTGGAAGAACAAGAAATCGAACTATCACTGACAGATAAAGCAATCGAGAAAATTGCTAACGAAGGATTCGACCCGGAATATGGAGCAAGACCTCTAAGACGCTCCATTCAGCAAAATATCGAAAACATGTTATCTGAGGAATTACTGAAAGGAACGGTCGAAAAAGGCAAGTCCGTGAAAATCGGCCTAAACAACAAAGGTGAATTCATCATTTTAAAATAAAGCAGTAGCACCAGTCAGATAAAAGCTAGAAGAGTCACCTCTTCTAGCTTTTACTGCACTTAAGCTTAAAAGTAAAAGCTTGGAAAATATGCTTTCTATCCCAGTGTGTGGCATAATTTAGGAAAAAGTTGAGAAATTGAAACTACTATGTAACCTATGAAAAGTAATAATCGTATACAATAGAAGAAGGGATCGAATGAGTTTGGCTAAACGCAAGAATACATTTGTCTGCCAAGACTGTGGTTATGAATCTCCGAAATGGATGGGGAAATGCCCCGGCTGCGGAAACTGGAACACAATGGTCGAAGAAGTACAGGCTGGAGGCAGCGGCGGCAGGCATGTTACAAGCGGTAAGCGGACGGTTAGTAAACCAGAACCGATTACCCAACTTGAATCACAAAAAGAACCACGAATTACAACTGAAATGCGAGAATTCAACCGTGTGCTCGGCGGTGGAATTGTTCCGGGCTCCCTCGTGTTAATCGGTGGGGACCCAGGGATAGGGAAATCGACGTTGTTATTGCAAATATCAGCCCAGATCGCTAAGAAAAAAATGCGTGTCCTTTATATCTCCGGGGAAGAATCAACGAGGCAAACGAAACTTCGGGCAGACCGTCTAGGAGTGCAAGAAGCAGAATTATACGTATTAAGTGAGACCAATTTATATGATATAGGTCAACAGATTGAAAAGTTGAAGCCAGAACTTGTTATTGTGGATTCGATTCAAACGATCTACCGGGAAGAAGTAACGAGTGCACCGGGAAGCGTTTCCCAAGTACGGGAAAGCACTGGGGAACTCATGCGGATTGCGAAGACAAATCATATTTCTGTTTTTATCGTTGGACATGTAACGAAGGAAGGGGCAATCGCTGGGCCAAGACTTTTGGAACATATGGTAGATACAGTGTTGTATTTTGAAGGGGAACGACATCATACATATCGGATTTTACGCAGTGTGAAAAACCGTTTTGGCAGTACACATGAAATGGGAATTTTTGAGATGCGTGAAGAAGGTTTACGTGAAGTCGTGAACGCTTCGGAAATATTTCTGGAAGAGCGAAAAACTGGCACAGCAGGCTCTACAGTAGTTGCATCAATGGAAGGAACGCGGCCGATTCTAGTAGAAATTCAAGCACTCATTGCTCCGTCAAGCTTTGGAAACCCGCGTAGAATGGCTACTGGCATTGATTCGAATCGTGTTCCGCTGCTCATGGCTGTTTTGGAGAAGCGGGTTGGTTTCATGTTGCAGAATCAGGATGCTTATTTGAAAGTGGCTGGCGGAGTGAAGTTGGATGAGCCCGCAATTGATCTGGCAATTGCCATTAGCATTGCATCCAGCTTCCGGGACCAGCCGACAGAACCAAAGGATATTTTCATCGGTGAGGTTGGACTGACTGGAGAAATCAGAAGGGTCTCCCGGATTGAACAACGTGTACAGGAAGCAGCTAAGCTTGGTTTCGAGCGGGTAATTTGCCCGCAACATAATTTGGATGGTTGGACGATTCCGAAAGATATTCAAGTAGTTGGTGTTTCCACCATTCAAGAAGCATTAGAAATAGGACTTGCAAGATGAATTTAACGCTTTTAGTGAAAAAATGAGCTTATCTCTCCTATCCGTAGGGTTATAAAAGAAAAATAAAGGTAATAATAAGCATAAGGAGGTGAGAAAATGTTAAAAAAAGTTGTTCATATCTTTTTTATTGTCCTTGGTGGAACGATTGGTTACCTGTATATCCCCATGATTATTAATTTATTAAATATAGATATGAACTGGCTGACAAACCCATATCTTGGCATGACATTAGGTGCAATTATTTTATTTTTACTCTCTTCATTTTTTGTGGATCACGTCGTAAACTTTTTCAAATGGATAGAAGATACCCTTATTAAACTGCCGGCAATGGACTTATTATTTGGTAGCTTAGGAATGATTGTCGGACTTGTCATAGCCTATCTCGTTACGATGCCACTTCAGGATATCAATATCCAAGTATTCTCACAAGTACTGCCGATTTTTATTACGATAATTCTTGGCTATTTAGGTTTCCGTGTTGGCTTCAGGCGCCGGGAGGAATTTTCGAGTTTACTGCGGACAGGGAAAAAGGATAAACTGAAAGAAACTACTGATCAAGGTGATGCAGATTCAGAAGATGAAATGCCGAAACCGAAAATACTTGATACAAGTGTTATAATAGACGGTAGAATTGCTGATATTTGCAGTACAGGGTTTTTGGAAGGGACATTAGTAATCCCTCAATTTGTATTAGGAGAGCTGCAGCACATTGCGGATTCCTCGGATGCGTTGAAGCGTAACCGCGGGCGGCGCGGACTTGATGTGCTGAATCGTATTCAAAAAGAATTACCGATTACAGTAGAGATCTATGAAGGTGATTTTGAAGAGATCGCTGAAGTGGACAGCAAGCTGATTAAACTCGCTAAAGTGACGGATGGAATTGTGGTAACGAATGATTTCAACTTGAATAAAGTGTGTGATCTGCAGCGTGTTCCTGTGCTTAATATTAATGATCTTGCAAATGCAGTCAAACCGGTCGTCCTACCAGGAGAAGAACTGGTCGTCCAAGTAATCAAGGACGGGAAAGAACAGCGCCAGGGAATCGCCTATTTGGATGATGGAACAATGATTGTTGTCGAAGAAGGCCGTGACTATATCGGAAAAACAATTGAGGTCATTATTACAAGTGTCTTGCAGACTTCTGCAGGCAGAATGATCTTCGCCAAACCAAAAACACTTGAAAAAGCACTGTAAAAAAGGTATAACTTATTAAGGATAATGCTTGAAAAGTGATGACATCTATATTGTTATCACTTTTCAAGTGCGTTACGGTACATAATTTTCAAAAAGAGAGGGGAAACATCATGACGAATGAGGTTCGGGTACGTTATGCACCAAGTCCAACAGGTCATTTGCATATTGGTAACGCAAGAACAGCGCTGTTTAACTATCTGTACGCGAAACATTATAATGGAAAATTTATTATTCGGACGGAAGATACCGACGAAAAGAGAAATGTGGAAGGTGGCGAAGAGAGTCAGCACCGCTATTTGAAATGGTTAGGTATCGAATGGGAAGAAGGCCCGGATGTGGGCGGAGAGTACGGACCATACCGCCAGACCGAGCGTCTTGATTTATATGGGAAATATGTGGACGAGCTCTTGGAGCGCGGACTTGCGTATAAATGCTATATGACAGAAGAAGAACTGGAACAAGAGCGGGAGGAGCAGCGCGCGAAAGGTCAGGTGCCGAAGTATTCTGGTGCCCACCGTAACCTGACGGAAGAGCAAATTACGGCATTCGAAGCAGAAGGCAGACTTCCAAGTATTCGTTTCCGTGTGCCTGACAATGAAACCTATACATTCCATGACCTTGTGCGTGGTGATATTACATTTGAATCCAGTGATTTTGGTGACTGGGTCATCGTGAAAAAGAACGGGATTCCAACCTATAACTTTGCAGTTGCAATAGATGATCATTTAATGAAAATCTCGCATGTGCTTCGCGGAGAAGAGCATATTTCCAATACACCGAAACAAATGATGGTTTTTAATGCTTTTGATTGGGAAGTGCCGACATATGGCCATATGACACTTATTTTAAATGAGAACCGGAAGAAGTTGAGTAAGCGAGATGAACATATTTTACAATTCATCGAGCAATATCGCAATCTCGGTTACCTGCCAGAAGCGATGTTCAATTTCATTAGTTTACTTGGCTGGTCTCCTGTTGGAGAAGAAGAGATTTTCGATAAGGAAACGTTAATTGATATCTTTGATCCGGACAGATTATCGACTTCTCCAGCTATTTTCGACCAACAAAAGTTAAAGTGGATGAACGGTGAATACGTTAAGAATGTCGATCTTGAAAAAGTAATCGACCTTACCATGCCGCATTTAATTGCTGCTGGAAAACTGCCGGAAAACATGGGTGAAGATAAACGCAAGTGGGCGGAAAATGTAATTGCCCTTTATCAGGAACAATTGAGTTATGGTGAAGAAATTGTCGAACTGACCGAATTGTTCTTTACAGAAGAAATAAATTATAACGAAGATGCAATTAAAGTGCTTGAAGAAGAACAGGTTCCAGAAGTTCTTCAAAGCTTTAGAGATAAGTTGAACACACTTGAATCTTTTACCGCTGACGAAATTAAAGCCCAAACGAAAGCTACACAGAAAGAAACCGGTCATAAAGGGAAAAAGCTATTTATGCCGATTCGTGTCGCAACAACTGGTCAAACCCATGGCCCGGAATTGCCGCAAGCAATCGCGCTGCTTGGCAAAGAAATCGTCATGATTCGTCTGGACAGAGTTCTTCGGGGAAAACATGTGAATTAATTGCAGAGCTTTCTAGTTCACAAATTCGGGAAACTGTAATATAGTAATAGTAAATATTTGAACGTTGAAGAGGAAGAGTAGGACTTTCTTCGTTTATCCAGAGAGAATCACCTTGGCTGCGAGTGATTTTAAATGAAACTTCCGAAGTGCCCCTCAGAGTCTATTATGGAAATATAGTACATAATAGCGGAACTCTACCGTTAACAAGAGTCCAAGTTGGAAGGAAGCAATTTCTTCAAACAGAGTGGAACCGCGCATCAAGCGTCTCTGTCCTCATGCAGAGACGCTTTTTTTATGTTGATTAACTCGATTTGTGAACTTGGGTTTAAGGAAGCCATTAAAATGAAAGGTGGTATGACGGTGGGTATATTTAAGCGGATGAAAGAGGATATGGAAGTTGTGTTTGACCAAGACCCCGCCGCGCGAACTTATTTTGAAGTTTTTCTAACCTATTCCGGTCTTCACGCCGTATGGTTTCACCGGATTGCCCATGCGTTTTATAACAGAAGATTGTTCTTCTTTGCACGTGCGATTTCGCAAATCAGCAGATTCCTGACAGGGATCGAAATCCATCCCGGGGCAAAAATCGGCAGACGCCTATTTATTGACCATGGAATGGGAGTCGTCATTGGCGAGACGTGTGAAATTGCCGATAACGTAACGATTTACCAAGGAGTCACGCTTGGAGGAACTGGTAAAGAAAAAGGAAAGCGTCATCCGACAGTAAAGAAAAATGCCCTCATATCCACAGGGGCAAAGGTTCTTGGTAATATTACGATTGGAGAGAACGCGAAAATCGGGGGCGGTTCCGTCGTTTTAAAAGACGTTCCTGATAACTCCACTGTAGTTGGAATCCCTGGCAAAGTGATCATCCAAGACGGAATACGCGTAAAAGACCTGGATCATCATAAGCTTCCGGATCCGGTTGCTGATCGGATCAATGAGATACAAAGCCAAATTGATATACTGCAAGCAGAAATTGAAAAGCTGAAGAAGGGGAGTCATTTCCAACATGTCGATTAAATTATTTAATACGTTAACGCGAGAGAAAGAAAATTTTAAACCAATAGAATCAGGGAAGCTGAAGATGTATGTATGCGGCCCAACCGTTTATAACTATATTCATATCGGGAATGCCCGACCTGCGATTGTATTTGATACGGTAAGACGCTATTTTGAATATAAAGGTTATGAAGTTGATTATGTCCTTAATTTTACTGATGTCGATGATAAGATTATTCAAGCGGCAGAAGAAAGTGGCGAAGATGTTCGGACACTTGCAGACCGGTTCATTGATGCATATTTAGCCGACGTGCAAGCTTTAGGTGTTAAAAGAGCAACCTACCACCCGCGCGTAACCGAAACAATGGATGAAATCATTGATTTTATCCAAGGCTTAGTTGATAAAGGTTACGCTTATGAAGTGGAAGGTGACGTCTATTTCAAACCACGTTCCTTTGAAGGGTACGGAAAGCTTTCACAGCAGTCGATTGATGAGCTGAGAGTAGGTGCAAGGATTCAGGTCGGGGAAAAGAAAGATGACCCACTTGATTTTGCACTTTGGAAACGAGCGAAGGACGGAGAAGTTGCTTGGGACTCACCATGGGGCGATGGCAGACCCGGCTGGCACATCGAATGCTCGGCTATGGCGAAGAAGTACCTTGGTGAAACGATTGATATCCACGCAGGCGGTCAGGATTTGACGTTCCCGCACCATGAAAATGAAATAGCTCAATCGGAATCAATGAACGACCAGCCGTTTGCGAATTATTGGATGCATAATGGCTATATCAATATCGATAATGAAAAAATGTCGAAATCCCTCGGAAACTTTGTTTTGACAAAAGATTTAATCGATCAGCATGACCCTCAAGTTCTGCGTTTCTTTATGCTGAGTGTGCATTACCGCCATCCGATTAATTTCACAGAAGAATTACTGGATAGTGCAAAAATCAGTCTAGAACGAATTAAGACAGCTTATCATAATTTGGAGCATCGTAAACAAACAAGCATGAATCTCGTCGATAGCCAGGAGGAGTGGCTTGCTAAAATCAAGCAGTTCACCCTTGATTTTGAAAAGGAAATGGATGATGATTTTAATACGGCAAATGCGATTTCCGTATTGTTCGACCTTGCAAAAGAAGCGAATATCTACCTTGCCGAGGAACAAACTCATACATCCATACTGGAAGCATTCCAAGATACAATTGTTACGTTACTTGGAACACTTGGTATTGATTTGGAAGAAGAGCAGGAACTCTTGGATGAAGAGATCGAGGTGCTGATTGAAGAGCGAAATGAAGCAAGGAAAAATAAGGATTACCAACGTGCAGATGAAATACGAGATCTACTAAAAGATAAATCAATTATTTTAGAAGATACCGCGCAAGGAGTTCGCTGGAAAAGAGGCTAAGCATGGCACTTCAAGCAAAACAAATGAAAAGTTTAGCGCTTGCTTATATGGGTGATGCTGTTTATGAAGTATATGTCAGAGAACATTTACTCAAAACGGGTCAGGTCAAGCCAAATCAGCTACATCAAAAAGCTGTAAATTTTGTATCGGCAAAAGGCCAGGCCGCCGTACTGTTTCATTGGTTGGAAGCCGGACTGCTTTCCCCGGAAGAAGAGCGCATTGTCGCCCGGGGAAGAAATGCAAAGTCCGGCTCCATTCCTAAGAATAGCAGTGTTCAGACGTATCGCTATAGTACAGGCTTTGAAGCGTTATTAGGCTATCATTATATAGATGAAAATAAAGACCGGCTGTATGAACTAATGGAAGCTGCTGTAACATTCATTACAACAACAATGGAGGAAAGGAAGAACAACAATGAGCGATGAAATAATCATAGGGAAAAACCCCGTCATGGAGGCACTTTCCTCGGGGCGTTCGGTAAATAAAGTATTTGTTGCCGAGCAGTTGAATCCCAATACGGTAAAGAAATTAAAGCAGCTTGCAAAAGAGGCTGGAACAATCGTTCAGCACGTTCCGAAAGCGAAACTTGATCATCTTTCCAATGGGAATCACCAAGGAATTGTTGCATATGTTGCATCTTATGCATATGGAAATTTGGAAGAACTTTTCGAACGAGCGGAACAAAGAGGGGAAGATCCTTTTTTTATTATTTTGGACGAGCTGGAAGATCCGCATAATCTAGGTTCTATTTTACGAACAGCAGACGCTACAGGTGTTCATGGGGTGATTATTCCGAAACGCCGCTCTGTTGGTCTCACAGCAACCGTCGCGAAAACGGCAGCAGGAGCTATTGAACATGTTCCGGTTGTTCGGGTAACGAATATTGCAGATACAATCGATGAATTAAAGGAAAGACAAGTTTGGGTCGTTGGTACAGAGGGTGAGGCAACAGAAGATTACCGTAGGCTGGATGGCACGATACCAATTGCAGTCGTCATTGGCAATGAAGGAAAAGGTATCTCACGACTCGTCCGGAAAAAGTGTGATTGGACGGTAAGTATCCCGATGTACGGCGAAGTTTTATCATTAAATGCTTCCGTTGCTTGCAGCTTATTGTTATATGAAGTTTATAGAAAGCGAAATCCGCTGGGTGAAAGCTAATGGATATATTATTAGTAGATGGTTACAACATCATTGGGGATTGGGAGGAATTGCAACGTCTGCGTGACGGGGATATGGCCGCGGCAAGGGATCTTCTCATTGAGCGTATGGCTGAGTACCAGGCATTTACGGGGATGAAGGTTATTATCGTGTTTGACGCCCACGAGGCGCCGGGTAAAGAGAGCAAGCTAAAACAGTTCAAGATAGAAGTTATCTATACGAAAGAAAATGAAACCGCTGATGAACGTATTGAACGGTTAATCAAAAAATTAAAAAACGTCAAGACACAAGTTTATGTAGCGACCAACGATTATACAGAGCAGCGCACGATTTTTGCTCAAGGGGCATTACGCATCTCCGCCCGTGAGCTGAAAGTCGATATTCGCGATATGGAGGAAGAAATTGATGAACGTTTGAAGGAACAGGAGAAAAAACAGCCTCAAACAAAAATCATCCTCGATCAAGATATTCTTGAGCGCTTTGAAAAAATGAGAAGAGGAGAAAATTGAGAAAATAGATTTTTTTCTCCTTTTTACGTTAAAATGCTTCAAGCTATATTGACGAAAGCACTTCTCCTGTATATAATAACGTTTACAGTTAGCTTATCATATGTGAACGGGGGTAATTCTTGGTGGAAGTCAAGCAACTAGACATGGAATATTCAGGCTTACATATGCTTGATGATGAAAAGCTTATTCATTTAGTTCATCAAGAAGATAAACATGCGCTAGATTTTCTAATCAACAAATACCGCAATTTTGTCCAAGGTAAAGCGCGGACATACTTCTTGATTGGAGCAGATCGTGAGGATATCGTTCAGGAAGGAATGATAGGTCTTTACAAAGCAATTCGTGACTATGACAAAGAGAAGCTTTCTTCTTTCAAAGCCTTTGCCGAATTATGTATTACGAGGCAAATAATTACCGCTATCAAAACAGCCACAAGGCAAAAACATACCCCGCTAAACTCCTATATTTCATTGGACAAGCCTATTTTTGACGAAGAATCAGATCGAACGCTAATCGATGTGATTGCAGGCTCAAGGTCCATAGATCCTGAAGAATTATTGGTGAATCAAGAGAAACTCGTAGACATGGAACTGAAGCTTTCAGAATTATTAAGCGGGTTCGAAAAGCAAGTACTTCACCTCTACCTCGATGGGTGTTCCTATCAAGAGATATCTACGAAGCTAGGACGACACCTCAAGTCGATTGATAATGCGCTGCAACGAGTAAAGAAAAAGCTCGAGCAACTGATTAAAGGAAATGAAATAAAGATTTAATAGAAAGATGCCGTTGACACAGAGCGAGGAAACGTGCTACATTATTAGTTGAAAAAATACCCTGTTAGTGGGATGATAAGATGAGTAGGAAGATAACTTTAGCATGTGCTATTTGTTCAAGTAGAAATTATTCAACAAATAAAAATGTATCCACAACATCTACCAGATTAGAAATGAAGAAATTTTGCAAGCACTGTGGGAAACATACATTACATCAAGAGACAAAGTAGCGCATGAGGTGGAGCTTGGGGGGTACAAAGAATGTTTAAGTTCTTGAAGAATGTTTCAAGGGAAATGAAAAAGGTGAGCTGGCCAACTGGCAAGGAACTAAGAAGTTATACGGTGATCGTATTAACGACTGTTGTTTTAATCGCCATCTTCTTTTTCATTGTCGACTTCGGAATTTCACAGCTTTTAGAACTTCTTTGAATAATAATCCGTTAACTATGCTATAATGAAAATAAATATACATTCAAAAGAAAACCCGCAATCAGCCGGGTTTTTCATATTGGGATAAAACAGGTGTACTCCGATTATACTATCTAAGGGAGGGAAAGGGCGTACTGTCCTGAATACATGGAGAAAAATTGGTATGTTGTGCATACGTACTCTGGTTATGAAAATAAAGTGAAAATCAACCTCGAAAAACGAGTAGAAACAATGGGGATGCAAGATAAAATTTTCCGCGTTGTTGTTCCGGAGGACGAAGAAACAGAAATTAAAAATGGGAAAAAGAAAGTAGTTAAAAAGAAATCTTTCCCTGGTTACGTTTTAACAGAAATGGTGATGACAGATGATTCCTGGTACGTTGTACGGAATACACCAGGCGTAACTGGATTCGTCGGTTCAAGTGGTCACGGAACAAAACCAACACCATTATTACCGGATGAAGTTGATGCTGTTCTGAAACGAATGGGAGTCCAAGCATCTGAAGTACAAGTTGATTTTGAATTGAAAGAGAATGTGAAGGTGAAAGAAGGACCATTCGCAGACTTTGAAGGAACGATTGAAAATATTGATCTGGATAAACAGAAGTTAAAAGTCCATGTCAATATGTTCGGTAGAGAAACACCTATCGAACTAGATTTTACTCAGGTGGAGAAACTATAGAACAGCTCAGGTTAATTGGTAGTATGATTGTTTATAGTATAAAATAAAATTCCCCCTTGCAATTTTACTTTATACATGGTAGAATTTCTATGTTATTTATGTGCTTCGCAGTTGAAGTACTTGAGTAAGAGTGGGAGGGGAAATCCCTAATACCACATCACGGACTTTAAGGAGGTGTGTCTCGTGGCTAATAAAGTAATCAAATTAGTGAAATTGCAAATCCCTGCTGGTAAAGCTACTCCAGCACCACCGGTTGGACCAGCACTTGGTCAAGCGGGTATTAACATTATGGGATTCTGTAAAGAGTTCAATGCACGTACACAAGAACAGGCAGGTTTAATTATCCCTGTAGAAATTACGGTATTTGAAGACCGTTCATTTACATTTGTTACGAAAACTCCACCAGCAGCTGTTCTGCTTAAGAAAGCGGCAGGAATTAACGCTGGATCTGGTGAGCCAAACAAAACAAAAGTGGCTACAGTTAAACGTGCTGAAGTAAAAGAAATCGCAGAAACAAAAATGCAAGACTTGAATGCAGCAGATGTTGAAGCTGCTATGCGTATGGTCGAAGGTACTGCCCGAAGCATGGGTATTACAATCGAAGACTAATTTCAAAACTTGGTTAGCTGTGGTCTCCCTCTGGAATCACAGCTATTTCACAAGAGAGTAAGCAACCGTTTAGGTGCGTGCAGACTCGCTCGCAGGAAGTGAGTGGTTCGACGTTGCCGCAGGACGTGGCATACTTAGTCGAACACCCCCTCCCCGCTATCCGAAAAGCGAAAACAAAGCAGTCGGATAGCTGGAGGAGTGCAACGCACCCATAAACTTAAGCTTTCACCGTAGGAATTACGGGTAGTGCCTAGGATATATAAGAGAAACTGCTGTAAGCTAAGAAATGCATTTACAAGGTATGCTCTGTTTCTAGGAATCCTTTGACTTTTAGTCATGGGAGGTTCAAACGTGGGAGGTATAACCGCTAACACCACAATAGAGGAGGAAATATAATGGCAAAAAGAGGTAAAAAGTATCAAGAAGCAGAAAAGCTGATTGATCGTTCAAAAACATACGAAATCAATGAAGCTGTTTCCCTTGCTAAACAAACTGCAAAAGCCAGTTTTGACGAAACAATGGAAGTAGCATTCCGTCTGGGAGTAGATCCGAAGAAAGCGGACCAACAAATCCGCGGAGCAATGGTTCTGCCGCACGGAACTGGTAAAACGCAACGCGTACTTGTTTTCGCGAAAGGTGAAAAAGCAAAAGAAGCAGAAGCTGCTGGAGCTGACTATGTAGGTGAGGCAGAATTCATCGAGAAAATCAACGGTGGTTGGTTTGATTTTGATGTGATTGTTGCAACTCCGGACATGATGGCTGAAGTAGGTAAGCTTGGTAGAGTGCTTGGACCTCGTGGTCTAATGCCTAACCCGAAAACTGGAACTGTAACATTTGAAGTGGAAAAAGCAGTTAACGATATTAAAGCTGGACAAGTAGAATATCGTGTTGATAAGCAGTCCAACGTTCATGTTCCATTCGGTAAAGCTTCTTTCGATGAAAACAAACTTGTTGAGAACCTAGAAGCAATCATTGATCAAATTGTTAAAGTGAAGCCTCAATCATCAAAAGGTAACTACTTGAAGAACGTTTCTGTTGCTTCAACAATGGGACCTGGCGTCAAGGTTGACGTTTCTGGGTACAAATAAACAAATCATTGACTTGAAATAAGTCATCTGATATACTGATTACGTTATAAAAGAATACATTATACCGTAGACAGCAGGTGCGACCCGTCGCTTAATTTCCCGCCGAGGTGTTTTATAAAAACGATCCAAGTACGCTTATTTGGAAAGTGGTATAAAGCTCTCATGTCTATCTGAGGGCTTTTTTTATAGACTTGATACGGAAAATGCTAATAGAACGGTATGGTATAAGTAATTAGGAGGTGGAACAATGTCTAATGTATTGGAACAAAAGAAGCAAATTGTACAAGAAATCGCAGATAAGTTCAAAGAAAGTCAAACGTCTGTTGTAGTCGACTACCGCGGACTTGACGTTGCGCAAGTTACTGAATTACGTAAACAACTACGTGAAGAAGGTATTGAGTTTCATGTTTACAAAAACACGATGACCCGTCGTGCTGTAGAAGCTGCAGAATTAGAAGGTCTAAACGATGTGCTTACCGGACCGAACGCTATTGCTTTCGGAAAAGATGACGTCGTAGCACCTGCTCGTGTCCTTAACAACTTCGCTAAGGAGAATGAAGAGCTTGAAATTAAAGGTGGCGTCATCGAAGGGCAAGTAGTTTCTTTAGAACAGATTAAAGAGCTTGCTGACCTGCCGAACTACGAAGGTATGGTTTCTATGTTACTCAGCGTGCTGCAAGCACCAATCCGCAACCTTGCTTATGCAGTTAAGTCTGTTGCTGATAAAGAAGAGGAAGAACAAGGCGCATAATGCCAGAACGTATAAAAATTAAAATTAATTAGGAGGATTTAAATCATGACTAAAGAAGAAATGATTAGTGCGATTAAAGAAATGTCCGTTTTAGAATTAAACGACTTAGTAAAAGCTATTGAGGAAGAGTTTGGCGTAACAGCTGCTGCTCCAGTTGCAGTTGCAGGCGGAGCTGCTGGTGGCGGAGCTGCTGAAGAGCAAACAGAATTTGACGTTGTTCTTACAGGAGCAGGCGCTTCTAAAATTAAAGTTGTTAAAGCAGTTCGTGAAATCACTGGTCTTGGACTTAAAGATGCAAAAGACCTTGTGGATAACGCACCAAAAGCAATTAAAGAAGGCGTAGCGAAAGAAGAAGCTGAAGAAGTTAAAGGTAAGCTTGAAGAAGCTGGCGCTGAAGTAGAAGTTAAATAAGTTTATTTAAATAAAGAGCTCGTCGTTCATGTCGACGGGCTCTTGTTCATAACAATTTCTTATTCTTCATCTATCTATTCCATTACAATTACTTCTAAGGTTGCGACTTTTAAGGTCCCGCCTTACACACGATAAATGATAATCAGAAGCGTGGTGTTCCGAATGACCGAGCATTACTATTCAAAAAAGCCCCATACAGATAGTTCACCAAAAACCTGGAAAGCGGAATTACGGAATCAGACGTATACATTCACAAGTGACACGAATGTTTTCTCTAAAAATAGAATCGATTTTGGCTCGCGTTTGTTGATTGAGTGTTTTGCCGAACCATCCGTCCAAGGAGACTTTTTGGATCTTGGTTGTGGTTATGGACCGATTGGCATTTCTTTAGCGGGATCTTTTCCAAAGAGGGATGTAGTGCTTGCGGATGTAAATGAAAGAGCGATCCGATTAGCGGAGGAAAATGCCAAGGAAAATAGTTTGTCAAATGTGGCAGTTGTAAATAGCGACCGGTTTTCAGGGTTGAAAAAAAGAACTTTTGCTGCGATAATCACGAACCCGCCAATTCGAGCTGGCAAGGATATCGTGCATGGGATGTTTGAGGATGCGGAAAAAGCTTTAGTGAAGAATGGTGAGCTGTGGGTAGTCATCCAAAAGAAACAAGGTGCGCCATCTGCGCAGAAAAAGATCAACGAACTATTCGGAAATGTGACAGTCGTTGCTAGAGAAAAAGGTTATTATATTTTAAGAGCACGTAAAGTTTGACCTGATGGCCTTGTTGTGGTAACATACTATAATGCTAAGATTGGCTCCATTTGTCAAGTCGGAACGAGGATTATACGGGTATAAACGTATATTTTATCTATGGACGGGGACAATGGATGAAGTATTCTAGACAGCTTGATTAATATTTCTTCATATAGTTTACCAAAATTTAAACGAGTTGTACAACTGTATTTTATTTTCTTTAAAAAATACAGTTCTAAACGAAGAGGTAACCTTACGAAGATATGCGTATGCAATAAAACGAAATTGGTTTATGTTTCCATTATCGTTTTTATTTATGAAAAAATTTCCGTAGAAGAAAATCTGCGAAAACATAAGATTTTAAGGGGTGAAGCAGTTGACAGGACAACTAGTTCAATATGGCAAGCATCGCCAGCGTAGAAGCTATGCACGTATCAGTGAAGTGTTGGAGCTGCCAAATTTAATCGAAATTCAAACCGCTTCTTATGAATGGTTCATGGAGGAAGGGTTACGGGAAATGTTCAGAGATATTTCACCAATTGAAGATTTCACCGGAAACCTATCATTAGAGTTTGTAGATTATAGTTTAGGTGAGCCTAACTATCCTGTGGACGAATCAAAGGAAAGAGATGTGACCTATAATGCCCCGCTTCGAGTACGGGTTCGGTTATTAAACAACGAAACCGGTGAAGTGAAGGAACAAGAAGTATTTATGGGTGACTTCCCGTTGATGACTGATACAGGAACGTTCATTATTAACGGAGCTGAACGTGTAATCGTCTCGCAGCTTGTACGTTCCCCAAGTGTGTACTTCAGTGATAAATTTGATAAGAACGGTAGACGTGGTGTGCAAGCCACTGTTATTCCGAACCGTGGTGCATGGCTTGAGTTTGAGACGGATGCAAAAGACGTCGCTTTTGTACGAATTGACCGAACGCGGAAATTACCGATTACAGTGCTGTTACGAGCATTAGGATTTGGTACGGATCAGGAAATCATCGAATTGATCGGTGATAATGAGTATTTAAGAAACACCCTTGAAAAAGATAATACTGAAACAACTGAAAAAGCATTACTAGAAATTTACGAACGCCTTCGTCCAGGGGAGCCTCCGACAGTTGAAAACGCGAAAAGCCTTTTGGTCACACGCTTTTTCGATCCGAAGCGCTATGACTTGGCACACGTTGGTCGTTATAAAATGAATAAAAAACTAAACATCAAGAACCGTCTGTTCAATCAGGTATTAGCTGAAACAATAGCTGACCCGGAAACAGGAGAAGTTCTTGCGGAAAAAGGTGACCGTCTAGAACGTAAGTTATTAGACAAATTAATCCCGCTTCTTGAAAGAGAAGAAGAAAAACTGGGAGAAAAAACCTTCAGCCCGCATGACGGTGTGTTAGATGAGGATATTGTATTGCAATCGATTCGGATTGTTGACCCGACAGATCCAGAAGGTGAGCGGGAGTTAACGATCATTGGAAACGGCGGTGTAGACAGAGACATTAAAAATATTACACCAGCGGACATCCTGGCATCAATCAGTTATTTCTTTAATCAATTGCATAATGTTGGTGATGTGGACGATATCGACCATTTAGGGAATCGTCGTCTGCGTTCGGTTGGTGAGCTCCTTCAAAACCAATTCCGAATCGGTTTATCTCGTATGGAGCGTGTAGTGCGTGAGAGAATGTCCATTCAGGACACATCAAGTGTTACACCACAGCAACTGATCAATATTCGTCCTGTTATTGCATCGATTAAAGAGTTCTTTGGTAGTTCGCAGTTATCCCAGTTCATGGACCAAACGAACCCACTAGGAGAGCTTACACATAAGCGTCGTTTATCAGCGCTTGGTCCGGGAGGTCTGACCCGTGAACGAGCAGGATTCGAAGTTCGTGACGTACACTATTCCCACTACGGGCGTATGTGTCCAATTGAAACACCTGAAGGACCGAACATCGGCTTGATCAACTCCTTATCGAGTTATGCAAAGGTAAATAAATTCGGTTTTATTGAGTCCCCATATCGTCGTGTTGACCCAGAAACCGGTCAAGTAACGGAACAAATCGACTATTTAACGGCTGATGAGCAAGATAATTACATCGTTGCGCAAGCGAATGCTCCATTAGATGAGAATAACCGCTTCGTGAATGAAGAAGTAATTGCTCGTTTCCGTGAAGATAACATTGTCGTATCCAGGGATAAGATTGATTATATGGATGTGTCACCAAAGCAGGTTGTTTCTGCGGCGACAGCATGTATTCCATTTCTTGAGAATGATGACTCGAACCGCGCACTAATGGGTGCAAATATGCAGAAGCAGGCTGTTCCGTTACTTGTTCCTGAGTCTCCAATTGTTGGTACGGGTATGGAGTATGTGAATGGTAAAGATTCTGGTGCTGCTGTTATTTGTCGCCACAACGGAATTGTGGAGCGTGTTGAAGCAAAAGAAGTCGTCATTCGCCGTATTTCTGAAGTGGACGGTAAAGAAGTTGAAGGAGATACGGACACATACAGATTACAGAAGTTCCAACGTACAAACCAAGGAACATGTTATAACCAGCGTCCAATCGTTAAAGAAGGGGACCGCGTAACAAGAGGCGAAGTCCTTGCAGATGGTCCGTCAATGGAGCTTGGAGAACTTGCACTCGGTCGTAACGTGTTAGTCGGCTTCATGACTTGGGAAGGTTATAACTATGAAGATGCGATTATTATGAGTGAGCGTCTCGTCAAAGATGACGTATATACATCCATTCATATTGAAGAATTTGAACTGGAAGCTCGTGATACAAAACTTGGTCCGGAAGAAATTACAAGAGATATTCCAAACGTCGGAGAAGACGCACTGAAAAATCTTGATGAAGAAGGAATCATCCGGATTGGAGCGGAAGTGAAAGACGGAGATATTCTTGTCGGTAAAGTAACGCCTAAGGGAGTTACGGAGCTTTCTGCTGAAGAACGTCTGCTTCATGCGATTTTTGGAGAGAAAGCCCGTGAAGTAAGAGACACATCCCTGCGTGTGCCACATGGCGGTGGAGGAATCATTCTTGACGTTCGCGTATTTAACCGTGAAGACGGAGATGAGCTTTCGCCAGGTGTGAATCAACTTGTTCGCGTCTATATCGTTCAGAAGCGTAAAATATCTGAAGGGGATAAAATGGCAGGACGGCACGGAAACAAAGGTGTTATCTCGAAGATTTTACCGGAAGAAGATATGCCGTTTATGCCAGATGGAACACCGATTGATATTATGCTGAACCCGCTTGGGGTACCATCGCGAATGAACATCGGACAAGTGTTCGAACTCCATCTTGGAATGGCGGCAAGACTGCTTGGACTTCACGTTGCATCTCCAGTATTTGACGGAGCAACGGAGGAAGATGTCTATGCGACATTGGAGGAGGCTGGGATGGCAAGAGATGCGAAAACCGTCCTTTACGATGGAAGAACAGGTGAGTCCTTTGATACCCGCGTATCTGTCGGAGTCATGTATATGCTGAAACTAGCACATATGGTTGATGACAAACTACACGCACGTTCCACTGGACCATATTCACTTGTTACCCAGCAGCCGCTTGGAGGTAAAGCACAATTTGGTGGTCAGCGTTTCGGTGAGATGGAAGTGTGGGCACTTGAAGCATACGGTGCAGCATACACCCTGCAAGAGATTTTAACTGTCAAATCCGATGACACGGTTGGCCGTGTGAAAACATACGAATCAATCGTGAAAGGTCATAATGTACCTGAACCGGGAGTTCCTGAATCATTCAAAGTATTGATTAAAGAGCTTCAGAGCTTAGGGCTTGACGTGAAAATGCTGAACAGCCAAGAAGATGAAATCGATATGCGTGAGCTAGAGGATGAAGAGGTTCAAGCAGCATCCAAACTCAATTTAGATATCGAAGAAAATTAATAACCAAAAGCGTAAGCGCCCGGTTAGCAACGTACAAACTGGAGCACTCTGGAATGAGATAAAGGAAACACGGCGAACGTAGAGAGCCGATGTTGACTTATCGATTGGAAGAGTGTGAAGTTTGATAGTTGCTGGGCGCTAGAGCTGGACGTGGCTGTTCAAGGATTTAGTTACGTACAGCAATTAAATTTTATAACTTTCTACAATTAAACAGGAGTGAGAATTGGTAATGGGCTATCAATTCTCCTTCTCTTATATAAATACAGCACACTAAATAAGGGAGGATTGCCCCTTGCTAGATGTAAATACGTTTGAATATATGAAAATTGGTTTAGCTTCCCCTGAGAAAATCCGTTCATGGTCTTTCGGAGAAGTAAAGAAACCAGAAACAATTAATTATCGAACGCTCAAACCAGAAAAAGATGGCCTGTTCTGTGAAAGAATTTTCGGTCCCCAAAAGGACTGGGAATGTCACTGCGGGAAATACAAGCGAGTTAGATATAAAGGCGTTGTTTGTGACCGTTGTGGAGTGGAAGTGACAAAAGCAAAAGTACGCCGTGAAAGAATGGGACATATTGAACTTGCTGCACCGGTATCCCACATTTGGTATTTCAAAGGAATTCCAAGCCGGATGGGATTAGTGCTTGATATGTCACCACGAGCATTAGAAGAAGTCATCTACTTTGCTGCATATATTGTCACAGATTCGGGCAACACACCACTTGAGAAGAAACAACTATTATCCGAGAAAGAATACCGTGCGTATTACGATAAATACGGAAAATCCTTCCGAGCTGAAATGGGTGCTGAAGCGATTCGTAAGCTTCTTCAGGATATTGATCTGGAAAAAGAAGTAAAAGCATTACGTGAAGAGCTGAAGACTGCTCAAGGTCAGCGCAGAACAAGAGCAATCAAACGGCTTGAAGTCATGGAAGCATTTCGTAATTCCGGGAATGAACCAGATTGGATGGTTTTAGATGTCCTGCCGGTTATTCCACCTGAAATCCGCCCAATGGTACAGCTTGATGGTGGCCGCTTTGCAACATCGGACCTGAATGATCTGTACCGCCGAGTAATTAACAGAAACAACCGCCTGAAAAGATTGCTGGATCTTGGAGCACCAGGCATTATTGTGCAAAACGAAAAACGTATGCTTCAAGAAGCGGTAGATGCTTTAATTGATAACGGACGTAGAGGTCGCCCAGTTACTGGTCCAGGAAACAGACCGTTAAAATCCCTCTCTCATATGTTGAAAGGGAAGCAAGGTCGTTTCCGTCAAAACTTGCTCGGAAAACGGGTAGATTACTCTGGCCGTTCGGTTATCGTAGTTGGACCGAGTTTAAAAATGTACCAGTGTGGACTTCCAAGAGAAATGGCACTTGAACTCTTCAAGCCATTCATTATGAAAGAATTGGTTGATAGAGGGCTTGCGCACAATATTAAATCTGCAAAACGTAAAATTGAACGGGTTCATCCGGATGTATGGGATGTACTGGAAGATGTTATTAAAGAACATCCAGTGCTTTTAAACCGTGCACCTACTCTGCACCGTTTAGGGATTCAAGCCTTCGAGCCAACGCTCGTAGATGGCCGGGCCATTCACTTGCACCCGCTCGTATGTACAGCTTATAACGCTGACTTTGACGGTGACCAAATGGCAGTTCACGTGCCGTTATCAGCAGAAGCTCAAGCGGAAGCTCGTCTTCTCATGCTTGCAGCCCAAAATATTCTTAACCCTAAAGATGGTAAACCGGTTGTTACTCCTTCACAGGATATGGTTTTAGGAAACTATTATTTAACATTGGAACGTGAAGATGCAATCGGTGAGGGAAGTATTTTCAAAGACGCGAATGAAGCACTCATGTCTTACTATAATGGAAATGTCCATTTGCATACGAGGGTTGCAGTTCAAGCAGGTAGCTTAAACAATAAGACATTTACAGAAGAGCAGAACAACCAGCTATTACTTACAACAGTTGGTAAACTGATCTTTAATGAAATACTACCAGACTCATTCCCGTATATTAATGAGCCGACAAGGACGAACTTGGAGCAGCAAACGCCAGATAAGTTCTTTGTAGAAGCGGGAACAGATGTAACAGAGCTAATTAAAAACAGTGAAATTGTTAAGCCGTTTAAGAAAGGCTTTCTTGGCGATATTATTGCAGAAGTCTTTAAACGCTTTAAGATTATTGAAACATCCAAAATGCTTGACCGCATGAAAGATTTAGGATTCAAGTATTCAACGAAGGCTGGTATGACGGTGGGTATCTCAGATATTGTCGTCTTGCCGGGTAAAGAAAAAATCTTAGATGAAGCACAAGAAAAAGTCGATAAAGTGCTTAAGCAATTCCGTCGTGGTCTTGTGACGGAAGAAGAACGTTACGATCGTGTTATTGCAATCTGGACACAGGCGAAGGACTACATCCAGGAGAAACTGATGGAATCGCTCGACAACCGGAACCCAATTTACATGATGAGTGACTCTGGAGCACGGGGTAACGCATCGAACTTTACACAGCTTGCTGGAATGCGTGGACTCATGGCCGACCCATCTGGTAAGATTATCGAGCTCCCGATCAAATCCAGCTTCCGTGAAGGGTTAACGGTTCTTGAATACTTTATTTCTACACACGGTGCCCGTAAAGGACTTGCGGATACGGCGCTTAAGACGGCCGACTCTGGTTACTTGACGAGACGTCTAGTGGACGTTGCGCAAGATGTTATTATCCGTGAAGAAGATTGTGGAACAGACCGTGGCCTTGTCGTAACTTCCTTAGAAGATGGCTCAGAAGTAATTGAACCATTATTTGACCGCCTAGTAGGCCGCACAGCATTCAATGATGTAGTTCATCCGGAAAATGGAACAATCATCGCAGGGCATAACGAAATGATCAACGAAGACCAGGCGAAAGAGATCATCAATGCTGGTATTAAAGAAGTTACCATTCGTACTGCGTTTACATGTAATACGAAGCATGGTGTTTGTCAGAAGTGTTATGGACGTAACCTTGCAACAGGTTCAGATGTGGAAGTTGGAGAAGCGGTAGGTATTATTGCAGCCCAGTCCATTGGGGAACCAGGTACACAGTTAACAATGCGTACATTCCACACTGGCGGTGTTGCAGGAGATGATATCACCCAAGGTTTACCACGTATTCAAGAGCTATTTGAAGCTCGTAATCCGAAAGGGGAAGCCGCGATTACAGAGATCGGCGGTACGGTCCAGGAAATTAAAGAAACAAAAGACAAATATGAAATTGTTATCCAAGGTACGGTTGAGCAGCGCTCTTACCCTGTACCATATAATGCAAGAATGAAAGTTGCAGAAGGTGACCAAGTAGAAGTAGGTCAAGAATTGACAGAAGGATCGGTTGACCCGAAAGAACTGCTGCGCGTAAAAGGCGTCGAAGGTGTTCAAGATTATCTATTGCGTGAAGTACAACGGGTATACCGAATGCAAGGTGTTGAAATCGGCGATAAACACGTTGAAGTAATGGTGCGTCAAATGCTCCGCAAAGTCCGTGTAGTTAATGCTGGAGATACGGACGCTTTACCAGGATCTTTATTAGAGTTACATCAGTTCAGGGAAATCAATGCACCAGTTCTTCTAAACAATGGAAATCCTGCGATTGGAAAACCGGTCTTGTTAGGAATTACGAAAGCATCTCTTGAGACAGATTCCTTCCTATCTGCGGCATCCTTCCAAGAAACAACAAGAGTTCTTACAGATGCTGCAATCAAAGGGAAACGTGATGAGCTCCTTGGTCTGAAGGAGAACGTCATTATCGGGAAACTTGTCCCAGCAGGTACTGGAATGCAACAATACCGTACGATTGAAGCGGGGTTAGACCAGCCTGCAACAGAAGGTAACGAAGAAACGGAAGAGACCGTACAATAAATACAAATGAAGTCAAGACAATCAAGTGAAAAATAGGAAGCACCTGAAAATTAACAAGAAAAATATTGACATTGAAAACCGTCAATGTTACTATATTCAAGGTGCTTCCGATTCCACTTGTTACTTTTAAGGATGAAGGAAGTAAACGTTAAAGAAGTTGGTGTTTCGACTATAGCAATAAAGAAGAGTTTTGGTGGGTTTTCCGCCAATCATTCTTTTTTACCTTAGAATGAACCACCTGGATGTGTGGTGTTACATCTCACTTCTAAATAGCTTGTTATAATCATCCATAAATGAAGAGGAAGGAGGAAACGATAGAATGCCTACAATTAACCAATTAATCCGTAAAGGTCGCGTGAGCAAGCCTAAAAAGTATGACTCTCCTGCACTTAACGTAGGATACAACAGCTTTAAAAAGCAGTTCACAAAACTAAATTCTCCACAAAAACGTGGTGTATGTACTCGTGTTGGTACACTAACTCCTAAAAAACCGAACTCAGCATTACGTAAATATGCGCGTGTTCGTTTATCTAATAACATGGAAGTTACTGCATACATCCCTGGAATTGGCCACAACTTACAAGAGCACAGCGTTGTTTTACTTCGCGGTGGACGTGTAAAAGACTTACCTGGGGTACGTTATCACGTTGTACGTGGTGCACTTGATACTGCAGGTGTAGAAGGACGTATGCAAGGACGCTCCAAGTATGGTGCGAAAAAGCCAAAAGAAAATTAATTGAAACTGAAATCAGATAGAGAAGAAAGGAGGTAGACATATGCCACGTAAAGGACCAGTACCTAAGCGCGATGTCTTACCAGATCCACTTTATAGTTCAAAATTAGTTACTCGCCTTATCAACCAGATTATGGTTGATGGGAAGAGAGGTAAGGCACAAAAGATTCTTTATAAAGCATTCAACCTTGTTCAAGAGCGTACAGGACAAGATCCAATGGAAGTTTTTGAACAGGCGATGAAGAATGTAATGCCTGTACTTGAAGTGCGTGCACGCCGTGTTGGGGGATCTAACTATCAAGTACCGATTGAAGTTCGCCCAGAACGTCGTCAAGCTTTAGGTTTACGTTATCTTGTAAATTACTCCCGTCTGCGCGGTGAGAAAACAATGGAAGATAGACTTGCTAATGAAATAATCGATGCTTCTAATAACACGGGCGCAGCAGTTAGACGCCGTGAAGAAATGCACAAGATGGCAGAAGCGAACAAAGCATTCGCTCACTATCGTTGGTAAGATTAAACTAATAAAAGCACTTAATAGGAAGGAGAAGAATACATGGCTAGAGAGTTCTCCTTGGAAAAGACGCGAAATATTGGGATTATGGCACATATTGATGCTGGTAAAACCACTACAACCGAGCGTATTCTTTTCTATACAGGACGTATTCACAAACTTGGTGAAACGCACGAAGGTGCGTCACAAATGGACTGGATGGAGCAGGAACAGGAACGTGGAATTACAATCACATCCGCTGCTACAACAGCTCAATGGAAAAACCATCGAATCAATATTATTGATACTCCAGGGCACGTGGACTTCACAGTTGAAGTTGAGCGTTCGCTAAGAGTTCTTGATGGTGCAGTTACAGTTCTTGATGCTCAATCTGGAGTTGAACCACAAACAGAACAAGTGTGGCGCCAAGCTACAACATATGGCGTACCAAGAATGGTATTCATTAACAAGATGGATAAAACTGGCGCTGATTTCTTATATGCTACTAAAACGTTGAGAGACCGTTTAGGTGCAAATGCGCATCCAGTTCAAATGCCAATTGGAGCAGAGGACGATTTTAACGGAATCATTGACCTAATCACAATGGAAGCTCACTTCTACAAAGACGATTTAGGTACAGTTGATGAAGCATCTGAAATCCCTGCTGAGCTAAAAGACCAAGCAGAAGAACTTCGTGCAGAGTTAATCGAAGCAGTTGCGGAAACAGACGAAGATCTAATGATGAAATATCTTGAAGGTGAAGAGATCACAGAAGGTGAATTGAAAAAAGCAATTCGTCAAGCTACTCTATCTGTAGATTTCTACCCTGTATTCTGTGGTTCTGCCTTCAAAAACAAAGGTGTACAATTACTTCTAGATGGTGTGCTTGACTACCTTCCAGCTCCAACAGACGTTGCTGCAATCGAAGGTATCGTCCCAGGATCAGAAGAAGAAGTTACACGTGAATCAGATGACAATGCGCCATTCGCAGCATTGGCATTTAAAGTAATGACGGATCCGTTCGTAGGTAAATTGACATTCTTCCGTGTTTACTCCGGAACGCTAAAATCCGGTTCCTACGTGAAAAACACAGTGAAAGACAAACGCGAACGTGTTGGTCGTATCCTTCAGATGCACGCTAACTCCCGTGAAGAAATTTCTATTGCTTACGCTGGAGAAATCGCTGCAGCAGTCGGACTAAAAGACACTGCAACTGGAGATACACTTTGCGATGAAAAAAATCCTGTTATCTTAGAGTCTATGGAATTCCCTGAGCCGGTAATCTCGGTTGCAATCGAGCCGAAGACGAAAGCAGACCAAGATAAGATGGGTACAGCGCTAGCGAAACTTGCTGAAGAAGACCCGACATTCAAGACGGAAACAAATACGGAAACTGGTCAAACAATCATCTCGGGTATGGGTGAACTTCACCTAGACGTTATTGTTGACCGCTTGAAGCGTGAGTTTAAAGTAGAAGCTAACGTAGGTGCTCCGCAAGTTGCCTACCGTGAAACATTCCGTGCAGCTGCGGAAGTGGAAGGTAAATTCATTCGTCAATCTGGTGGCCGTGGACAATACGGACACGTTTGGGTTAAGTTTGAACCGAATGAAGAAGGCGCTGGATTTGAATTCGAAGACGCAATTGTTGGTGGGGTTGTTCCTCGTGAGTATATCCCATCTGTTGAGCAAGGTATCGAAGAAGCACTTGAAACTGGTGTATTAGCTGGATATCCGTTAATCGATGTGAAGGCAACACTATATGATGGTAGCTATCACGATGTCGACTCTAACGAAATGGCGTTTAAGATTGCAGCATCTATGGCATTAAGAGCAGCGAAGAACAAATGTAGTCCAGTTCTGCTTGAACCTATGATGTATGTTGAAATTGTTATCCCAGAAGAATACATGGGAGATATCATGGGTGACGTTACTTCTCGTCGTGGACGTATTGAAGGAATGGAAGCTCGCGGTAACGCACAGCTTGTTAAATCCTACGTACCACTCTCTGAAATGTTCGGTTACGCAACCGCTCTGCGTTCTAACACGCAAGGCCGCGGTACGTATACCATGACATTCGATCATTACGAAGAAGTACCGAAGAGCATCTCAGAAGAAATTATCGAGAAAAACGCTGGACAATAATTGATTTTTTTACGGAACTAACGTATAACAATTAGTGAGGACAAAGAATAAATTTTATCTTTATTCTTAAGTTAATAAACAATAAAATTACTTTTATTTAATTAAAGGAGGAACTATAAAATGGCTAAAGAAAAATTCGACCGCTCCAAACAACACGTTAACGTTGGAACTCTTGGACACGTTGACCATGGTAAAACTACTCTAACTGCTGCAATTACAACAGTAATGGCAAAAGTAAATGGTGATGGTGACGCAAGAGGTTACGACCAAATTGACAACGCACCAGAAGAAAGAGAACGTGGTATTACAATCGCTACTTCTCACGTAGAGTACGAAACTGAAACTCGTCACTACGCACACGTTGACTGCCCAGGACACGCAGACTACGTTAAGAACATGATCACAGGTGCTGCGCAAATGGACGGTGCTATTCTAGTAGTATCTGCCGCTGATGGCCCAATGCCACAAACTCGTGAGCACATTCTACTTTCTCGTAACGTTGGAGTACCAGCATTCGTAGTATTCCTAAACAAAGTTGACATGGTTGACGATGAAGAGTTACTTGAATTAGTAGAAATGGAAGTTCGTGATCTATTAACTGAATACGACTTCCCAGGTGACGATGTACCAGTTATCGCTGGTTCTGCTCTTAAAGCACTTGAAGGTGTTGCAGAGTACGAAGAAAAAATCGTTGAACTGATGAACGCAGTTGACGAATATGTTCCAACTCCAGAACGTGACACTGACAAACCATTCATGATGCCTGTAGAGGACGTATTCTCTATTACAGGTCGTGGTACAGTTGCTACTGGACGTGTTGAGCGTGGAGAAGTTAAAGTCGGAGATGAAGTTGAAATCATCGGTCTTAACGAAGCTCCTGGTAAAACAACTGTTACAGGTGTTGAAATGTTCCGTAAGCTTCTTGACTATGCAGAAGCAGGAGACAACATCGGTGCATTGCTTCGTGGGGTAGCTCGTGAAGACATTAGCCGTGGTCAGGTTCTTGCTAAGCCAGGATCAATCACACCACACACAAACTTCAAAGCTGAAGTTTATGTTCTATCAAAAGAAGAAGGTGGACGTCATACTCCATTCTTCGGTAACTACCGTCCACAGTTCTACTTCCGTACGACGGACGTAACTGGCGTTGTTCAACTACCAGAAGGCGTTGAAATGGTAATGCCTGGTGACAACGTGGAAATGACTGTAGAACTTATTTCACCAATCGCGATCGAAGACGGAACTCGTTTCTCTATCCGTGAAGGTGGACGTACAGTAGGTTCTGGTGTAGTTACAGAAATCACTAAATAAGTCTAAACCTATACAAAAAACAGGCAGCTAATCTCAGTTGCCTGTTTTTTTGTTAGGTAAATCAGTAAAATTTATTCCTTTTCAGTGTCCGCAGTCCCGATACCTCTCGCTTTCTGCAGGCGTCCGGCAAGCCTCGGCGGATAGGACGTGCTAATGCAGACGTTGCCACAGGACGTGGCGTTCTTAGTCTGCCTTGCGCTATTACGCTGCGAAGCCTGGAGAGAAGTGACTATCCAATGCTTCGAACCGTTCATATTTTTCTGAAAAGGACCGTTATTATCAACTATATGTTCGTGATCTTAAAAAATATGCATTTTCCTCGTAAAAAGTTGCAAAAAACCTTCATAAAGTCTTGCATTCGAGCGAAAACATGCGTATAATATGTAGATGTGCAATCGAATCGCAAATGATAAAAAAGGTTGCTTTGGCAGACGTTTATATGTATAATGTGAATGTTGGCCAAAAAACGGCGATGAAGTGAAAGGTTGTTGGCACACCCGGCCGCTTTGCCATGGCGCTGTGCTCGAGAAATTTTCACGGAGAATGTCTATATTAATATGGGCGAAGGAGGGAAAATAATGGCAAAAGAGAAAATCAGAATTCGTTTGAAAGCTTATGATCACCGTGTCTTAGATCAATCAGCAGTAAAAATCGTTGAAACGGCAAAACGTTCTGGAGCAAACGTATCCGGACCGATTCCATTACCAACAGAGAAAAACGTATTTACTGTATTACGTGCGGTGCATAAATACAAAGATGCTCGTGAGCAATTTGAAATGCGCACACATAAGCGTTTAATCGACATTGTGAATCCAACACCAAAAACAGTAGACTCATTGATGAGACTAGATCTGCCATCTGGTGTTGATATTGAAATTAAATTATAAATATAAGTTTTTATAGGAGGTGTAACGGATGACGAAAGGAATCTTAGGTCGTAAAATCGGCATGACTCAGTTATTCTCTGAAGCTGGTGAACTAATCCCTGTAACAGTGATTCAAGCTGAGCCAAACGTCGTATTACAAAAAAGAACGGAAGAGAATGACGGGTATACTGCCATTCAGTTAGGTTTTGCAGATAAGAAAGAAACACGTGCGAGTAAAGCGGAAAAAGGTCATGCTGAAAAAGCGAGTACCAATCCTAAGCGCTACGTTCGTGAAATCCGTACTGCTAATATCGATGACTATGAAGTAGGTCAAGAAATTAGCGTTGGTACTTTTGAAGCTGGAGAAAAAATTGATGTAACAGGAACTTCTAAAGGTAAAGGATTCCAAGGTAACATTAAGCGCCACAACCAAGCTCGTGGTCTAATGAGTCACGGTTCCCGCTACCATAGAGGCCCAGGTGCAATGGCAATGGCAGCAGACCCATCAAGAGTATTCAAAGGCAAAAAGTTGCCAGGACAAATGGGTCACGAACAAGTGACAATTCAAAACCTTGAAGTAGTAAGTGTTGATGAAGAAAGAAACCTGCTACTTGTTAAAGGAAATGTTCCAGGTGCGAAAAAATCTTACGTTAAAATAACAAGTTCAATAAAAGGAAATTAATTATTAGAAGAAGGGAGGATTTGTCATGCCAAAAGTTACATTGTTTAAACAAGACGGAAGTAATGCAGGAGAAGTAGAATTAAACGAAGCGGTTTTCGGCATCGAACCTAACGAACACGTGTTACACGAAGCAGTTGTAATGCAACGTGCGGCAGTTCGTCAGGGGACACACGCTGTTAAAAACCGTTCAGCAGTACGTGGCGGTGGTCGTAAACCGTGGCGTCAAAAAGGAACTGGGCGTGCGCGTCAAGGATCCATTCGTTCACCACAGTGGGTTGGCGGTGGCGTAGTATTCGGACCTACCCCACGCAGCTACAGCTACAAGCTGCCAAAGAAAGTTCGTCGTTTAGCTCTTAGATCCGCTTTAGCTTCTAAAGTAAAAGAAGAAGGCATCTTTGTTTTAGAGTCACTAGCAATCGACACACCAAAAACAAAAGAAGTCATTAATTTACTAGATGCATTAAAAGTAGATGACAAAGCATTAATTGTGACTGCTGATAAAGAAGAAACAATCGTACGTTCAGCAAACAACCTTCAAACAGTTAAAGTACTTGCTGTAGAAGAATTGAACGTTCTCGATTTAATAACGTATGACAAGTTAGTTATTACGAAGGAAGCGGTCGAAAAAGCAGGGGAGGTGCTTGCATAATGAGAGATCCACGTGATATTATAAAGCGCCCTGTCATTACAGAACACAGTGCTGATTTAATGGTAGATAAGAAATATACGTTTGAAGTAGATCCTAAAGCGAACAAAACAGAAATCAAAGACGCAGTGGAACTTATCTTCGGCGTTAAAGTAGTAAATGTAAACACACTCAACCTTAAAGGTAAACTTAAGAGAATGGGCCAATATAGCGGGTACCGTTCTGATCGAAAAAAAGCTATCGTAGAGCTTTCGGAAGACAGTAAAGAACTGGACTTCTTTGAAGGCTAAAAATCATTTATGTGAAGGAGGGAAAAAAGATGGCGATTAAGAAGTTTAAACCAACTTCAAATGGTAGACGTAACATGTCTGTATCTTCATTTACAGAAATCACTACGGATACCCCAGAAAGAACCTTATTAGCTCCACTCAATAAACGAGCTGGACGTAACCACCAAGGTAGAATTACTGTTCGTCATCAAGGTGGCGGTCACAAGCGTCAATACCGTCTCATCGATTTCAAACGAAACAAAGATGGAATACCAGGACGCGTTGCTACAGTTGAGTACGATCCGAACCGCACAGCAAACATTGCATTAGTTCATTATGCAGATGGAGAGAAACGTTATATTTTAGCTCCTAAAGGAATTCAAGTAGGTCAAGTAGTTGAATCAGGTGCTGAGGCTGATATCAAAACAGGTAATGCACTACCACTTGAAAACATTCCAGTAGGAACCATTATTCATAACGTAGAATTAAAACCAGGTCGTGGCGGTCAATTAGCTCGTTCAGCCGGTGCAGAAGCGCAAATTCTAGGACGTGAAGGGAAATATACACTCGTTCGTTTAGCATCAGGTGAAGTTCGTTTAGTGCTAAGCACTTGCCGTGCAACAATCGGCCAAGTTGGAAACATTGAACACGAACTAATCCGTGTTGGTAAAGCAGGACGTTCTCGTTGGTTAGGCAAGCGCCCGGCAGTTCGCGGATCTGTTATGAATCCGAACGATCACCCGCACGGTGGGGGAGAAGGACGTTCACCAATCGGTATGCCATCACCATTATCACCATGGGGCAAACCAACTCTTGGTTACAAGACACGCAAACGCAACAAGCCGTCTAATAAATATATCGTTCGTAAACGTAAAAAATAAATGAATAGGACGGGAGACGAATAACCCGTCTCTAAACTCTGGAAGGAGGTTTATCCATGGGTCGTAGTTTGAAAAAAGGACCTTTCGCAGATGACCATCTATTGAAAAAGGTGGATGAAATGAACGAGAGTGACAAGAAGCAACTGATTAGAACTTGGTCTCGCCGTTCTACAATCTTCCCATCTTTTGTTGGTCATACAATCGCAGTATATGATGGGCGTAAACATGTTCCGGTCTATATAACAGAAGATATGGTTGGACATAAATTAGGTGAATTCGCGCCAACTCGTTCATTTAGAGGACACTCTGGTGACGATAAGAAAACAAATCGCTAATTTGAGAGGAGGCTACTTCGCATGCAAGCAAAAGCTGTTGCAAAAACGGTTCGTATCGCTCCTCGTAAGGTACGTTTAGTCGTTGATTTAATTCGAGGAAAAAATGTCGGTGAAGCTATCGCAATCTTAAAGAACACACACCGCAGTGCTTCCCCAGTCGTAGAGAAAGTGCTGAACTCTGCAGTCGCAAACGCAGAACACAACTACGAGATGGACACAGACAATCTAGTCGTTTCTGAAGCATATGTAAATGAAGGTGTTACATTGAAACGTTTCCGTCCACGTGCTCAAGGACGTGCAAGTCAAATTAATAAACGCACAAGCCACATTACAGTTGTGGTAACTGAAAAGAAGGAGGGGTAGTTAGTGGGTCAAAAAGTAAATCCAACGGGTCTTCGCGTAGGAATCATTAAAGACTGGGAGTCAAGATGGTACGCTGATAAAGACTATGCAGACTTACTACATGAGGATATTAAAATCAGAGAATTCCTTGATAACCGCTTAAAGATTGCTGCTGTTTCTTCTGTCGAGATTGAACGCGCAGCAAACCGAGTGAACATTACGATTCATACTGGTAAACCAGGAATGGTAATTGGTAAAGGCGGTTCAGAAGTTGAAGCTCTACGTAAAGAGTTAAATAAATTAACTGGTAAGAGAGTTCACATCAATATTGTGGAAATTAAAAAGGTTGACCTCGATGCGCAACTAGTTGCAGATAGCATCGCACGTCAATTAGAAAACCGTATTTCATTCCGTCGTGCGCAGAAACAAGCTATCCAACGTACAATGCGTGCAGGTGCACAAGGAATCAGAACACAAGTATCTGGACGTCTTGGCGGTGCAGACATCGCTCGTGCAGAACATTACAGTGAAGGAACAGTACCACTACACACATTACGTGCTGATATCGATTATGCTCATGCTGAAGCTGATACAACGTACGGTAAGCTCGGCGTTAAAGTGTGGATCTATCGTGGGGAAGTCCTTCCAACTAAAAAAGAAAACTAAGGAAGGGGGCACTTTGTATGTTAATGCCTAAACGTGTAAAATATCGTAAACAACACCGTGGTAAAATGAGAGGCCAAGCAAAAGGCGGTACTGCAGTATCATTCGGAGATTACGGCCTACAAGCTACAGAAGCTAGCTGGATTACAAGTCGTCAGATTGAAGCTGCCCGTATTGCAATGACTCGTTACATGAAACGTGGCGGTAAAGTATGGATCAAAATATTCCCGGATAAACCTTATACATCTAAACCATTAGAAGTACGTATGGGTTCCGGTAAAGGTGCTCCAGAAGGCTGGGTAGCAGTAGTAAAACCAGGGAAAATTTTGTTTGAAATCGCAGGAGTGAATGAAGAAGTAGCACGTGAAGCCCTACGACTTGCATCTCACAAATTACCGATTAAAACGAAATTTGTAAAACGTGAAGAAATTGGTGGTGAAAGCAATGAAGGCTAAAGAAATAAGAGAACTAACCACTGCCGAAATTGATGAAAAGGTAAAATCACTAAAAGAAGAATTATTTAATTTACGCTTCCAGCTTGCTACAGGTCAGTTGGAAAACACTGCACGTATTCGTGAAGTTCGTAAATCAATTGCTCGTTTAAAAACCGTTGCACGTCAACGTGAATTAACCGCAAATAACTGACTTGAAGAAGGAGGTTTAATCAAGTATGTCTGAACGTAATAATCGTAAAGTATACACGGGCCGCGTGGTGTCTGACAAAATGGACAAAACAATTACTGTACTAGTTGAAACATATAAAGTTCACAAATTATACGGTAAACGTGTTAAGTACTCCAAAAAGTTCAAAACACATGATGAGAACAACCAAGCAAAAACTGGTGACATCGTGCGCATTATGGAGACACGTCCACTCTCAGCTACAAAACGTTTCCGCCTAGTGGAAATCGTAGAAGAAGCGATCATTATCTAATTTAAGTTGATTCGGAACAGATCCGAAGGGAGGTAACAGTGTTATGATACAACAAGAAAGTCGATTAAAAGTTGCAGATAACTCTGGTGCTCGTGAACTACAGACAATTAAAGTTTTAGGCGGATCAGGCCGTAAGACTGCTAATATTGGCGATGTTGTAGTTTGCTCAGTGAAAAAAGCAACACCAGGAGGCGTTGTCAAGAAAGGTGACGTCGTGAAAGCAGTTATCGTTCGCTCTAAATCTGGTGCGCGTCGTATAGATGGTTCATATATTCGTTTTGATGAAAATGCTGCAGTAATTGTCCGTGATGACCAAAGCCCAAGAGGTACTCGTATCTTCGGTCCGGTTGCACGTGAATTACGTGATGCTAAATTCATGAAAATCGTATCTCTTGCTCCAGAAGTATTATAAGTGAATCTTTCGTTACTAAGGAGGTGCGTCAAGCATGCATGTAAAAAAAGGTGATAAAGTAAAAGTATTAGCCGGGAAAGACCGCGGCAAAGAAGGTACAATCCTTGAAGTGTATCCGAAGAAAGACCGTGTACTTGTCGAAGGAGTCAACATGGTACAGAAACACGCGAAGCCTTCTCAAGAAAACCCACAAGGCGGTATTCTAAATCAAGAAGCTGCGATTCACGTGTCCAATGTATTACCAATTGACCCTAAATCCGGTGAACCAACTCGTGTTGGCTACGAAGTTCGTGACGGAAAGAAAGTAAGAATTGCGAAGAAATCCGGAGAAGCGTTAGATAAATAAGTTTCTAGTTGAAAGGAGGGCGCCATGATGAACCAATTAAAAGAAAAGTTTCAAGATGAAGTTACTACATCTTTAATGAATAAATTTAACTATAAATCTGTTATGCAAGTACCGAAAGTCGAAAAGATCGTAATCAACATGGGTGTTGGTGATGCGGTACAAAACTCAAAAGCATTGGATAGTGCTGTTGAAGAATTATCATTAATCTCTGGTCAAAAACCACTTATTACTCGTGCGAAGAAATCAATTGCAGGTTTCCGTTTACGTGAAGGAATGCCAATCGGCGCAAAGGTAACCCTTCGTGGTGAGCGTATGTATGAGTTTCTACAAAAGCTAATTGCGGTTTCACTCCCACGTGTACGTGACTTCCGCGGTATTTCTAAAAATGCTTTTGACGGACGTGGAAATTACACACTAGGTGTGAAAGAGCAACTTATTTTCCCGGAGATTAACTACGATAAGGTAAGTAAAGTGCGCGGACTGGATATCGTTATCGTAACTACAGCTGATACAGACGAAGAAGCTCGTGAACTTTTATCTGAGTTAGGCATGCCTTTCCAAAAATAAGTTCCAAGCAATAAGGAGGGAAAATAGTGGCTAAAAAATCAATGATCGCAAAACAAAAACGTAAACAGAAGTATAAAGTACAAGAATATACACGCTGTGAGCGTTGTGGCCGTCCACATTCTGTAATTCGTAAATTTAAACTTTGCCGTATTTGTTTCCGTGAACTTGCCTATAAAGGTCAAATTCCTGGTGTCAAAAAAGCAAGCTGGTAAACCCCAATTTGGGAAGGAGGTAATGATGTATGGTAATGACAGACCCAATCGCAGATATGCTTACTCGCATTCGAAATGCGGTTACAGTAAAACATGAAAAATTGGAGCTTCCTGCTTCAAAAATTAAAAAAGAAATTGCTGACATCCTGAAACGTGAAGGTTTCGTTAAGGATTATGAATATATCGAAGACAACAAACAAGGTGTACTGCGTATTTTCCTGAAATATGGTGCAAACCAAGAGAAAGTAATTACAGGAATTAAACGTATCAGTAAACCAGGTTTACGTGTCTATGCAAAAGCTGATGAAGTACCACGAGTGTTGAACGGATTAGGTATTGCAATCGTGTCTACTTCACAAGGTGTACTATCTGACAAAGAAGCTCGCAGCCAACAAGTCGGTGGCGAAGTGCTTGCATACGTCTGGTAATATTTTTTAACCCAAGGAGGTGCAGAAAATGTCTCGTATAGGATTAAAACCCATTGAAATCCCAGAAGGGGTAGAAGTGAAGCTTGAAGGTAATAAGGTTTCTGTTAAAGGACCTAAGGGCGAGCTTTCTAAAGAAATTCATCAAGATATCGCAATTAAAATGGAAGATAACGTCATAACATTAGAGCGTTCAAGTGATCTAAAAGAATATCGCTCCCTACACGGAACGAGCCGTACAATGATTGCAAACATGGTCGAAGGTGTTACAAAAGGTTTCGAAAAATCACTTGAAATTACGGGTGTTGGTTACCGTGCACAAAAGCAGGGCAACAAACTAGTAGTTAACGCAGGATATTCTCATCCGGTAGAAATTGATGCTATCGATGGAATTGAAATTGACGTTCCCAAAAACACTGAATTAACCGTAAAAGGTATCGATAAAGAATTAGTTGGTGCAGTTGCAGCGAATATCCGCGCAATCCGCCCGCCGGAGCCTTATAAAGGTAAAGGAATTCGTTATGTTGGCGAATATGTGCGCCGTAAAGAAGGTAAAACTGCTAAGTAAGATTAGTTAGGTGAGAAAGGAGTGACCTTGATGATCACAAAACCAGCTAGAAATGAAATGCGAAAAAAGAGACATGCACGTGTACGCAGAGACGTATTCGGAACTGCTGAACGTCCACGTCTAAACGTATTCCGTTCTAATAAAAATATCTACGCACAATTAATCGATGATGAAAATCGTGTTACGGTTTCGAGCGCATCTACTGCTGATAAAGAATTGAACATCACGCAAGGCAGTAATGTTGAAGCTGCGAAACAAGTAGGAGAGGCTATCGCAAAACGCGCAATTGAAAAAGGCTTCAAATCAGTAGTATTCGACCGTGGAGGCTACTTGTATCATGGACGCGTTAAAGCATTAGCAGAGGCTGCAAGAGAAGCAGGTCTCGAATTTTAATCGACAAAGGAGGTTACCATTTTAATGAATAATCAAATCGATGCGAACAAATTAGATTTAGAAGAACGTGTTGTATCCATCAACCGCGTTTCTAAAGTTGTTAAAGGTGGACGCCGCATGCGTTTTGCTGCATTGGTTGTAGTCGGCGACAAGAACGGCCATGTCGGTTTCGGTACTGGTAAAGCGCAAGAAGTACCAGAAGCAATCAAAAAAGCAGTAGACAATGCGAAGAAGAACTTAATTCGTGTACCATTTGTAGGAACTACGATTCCACATGATATTATTGGACGTTTTGGTTCTGGTAACGTAATGATGAAACCAGCTACTGAAGGTACTGGAGTTATCTCCGGTGGACCAGTTCGTGCGGTCTTAGAACTTGCAGGTGTAGGCGATATTCTTACAAAATCACACGGAGCAAGCACTCCAATTAATGTGATTCGTGCAACGATCAATGGGTTAGAAAATCTGAAAACAGCAGAAGAAGTAGCGAAACTACGTGGAAAGTCTGTTGAAGAACTGTTAGGATAAGGAGGGAAACAATATGTCTAACAAATTAGAAATCACCCTCAAACGCAGTGTTATTGGCGGAACTGAAGTACAACGCAGAACTGTTGAAGCACTCGGCTTAAAGAAAATCCGTCAAACAGTGGTACTTGAAGACACACCAGTAACCCGTGGTATGATTAATAGAGTATCCCACTTATTAGACGTTAATGAAGCGTAAGAAATACTAAAGATAAGGAGGTGCTCCGATGAAACTTCATGAACTAAAAGCAAACGAAGGTACTCGTAAAGAAAGAAACCGTGTTGGCCGCGGAATGTCTTCAGGAAACGGAAAAACTTCCGGCCGCGGACAGAAAGGGCAAAAAGCTCGTACCGGCGGTGGCACACGTCCAGGATTTGAGGGTGGACAAACACCTTTATTCCAACGTTTACCTAAACGTGGCTTTACAAATATCAACCGTAAAGATTATACAATTGTAAACTTAGATAAGTTAAATCAATTTGAAGAAGGCACTGAAGTTACACCTGAGCTATTACTTGAAGAAGGTGTCGTAAGCAAATTAAATGCAGGTATTAAAGTACTTGGTAATGGCACGATTGAGAAAAAGCTCACAGTAAAAGCTCATAAGTTTTCTCAAGTTGCAAAAGAAGCGATTGAGACTGCGGGCGGTAAAACTGAGGTGATCTAATGTTTCGCACAATCTCCAACTTTTGGCGTGTTGCTGACATTAGACGGAAAATACTTTTCACGCTTGCGATGCTCATTGTTTTCCGTCTAGGCACATTTATTCCTGTACCATTCACAGATCGAGCAGCACTTGAATTCATGTCAGATCAGCAAAACGTATTCGGATTTCTGAATACATTCGGTGGAGGGGCATTACAGAACTTCTCTATATTCGCAATGGGGATTATGCCTTACATCACGGCATCTATCATTATGCAGCTTCTGCAAATGGATGTTGTACCGAAGTTTACAGAGTGGAAGAAACAAGGAGAAATGGGCCGTAAGAAAATTGCTCAAGTCACACGCTATGGTACAGTTGGGCTTGCATTCATTCAAGCTATCGTCATGTCAATTGGTTTCAATGCTATGGCAGGCGGCTTACTAATCCAAGACCCAGATTTTGTGAAATTCCTGATAATTGCCCTGACATTAACAGCGGGAACAGCATTCTTGATGTGGGTAGGTGAACAGATTACTGCTCACGGAGTAGGAAATGGAATTTCCATCCTAATCTTCGCAGGAATTGTTGCAGCTGTACCAAACGGGGTTAACCAACTATTCAGCCAGTATTTCGTAAATGCCGGGGACGACTTATTCATCAACATTATTATCGTATCTATCATTGTACTTGTCATCATCGCAGTAACTGTTGGTGTCATTTACGTCAACCAGGCACTGAGAAAAATCCCAGTACAATACGCAAAACGACTCGTTAACCGCTCACCGGTTGGAGGTCAGTCTACTCATCTACCGATTAAAGTGAATGCTGCCGGGGTAATTCCGGTCATCTTTGCAGTTGCTTTCATGGTAGCACCAACGACAGTCGCTGGTTTTTATGAGGGGAATTCTTTTGCAAGTACGATTATGATGATTTTTGATTATACGCAACCGATCGGAATGGTTATCTATACAGCGCTAATTATTGCGTTCACCTACTTCTATACATTTGTTCAGGTGAACCCAGAGCAGATGGCAGAGAATCTGCAGAAACAAGGTGGATATATTCCGGGCATCCGTCCAGGACATAATACGGAAAATTATTTATCCCGCGTAATGAAGCGTCTGACATTTGTAGGAGCGCTTTTCCTAGCTGCTGTTTCCATCCTGCCTATTATATTAGGAAGTATTGCGAACTTGCCACAATCCGTACAAATCGGCGGAACGAGCTTACTAATCGTTGTAGGGGTCGCATTGACAACAATGAAGCAGCTTGAAGGCCAACTAGTGAAACGTCACTACAAAGGATTTATTAAGTAATATCCTGCCGACATTGAAGAAGCGAGGGGAAACTAATTGAATTTGATTTTAATGGGTCTACCTGGTGCTGGTAAAGGTACACAGGCAGAGAAAATAAATGAAAAATATAACATCCCTCATATTTCTACAGGGGATATGTTCCGAGCAGCAATTAAAGAAGGTACAGACCTGGGGAAAAAAGCGAAAGAATTTATGGATCAAGGTGCACTTGTTCCAGATGAAGTAACGACTGGAATTGTGAGAGAACGTCTAATGAAAGACGACTGTAAAGATGGATTTCTTTTAGACGGCTTTCCAAGAACGATTGCCCAGGCAGAAAGTTTGGAAGAGATACTCTCCGAATTAAATGAATCGATCGATTTCGTATTACATGTAGATGTTCCAGCAGAAAACTTAGTGGAGCGTTTATCTGGCAGGCGAATTTGTCCAACTTGTGGAACAGCTTATCACGTGAAACTGAACCCTCCGAAAGAGGAAGGAATTTGTGATAAAGATGGTTCAGCATTAATCCAGCGTGATGATGATAAACCAGAAACGGTGAAAAATCGTTTAGCTGTAAACCTCGAACAAATGCAACCATTACTCGATTTCTACGAGAATAAAGGATATCTCGCTCGAGTAAATGGAGATCAAGACATTGAGATTGTTTTCCAGGGAATTCGGGAAATACTGGATAACAAAGCGTAACATGGGATGACCAGATTAGGTGCAATTCTGGCTTTCTGACGTTATAATGAAGGGCGTAGTAACTTACAGATAGCTATAACTTTAAAGCTCATCTGAAAGCTTAAACGTAACGTACACAGATCCCACTTTTGTGGATGATTGGTACATCTTATTAGCGGATGGAGTAAATCGAAGCAGATGTAGCTCAAGGCTATTATGGCATAGAGCTCAAAGCTTTTCTCCAGATATCCCAATAGCCTTCTAGAAACTGATCATGTCACAATTGGGAAATTGCGATTTACCATCCTAACAATTACTTGGGCTTGTGACTGATTTAAAGGAAGGAGATCAAACGAATGGCAAAAGATGATGTTATTGAAGTAGAAGGTACTGTAACGGAAACACTGCCGAACGCAATGTTTCATGTCGAACTCGAGAACGGTCATACCGTTTTAGCGCATGTGTCCGGTAAGATTCGTATGCACTATATCCGAATTTTACCAGGTGACAAGGTTACAGTTGAACTTTCTCCGTATGATTTAACAAGAGGTCGAATTACGTACCGTTATAAATAATGCTCCGATATTAAAGGAGGTAATAAGGATGAAAGTAAGAGCATCTGTAAAACCGATTTGCGAAAAATGTAAAGTAATTAAGCGAAAAGGTAAAGTAATGGTGATTTGCGAAAATCCAAAACATAAACAAAAACAAGGCTAAAATAGGAGGTGCATGATCTTGGCACGTATTTCAGGTATTGATATTCCACGTGATAAACGAGTCGTTATCTCATTAACGTACATCTACGGAGTCGGCAAAACGACTGCAAAGCAAATTCTTAAAGAAGCAAACGTTTCTGAAGATACTCGTGTACGCGATCTAACGGAAGATGAACTCGGACGTATCCGCCGGGCAGTTGAGTCTGTTACGATTGAAGGGGACCTACGTCGTGAAGTATCCCTCAACATTAAGCGTCTGATCGAAATCGGATCTTACAGAGGTGTACGTCACCGTCGCGGTTTACCAGTTCGTGGTCAAAAAACAAAGAACAACTCTCGTACGCGTAAAGGCCCACGTAAAACAATGGCTAACAAGAAACAGTAATAATTGAAAGGAGGCACATTTTAGATGGCTCGTAATACAAACACACGCAAACGTCGTGTCAGAAAGCAAGTAGAAGTTGGGATTGCACATATCCGTTCTACATTCAACAACACAATTGTAACGATTACGGATGAAAAAGGTAATGCCGTATCTTGGAGCTCAGCAGGTGCATTAGGTTTCAAAGGATCTCGTAAATCTACTCCTTTTGCAGCTCAAATGGCAGCTGAAACTGCAGCTAAAACAGCAGTTGAAAATGGTATGAAAAGTCTTGAAGTAACTGTTAAAGGACCCGGAGCAGGACGTGAAGCAGCAATTCGTTCCCTTCAGGCAGCAGGCTTAGAAGTAACGGCAATTGTTGACGTAACACCGGTTCCTCATAATGGTTGTCGCCCACCAAAACGTCGTCGTGTATAATTCACTGTAGTTCGGTTATTTAAGGGCTGATTCGTTAGCTTTTTGGATAACATCGTATAGATTTTGTCAACCTGTCTATACTGGGTTATAATGGTAAAATTATACTCTGCAACGTTTATTAACGATAGATAGTTTGTACAAAGGAAAGACAGGTAGTGCAAGAATGCACGGGCTGCCTACTTGAGGAATTTCGGTTAGACTCGCCTGTCTAACCGGGGTTTTGACGTTTTTAAGGAGGGTTTTATTGAATGATTGAAATTGAGAAACCAAAGATTGAAACGGTTGAAATTAGTGATGATGCTACATTTGGAAAATTCGTAGTTGAACCTCTTGAGCGTGGATATGGTGCCACTCTTGGAAACTCCTTGCGTCGTATTTTACTGTCCTCACTTCCGGGTGCTGCTATTACTTCAGTTCAGATTGATGGAGCATTGCATGAATTTTCCACGGTTGATGGCGTGGTTGAGGATGTAACAACGATCATTTTGAATCTAAAAAAGCTCGCACTTAAAATCTACTCTGATGAACCAAAAACATTAGAATTAGATATCCAGGGTAAAGCTACTGTGACTGCTGCAGATTTGACTTATGACAGTGACGTTGAAGTAATGAACCCAGATCTTCACATTGCAACGGTTAACGGCAAAGGTCGCTTGTACATGAAAATGACTGCTGAACGCGGTCGCGGCTATCGCCCGGCTGAGGAAAATAAACATGAAGAACAACCAATTGGAGTCATTCCAGTCGATTCGATTTTCACACCAGTGGAACGTGTAACTTACCAAGTTGAAAATACACGTGTTGGGCAAGTTGTTGATTATGATAAGTTGACATTTGAAGTTTCAACAGACGGAAGCATCCGCCCTGAAGAAGCTATTTCTTTAGGTGCAAAGGTGATTTCCGAACATCTGAACATCTTTATCGGGTTGACAGACGAAGCTCAAAACGTCGAAATCATGGTTGAAAAAGAGGAAGACCAAAAAGAAAAAGTAATGGAAATGACGATTGAAGAACTTGATCTTTCTGTAAGATCATATAACTGCTTGAAGCGTGCAGGCATCAATACTGTTCAGGAACTTACAACGAAGACCGAAGAGGACATGATGAAAGTACGTAACTTAGGTCGTAAATCTTTAGATGAGGTAAAACAAAAACTATCTGATCTTGATTTAGGTTTACGAAATGATGATTAAAGCAGTCACCTTTAGATTTTGGGAAAAGGAGGGATAGTCCATGACTAGAAAGTTAGGACGTACCACAGATCATCGTATGGCACTACTTCGTAACCTTGCATCTGATTTAATTATTCATGAACGCCTGGAAGTTACAGAAGCAAAAGCGAAAGAGCTTAGATCTGTAGTCGATAAAATGATTACACTCGGAAAGCGTGGCGATCTTCATGCACGTCGCCAAGCAGCAGCTTTTCTTTATAATAAAGAAACAGAAGATGATAACTCGGTAATTCAAAAGCTTTTCGATGATGTCGCAAAACGCTATGAAGACAGACAAGGCGGCTATACGCGCGTACTTAAACTAGGTGAGCGCCAAGGTGATGGAGCGCCCATGGCAATCATTGAATTAGTTTAATCAAAAAACGGCAAGGGCAGGACGAAATCTCTCCAAAGAGGTGAATCCAAGCCCTTTTTTGTTTTATATGCAACCTCAGCAAGAATTTCTAGTCAGTGAAGTATGTATCGTTTTCATTCAGCGTAAGTGATTTGCACGTTCTCATGGTTCGCTCTCTAATCGCCGTTCAGTTGCCCGGTGGACGGATGCGCATCCTTGGGCACTGCTAGAGCTCCTCGGGCTTCCGCCCTGCGGGGTCTCCAGGCTCGTGCTGTTCCCGCAGGAGTCACCGTCCACCGGGCAACTGAACTGGTAAGATGGTTATTTTAAATAGAAATTACTCTGTCACGATAAGTAGTATACTTCTCCAGAACATTAAACAAGGATTCAAATTCGGCCTTTCCTGGTAGCAGTCCAGACACCTCGAGACTCCTGCGGGAGGATAGGCCTGGCGAGATTCCGCAGCGCGTTAGGGCGAGGAGGCTTGCCGGCCGCTCAGCAGGTGCGAGGGGTGTCTGGACTGCGGACTTCCAGTAGAAAGTTTCGGAGTTACGCACACTTACGTTGAATGAAAGCATTCAATAGTTTTTAATTGTTTATAAGCTATTGCTGCTGTTTCTGGCTGCTAAGTTTTTAAAGATAGGGTTCGTGATCAATGCCCGAATGAAGCTAGTTTCTTGTTGCTAGGGTGTTGAGGAGGCTCCTCAACGACCGACTGGATTTTGTTTTTGTAGTATCGGTCGTTGAAGAGGCATTTCAACTCCCAAATGGCTGTTGTTTTATGTGTTTAGGCCGTTATAGACCTTTTTCAGTTCCCGAATTATCTCTGTTTCATATGTTTGGGTAGCTGATAGAACTGCTTGAGATTTATGTGAACTAGACTATTCATAAAATAAAACTAAATTAAGTTAAATCAGGATTATAATTAGTAGAGAAGAGTGGAGTACCTTTCTTCGTGCAAATCTTTGACAGGAGATTTAGATGCTGATTCTCTATCTGGATTGAGATATACTATTACATAGATATAGAAAGGTCCGTAATTGGAGCGGAGGAGGCGATTAGATGAGAAGAGAGTTAATTGAGTTTCGGAATGTTTCGTTTCGCTATGACGAGCAATCACCCTGGGTGCTGAAAGACTTGTCATTTACCATATATGAAGGTGAATTTGTTGCGATTATCGGACATAATGGCTCAGGTAAGTCAACCATCGCAAAGCTAGTAAATGGCTTATTATTTCCCCAAGAAGGGGAGATTTTAATAAATGGCATTATCGTGAATGAAGAGACAATTTGGGATATCCGCAGGGAAGTTGGAATGGTATTCCAGAATCCAGATAACCAATTTGTTGGTGCAACCGTGCAGGACGATGTGGCCTTCGGAATGGAGAACCGTGGTATTCCTCGAGAAGAAATGGTTAAACGAATTGAAGAAACGCTACAAGCTGTTCAGATGTCGGATTATCGTCTAACGGAGCCACATCGACTTTCCGGTGGCCAGAAGCAGCGGGTAGCAATCGCGAGCGTATTAGCTATTTCGCCGAAAGTACTCATACTAGATGAGGCGACTGCTATGCTCGATCCAAAAGGAAGAAAAGAAATTATGGGGACTGTTTCGGAACTGAGTGAACAGCGCGGATTATCGCTCATTACGATTACCCATGATCTTGCAGAAGTCGTTCAAGCAGAACGGGTCATCGTGATGAATCAGGGTGAAATATGGGAGGAAGCTACTCCAAGAGAGATTTTTTCAAAGCGTAATGAACTGAGAGATATTGGTCTGGACGTCCCATTTGTCGCGATCTTGGCAGAGGGGTTAAAACAGGTCGATCTAAAGCTTACTAAAGAACCATTAAATCAAGAAGAACTACTGGAGGAACTATGGATATTACATTCAAAAACGTAACGTATATTTATCAGCGTAATTCACCCTTTGAGCATAAAGCGGTCGATGGCTTATCGTTCCATATTCCATCTGGTTCATTCGTGGCAATTATTGGCCATACTGGTTCGGGTAAATCGACCTTAATCCAACATTTGAATGGGCTTACTGCTCCAAGTGAAGGCGAAGTTCATATCGGTGACTTCAAGCTGACAAATGAAGAGAAACCGAAAAATATGAAAGAACTAAGAAGTCGTGTCGGTGTGGTGTTCCAGTACCCGGAGCACCAGCTGTTTGAAGAAACAATCGCAAAAGATATTGCTTTCGGTCCAGAAAACTTCGGCGTCGATCAAAAGGAAATAGAAAGACGGACGAAGGAAGTTATCCGTCAGGTGCATTTACCGGAAGAATTGTTAGACCGCTCCCCATTTGATTTGAGTGGTGGTCAGAAACGACGGGTTGCAATAGCTGGCGTATTGGCGATTCAGCCGGAAGTCCTCGTACTCGATGAACCGACTGCAGGACTTGATCCTCGTGGACAGAAGGAAATCATGGATATGTTCTATGAATTGCATCAGCAAGAAGGACTGACGACTATTCTTGTAACCCATAGCATGGAAGATGCATTGAAATATGCGGATCATATCCTGATTTTAAATAAAGGGAAGAAGTTTATGGAAGGAACGGCTGTTGACGTGTTCAGTCAAAGAGAGGCATTGCAAAGTGTGCAGCTCGATGTTCCAGAAGTCGTCGAATTCCTGATTAAGTTCGAGAAAAAAATCGGCAAACAAATTCCATTCCATAATCAATCGATGAAAGAACTTGCAGAAGAAATTCGGCAAGTTGTAAAAGGAGTGGATGAACATGAATAACTCCTTAATCATCGGTCAATATGTACCGGGTAATTCACTGATTCACCGCCTTGATCCTCGGACAAAAATAACAATTATCTTTTTCTTTGTCTTTATCGTTTTTTTCGCAAATAATGTACTAAGCTACGGGATTTTAGTTGCGTTTGCATTAACGGCAATGCTTACGAGTAAGGTTCCAGTTCGTTTTATCATGAAGGGTCTGACACCTGTTTGGTTTTTGATTATATTCACCTTTATTCTTCATTTGTTTGTTACAAAAGAGGGGACAGTAGTTTTTGAATTAGGGATCTTCAAGTTTTATTCTGGAGGAATTATTCAAGGATTTGCTATTTCAATCCGTTTCTTCCTTTTAATACTTGTCACTTCCCTTCTGACATTAACGACGACGCCGATCGAGATAACAGACGGAATTGAGGATATGCTGCACCCATTGAAGCGATTTAAATTCCCTGTACACGAACTTGCACTGATGATGTCGATTTCTTTACGCTTTATCCCGACGCTTATGCAGGAAACGGATAAAATTTCGAAAGCACAAGCCTCTCGTGGAGTTGATTTCCGCACGGGACCTTTAAAAGAACGTGTGAAGGCGGTTGTTCCGCTCCTAGTCCCTTTATTTATCAGTGCATTTAAGCGGGCGGAGGAGTTGGCAATGGCGATGGAGGCTCGCGGCTATCAAGGTGGAGATAATCGTACGAAACTCCGTGAATTGAAGGTTACCAAGCTTGATATCATGGGCTACCTTATTTTTATCCTTGTTGTAGCGATTCTATTTTTAACAAGAACTTACGGGTGAGTGTGATAAAATGCCACGAATAAAATGTACGTTAGCTTATGATGGATCTGGATTTTCTGGTTTCCAAATCCAGCCGGATAAGCGGACTGTAGCAGGAGAACTGGAAAAGTGTTTACAGAAAATGCATAAGGGCAAAGTGGTTCGCGTGCATGGTTCCGGCCGAACGGATACAGGGGTGCACGCGAAAGGACAAGTAATCCATTTTGATACGCCGCTTCATCTTCCAGCAGAAAATTGGAAAAAAGCCTTAAATGCACTACTCCCCGGGGACATCCATCTATCAAATACGGAAATCGTCACAGAAGCCTTCCATGCGCGTTTCAGTGCCATAGCTAAGGAATACCATTACATCGTGGAAACATCGCCGGAAAGGGATGTATTCAGCCGAAAGTATGCCTATTACTTCCCGCATGCACTCAACATAGGAAAAATCAAGGAAGCATGTGACTATGTCAAGGGAAAACATGACTTTACTACATTTTCTTCGGTGAAAACAAGCGTTAAAGGGAGTAAAGTGAGGACATTGTATACGGTGACGTGTGAAGAAGATGAGTCTGGTCTTCGCTTCATATTTTATGGTGATGGCTTTCTTTATAATATGGTCCGCATCCTTGCTGGATTTCTTCTGGATGTTGGCCAAGGCAAATGGGAGCCAGAGGACATCCCTGTTTTATTTGCTGCAAAGGACCGCAGTAAAGTAGGTAAAACGATCGGCCCGGAAGGTTTATATTTAATGCGAGTCATCTATGAATGAAATAATATTAATTTAGGTATTAATTTAAAAGAAAAATGAAGAGAAACCTTGACAAACCTACCCATTGTGTTATATTATGATTTATGGCATTTTATTTCTAAACCATGATTAGCCCCGGAATCTAATTATGTTTTAAGAAACTTAAAATACAAAAAATGAAACGGATTTTATATATATGGAGGGAAATCTAACATGCGCACAACATTCATGGCAAATGAAGCGAACATTGAACGCAAATGGCTTGTTGTTGATGCAGAAGGCCAGCGTCTAGGTCGTCTTGCGAGTGAAGTTGCTACAATCCTTCGTGGAAAGAACAAACCAACTTACACTCCGCATGCAGACACAGGAGACTATGTCATCGTCATCAACGCAGAGAAAATCGAATTAACTGGGAACAAAGAGAACGACAAAATGTATTATCGTCACTCCAACCATCCAGGTGGACTCAAAGAGCGAAATGCAGCAGATTTACGTGCAAAGCATCCTGAACGCATGATTGAGCTTGCGGTAAAAGGCATGCTTCCTAAAGGTGCATTAGGCAGTAAGATGTATAAGAAATTACACGTTGTTGCAGGTCCAGAGCATAAATATCAAGCACAAAAACCAGAAGTATACGAGCTTCGTGGGTAATTAAAGGAGGTAAATTCATTGGCACAAGTACAATACTACGGCACAGGACGTCGTAAAAAATCAACTGCACGTGTACGTTTAGTACCAGGTTCAGGTAACATTACAATCAATGGTCGTGAAGCAAGAGAATATTTCCCATATGAAACACAACTTCTTATTCTAAACCAGCCATTAGTTGCGACAGAAACTGATGGAACATATGACGTTTTAGTTAATGTTCACGGTGGTGGATTCACTGGTCAAGCTGGTGCAATTCGTCATGGAGTAGCTCGTGCGCTTTTACAAGCTGATCCAGAATATCGTGCTACATTAAAACGCGAAGGCTACTTAACTCGTGACCCAAGAATGAAAGAACGTAAGAAATACGGTCTTAAATCTGCACGTCGCGCGCCACAATTCTCAAAACGTTAATAAATCAACATTTGCAAATCCCTCAACCACGTGTGGTTGGGGGATTTTACTGTATATGCGGTGCTTGAAAAACAGGGGAAAATTCACACGTAGCATACACGTAACATACAAGTAGCAGACAAATAATTTAGAGAAAAAGAAGCTGTGATTTTGAAATTAAGTTTGATACAATTACATTAATAAGATGGATTGGGATAGTGCAACAAACGGGCCATTTTGTAGCATAAAATTAGCTGGTAAATTTGATTAGGGGAGATATTTTTGAAGAAAATTACTTTATCACTTACTTTGTTTTTTTGTGCTTTACTTTTATTTGCTTGCCAATCTCAAGAAAAGGAAATGACTATGTTAGATGATATTTCATCGATTTCCATTTCCAAATCTAGTGGCTATGGTGGAATAAACGAAAATTATATTGCAACAATTGATAAAGACTCAACCATATCAAGGTTTGAAGAGTCTTTGGAAAATGCAGAAGCTAGGGAACAGAAGGTTAATGTCGATACTGAAAAGCCTGATTATGATATTTTAATTCGCTATGAAAATGGGGAAACCCACGGATTACATCTTGTGCTTGGTAATGCAGGAGAAAAAAGTAGAGTAATGTATGTTGGTCACGAAAACAACGGTTTTGATATATCACCTGAAGGTACAGAGGTATTAAAAGATGTCTTGGATAATCAATAAATGTGTACTGCAATCGGGCGCAGTTGTTGAATAAGCATTGCGCCGTTAAAGGGCCAGATTGTGTAATAATTAATAATAAGCCTACCCCTCAATCAAATAGAGGATTAAGGGGTAAGCTGATATTAAACAAATAATTATTTTTTTACAGCATGGATGTAATGAATCGTTTCAAAGGCTTTTAAATAATCCGAACGATCGCTAAAGAATTTATTATTTATAACATCGGGTGATAAATGTTCGTAAATAAGTAATCCTGCATCTTCTAACAATATTTCTATTTCGTCATAAGTAAAACATGATTTCATTGGTTCGCCACTAGCGGATGCCATTTGCACCATATTCTGAACTCGGTTAGACAATCCTTTTTCTTCAAATAGTTTATCATCTGCATAATCAAAAACGATGGAACTTCCCAATGGAATCTCTGCAAATAATTCTTTAATTAAATTTGAAATTTCTTCTTTTGTTAAGTAATAGGAAACACCTAAGAGACTATAAAAGGTTTTTTTGTTTGGTTGAAAACCCTCATCAATAAGGTTTTGTAGGATAATATCTTTGGTGAAATCCATTGGAACAAAGTGAAAATTATAAGGAATTTGATAATTAGATTTGGCTAGCCTATTCCTTTTAAAATCTTGTGTAGACGGATAATCAACTTCAAATATTTCCAACTTAGGGTCTAATTCTGGGTTCCGAAAACAAAATGTATCCAATCCAGCTCCTAGAATGACATATTGTTCAGCTCCTAGTACTATCTCATGGAATAATACTTTTTCACAATAGGCAGCACGTGCTAATGGAGTTGGTGAGAGTTGAACTTGTGTAATCCATTTTAATATTTCATCGGGTTGATCTTGAAATTTTATAGCAATTTCATGATTAAAAAATTGAATTCCTTGAATCATGTTTTTACGAATATCTTCAAATTCCTTTTGGGTAATTAAATCTTTTGCAATATAATCATCAAAAATCTTTGGTGTGTCATATTTACTATGGTATGCTCGACCAAAAGCTGAAATTAAGGAAGTTAAACTGGATTCATTTTTCTCCATACATTGATTCCCCCATATAATAAAAATAAGATTCCCCTGGCCAGGAGAATCTTATTATATACGAAAATATAATAACTGTAAATTATAGCACAATTAAATTATTTTGTCAATAATATTGACTTGTATTTAAATGTTATCTCATGAAAAAATCAAAAAATACAATACAACAATCGGGCGCGTTTGTTTAACACCAAAAGGAGGAAAATGGTCAAACCTTTTTCTAAAAAATGTATATCATTTCACAAAGAGAGAATCCATTTTGATCAATCCTTTTTTCAAAATGGATTCGTCTTGATTAGGGTATTATCCAGGCTTGTCATGTCTTTCTGATCAAACTTTGTTTCAAAGCTACAAAAAGCAGCTTTCTTATAGCCTGTCAATTGCCATAAGAAGCTGCTTGATATCTTTATGCGTATAAACTTTATCAGTGATATCTTTAGCTGCGTGACCCATGATCCGTTTGATTGATAATTTATTTGCATCAGCATTATCCATAAGGGTTGCGAAGGTATGTCTGCAATCGTGTGGTCTATGATTCAATTCTAGTTGTTGCATAATCTTCTTGAATTTCTCATGATAATAAACATAATAACTCAGTTTGTTTCCCTCAAAGTTTGTAATCAGATATTCATTATTGGGATCCATACGATTTTCAATTAATTTATGGACTTTTTTATGAATAGGTATGACCCTATTCGTCCCAGCTTCCGTTTTGAAGCCACCCCGAAAATACCTTTCATCCAATTGAATATTTTTATTTTTCACTTCCACAAGTTCCCCAGGACGCAATCCACTGTAAATCATAATTAAAATCGAATCTATATCATCGAAGCGGTCGATGTTTTCCCAAAGAATATTAATCTCATCCAAAGTAAATGGTTTTCTGGAATTCTTTGTATCATTTTTTGGAAGCTCGACAAATCTAGCATAATCTTTATGTGTTAAATCGTTTTCTAAAGCATGTTTATACATTTGATTAAATAATACTTTTATTTTTTTTCTTTGTACCCCATGATTTATCACAGTTATCAATCACAGATTGCAGGTGAGCTTTCCTGACTTCATTAAATTTTATATCGTGTAAAGGTTCTGATCTTCTAAAAGCCATTTCATAGCCAAGTTGATTTGATTTTGAAATTTTAGGGAAACGTTCTTTTATTAAGCGTTCATATACTTCTTTAAATGTGAGCTTGCCAGCTGATAAATCATATGGGTTATTATTGTAATCAGCTAATGCTACCATTGCCTCTTTTCTACTTTTATAATATCCTAGATACTCCCGTCTTTGTTTTCCTTCGTCATTCCATCCAGTAGTGACTATGACCGCGAATGGTTTTCTTCGTTTACCGGATAATTTGCATACGGAGCCGTATCCATTTGGATTTTTCAATTTCCTTACCACCTTTCATATCAGCAGGATAGACATGTGAGAATATATGTTCTATATATGTGTTAAAAAAAAGAATGCAATATTTGCATACCTACTTTATATGATCAATTTTTTTCAGATTGCACATTTCTTCTGGAACGCCATACGTTTGAGCTACTTCATTTATGGTAACGCTTGTATCTTTAAATTCATAAATACATTTATCTGGAATAAGCAATTCAACTGCAAATGTATTAGCCTCTACCTCATTTTTATTAGTAGAGAAAAAGGTGTTATTTTTTAAAAAAGGTGCATTTTCACTTTTATGCAATAACGAATGGCCTAATTCATGAGCGCAGACAAACCTTTGCAATGTCTCATCTATATTATCATTAATATGGATAGATTGAATCCTTTTGTAGCACGTGTAGTATCCCAAAGATCCCCCAGAGATTCAAAAATAATGATGATACCTTTACGCTCTGCTATTTCAAAAGGGCAATTTGTTCCATATTTATCAATAAGTTTTATTGCTGTATTCCTAGGCATTAAATGCGCCATAGAATACCTTATTTTTTATATTTGTTGGGGGTAAACTTTTGTTTTGCCATTCGTTTAGCCATGCGAAGTGAATTTTCCAATGAAGCAATTAGTAGTTCTCTATCTTCCTTATCCATTTCATCTATCGACCTTCCATCGAATTGTGAGTATGCATCATCATTAGATAAGTTATTTATCATTTTTTCTAGATCCTTAGCTATATCACGCTCTTCCTTATCTGACAGCTCAGGAAGATCTTCCTCTTGCTTGGTGTTGTTTGGTTTGTAATAACCAGCCACCCTCATTATTTCATCATAAGGAATGGATAGTGCTTCCGCAAGTTTTTGGATATTCTCAGCTTTGGGAATGCCTCTTTTTCCATTTTCGATTCTGGACAATTGAGCAGCACTAATACCTGAATACAAAGAAAGTTGATTGATGGTGTAACCTTTTTCATCCCTTTTTGCTTTTAGATACTCTCCAAATTGATTGGTCATAGTTTTCTCTCCTAAACACTGATACCCTTCTACACTTATATTACTAAAAATAATTACCAAAAGGAAATTTATTTAAGGAAAATATAAAAAAGTATTGCCAAATGGTAATTGTTAATGTTAAGGTATTACCATAAGGTAATTACCAAAAGGTAAAAGGAGGGTTCATTTGAAAGATGTAAATGTCATTTTAATTAATTTAGACTTTTTGAAGGCGTATTTGAAAGACAAGGATATTTCTCAAAGTCAATTTGCGGATAAGGTAGGAGTTACGCAAACTACTGTTAACCGAATTATGAATGGCAAGAGAAATCCGGGAGGTAAGTTTATTGCAGGTGTTCTGCGGAGCTTTAACGATTTAAGTTTCGATGAAGTATTTTACTATGACAAAAGTATTGTCAACTGAATAAAAGATAAAACAATTCGTTTGGAGGGATTGATTTGGAAACAAGTATTGATGAGAAAGAAAGCATGAATATCAAAGTTTCTGAGGCAGCAAAGATCTTGGGGAAATCTGAACAATTTGTGCGAATTGGATTACAACGGGATATTTTACCAATTGGTATTGCAATTCAAATGTCTAGTAAATGGACATACCATATTTCACCAAAGTTACTCAAAGAGTATGTAGGAGGGGAAGTAAGCATCTAAATTGCCTGAAATTATTTAAACCTGTTTAATTCTGGAGGTAAAAAATGAGCAACATTAAATGGATTAAGTTAAGTACTGCCATGTTTGATGATGAAAAAATAAAACTTATAGAGAAGCTTCCAGAGGCTGATACCATTCTAATCATTTGGATTAAACTACTTTCACAGGCCGGGAGAACAAATGCCAACGGTTATATTTATTTGAACGAAAATGTCCCTTATACAGAAGAGATGCTGGCAACGATATTCGATAGGTCGCTCAATACAGTGAGGCTCGCTTTAAAAACACTAAAAGAGTTCGGGATGATTCACATTGATGACGATTCTTTTATTCGAATTTCAAATTGGGAAAAGCATCAAAATGTTGAAGGAATGGACCGTGTAAGGAAGTTGAATGCAGAGCGTAACAAAAGGTATCGCGAAAGAAAGAAACAGCAATTACTAGAAGATAAAACAGATGACGTTAGCGTGACGTCACGTGACGGTACAGAAGAAGAACTAGAAAGAGATAAAGAACAAGATATAGAAATAGAACAAGAACAAGATAAAGACGTAGCGCAGATTATTAAATTTTGGGATAAAAACGGATTTGGTGTGAATAACATTCATGCAAAAAAACAGTTGTTGCTGTGGTTGGATGATTCATCATTTAAGGATCCCAGTGAAGTCATTTTAAAGGCATTAAATATTGCTTGTGAAAATGATGCTAGACGACTTAAATATACGGAAGGCATCTTAAGAAACTGGCAAAACGAATCCTTACTAACCGTTGAAGAAATCGATAAGAATCACAAAAACCGAAATAAGCAAGCTGTAAACCAAATAGATTACGATCCGAATAGAGATAGATTCTAGGAGGTGCTATCAGTGGAAGCTATTGGATCAGTTCTTAAAAAATCAATTCCTTTCAAAGAACATCATGAAAAAGAATGTGAGCAATGTGGAAGTCTATATAAATTATATGAAACTCCTAAAGGCATAGCGGGAGCATGTAAACATTGTATGGATCAACAGTTATTAGAAGAACTAAACGTACCAACAAAAGAAGAAAGAGAAAGACTAAAAGAAAAGCGATTTATTGCCACATTTGAACGAGTTACACATGATTTGAAGCAAGCAACGGTTGATTCCTATATACCTAAAGAAACATCGCAATTCGAAGCAAAAAAAGCAGCCCCAGGGTGGGCAGGTATAGTGATTGATGCTGGATTTAATATAAAAGACAATATCCAAGAAGGAGAATCTACTCAAAGGATAGTTGGAGATGCAACGGTTGATGTGGTGGCTGGTATTGGGACAATGGCAGTAGCCGGGGCAGCTACTGCAGCGGTAGTTGGAACAGTAGGTTTACCATTATTAGCAGGTGCTGGAGTAGGGTTAGTGGCATCTTAGACAGTAGGAAAAATTATTGATTCTAACTGGGGGACTAGCCAAAGTCTAAGGGATCATGGAAAAGACTTAGTACAAGCTGGTACTAATGCTGTGAAAGGTTTCGGAAAAACAGTAGCCGGTTGGTTTAAAAAATCTATATTCGTAATATTTTAATAGTACAGGGGGATGGAAAATAGTGAAAATAGATCCCGAAACGAGATATGAGGATTTGGCTTTATATGTTAAAGATCATTTGGAATTTATTTATGTTGGTGATGTTAAATGGAGTGTGGCTGTACTAGTTTTGATAATATATGATGCCCCTTTACTTTTAGGATTTTCAATGTTGTTAAAGATAGAACTTTTATGGATCGTTTTACCATTTGTCCTTATTATTCATTTGTGGTGGATAAGACTGATGATAAAAAATCCATATTCGACTCAATTAGAGGTGATATTATTTATGGGTGTTTGGGGAGCGCTTGGAGGAATATCTTTATTCATAACCTTGGTGTGGGTGATATTTCATGTGCTTCAAATTACCTCCACGGTATTTTATATTATTATAGCTATAGTGACAATTGTATTGGTCTATATTTTAGTGAAATATCAATTACATAAATATTCCGGTGATCCGATAAAAGAAAGAAAAGAAAGTAATCAGTATAAGTATATGGGATTGGTAACCGCCTCTCCGGGGATAGGATACTTATTTTATGTATTAATAGAAAAAAATACGATGTTAGAAGATATTATTTCAATGGTTAGTATATATTTCTTTGCTATTATTTGTAGCTACACTGCAGCAAAATTTTTGCATCGTTATTTTTTCATGAAAGCCAATATGAAATATGTCATCTATCAACCACATGGAAATAAGAAAAAGGAAAAACTTATCAAACAAGGAGTGGAAATAAAATAATGGAAAAACTATTGCCGAACGGATCAATTGTTTTATTGAGAGGTGGAAATAAACGTTTAATGATTTATGGAAGAAAACAAATCATTACAGAAGAGGGAATGGAAGAGATTCAAGCTAGAGGCGAAAAGATACCAGAACAATCTATGTATGATTATTTAGGAGTCTTTTATCCCGAAGGCTACATGGACGAGGAACACACTTAGTGTTCAATCATTCAGATATTATCGATATTATATTCCGAGGCTATGAAGATGAGGAGGAAGCAGAGTTTCAAAAGATTTTAAGGCAAGTTTAAATAATAGGTCGTATTAAAAATAATGCGATATTCCTAGAAGTAGAATAACTAAATTAAAATCAGAAAGGACAAATTTATATTTTAAAGTTTGTCCTTTTTGATAATCTTTAGTACGAGTGTTTCCTTGGCAAAAATTGCTTCTTTCATTGCGGATTATTCATATTATCTGGCTTTAATGCTCCGTAGCATATTTTATAATAGACAGGGAACCAAGAACATAGATGAATTTAGGTTGTTAACACGTGAGTTAGAAGATTTATTAAATGATTTTAATTCCTTGGATGAAAATGATGGAGATAAAATTGAAGTAATGCTGTTTGAATTTCATCGAATACTTACAACGTTTGAATGGCATTTTTCAGAAATTAGTGATTTAAACATGAAGTTCTTGAAAGGATTTAGAAAAGGTTAATAAAATCATTTAAAGAGAAGGAACAAAATTAGGATTTTTGTTTTGTGTGAGAAATGATAAAAGTTAAGTGTCATACTAATAATCATCTTTATAATGATGCAAAAAGATGGAAACCAAATCCATACGAATCCATTTACATCCCTATCAATCCAATTTATCCAAATGAAGATATTGATACAACGGGATTCAGACGGATAGACTATACATAAATTGATAGCCGATAAAACTCAAAACGTTAAGCGTTTATTATATCAAAAACACGCCTGTTTGGACTTTTCCAAACGGGCGTTTTTTTATAATCTATCAAATTGTACAAGCCTAAAAATAAGTATAGAAAACTTTATAATCAATGATATAATGTAATGAATTCTGGTATCCTAGTTAAAAATAGGAGGTTGTTTAAAATGGGAAGTTATAAACCAGCAGGATTTGGATAAGATTTCTAGCAAGTCTAATCGATGGTGTTTTAACTGGAATTTTAACTTGGATTATCGCTACGCTAATTAATGACGAGAGGTATTTTAATACGTTTGATATTTTTTCGGATGAATTGTATGGACTAAGTACATCGGAAACCATTTCGAATTTGATTTATACGGTCATTTTCGTAATTATATTTACAGCGAGCAAGTTTAAAGGTAGTCCGGGGAAAATGATTTGTCGCATTGAGGTTGTAAATCCAGACATGACACAGATCAGTTTTTGGAAATCACTTGGTAGAGTGTTTGCTTATATCGTTTCAGCTATTCCAATTATGATTGGTTACATGATGGCCGGCTGGAATAAGGAGAAGAGAGCATTACATGATATCATTTGTAGCACTAGAGTTGTGTATCGAAATAAGTTAGAGTAAAGTTAAATCAAAATGAGAATTGATATTTTCCATTAAAAACTATGGACTTGGGGTGTATACATATTGGATAAAAAGCGTTGGATCGCATTAATAATCGCAATTGGTTTATTCGTTGTCTCGATTGTATCACAAATTAGCACAAGCATTGCTTCGACGGATTCCGCTACACTTTTTGAAAGCTTTAATGATGAGTTTAGTGAAGAAGTAATCGAACAAGGAACTAGCTTCGAGAAAATTGCTGTGCTCGAGCTAAATGGAATTATTATGGAAGATAGTGCAGGAAGTTTATTAAGCGGTGTTACATATAGGCATCAAAGGTTTTTGGATTTACTTGATCACGCTGCTGAGGATGGAAATGTAGAGGCTATTATTTTAGACGTAAATACACCGGGTGGTGGTGTTGTAGAAAGTGCAGAGATTCATGAAAAGATACTAAACATTCAGCAAAACTATGAAAAACCTGTTTATATTTCGATGGGGAATACAGCAGCATCTGGTGGTTACTACATCTCTGCTCCAGCCGATAAAATTGTCGCTCATTCCGCCACATTAACTGGTTCAATTGGTGTCATTATGGAGTCGTTGAATTATACCGAGCTTGCTGATAATCTAGGCATTGATTTTAACACGATAAAGAGTGGCGAATTCAAAGATATTATGTCTGGTTCACGTGAGATGACGGAAGAGGAAAGAGCAATGCTGCAAACGATGATTGATGAACTCTACGGTGACTTTGTTCAAGTCATTGAAGATGGACGTGGCATGTCTGAGGAAACTGTTCGAGAACTGGGTGATGGTCGCATTTATACTGGAGCGCAAGCAAAAGAAAATGGCTTAGTCGATGAAATTGGAACGCTGGATGATACCATTGCGATGATGAAAGAGGATTATAATCTGGAAGATGCTACCGTGATTGAGTATACAAGCGGTTTTGAATTCAATCAATTTTTAGGCATGACGCTGCAGGATAAGTTTGGCAAAGGGTCAGAGTTACATGCAGTAAATAATATGCTGCGAGAAGCAAATGCTCCTAGAGCCATGTATTTATATTCAAGATGAGGAGGCTAGATTGCCATGAGTGAAGATTTAGTTGCATATACAGCATCGCCTACGGAAACAAGAAGGTATGCCGGATTTTGGATGCGATTTTGGGCATATTTAGCCGACTTAGTCATCGTGTTTAGTATAAATGGTATTGTGCTTAGTCCATTAAAATTTATGAACGAAGGAAAACCAATCGAGATTGGTTATTGGACGGTCGCAGGAATTCTGAGCCTTCTCGTATTGTATCTATACTTTATTTTAATGACAAAGTTTTATGGACAGACAATCGGAAAAATGATATTTGGATTAAAAGTGATTCGCAAAGACCTCGAGCCTCTGCAATGGAACGATATTATTTTTAGAGAGTTGGTCGGACGCTTCTTCTATCGCTTTTTATTCATTGCACAATTACTGTATCTTGTCGTTGCCTTTGATACCAAAAAACAAGGGATTCACGATATGCTTGGTGATACATGGGTCGTGCATGAATGAAGGATCGCGGGAAGAGAGTTATTCATTGTCCGTATATGTCACAATAAATAATCAAGCACTGTCCCTGCTTTTTTTACAAGCTAGTAAGTGTGGGGAGAAAAAATCTCGATACGGGTTTTTGGTTAATGTTTAGCCGCCAGTAGAATGTGTAAGATATTCTAATAGCGGCTGTTTGTGTTCTATTATCTAAATCTATTACTAGTTAAAGCCTAATCTTTACTTTACTTGCTCGTGTGTATCATTATTCGTCACATCCAGGATATCGAGCAGGAATACAAACACTGGAATTCCGATAATCAATCCCCAGACGCCAAAGAAATGCTGCGAAAAAATCAAGACAATAAATGTATAAAACACTGGTAAATCTGTTTTAGAAGACATCAATTTTGGATTGAGAATATACGCTTCGATTGCATGGATAATCATAATTGCGATGAGCAGATAAAGAACAGTTAAAAATCCTCCGATTGTATAGGCAATGAGAGATAACGGGATAAGTGAGATAATCACTCCAGCAACAGGGATAAGTCCTAGGAAAAAGACCATAATGGATAATCCAAAGATCTGCGGAAATCCAAGGATCATTAATACAATCATCGTAAGAAATGTGTTAATCAGGGCAATCATGAATTGTGCTTCGATTACTTTACCAAAAGTGCGTGAAAATTTTCTGCCGAAGTACTCGATCTCCCGGTAGAACGGTGCAACTTTACTTTTTTTGAACTTACTCGTAAATGCGAGCAGGCGAGGTTTTTCGAGCAGGAAGAATAAACTGAGTACTAACGAAATTAATACCTGTACACTCACCGTACTAATATCTGTAATCGATTTTAAGAGAAATGAAAAGCCGTTTTCTATGTAGCCCGTGATTTGCTCGCTTGAAATGATCGGCTCAATAAAACTAAAAAATGGGTTATCATACGATTCGAAAGAGAAAGTTGAAATCTGCTTAATGACTTGACTGATTTCCATCGTAATAATTGGCAAGTACCTCACAGCACCTACCGTTAATAAGCTGACGATTACCGAATATAACAGTAATACGAGAATCGTTCGATTGAATTTGATCCGTTTCACCGTGAATTCAACTAGCCCATTCATTAAGAATGAAAAAATAAAAGTAAGGAGGATAATATTTATTAAACTTCTTACACTGTAAAGAATTAGAATGATTAAACTAAAAATAATAATGCGTTTTACTCCTGTTTTTCGGAAAAAGTCGACGATTGATTCCATATCATATTTCCTCTCTTATGCTGTGTGAAGCAGGATAGCCAGTTTTGTTTATACTCTTAGTATCTACTTATAATGGGAAAAACACAAGATTAAAACGATAGTAATTCAGTAATAATATTAAACTGGGATAAATGCACTGACCGCCATGTCCCGCTAATCAATATTTGGTGATTGAATCAAGCGGGAGGATAAAAAGCGATATGTAGGATGAACTGCATGGAATCTAGGGTTTTAACAAATCCTTGTTCCATGCAGTTTTTGTATGTTCGTAGATGTAAGCTACTACTAGATAGAGACAAGTCCTATATATTGCAATACCTGAGGTTATAGTTTAGGATGAATATTTGAGTAAATTTCCTTCCAGATAATGAATCATTTTTCGTTCGTTATTAATTGTTGAAAACGGGTATACTCTATGATAGAATTCAATATATAGTGATTGATAATACAATTTAATACTAAATGTAGTATATGAGTAATGGTGACAGTTTATCTGTTTAAAAGGGAATCCAGTTAAAAACTGGAGCTGCCCCCGCAACTGTACGTGTGTACGACTTAGCAAACCACCGTATCGCTTGCTGTAAGGTGTCGATATGGGAAGGGCTATAGAAGGAAGAGCACGAGCCAGGAGACCTGCCATAACTTGTAGTTTTTTGTTTCTTCGGGGTGTGAGAAAGGAAAAATGATAAGAAGTTGTAGTATGTAATATTATTATGCTTTTTTGTCGTTTTTTCTTGCCGTTCATCCCGAAAGTGAACGGTTTTTTTAATGCTTATACATAAAGGGAGGAAATAAAATGCAAATAATGAATCAAACAAAAAGCCCTAAAGGGATGGAATTAATCAATGAGTGGGCCGATGGATTAAATATTCAAACAGATAAATATAAAGAAAAAGTTGAGCCGCTTTTGGTAACACAAGAAGCAAAAGACGACTTATATAATGCTTTAATTAACCATGCACTTGAAAATATAGACGAAGTAACACCAGACTGGACTTATTTTGCAACACGGATTTATTTGCATGAACTCTATCAAAAGGCTGCAGAAAATAGGGGCTATGACACTGCTCTTTCGTATGGTCCTTTCTACGATTTATTAAAGCAATTGACCGATAAAGGAATTTATTCTCCTCATCTTCTTTCAAGCTACACGAAAGAGGAAATCGATTATTTCGGTTCGTCGCTCGAACAGGAAAGGGATTTATTATTTACGTATCCGGGAATTTATACATTGGCAACTCGTTATCTCGCAATGGACCATGAAAAGAATGTTTATGAATTGCCGCAGGAACGCTGGATGGTTATTGCCATGCATCTTATGCAAGAAGAACCGGTCGCGAATCGGAAAGAACATGTTCTCGAAGCCTATTGGGCGTTAAGTAATTTATATATGACGGTCGCGACACCAACATTAGCTAATGCGGGGAAGAGCCATGGCCAATTGTCGAGTTGTTTTATTGATACGGTAAACGATAGTTTGGAAGGAATTTATGATAGTAATAGTGATATTGCCCAATTGTCGAAAAATGGCGGCGGAATTGGTGTCTATATGGGTAAAATCCGTGCTAGAGGCAGTTCGATTAAAGGATTTAAAGGGATGTCCAGCGGAGTTGTACCATGGATTAAACAGTTAAATAACACAGCGGTAAGTGTCGATCAACTCGGTACGAGAAAAGGTGCGATAGCAGTTTATTTGGACATATGGCACAGAGATATTGAAGAATTCCTTGACTTGAAACTAAATAACGGGGATGACCGCCTGCGTGCCCATGATATTTATACAGGGGTTAATATTCCAGATTTGTTTATGGAACAAGTAGAAAAAAGGGGCGACTGGTATTTATTTGACCCTCATGAAGTGCGCGAGGTAATGGGCTTTTCCCTGGAGGAATCCTATGATGAAGAGAAAGGCGAAGGAGAATGGCGCAAGAAGTATGAAGCATGTATCAACGCTAATTTAGATTCGGCAAAGAAAGTGCCAGCAATTGAAATTATGAAAAGAATTATGCGTTCCCAGCTGGAAACAGGAGCACCATTCATGTTTTACCGTGATGAAGTGAACCGCCGGAATGCGAATACGCATACTGGAATGATTTATTGCTCCAATTTATGTACGGAAATTACGCAAAACCAATCCCCGACAGAATTTGTTGAGCAATATCTCACGGAAGAAAATACCGTTGTGAAAAAATACACGCCTGGTGACTTTGTTGTTTGTAACTTAAGTTCCGTTAACTTAGGGAAGGCTGTACCAGATAATGTATTGGAACGCCTTATCAAAATTCAAGTGCGCATGCTTGATAATGTCATTGATATTAATACGTTACCATTATTACAAGCAACGCTCACGAACCAAAAGTACAGAGCGATTGGACTAGGAACATTCGGATTCCACCACCTGCTTGCAAAAGAAGGAATCGAGTGGGAATCAGAGCGAGCTGTCGAATATACCGATGCTATTTATGAAAAAATAGCCTACTTAGCGATTTCCGCATCAGCAGATTTAGCAGAAGAAAAAGGCAGCTATCAGGTATTTGAAGGAAGTAAATGGAGTACAGGAGCGTACTTTGATAACAGAGGATACGATGATTCCAAAGAGTGGATGGCATTGAAGGAGCGGGTTAAGAACACGGGGATCCGCAATGGTTATTTAATGGCTGTCGCACCAAATGCGTCTACTTCGATTATTGCCGGCTCTACTGCAGGAATCGACCCAGTATTCAAACCTTTTTATCATGAAGAGAAGAAAGACTTTAAGATGCCTGTAACCGCACCAGATATGGACCACCATAATTATCATATCTACAGACGTTCCGCTTATATTGTTGATCAGCGCTGGTCGGTCAAACAGAATGCCATGCGTCAGAAACATGTGGACCAAGGTATTTCCTTTAATATTTATGTGCCGAACACCATCCGGGCTTCCGTCTTACTAGACTTGCATCTACAAGCTTGGAAGAGCGGACTGAAAACAACTTACTATGTACGTTCATCTTCTACAGATATTGAAGAGTGTGAGTGGTGTCAATAATGAATAGGGGAGCGTTATGCTCTCCTCTGTTCCGAACCAATCGAAAATCGATGATAAGGGATTCGCACGTTTTAATTAGGGGTGAAATAAATGAAAATTCTTATCGCTTACCATAGTTTTAGCGGCAATACCGAAGAAATGGCAGAAATGATTCAGGCTAGGATTGAATCTTTCGGTTATCAACCGGAGTTATATGAAATCGGTATAGGTGCGTATTTTCCCGAGTTAAGTGACTATGATGTCGTTATGTTAGGGACGTTTACTTGGGATCTTGGAAGCACACCGGCTGATGTAAAAGACTTTGTAGCAGATGTCGGGTATAAGCCGAATAATATTGCAGTATTTGGTTCAGGAGAAACCCAGTTTGGTGGGGAAGAGATGTTTTGTCTTGCGGTCACGAAACTAGCTAAATTTTATAATAGCCCGTGGGAAGGTTTGAAGGTAGAGCAGTCTCCAAGGGGAAGCCAAGAGCTGAAAGTTACCAATTGGGTAGACGGAATTATAGAAGGTGTAAGAAAAGAAAAAGAGCAAAAGAGCTGGATGACGGCAGGCGTATAGGATAAGCGATAATAGAAAATAAAAAGAGGCAGGGAATATAAATATGACTGTAGTTTTAAAAAAAGCAAGAACGTTAGAGCCAAAAAATCCTAATAAATCAACGGGAATCTTTGGGGGGAAATCCAGCGGTATTTTAAATTGGAATGATATTGCGTATCCCCACTGGTATCAGATTTACAAAAAGTTACTAGGAAACTACTGGCAAGCAGATGAAATCAATATGTCTTCTGATATCAGGCAGTTTCCGGAGTTAACTGCAGATGAACAGGATGCCTATTTAAAGATTATTGGATTACTGTCTACGTTAGATGCACCACAGACACGGACGGCTTTATTATTATCTTTATATGCGACAGACGCCTCTGTACAGTCCATTATGGCTGTAATTGCTCAACAAGAGGCCGTGCATAATGAAAGCTACTCGTATGTTTTATCATCTGTCGTATCGCTGGATGAACAGAATAAATCATTTGAGTTAGGTCGGACGGATCCCGTTCTCCTACAGCGGAATGAACGGATTATCGAAGTTTATAATGAGTTTGCAGAAAATCCGACAATCGAAAACATATTAAAAGTCATGGTCTATACCTCTCTACTGGAAGGAATGTTTTTCTATTCCGGATTCGCCTTCTTTTATAACTTAGCACGAAATAATAAGATGGTAGGAACAAGTACGATGATCAGCTATATTAACCGGGACGAGCTTGAGCACGGGAGATATATTGGCGAATTATTCCGCGCGACGCTAGCTGAGAATCCTGAATATAATACGGAAGCATTCAATGAGTGGGTATATGAGGCGTTCCGTCACTCCGTGGAACAGGAGATCCATTGGTCCAGATATGTATTAGCAAATGTCGAGGGAATTGATTTGGACGAAATGGAAGGCTATATTAAATACCGGGCGAACAAGATGCTAAGAATGCTCGGCTTAAGTGAAATTTATGATGGCTACTTCGATAACCCGATGAAGTGGATTCGGGCATATGTAGATAACTTTGATGGAACAAAGACAGATTTCTTCGAGCAAAAATCTCGTGCCTATACAAAAGTAAGTGATTTGAACGGGTTTGATGATTTATAAAAAGGTGTTTTATCGATAGAAAAAAACCGAACAACCTAAGGCCAAATTTTCCTTAGATTGTTCGGATTTTTTTATGTTACTCTTAACATTTCCTTTTCTTTTCTGCCATATAAAATGAAATAGAGCACAGTCGAAGCTAATACTACAACACCCAAAATACCATAAAGCGAACTGTAACCTATTAAAGGTATAATGAACCCAAGCAGATAGTAAAAATTACTAAGATGCATAAAAAAGACATCCAAGTCATATTCCTGAATGTCTTTTCCTTATTCAAATGCAGCTTTCTCACTATCCGCTAAAGCCATAAAGACTATCATTGCAATCACACAAGCTGTTCCAAGCCATTGAAAGGATCCAAACGGTTCTTTCAGCCAAAACACGGTCGTTAAAACTGCGGCGAGCGGTTCAAGGCTTCCAACCAAGCTCGTTTCTTTTGGTGAGAGACTATTTAAACTCTCAATGAAAAACCAAAAGGCAATCATCGTTCCAAAAATCACGATGAACAATAAATAAAGATACCCTTCTAGTGGTAGGCTCGCAAAATCCATTTGCCATGGCGGATGAATAAAGCTCAGCGTAACACCGCCAATGACCATCGCCCAGCCGACAATAACGAGAGAATCGAAATAGGCGAGGAGTGAAGCAGCATATAAGGTGTAAAAAGCGAGAGCGACTCCAGATAGGATTCCCCAGATGACTGCTGGAGCAGGGACAGATAATCCTGATAAGGAACCATTCGTCAGCAATAAGAAACAACCGCTTAAGGAGAGGAAGACGGTGATCAAATCCATCCTTCTTAATCTCATCTGCCTTTGTATCAACAAATAGGCGATAATCATAATCGGTGCCTGATATTGCAATAGAGTGGCAACCGCTGCGTTTCCGTGGTTAATCGAAGCCATAAATGTATACTGGACCGCAAGCATACCAAAAAGTCCGAATATAAGGAGCTGGAACGTATTTCGTTTATTTTTCCAAACATCGAATACTTGTTTCTTATCCCTTGAGAGGTATTGAATCGTTAATAATAAGACCCCCGAAATAAGCAGCCGGACGGTAACAAGCCAATCTACTTCAATTTGGAAATCTTGAAAAAGCTTTTGGGAAACCGTACCACCGACTCCCCAGAGTGTTGCACCGATAATAACTAAGAGAAATCCTAGTTTCCTATTCTGTCTGTCCATCTCTTCTTCTCCATTACAATATTTTCATCCATTATTTTTTAATGACTGCAACCGTACAGCGTGATACACAGACCAGTTTGCCTGTTGCCTCGTCTGTAATGTTAATCTCCCATATATGGGTTGTTCTCCCGATATGGAGTGGTTTTCCAACCGCGACTACTTTTCCGTCACGCATACTGCGGATATGATTCGCATTAATTTCAAGTCCAACGGCTGCTTCCGTTTTCGCATCTACTAGATTCATACTTCCTACACTGGCTACGGTCTCTGCAAGCACTACTGATGCTCCGCCGTGAAGCAGTCCATAAGGCTGGCGTGTCGGTCCGTGTACAGGCATTGTCGCTGTTACTTTCTCCTTTTTCACTTCGACTATTTCTATTCCAATTGCATCGATGATTGTATTCATCTAGTCCACCCCTTGTAAGACACTTTTACATCATCTTAACGCGGATTAAACGATTAGTAAAATGGTAGGAAATGTAGATCATCATAATCAAACTTAAAACCCGGGATGAAGTGATAAAACTTCATCCCGGGTTTTTCTTTCCTTATACAGTTTGAAGCTACCATCGACTAATTACTCTTCAAAAGGCTGATTATCCAATCCCCATTGACACATTTCTTGAATGATAGGCCAGAGGGAGTGCCCTTTTTCAGTAAGGCTGTATTCCACCTTAGGGGGGATCTGCGGATACTCTTTACGGTGGATGATCCCGTCACGAATCATTTCTTTTAGCGTCGTACTAAGTGTTTTATGCGTGATCTTACCGATTCTGCGTTGGAGTTTTGTAGCGGATAACACCACTCCGAGATAAGTGATAAATAACTTGCATTTTCCACTTTCCATTAATGATGGAAAGTGTATATCCAAAAGCAGGCTCCTGGTTGTCCAAAACATGATTCTTATTTATTTCCATTCTACACTAACCTCTTAGAGAGTATGTATCAAAAAAGTACATACTATTATTATATCTATATAAACTATATAATACATTTAGATTCATGTTAAGTTATGTTGCAAAACGCGATTGGATGAACTCGCAGCATGCAAGATCAACAATATCAAGGTTATACCCTAACCTTATTGCAAAAAATCGAAGAAGCTGAGGCGATTATAGTTGGCGGAGCGGCAGGGATGTCTGCGGCAGCTGGACTGAACTGGTATGAGGCAGATGAAACCTTCCAGCAGTACTTTGGTGAATTTGCAGATAAATATGGAATTGATAGTACTATAAGACGTATTGCCGCGAGTCCGACCTGACTTATCATGAAGCGACCTACTATATTACCGCCTACCATGATTAGGATGCTGCATTAGGTTTATCTGAAATTGAAAAATCCTCAACACTCAGTGAGCGTGATGTGCTCCTATATCAGATTTTCAAAGATGCGGATGCATTCGATCGTTTCCGCTTGGGTTCTGATGGTTTAGATGTTAATTTTATCCGGACAAAAGAAGCACATGAACTTGTTGAGTTTGCAAAAGAACTCTTACAAAAAAAGTGAAGAAACAATTGGATAAACAGTTAGGGTAAAGATGGTTTATAATGGTAATGACAAAGACAGTAGTAAGCTTAGGAGGAAATTGTTATGAACAGCTATCTTGATGACAGTTTCGCCCTTCATACCGACCTGTACCAAATTAATATGGCAAAAGCTTATTGGGAAGATGATATTCATCATAAAAATGCGGTTTTTGAATTGTATTTCAGGAATCTGCCATTTGGAAATGGGTACGCGATATTTGCTGGGTTAGAACGAATCATCGATTATCTCCAGACCTTTCATTTTTCTGAAAGTGACTTGAGTTATTTAATAGAGCTAGGTTACAAGCAAGACTTCATTGATTATTTACGAACGGTACGCTTTACAGGGAATGTCCGAGCGATGAAGGAAGGAGAGGTTGCATTTGGTAATGAAGCCATTCTTCGTGTCGAAGCTCCGTTAGTCGAAGCGCAGTTAATTGAAACAGCTTTGTTAAATATTGTGAACTACCAGACCCTTATTGCAACCAAGGCTTCACGGATTAAGCAAGTTGCAAAGGACCAGCTTGTCTCCGAGTTTGGTACGAGACGTGCTCATGAATTTGATGCTGCACTATGGGGAACGAGAGCAGCTTTTATCGGCGGATTCTCCGGTACGAGTAATGTTCGAGCAGGAAAACGCTTTGGTATTCCTGTTGCCGGGACACATGCCCATTCCTATGTTCAAGCATATGAAGATGAATATATCGCATTCCACAAGTATGCAAAATCTGATAAGAATTGTGTTTTTCTAGTGGATACCTACGATACATTAAAATCAGGTGTTCCAACAGCGATTAAAGTTGCAAAAGAACTTGGTGACGATATCAATTTTGCAGGTATTCGGTTAGACAGCGGAGATCTGGCTTATCTTTCCAAGGAAGCAAGGAAAATGTTAGATGAAGCAGGATTTGTTGATACGAAAATCATCGCTTCAAATGATCTTGATGAATATACCATTATGAATTTAAACGCCCAAGGAGCGAAAATTGATGCGTGGGGAATTGGCACGAAAGCAATTACTGCTTTCGATCAACCAGCTCTAGGCGCTGTGTATAAGATGGTATCCATGGAAGATGAGAGTGGAAAGATGACAGATCGAATCAAAATTTCTTCAAGTCCTGAAAAAGTTACAACACCAGGTTTGAAAAAGGTATACCGCATTATTAACAAACTGACGAATAAATCAGAAGGGGATTATATCGCCCTTGATTTTGAACAACCTGAAAAAGAATCTAAACTTCATATGTTCCATCCCGTGCATACGTACATCGGAACGTTTGTCACCAATTTCATTGCGCAGGATTTGCATGAGGAAATCTTTACGGACGGTAAGCTTGTGTATGAAAATCCGTCAATCGAAGAGATTCAATCTTACGCTGAGGAGCGATTGGATCTTTTATGGGAGGAATACAAGCGTTCTTTAAACCCGGCTGAATACCCGGTTGATTTAAGTCAGGCGTGTTGGGATAATAAGATGAGAAATATCGAAGAGGCGAAAAAACACAGTTTGAAAAATATTAGGTAGGAGTGGGTTTAAAGTGGTAAAAGAAGCGTTATTAATTGTTGATATGAGTAATGATTTTGTAGCAGATGACGGACCGTTGACTGTCGGAAAACCAGCACAGAAAATTGTTCCATACATCAAGGAATTAGCAACGGAATTTTTAGAAGCAGGAAAGATGGTTGTTGTATCCATGGATGCCCATCAACCAAATGACCCTCACTTTGAATTATGGCCGCCTCATAATATTGTGGATACGGAAGGCCAACAACTGTACGGAGAATTAAATGACTGGTACCAAGCGAATAAGGATAATGAAAATCTAATTTATTCACCAAAGACAAACTATAACGCATTCTTTAAAACAGGTCTTGCCGAAATTTTCAGGAATGCGGGGGTGGAAAAGGTTCATACCGTTGGAGTGACGACCGATATTTGTGACTTTTTAACCGTTTCAGGAGCGGATGCAGAAGGTTTCAAAACAGCTATTCACAAACGTGGCGTAGCGACATTTACGGATTTAGGAGAAACAATGATAAACCATATGGTACGTTGTTTCCATACAGATGTTATTGAATAATCATGAAACAGAGTAAGGTTGGTGAAAATGATGATTGAATTGTTGCCAAGGATTAATGAATTAGCGAAAAAAGTGCGGGAAGCCGGATAGACAAAAGCCGAAAAGGTCGAACAACTAGCACTTCGAGAAGATTATTTACGTGCCATCCGCGGTCAAGTGCTTCATACCTTTTCTAGCGAAGACGTGATTCGCGTCTGCATCTAAAAAAGACAGTACAGGCATTTGCTTCATCGGTGAACGCGACTTCAAGGAGTTCCTAAGCAGTTACCTGCCGGCTCAAAAAGGAACGATTGAAACATTTGATGGTCAGGTTGTCGGAGAACATGATGGCTTAATGTATTATACAATCGGGCAAAGACGGAGACTTGCAATCGGTGGAGATGCGAACCTTGGTTTGTAATTGGAAAAGACATGGATAGGAATGTTCTATATGTCGGCCAAGGATCAGATCATGAATTGCTTTACTCGGATAGCATTATAGCCGATCATGTCAGCTGGATTTCAAGCAGTGATATTCCGGATAAATTTGAATGTACAGCTAAATTCCGCTATCGTCAGCAAGATAATAAAGTAACAGTAGAAAGATTGGATGATTCAAAGGTTAAAGTCATTTTCCATGAGCCAATTCGTGCGATAGCCCCGGGACAAGCAGTTGTTTTCTATCAAGGAGAAGAATGCCTTGGTGGGGGAACAATCAATCAAGTGTATCGTGATAACAAACACTTATCCTATGTAGGATAAGGATTAGCGAAGACATTTGTGAAGGGGAAGATTGACATGTGTGCACCTGAGACGATAAAGACGCTTTCTGAAGAAGAAAGAAATCAAATAAAGTCGCTGCTTATGAATTATTCTAAAGAAGAACTTGCATTGGCACTATATCAATTAAATCAATGTAAAGAAATGAAATAGAAAAGCAAAGGAGATGGAGCATGCTGACGGAAGTTTCTATTATTCTAGCATTTGGAGCAGGTGTATTATCCTTTGTGTCACCCTGTGTATTTCCGCTCTATCCAGCATTTTTATCCTATATTACTGGATTAAGTGTGTCAGATGTACAAAGCGGTAAAGTGGGAAGACAACGTAAAGCGTTATTTCATACCTTATTCTTTTTATTAGGGTTTTCAATCATTTATCTTGTACTCGGACTAGGATCGACTGGAAGCGCCACTTTAATCGAGACGTGGTATATGCAATACGGAGATATCATACGTCAAGTCGGTGCGATCTTCATCGTATTTTTTGGTCTAGTAACGATTGGGATATTTAACCCGACTCTTTTGATGAAAGACCATAAACTGAACGTGAAAAACAAGCCCTCTGGTTATCTAGGCACCGTGTTGATTGGCTTAACCTTTGCACTGGGCTGGACTCCTTGTATGGGACCGATATTAGCAGCTACGTTAGCACTTGTGGGTGCGAATCCGTCTCAAGGCATTTGGTATATGGGGGCTTATATTTTAGGCTTTAGTATTCCGTTTCTGTTAATGGCATTCTTTATTGCGAAGTTTACGTGGATTAAAAAATATAGTGGTGCCTTCATGAAAGTCGGCGGGAGCATCATGATCGTGATGGGAATTATATTGTTTTTTGATATGTTCACCATTTTTAATTCCCTCTTCACACCAATCTTTGGGGACTTCCGAGGCTTCTAGTCTTATGAGGCAAGAGAGCTATTTTTGATTCGGGCGTGCAATAGAGAGAAAGAGTGAAAACAGTGAGAATAGGCATATTGGATTCTGGAGTAGGCGGGTTGACCGTTCTTCATCAAATATTGAAATGGTTACCGAAAGAAGATTATATTTATTACGCAGATACCTCAAACGCTCCATACGGTGAAAAATCAAAAGAAGAGGTAAAGGAATATATTTTTAATGCTGTTGATTTTATGGTTGGACAAGGAATTAAAGCGCTGGTGATTGCTTGTAACACGGCAACAAGTATTGCAGTCGACGACCTTCGTGAAAAGTACGATATCCCTATATTAGGGATTGAACCAGCCGTTAAGCCCGCTGTCCAAAGATGTGAGGGAAAGCGAAAAAAAGTATTAGTACTCGCAACGAATTTAACGCTTAAAGAGGAAAAGTATCATAACTTAGTAGAGCGAATCGATCATCAGGATATTGTGGAGAGTCTACCTCTTCCCAAGCTCGTCGAATTTGCGGAGCGCTTCAAATTCCGGGAAGAGAAAGTGGTACCATACTTAAAAGAAGAGCTTGCTTCGTTTGATTTAAAACAGATTGGGACAGTCGTGCTTGGGTGTACCCATTTCCCTTTTTTTCAAAAGAATATGAGGAGCATATTTCCTGAAGAAGTCGATATTATTTCTGGAAGTATTGGTACGGCGAAAAACGTGAAACGAATTCTCGAAGCAAGGAATCAGATGAGCAGTGGAACAGGAGATATATTATATTTTAGTTCCGGTGTTAAAATTGAAGATAAAGAAACATTATCTAATTATAAGAATCTGTTGGTCATGCTAGACAAGATAGAATAGCGTACAAGTTTAAGAAAGTGATGGCATCTCTACAAAAAGGCAGTGAATAATGACACTGCCTTTTTGTGTTGCTTGGATACTCCCTCGCCTCTATCTTTGAGAAAGTGTCTTTTTCCTATTTTGCAAACATGCGTTATACTGGAGATAATCAAAATCGGATGAAAAGGAAGATTGCCAATGGCGAAAATCTTAATTATCGAGGACGACCCGAAGATTGCCACCCTTCTGCAGAGCCATTTGCAAAAATATGGCTATGACGCAGTAATTGCAGAGCAATTTGATGCAATAACGGAAGAGTTCCAACAAATTCAGCCAGATCTTCTATTATTGGATATTAATTTACCTAGCTTTGATGGTTTCTACTGGTGCAGACAGATTAGACAAATCTCCACTTGTCCGATCATATTCATTTCCGCTCGTTCAGGGGAGATGGATCAAGTCATGGCACTGGAAAATGGTGGAGATGATTATATTACGAAACCATTCGCCTACGAAGTCGTCGTTGCGAAAATTAAGAGCAACTTACGGAGAGCCTACGGGGAATATGCACCAAAAGTGGAAGAACGAACAATTGAGCTGGAAGGATTAACTCTTTACGTGGAACGGCTGGAATTAGTGAAGAGTGGAGAAGTAATTACGCTCACCAAGAAAGAAGCTGTGCTGCTTGAGGTGCTGATGAGTCGTTCTCCAAGAGTCGTATCAAGGGATTTACTTCTTGAAAAGCTGTGGGATGACCAAGCCTTTGTTGATGAAAACACACTGAACGTGAATGTTACCCGTGTCCGAAAAAGATTGCAGGAGTTAGGAATTCAAGGTGCAATAGAAACGATCCGGGGTGCAGGCTACCGGCTCATCGTGAATTGGGAGCGGGGTTCATGATAAAACTATTTTTTCGTGACCAGTTTCCGCTCATTCTAATTAATGTTATTCAACTAGCAGTTATCGTGACTGTGCTTTGGTTAAGCGACTTTCGTGAAGTATCCTTAATCTTTTATATTTTATTTTTAGGCATCTTTTTCTTAACAGGCTATTTAGTATATCGTTACATCACATTACGGAAATTCTATCAAGTCTTGACAAGTCCTATCGCCCGGCTGGAGGAAGTGTTTGACACGTTCGACGCTGCACCACTTTCTGCTGCCTTAAGCAATCTCTTAAAAGCACAGCATCGTTTATATATCGAGGAAATAGCCGTTGCAAACAGTAAGAAAAATGAGCATATGACATTCATTAACCAATGGGTGCATCAGATGAAGACGCCATTATCCGTCATTGAGTTAATTATTCAGGATTATGATGATGAGCAGATCCATAGTATCCGTGAAGAAACAGATAAGCTTGAAAAGGGACTGGAAATGGTATTATATGCTGCACGCCTAGAAGTGTTTGCACAAGACTTTCATGTGAAGCCCGTTCCGTTAAAACAGGCAGTCGAACAAGTGATTCGTGATAATAAACGCTTATTCATTAAGAACAGAGTTTACCCAGAGCTTAATCTTTCAGAAGTTACCGTGGAATCAGATGGAAAATGGTTAGCTTTTGTTATTAATCAAATCATGACAAACGCTGTAAAATACTCAGCAGGCAAATCCGATAAGATTTATATATCCGAAGCTAGAACGAAAGCAGGTGTCCAATTACTGATCGAAGACGAGGGAGTCGGTATTCCCAAGTCAGATATCAAACGGGTGTTTGACCCATTTTTTACGGGAGAAAATGGAAGGGTTTATCGGGAATCGACCGGGATGGGGCTTTCGCTCGTTCGGGATATATGTGACAAACTGGGCCACACGGTTGAAATCGAATCCACGCATGGAAAAGGGACATTACTCAAATTAATATTCGATAAATAAGGAACCTTACAGAAATGTAAGCTAATTGAAAGCTATACCGATGTTTAAAATTCCTCTTTTCTTTTACACTAGCTGTAGAAGGAAAGGGGTTTTTAACATGGATATTTTAAAAACGGAAAAGTTAAGTAAGATATATGATGGAAAAGTTACGCATAAGGCGCTTGAAGATATTGATTTAGTTATTGAAGAAGGAGAGTTTGTTGGAATCATGGGTCCTTCCGGAAGCGGGAAGTCGACATTGCTCAATATGGTTGCAACAATTGATCAGCCGACTTCAGGGTCGATACTTATTAATGGCAAGAACCTGCTAGAGATGAAGCATAATGAAATGGCAGAGTTCCGCCGCCGGGAATTGGGTTTTGTGTTTCAGGACTTTAATTTGCTGTCGACATTGACCGTGGAGGAAAATATTGTCCTGCCGCTTACACTTGAGGGAACAAAGGTCAAGGAAATGGAAAAGCGTGTCGCAGCAGTTGCTGACAAGCTCGGCATCTCGGAAATTTTACAAAACCGTACCTACGAAATATCCGGCGGACAGGCACAACGGACGGCAATTGCCCGGGCAATTATCCACCGGCCGAAAATGGTGCTCGCGGACGAGCCAACAGGTAACCTTGATTCGAAAGCGTCTCGGACGGTAATGGAAATGCTTGAGCAGATTAATCGAGAGGACCGGACAACAATGATGATGGTGACCCATGATCCGATTGCTGCAAGTTTCACGGAGCGGATTGTCTTTATTAAGGACGGGAAGTTATATAACGAAATTCAGCGCGGGGATAATCGTCAAGCTTTCTTCCAAAAAATAATTGACGTGTTATCGCTGTTGGGAGGGGATGCAAGTGACCTTTCGTCAATTCGCGTTTAATAATGTCTTACGAAATAAACGGATCTATGCTGCATATTTCCTTAGTAGCTTATTCTCGGTAATGGTTTTCTTTGTCTATGGAATCTTTGCCTTTCATCCGGCATTAAAAGAAGTACATCCGAGCGTTACGGTAGGTCTGCACTTTGCTGAAGGAATTATTTATGTTTTCTCCTTTATTTTTGTGCTCGTATCGATGAGTGCCTTTCTCCACTCACGGAAGAAGGAGTTCGGCTTAATGGTCATGCTCGGAATGACGAACAAGCAATTGCGTAAGATGGTCTTTTTAGAAAATGTGTTGATCGGTTCCATTGCGACCATTTCCGGTGTGGGGATCGGGCTTGTGTTTGCGAAGATTATCTTGATGACGGCAGAATCGGTCCTGGAATTAAAAGAATCCTTACCGTTTTATATGCCATGGGAAGCGATCATTCTTACTTGTGGTGCATTTTTACTTCTATTTGTTGTGATTTCCTTTTTTACAGTGTTCATCTTAAAAGGGAATAAATTAATTGATTTAATCAAAGGAAGTGCTGTCCCCAAGAAGGAACCGAAAGCTTCTGTTGTGCTCTCGTTATTAGCTGCTGTGTTACTTGCGGTTGGCTATGGTGTCGCTTTAACGGTGAAAGGGGATAAAGTGGTCTTCGCCATGATTCCTGTAACAGTTATCGTCATTATTGGGACCTATTTCCTTTTTACCCAATTAAGTGTCTTTATCATCAATCGGTTGAAAAAACGAAAAGGACTGTTTTGGAAAAAGACGAATCTCGTATTGTTTTCCGATTTGGCACACCGGATGAAGGATAATGCGCGAACCTTCTTCTTTGTTGCGATTGTATCGACGGTTGCGTTTACGGCGATAGGTACGCTTGTCGGTTTCCGGTTTATGCTTACGAATAGCTTAGCGGAAGAGCGTCCATTTGCAATTGAATATTCCTCCAGTTTTGAGAACGAGCAAGAAGGAGAGCATATCCAACTTATTGAAGAGAAATTAGATGGTCTTTCGTATCAAAAATTACCTGTTCATATTAAAAATGTTTCGATACCGAGCCTGGCCACTGAATATGTTCCGCTCACAGGTGTTATTTCGGAATCGGAATTCAATGCAATTGCAGAAGCAGGCGGACGGAGCGAGGAGCAGGTTGCGTTAGATGGGCAGGAGGCGGCTTACCTTTATTATCATAGTACGATGATGGAGGCGGAGGATATAGAAGAGGTACGCACGATTGACTTTGCTGGTAAGGAAATTAATCAGAAAACGGCATTTGGTTCGGTTCTGATGCGTACGTTTGACGATTATTTAATTGTCGACGATGCGTTTTACGATGCAATCATGGACTTTGAGCAGGAAACCTTCTATGTTTTCCAGGTAGATGACTGGAAGGCAACAGCGGATATGGGAGAACAGCTCCTGGAAGACTTAGGCGTAAGTGACACGAATGGATACGGGGAGCACTTTACCTTTAGTAATCTCGGTTATGATTGGTATGTTATCAATCAATCATTTGGTACGGTTTTGTTTATCGGATTGTTTATTGGTGTAGTATTTTTCGTAGCAGCAGGTAGCTTCTTGTACTTCCGCTTGTATGCCGATATAGAAAATGAACAGCAGAAGTTCGCGATGATTAGCAAAATCGGACTGACCGATAAGGAGTTATCCAAGGTACTAACAACACAGCTGGCATTACTGTTTTTTATCCCTATCATCACTGCGGTCATTCACGGGGCTGTTGCGTTAACCGCACTTAAAAACATGTTTAACTATAGTATGCTGGAAAGTTCCGTTCTTGTACTTGGAAGCTTTACTCTTATTCAAATCATTTACTTTATTTTCATCCGGCATAATTATATACGGAGAATAAAGAGTTATATTACGAATTAATAGAGCAATCCTAAAGTGGTCCTTGCGGCTGCTTTAGGATTTTTTAATGTAGGCATATGAATGGCATTGAAAAAGTGATGTATTATACTAGGTTATAGACTAGAAATATTGGAAAGGGATCGATTGAATGAAGTTAAGTATACTGGATCAGGCTCCAATTACTAAAGGAAACCGAGCACCTGATGCCTTAAAGAAAGCGGAAGAATTGGCTGTTTTAGGGGATGAGTTAGGGTACCACCGCATGTGGATGGCTGAACACCATAATACGGACACGCTCGCAAGCTCCGCACCGGAAATCACTGCAGCCCACTTAGCTGCAAAAACGAAGAATATCCGAATCGGAACTGGTGGGATCATGATGATGCATTATTCCCCATTGAAGATGGCCGAAGTGTTTAAAACATTAAGTGCTTTTTCCCCAGGGAGAATTGACTTCGGAGTAGGAAGAGCTCCGGGCGGTGATAATTATTCCATTTACGCGTTGTCGGAAGGAAGGCAGCCGATGGTCCATAATATGTATGAGAAATTAGAAACCGCACTTCAGCTCATCAACGACGAGATGCCGGACGATCCGTTATATCACCGGATGATTGCTTCACCTTATCAGGTCACTTTGCCGGAAGCATGGTTGCTCGGTTCAACGGGTGACAGTGCAACACAAGCAGGGCGCAATGGTATGGGATATTCTTACGCTCAGTTTTTCACCGGAGAGATGGAAAAAGAAGTATTTGATATCTATAAGAATAGCTTTGAACCTTCCAGTTTCATGGATAAACCCGAAATTAATGTTTGCTATATGGTAACGACTGCGGAAATGAGGGAAGAAGCGGAGTTTGAAGCGAAACCGCAGGATATTTGGCGTCTGCTCTTCATGAAAGGGAAAAACATGCAAGTTTTGACACCAGAAGAGGCAAAGGATTTTCCATTAACAGAAGTGGACAAGATGAAAATTCAGGATAATCGTAAATTGCACCTTGTCGGTAGTGCAAAGGAAGTGGCGGCAACGTTAAGGGAGCAGCAGGAGCAATATGGTTTTGATGAAGCGATGATTGTGAGTATCCCGCATTCACAAGAGAAGCGGTTGGATGTGTATCGGTTGTTGGCGAAAGAGCTGTTATAAAAATCTTTTTCTCACATCAGGAGAAGGGATTGTGCAGATTACCTTTTTCCCAAACCATTTATATCTGTTTCGCGCGACAAAATCATAAAACAAGTCTCGAACGGGATGTGGCACAAAGATGAAGGCGTAAGCTAATTTCCATATCCCAGATAACTCCTTGGCAATCCGTAGTGCAGCACTGGATTTGATGTGGGCTCTCCCGTCTGTAATAAGCACCATGCTGTCGATATTCCCAGAGAGTTCGTATGCAGCTAAAAGTTGTTTTCCTATATCACTTTGGAGGGAAGCGAATGAGAAAACAGCTTTTGGATCTCTTTTTATAATAAACTGGACGCTTGCATCACAAAAGTTGCATTCCCCATCAAATAGAATGATGTTATTCATACCCATTCCCTCCAGTCTTAATCAATAATTTTAAAACTCTATGAATTATCTACATGTGATTGGGTAATACGTTAAGTAGTCAACTTGGTGTTCCGCAGGATTCTCTTTCAACAAGCACAGGGCTCATCTTTTTATTAAATTGTTTTGGATTTGATATTACATTATTCTCCACGAACTTAATCATAGAATGTACAATTTCAGTTGCTAGTTGGTCAATAGAAACTCCTATGCAGGTTAAAGGGACTTCTGTATTTTCCATTTCAGGGATATTATCGTAGCTGATTACTGAAATATCTTTAGGGATGCTTAATTTTTTTTCTGAGATGGCTCGGATAATCCCGGAGCTTAAATCATAACTTCCACCAACTATAGCAGTAGGTCGGTCGTGCAGATTTAATAATTTACTTGTAGCTGTATATCCGTCATAAAAGTTAAATCCTTCTGTATCAATTATATACTCATCTTTTATGGAAAGACCATGGAGTTGCATCGCTTTACGGAAGCTTCTATTTTTTTCAATTTGCATCGGATCAGGTGATGAAAGATTGCTAATATATGCTATCTTCGTGTGTCCTAAACCGAATAAGTATTTCACTGCCTTATTCATGGCTTCTTCATAATTCGGATCGATAGTCGGGTAATTTTTTCTAGCGTCATTTATTACCCCATATGATAATATTGGCAATGATTCGGTTTCGATTGGATTACTGATGTTTTCTTCAAATAATATAATGCCATCAACCTGGAAACGTTTGAAAGTTTCAATTGATGTTTCAACAGGATCAACGGAAAGTACCATCGAGTAGTCAGTATTTCTTATTTCATTGCTTATTTTAGTTACTAATGTGGATAAAACAATTCTATCAATCGTCGGCCAGATCAAACCAATAACCATTGTTTGATTCGATACCAGGCTTCGAGCCGCAAAGTTTGGTTTATACCCCATTTCTTGTGAAAGTTTGATAATTTTCCTTTTAGTTTTCTCCTGAACAAGGGGACTGTTATTCAATGCTTTCGAAACGGTGGAATAGCTTACTCCAGCAACAGCTGCAATATCTTTAATAGTAACCTTCATATTTGTTCACCTGCTTCTAAAATATTATTAAATGAATGAATTTCCTCATTACCAAAGTCGGCTTTTCCATCACCATATGTAGTTGGGAACGAACCAACTACTTATGGTGATGATGAAGCATTAAATATGTATTATGAAATTCATTAAAATAAATGTTTTTTCCGATGGGTGCTACACAATTTAGTAAAAGGATAATTAAAGTTATAGCACATTGTTATTAATTCCATTTAAAATAAAGATATAATTCATTTAGATAACCTATCTCTGTATTCAAAAAAATGCCAAACGAATAATGTTTGCATTTTCTTAGAAACTAGTATACCATAAAATTAACAACGTTGTTAATTGATTTGAAAACGCTATATTCTATATAATTTAAAGTTGTACTTACTTAATTAACTAGATTGATTTTCTATACATTTTATTCCGCTTTCACTAAAATAACAACGTTGTTATTTGATGAAAGCGTGAAGACGCTTTATATAAATCATTGTTAAGCGTAAGTGCTACTATCTTTTCCTGAATGATGAAAACGGTATATTGATTAATTATTCGGGTTATTAGGGCTAACTGACGTGTAGATATAGGAGGATAAGCAACTCAATAAACTAGTAATTTTCTATAACAAAGGGGAAAGTAAGTGTTTAATAAGTTTAGGTAAAAATCTTCGAGTTTGAATGAATTTCATAATCACCAAAGTCGGCTATTCCATCACCATATGTAGTTGGGAACGAACAAACTCAACTACATATGGTGATGGTGAAGCATTAAATACGTATTATGAAATTCATTAGTTTATCAAAATAATGATATTTATCTGAGGGGGAAGCCATCATGCATTCAATAAAAAGAGGTATATTATTTTGTTTATTAGCAGCCTGTTCCCTGTTGATAGCGGGATGTGGAGAGAATATTAGTTCAGCAAGCAGCAAGGACGGGGAAGAGCCAATCGTAATTAATATTGCACATGGGAATAATCCAAATGAACCAATAGCACTTATGGCGGAAAAATGGAAAGAATTAGCCGCTGAAAAAAGTGATGGCATGTTGGAGTTGAATATTTATCCGAGTTCACAATTAGGTTCTGAGAAAGATGTTGTGGAGCAAGCAATCATGGGGAATAATGTTGTTATTTTTACGGGTTATGACTTTCTGATGGATTATGTTCCGGATGCAGGAATTTTAACAGCACCATATTTAACAGATGATTTTGATGAGCTTATTAACTTAACAACTACAGATTGGTTCGCTGATTTAGAAAATCAATTAAACGAGGAAAACATTGAAATTATTAACACGACTACGATATATGGGGAGCGTCATTTAATGACTGTTCGCCCGGTGAATACTCCAGAGGATTTAAAGGGTAAAAAAATTCGTGTTCCAAACAATAGTATGTATATAAATACGTTCGAAGCACTTGGTGCATCACCAACGCCTATGCCTTTATCAGACACCTATACGGGGTTGCAGCAAGGACTGATTGATGGTGCAGAAAATCCATTGCCTGTATTAGCCGGTTCAAAAACAAATGAGGTCGCAAAATACTTGACATTGACAGGGCACACGAAAATATTGAGTCCGTGGATTGCAGGTACAGAGTTCATGAATACGCTACCAGAAGAAACGGTGGACATTTTAAAAGAAACAGGAATTGAAGCGGCAGAGTATGGCAGAGAAGTTCTGGGAGAATTGAATGAACAAGTGTTAGAAGATTTTGTAGATCAAGGTGTTGAAATTCATGAAGTAGATCTTGAGCCGTTCAGGGAGAAAGCTGAAGCAGTTTATACATCCTTCCCAGGTTGGTCAGATGGCTTATATGAAACAGTCAAGTCGTTGTTAGAAGAGAATTAATAACATCAATGTTCGTACGCAACTGATAAGGGGGTTTCTATGATGAAAAAATGGATTCATAATGTTGACGATTTCATTGCTTCCATTGCTTTGGTAGGAGTAATCAGTATTACAATTGTCAATGTCATCTTCCGTTATATATTTAACATGCCAATTCTTTGGGCAGAAGAAGTATCGTTAGCACTATACGTTTGGTTAGTCTTTGTCGGGGCAAGTTCAACGATGAAAAGACAAGGGCATATAGGTATTGATTATTTTGTAGGAAAGTTGCCTGAAAGGATTAAAAAGGCGACAAAGATTCTTCGGTCAGCGGTGTTATATTTTGTTTTCTTTTATGTGTTTATTTATTTGGGGTTTGAACTGGCTGCCAATGCAGGGGCTAAAGTTACGCCGACTTTAAGAATTGGCTACACGTGGATAGATATTGCTGTGCCACTCGGCGGGGTCTTAATTACGTATCATTATACCAGACATTTGATCAAATCCTTTCAAAGAGATTTGCCTATGAAAGGGGACTTATAAATGGCTTTAACAATTATGCTTGTAGCTTTAATCTTTCTAATTTTTATTAATGTCCCGGTTGCATTTGCAATTATTGCAAGTGTGGCACTCTACTTCATATTTGCCAATGACTTTAATGCAATGGTATTAGTGCAGAGAATGATTAGCGGCTTGGAATCTGTACCATTGATGGCGATTATATTCTTTATGGCTTCGGGGATTTTACTCAACTATACAGGAATTACAAGACGGCTGCTTGCTTTTGCTGAAATTATTACAAGGCCACTGCCGGGTGCCTTAGGACAGGTTAACGTAACGCTTAGTGTTTTAATGAGTGGACTATCTGGCTCGAATATTGCGGATGCTTCGATGCAGTCAAAAATGCTTGTGCCGAGCATGGTGAAAAAAGGGTATGACAAAGCCTTTTCCACTGCATTAACAGCAACTGCAGCAATTATCACGCCTATCATTCCGCCGGGTATTGCACTTATTATGTATGGATATGTTGGGAATGTTTCTATTGGTGATTTATTTATGGCGGGTATTCTTCCTGGACTTACACTTGCTGTATTACTGATGATTTACGTTCATTTCTATGCGAAAAAGCATAACTTGGAAACGGAGAAGAAAGAGAAGGCAACAGCGAAAGAGTTCTTTTCTGGTTTAAAGGATGCTGCTTTAGCAGTCGTTTTCCCGATTATTATTATAGGTGGTATTCGTTTTGGTATATTCAGTGCTACGGAAGCAGGAGCAATTGCTGTTCTATATGCTTTAGTCATTGGATTATTTGTTTATCGCGAAATGGGATTAAGAGATTTAAAGAAAGCGATTGTTGAAACCGTACATACCGGTGCTGGAATTTTATTGGTTATTGCCGCTGGTACTGCATTTGGATGGGTGCTCACGTTAGAACAAGTTCCACAGATGTTGGCTGGTTCCATAACAGAAATAATTTCATCAAGATTTGTGTTCTTTGTTGTTATTTTACTATTTCTGTTAATTCTAGGGATGTTCATTGAGGGGAACGTTGCAATTATTATTTTGACACCTTTATTCCTGCCGTTGTTATCAGAGTATGGCATTGACCCGGTACACTTTGGGATATTCTTTATTTTGACATTAAGCATTGGTACAATCACACCGCCAGTAGGTACGATCATGTTTGTTACGAGTTCGATAACGGGAACGAAAATTGAAGATTTTGTAAGGGCGAGTATTCCATTTATTATTATTTTAATTATTGCAAGTCTATTAATTGCTTATATCCCACAAATTTCCTTGTTGCTACCAACGCTGTTTTAACGAATTGGTCTTAAACTATCCTTGTGAGGTGTTAACATGAGTGAAATGAAAAGATTGAACAAAGAATTAGTTGGTAGATTACAAGGTGATCGGGTAGATGAGGCGTATCCTGTTAAAGTGCTGCAAATAGGTGATGGAAACTTCATTCGCTCATTTATCGACTGGATGATCTCTGTCATGAATCAAAAGACAGATTTTAATGGAAGGGTAGCTACAGTGCAAGCTCTTCCTAGTGACCTGGCAACTCCACTCATTAATCGGCAGGACGGATTATTTACATTGCTCTTAGAAGGTAATGTCGACGGGGAATTTGTTAAAGAAACACATTTGGTAGATTCCATTGCGAAGGGTTTTAATCCATACGAAGAGTGGGAGTCTCTTTTAAAATTAGTTCAAGAGGAACAGGTTGAATTCCTATTCTCGAATACAACAGAAGCAGGTATTGTTTATGTGAAAGAGGGGTTTGACCCAAAACAATGCCCGAAATCTTATCCAGGCAAAGTTACCTCCTTACTTTACCATCGCTATAAGTACTTTGAGGGGGATAAGCTTAAAGGTTGGACGATAATTCCTTGTGAACTCATTGAAGATAATGGAAAAAAGCTAAAGCAGATTTGTATTCAAATTGCGACTGATTGGGATTTGCCGGATGATTTTGTTAAATGGCTGAATCATGCATGCAGTTTCTGTAATACGCTTGTTGATCGTATTGTACCCGGATATCCAAAGAGTAAGGCAGAAGGAATTTACCAAGAGCTCGGTTATCGTGATGATTTACTGACAGTAGCTGAGCCTTATCATTTGTTTGTGATTGAAGGTGAGAAAGAGTTGGAGTCTAAACTGCCACTCAAAGAAGCCGGATTAAACGTAAAGTTTGACTCAATAAATATGTACCGGGAACTAAAAGTGAAGTTACTTAATGGAGCGCATACCATGCTTGCTCCACTAGGAATATTGTGTGGTATAGATATAGTCAGTAAAGGAATGAAGGATAAAGGTATTTTCCAATTTATTAATCTAACACTTCGGAAAGAGATAGCGGTGACACTGAATCCTGAAATAGAAGCAATATCGGAAAAATATATCGAGCAAATGTACGATCGTTTTTCCAATCCCTATTTGGATCATAAACTAACAGACATTAGCTTAAACAGCTATTCGAAATATAAAGCAAGGGTTTGGCCAAGCTTATACGCATATATGAAGAACCATGAAAGAATTCCTCAACGACTGACATTCTCTTTTGCAACGCTACTTTACTTTTATAGAGGCGTAGCAGAAGAAGTTGAATATAAAATTACCGATGATGAATGGACGATTATGTCGTTTCAAGAGTTTTATAAAGTGAAAAATCAGTCAAGAAATCAAATAGTAAACTCTATAAAAAAAATGATAGAGCGGGACTTTCTGACAACAAATGAGGAATTGCCGGAACTCTATGAAACTATCGCTAATTATTTTATATTAATTGATAAATTAGGCATGAAAAGAGCTTTAACAAAATTAGAAAGTAGGTTTTAAAAAGTGAAAACGATTGTATGTGCAGAACCAAATGAAATGAAAATAATAACTCAGGATATGGATCATACAGTAAAAGAAAAAGAGGTACTTATTTCAATTAAGAAAATTGGGATTTGTGGTACGGATATTCACGCTTATGGCGGAAATCAGCCATTTTTCGATTATCCTCGTGTATTGGGACATGAATTATCCGGGGTAGTTGAAAAGGTGGGGGAGCGTGTAGAATCTGTGAAGAAAGGGGATGTCGTGACAGTAATCCCTTATGTACATTGCGGGGAATGTATCGCATGCAGAAATGGAAAAACAAACTGTTGTACAAATATGGAAGTAATTGGTGTCCATCGGGATGGAGGGATGACCGAGTTATTCAAGCTTCCAGAGGAAAACATCTTAGCCGTGAATGATTTATCTCTAGAGGAGGCTGCGATTGTTGAACCGTTGAGCATAGGGGCGCATGCTGTACGAAGAGCTGATATTAAAGAGGATGAGACCGTGCTCGTGATTGGTACTGGACCAATTGGAATGGGAGTTGCTCGGTTTGCGAAATTGGCAGGTGCCAAAACAATCATTATGGATTTGAGTGAAGAAAGGTTAAAAACATGCAAAGCTTGGTCAGGAGCTGACCACACCGTAATTGCTGGGGATACAGCTTTAAAGAACATTCTTGAGTTGAATGATGGAGAACTCCCATCAATCGTGTTAGATGCTACTGGAAATAAACAATCCATGACCCAGGCATTTGAATATGTTTCCCATGGTGGAAAACTTGTTTATGTTGGACTTGTGAAGGACACGATAAGCTTCTTTGACCCTGATTTCCATGCAAAGGAATTAACCTTAATGGGCAGCAGGAATGCGATGAAGTCAGATTTTGAATATGTGATTGAATGTCTGGAAAAAGGTTTAATTAAGGATTCTTATGTAACAAATCGGATTGATTTTGACGAAGTACCGGAATTTTTCAAAGCTGGTAATTTCAGAACGAATAAAACGATTATTTCTTTGTAAGAAAGACTTTAAACAAGGAGTTGTAGAGATGAAAATGTTAGAAACAGTTCTTGGGCAAATGAAAAATGAAAATATCGATTTAGAAGTTACAGGTGTTAAAGTATATCAGAAGTCTTTTACAAAATATGACGAGGTACGCTTGTTGATGATACATGATTCTGAAGGGAAAAAGCTTTTAGCTGCAGGTGAAGGAAGCTTGTTTGATGAATTATCTGGTGAAGTTATGGAGGGAAAAGGCAAGGTTTGCCCGTTATCCCATGAAAACCGCCTTGTTTTAAATCGCTATTTTGATTACACGGTTCCACAGGCATTCGGAAAAAAAATAGCAACAATGGGCCTCGGCGATAGACTGGGACTGGCGTCGCCCGGTCATATCGAGACGATAAGAAATCGCAATATAAAACCGATTCTTGCCCAACAAAGTATTCGTGAATTGAATCTGACCAATCGATCAATGACTGATATTGTAGATGCTGCAAGTTTTGCAGTTTTTCAAGAAGGATATAAAGGCGGATTTGGAGCAGACGGGGACCATTTGAAAGAAGAGGAAGATATCAAACATGCGCTTTCTATTGGCATGTCCATGCTCACCTTAGATTGTTCAGATTTTATTGTGAATGGAGTCTCGAATTTAACTGAGAGTGAGATTCGGCAAAAGTACGAAGCATTATCAGTAGAAACGAGACAGCATTTTGAAAGTAATTATTTAAATAAAACGTTCGATGTCGATGGTATCTCCATCGTATTTGATGAAACAGAATTAATGAAGAATGTTCTTGTATACGAGAAGGCCATTGATTACATGGTGCATGTTTATAATGCGTATATCCGCACGAAAACGAGGGCAATCGACTTTGAAGTTTCAATTGATGAAACAGAAACAATCACCACACCAGCAGAACATTTCTTTGTTGCAAAAGAATTGTTAGATCAGGGAGTAGAAGTAACTAGCCTTGCACCAAGATTTTGCGGTGAATTCCAAAAAGGAATCGACTACATTGGAGATTTGGAACAATTTGAATCGGAACTAGAGAAACATGCGAAAATCGCTGATTACTTCGGCTATAAGCTCAGTATCCACTCGGGCAGTGATAAATTCTCGGCGTTTCCAATTATTGCAAAGTATACAGGTGATGTACTCCACGTAAAAACAGCAGGTACAAACTGGTTGGAAGCTATTCGCGTAATTGCCAAAACAAATCCAAAATTATATCGAGTAATGCATCGATTTGCTCTGGAGAATTTCAATGAGGCATTGAATTATTATCATGTGACCCCAGATCTAACTAGTATTAAACCGTTAGATACTGTTTCAGATGAGGAATTGTCGAGTTACATGGATAACGATGCAGCAAGACAAGTATTCCATGTCACTTACGGCCTCATTTTAACTGCGAAAGATGAAAATAATGCTTACTTATTCAAAGATGACTTTTTCACAGAACTTATTAAACATGAAGATGAATATCGTGTCGGTCTTGAAAAACATATTGGTAAGCATTTAGATTTATTAGGGTTTTAAAAGATAAAGATAAATCAGACTGTTATCTTATGTAAACAATTTACAGGGGTAGCAGTCTTTATTTGAATACCCATATACAACGTTAATTTGATATAATGATTATATGATGAATCTGTAATTTCTACAATTTGTCACGCATTAACGGTCTGTAATCCCCCCAACTCTAACATGAGGGAAGCCTAAAAGGTGAAGGAGGAGGATAAACAGTCCGTAAATTCCTGATTCTGTTCAACTAACATTTGGTGGGGTAAGGAATCCCCCCATTTAAATGAAGTTTCACTTTGTATTCCCATACATTATTACTTGTAAAATCTGTACTAGTTCGATATGATGTATTTATAAAACACTTAATTTGTTTGACCAGTCAATTAATTGGTGTGGGAGAGACAGGAAGGAATCCTTATGTTTTTGAATAAATAGGAAGGGAAATCGTCCCTTTTTGGTTCTCGATTTAATCTTGAATACCGATTAAAGTAATGGTAATTATGTTTATATAAAGCTTTATTGATGATATAAAAAACCACAATCTATGAGAGGAATGGGATTAATATGGCACAACAATTTGGTGTAATTGGCCTAGCAGTCATGGGTAAGAACCTTGCAATGAATATTGAGAGCAGAGGTTATTCCGTTGCGGTGTATAACCGTACGTACGCGAGAACAGAAGAATTCTTAGCAAACGAAGCAAAAGGCAAAAATTTCGTTGGTGCAGAAACAATTGAAGAATTTGTAAACTCTCTTGAAAAGCCACGTAAAATCATGCTGATGGTTCAAGCAGGTCCAGCTACGGACGCAACAATCGAATCCTTACAACCATATTTAGAAGAAGGCGATATTCTAATTGATGGCGGAAACACGCTTTATGAAGATACAATGCGACGTAATAAAATGTTGGACGAAACAGGTATCCACTTCATCGGTACGGGTGTATCCGGCGGAGAAGAGGGTGCATTAAACGGCCCATCACTCATGCCCGGCGGACAGAAGGAAGCGTATGAGCTTGTTGCCCCGATCTTTGAGGCAATTTCTGCAAAAGTAGAAGGCGACCCATGTGTTACGTACATTGGACCGAATGGAGCAGGTCACTTTGTGAAGATGGTTCATAACGGAATTGAGTATGGTGATATGCAATTAATCGGTGAATCATATTTCATTCTGAAACACGTTCTTGGCATGGAAGCTGACGAATTAAGTGAAGTATTCGCTGAGTGGAACAAAGGCGAGCTTGACAGTTACTTAATCGAAATCACAGCAGACATTTTCAAGAAGAAAGATGACGAAACAGGCAAAGCACTTGTTGAGGTAATTATGGATAAAGCTGGTCAAAAAGGAACTGGTAAATGGACAAGTAAGAACGCGCTTGACCTTGGAGTTCCACTACCGCTTATTACAGAGTCCGTGTTTGCTCGCTTCATCTCTTCCTTGAAAGATGAGCGTATTGCAGCAAGCAAAGTATTATCTGGTCCAACTCCATCCCAGTTTGATGGCGACCGTAAAGAATTGATTGAAAAGGTACGTAAAGCTCTATACATGAGTAAAATTGTTTCATATGCGCAAGGTTTCGCACAAATGCGCGCAGCATCTGAAGAAAACAATTGGGATCTCCAGTATGGTGACATCGCAATGATCTGGCGTGGGGGATGTATCATCCGTGCAGACTTCTTGCAAAAGATCAAAGATGCGTATGATAACAATGCAAACTTAGCGAACTTAATGCTGGACCCATATTTCAAAGAGATTGTGGAAGGCTATCAAGATGCATTGCGTGAAGTTGTTGCACTTGCAATTGAGCATGGTATTGCAGTACCAACATTCTCAAGCGCAATTGCTTACTATGACAGTTACCGTGCGGAAGATTTACCAGCAAACTTAATCCAAGCACAACGCGACTACTTTGGTGCTCATACGTATGAGCGTAAAGATAAAGAAGGAACGTTCCATACAAATTGGTTCTAATCAAAAAAGACGGAGACATTCAAAAAGAATGTCTTCGTTTTTTTGTGCCAAAACATATAATTAATCTAACACTTCTTCTCTTGAAAATACGACTTCTTCAACTTGGAAGAAGTTTTGGATAGCAAGCGCACAGGCCCCTAATACACTTGCATCTTTTCCAAGGTCAGATAAAACGATTTGTTGATAAACACTGACTGATGATTGAAGGTTTTCTTCAATCTCTTCAATCGCGTTTGGATAAACCTTCAATAGTTCACTATTAATAATCAACGTTTCGGGATTATAAGAATTAATCATATTATTCAAGCCGATAGATACGTAACTGATAAAGGTTTTCATAACTTCGCAAGTAGTTGGGTCCGATACAGCCAATAATTGCTTAATGTCGTTATAACTTAAATTCGGTCGGTCAAGTCTTTCCATTAATTGTGAAAAGACAACCGGCTCTGCTGTATAAAGTTCCCAGCAGCCGGAATTCCCGCAGCGGCACTCTTGACCAAAAGGGGAAATAATCATATGACCAATTTCACCAGCATAGCCATCATGCCCTTTTACTAGCTTACCATCATTAATAATCCCTGCTCCAATTCCCGAGATCAGTACGATACCGAGCATATTGTCACTTTCTGGATATTTATAAACTCTTTCAGCGAAAATCGATAGGTTCGCTGTATTTTCAATTGAAACTTTAACATCAACTTCCCGTTCAATATCTGACTTTAAGTCTTTGTTGCTCCAGTGAAATCTTGGAATGAATTGAATCCATTCATCATTATTTACTGTGCCATGAACACCGATAATTGCCTGAACGAGTCCGTAATGACACGTAGAATACTTTTCTTTATAATCACGAATTTCTTCGATAAGAATATATAGTATTTCTTCATATACTTCTGTATTGATTGCTATTGTATTGGTTTCTACTATGTTTCCTTGTAAATCGGAAATTTGAAATTTAATTTCTTTAAAGTCAAGATCAATACCAAGAACATAACCCGCACTTTCATTAATGGAAAGCATAATTGGTCGTCTGCCGACTGTATTATGCTCTTGCTGTGTTTCTTGCACAAGTTTTGCATCCAGCAAATCAGCAACTTGTACGGAAATTGTTGCTTTGTTTAACCCTGTTATCTTAGCAATTTCTGCACGCGAAATAAATTCATGTTCAATAATCTTTTGCAAAATCAGCGATCTGTTCAATTTTTTAATATAGGCGCCATCCCCAATAACCATTCCGGTTCCCCCTTTTAAATAAATAGAAATTTCTCACTTTTTTCATAAGCTGAAGAATTTTAATGGTTTGTCTACAGAACAAACTATAAAAACCAACATGCTTTACAATATAGACTGTAAAGGCTTTTAAATTTACTGTGCTTTTACTTATCTATTATATCAAACCGTTTATAGAACGTTAAAAGACGATGATAGATTTAATGATAGTTATGTGTTGTCTATATTAATAAATTCGTAGGTTAATATAAATGTTAAAAATTAATTATGGGAATGAATTTCATAATTACCAAAGTCGGCTTTTCCATCACCATATGTAGTTGGGAACGAACTAACTCAACTACATATGGTGATGGTGAAGCATTAAATACGTATTATGAAATTCATTAATGGTTTTTACTTGAATTGTAAAGCGTTTACATATACTATTAAGTATAGTGCATTTTTGTTTGTTTGGCAAACAAATAATGAAAGTTATTTAAAAAGCGTAGAAATACTTAATTATAAAGGAAAGTAGGTTAAAAAATGAAAACGTTTATCACAGACGACTTTTTACTTTACAATGACACTGCCAGTGAGTTATATCATGACACGGCCAAGGATTTACCGATTATCGATTACCATAACCACTTGAACCAGTATGAGATTCTTGAGGACAAGAATTATGATAACTTAGCAGATGTTTGGTTAGGGGAAGACCATTATAAATGGCGTTTAATGCGTGCGAATGGGATTTCAGAAAGTTATATCACTGGAGACAAGCCTGCTTACGAGAAGTTCTTAGCTTGGTCTAAAACGGTTCCGCATGCAATTGGAAACCCGCTCTACCACTGGACCCACCTTGAATTATTACGTTATTTCGGTATCGATGAATTGTTAAATGAGAAATCTGCACCAGCAATTTGGGAAGCAGCGAATGCCAAATTAAAAACGCCTGATTTATCGACAAGAGCTTTGCTGAAAAATAAAAAAGTCGAATTTGTTGGAACGACAGATGACCCGACAGATGATCTGAAAGCACACCAAGCTTTAGCGGAAACAGATTACTCTGTTATGGTGTCTCCTTCCTTCCGACCAGATAAAGGTTTAGGTATTGAGAATGATGATTTCGTAGCTTGGGTGGAAAAGCTGGAAGCAGTAACAAACAGTTCGATTGAAAATTATGATGCGTTTTTACAAGCGCTAGAAAACCGTGTGAACTACTTTGATGAAAATGGCTGCCGCAGCTCGGATCATGGAATTAATGTGATGTTTTATGAAGAGGCAACGAAAGATGAAGTCGCTCAAATCTTCGCGAAGCGCTTAAAAGGCGAGGTATTAACGGAGAAAGAAGTCGAGCAATTTAGAACATATACATTGGTAGTGTTAGGTGAACTTTATGCGGATAAAGGTTGGGTCATGCAGCTCCATATTAACCCGCTTCGTAACAACAGTACGCGCATGTTTAAACTAATAGGACCGGATGCCGGATTTGACTCTGTAGGTGATCATCTGCTTGCAAATAAATTATCGAACTTACTCGATGCAATGGATATCAATAACAAGCTTCCGAAGACGGTTCTTTATAGCTTGAACGCACGCGATAACAATATAATTGCTGCAACGGCAGGGAATTTCCAGAGTGATGAAATACCAGGAAAGGTGCAATTCGGAACAGCTTGGTGGTTCAACGATACAATTGATGGAATGGAAGATCAGATGAAGACGTTAGCTAACTTCGGTTTAATCAGTAACTTCATCGGTATGCTGACGGATTCCAGAAGCTTCTTATCCTTCCCGAGACATGAATATTTCCGCAGAATTTTATGTAATATTCTCGGAACTTGGGTTGAAGAAGAAAAAGCGCCGAAAGATATGGAATTATTAAGCACATATGTAAGAAATATCAGTTATGAAAATGCCAAACGTTACTTTCAACTTTGAACCTAAATAAAAAAGAAAAAAGCAATAGTTTTAACAAGCCTAAAGCATAAGAATCGATATGTTTAGGCTTGTTCTTTTTCTTGGGTAATTTTAAAATTGACGACCATACAAGGAAGTGTTATTCTAGAGATAGACATTAATTTACCCGTCAAACTAATTAAGTCTTCTTTTTTCATGCTGAATGAAAGGGATTTCAATGAATCCTTATAAAATGTTTGCCATAAGGGTATGAAGTAATAACAAGTTAAAAGAATATAAAAAATTGGAGGCGACAAAAGATGAGTATTCTCCATGAATTGTTAAAGGATATTCCGATTCCAAAGATGGCTAAAGTGCGGCAAACCTTTAATGACACAAAAATTGAAGATGTGCCGGGAGCAATTCGAGCGGAATTGGACAAGGAAAAAGTTGCAGAATTCGTCAAACCTGGGATGGAAATTGCGCTTGCTGTTGGGAGCAGAGGGGTTGACCGACTTGTTGATATTACAAAAGTAACGGTTGACTTCTTAAAGGAACTTGGAGCGACTCCTTTTATCGTGCCGTCTATGGGAAGTCACGGGGGCGCAACAGCACTAGGGCAAAAGGCAGTACTTGAACACCTTGGTGTAACGGAGGGAACAGTAGGAGCAGAAATCCGTTCATCAATGGAAGTAATCAAAATCGATGAACTCGAGAATGGTCTGCCAGTTTATATCGATAAACTTGCTTCTGAAGCGGACGGAATTGTTGTCATTAACCGGATTAAACCGCATACCGCATTCCGAGGACCGGTTGAAAGTGGAATCATGAAGATGATTAGTATCGGTTTAGGGAAGCAAAAAGGTGCGGAAGCTTGTCATCAGATGGGCTTTAAGCACATGGCGGATAATATTCCGAAGATGGCTCGCGTTGCATTAGAGAAGATGCCGATTCTTTTTGCAGTAGCGACCGTAGAAAATCCATTTGATAAAGTAGCAGAAGTTGCTGTGATGAGGCCTGAAGACATTGAGGAGCGGGAAACCCGACTTCAGAAGAGGGCGAAGGAGTTGTTGCCGAAACTTCATTTCGATCAAATTGATGTATTGATCATTGATGAGATCGGCAAGAACATTAGTGGTGATGGGATGGATCCGAACATTACGGGGAGATACCCGACGCCATATGCTCATGGCGGGCCAGATGTATCGAAAATGGCCGTTCTTGACTTAAGGTCAGAGTCAGAAGGAAATGCTAATGGGGTCGGAACAGCTGACTTTACAACCGAGCGGCTCGTTAATAAAATGGATCGACACGGAACATATGCGAATGGTCTAACATCAACTGTCGTCGGACCAACTCATATTTCCACAACATTGGAAAACGACAAGCAAGCTTATCAAGCGGCGATCAAGACGTGTAACATTCTTGATTTTACAAAAGCAACAGTTGTTCGGATTACGAACACGTTAGAGCTCGGCGAAATTGAAGTTTCAGAAACCCTTTTGGAACATGTGAATAAACATCCTGACCTTGAACAGGTATCGGATGTATATGAGCTTGATTTTGATGAGAATGGTAATTTATTTTAGGGTAGCATAAAAACAAAAGTGAGGGGACTATATTGACTAATTTATTTGATTTAACAGGTAAAACAGTAGTCGCATTTGGCGGGAATAGTACATTAGGAAGTGCAATCTCTAAAGGTTTAGTTGAACAAGGCGCACGTGTAGCGATTGTTGGACGTAACTTGGACACAGCTAAAGAAGTTGCTGAAGAAATTAAAGCAAGCGGTGGGGAAGCAGAAGCATTTTACGGTGACGTAGCTAAGCTCGACACAATCTCCAAAGCTGCTGAAGAAATTGAAGAATGGGCAGGCGGCTGGGATATCTTATTGAATGCACCTGGCAGAAACAGTTCGACACCATTTTTTGAACTTACCCCGGAAGAATGGGATGGTATCATGGATGTCAACTTAAAAGGAATCGTGTTCACGACACAATTATTTGCTAAGAAAATGGTTGATCAAGGGAGAAAGGGAAGTATCATTAATATTTCTTCTGTATCTTCTGATCCGCCATTATCACGTGTATTCACATACTCAGCATCTAAAGCGGGTATCAACAGTGTGACACAATACTTAGCTCGCGAGTTCGCGCCAAATGGTATTCGTGTGAATGCAATTATTCCTGGGTTCTTCCCAGCGGAACAAAACCGTAAAATTTTAGATGATGAAAGAATTAGTGATATTATGCGCCATACACCAATGAACCGTTTTGGTGAAGCGGAAGAGTTAATTGGTGCAGCGGTTTACCTAGCATCTGATAAAGCATCTTCCTTCGTAACAGGTACATTCCTCCGTGTTGACGGTGGGTATGGAAGCATGACAATATAATAAGAGTTAACGGACGACAGGGAGCGATAGAGACAGGTTTCCTCTCACGGAGGAAGACAAGCTCCTGACCCGGAAAGAGAGAAGAGGTTTTGAGGGAAGCGTATTCCTTCAAAACTTTTTTCCGTTCAATCATGATTAATGAAATAGTATACTTTTAAAAAATGGGACAACGCCTCTGACCCTGTGTCCCATAATTATTGCTTAAAGGATGAGGATTGTGAAGGGAAAATTAGTGGTTGGTTTAGATATAGGGACGACGAGTGCGAAGGCGGTTGTTTTTGATGCGAAAGGGAAGTTGTATGCGGAAGCGGAAGAGATGGTGACGACGCATTATCCGGAGTATGGTTACGCGGAGCAGGATCCGAAAGAGGTAGAAACTGCAGCAAGAAAGGTAATGCGGGATGTACTCGCTGCGGTTGATGAGGAGAAATATGAGCTTGTAGCTACTGGGCTTTGCACAGCGATGCATTCATTGATCTGTGTTGATGAAGTCGGAAATCCCTTATCAAAAATGCTGATATGGTCGGATGGCCGTGCGGGCGAACAGGCAGAAAGATTGCTGGATAATGGTAAAGGTGATGAGATTTATTCACGGACGGGAACACCGATTCATCCGATGACTCCATTTACGAAGCTAATGTGGATGAAGGAAAATGAAGAACCTGCTTATAAACAGGCGAAAAGTTTTATGACGATGAAGGAATATCTCGTATATCATTGGTTTGGTGAACGTGTGATTGATTACGCGATGGCATCATCTACCGGGATGTTTGATGTGAAGAACCAGGTATGGGATAAGGAAGCCTTAGAACTTGCAGGTGTTGAGGAATCCCAGCTCGCTCCCGTTGTTGAGCCGACTTATGAGTTGACTGGGCTTATTCCTGAAGTGAAGGAAAGTCTAGGAGTTCCAGCTAACCATCGATTCATCATCGGTTCTGCAGATGGACAGCTTGCGAACCTTGGGAGTGGGGCAACGTCTCCCGGAGAGGTTAATATTTCTGTTGGGACGAGTGGTGCGATTCGTCAGTTCATCGACGGGGCGCCGATTAACGATAAGATGGAGACATTTACTTATGCCTTCTCGAATGATACGTCGATTATTGGCGGACCGACGAATAATGGTGGTATCGTTCTGCAATGGTTCAAAGACCTGATTAAATTCCCAGGCAACTTTACAGCTATTATTGAAACAGCAAAAGATGTTGAGCCAGGAGCGAATGGCATTCTCTTTTTACCATATGTAAACGGCGAACGTGCTCCATTATGGGTGCAGAAAACAGCTGGAAACTTCTATGGTCTGCAGGTGGAGCATACACAAGCAGAAGTAACCCGTGCGGTATTAGAGGGGATAGCGTTTAATATTTACCAAATTAGCCAATCACTTGAAAAACTTGCCGGAGCACCGAAAAAAATTACGGTGAACGGTGGGCTGACGCGTTCTGAAATCTGGGTTCAGATTTTAGCTGATATTTTCGGTGAGGATCTATACTTTTCAGAAACACACCATAATGCAGCGTGGGGTGCAGCATGGGTGGCACTTGTTGCGGCAGGTGAAGCGAAGGCTTTCCAAGATATTAAAGAGAATCTGCCGACGGAGAAGAAGATTACTGCAAATAAAGAAAATCACGAAGCTTATCAAAAGGTTTATAAGAAGTATGAGAAGCTTGCTGATGCTGTTACTGTCTTATTTGATGAAATCTAATCGAAGCTGCATAAAAGAACTGGCACCGTTCATTACGTCTGCCGGTTTTTTTGGAGATAGATAAGCGGGAATTCTTTCTTTTGCAGCAGCGCTACTAAAGCATTCGCCGTAAAGCATTGACGAATGTCAAGTTTTCTAATGATATACATAGAAATTATTCGGTACATGGGTTAAAATGTAAGTCACTACTAATGAATTTCATAATACGTATTTAATGCATCACCATCACCGTATGTAGTTGAGTTGGTTCGTTCCCAACTACATACGGTGATGGGAAAGCCGACTTTGGTAATTATGAAATTCATTCACTACATATAAACTATAAAAGGAAGTCGAATCATGCTCTATCGTGTCCAGTTGTTTAAATTTTTCACATCAATCTATGATCATATCTTTCGGATTAGACAAGCAGAAAGACTATCCAACGTAAGAAAAACTAGTACTCTATTGATTCTCGTTGCGGTACTTATTTACGGGTGGATGGCTTATTTGGGAATCGGCAGCTCAATGCTTGCAGGAGGAGCCGCGGAGCTAAGTGCAACTGAATATGAAACGAGTAAATTATGGTTTGTCATTGGCAGAATGATTTATGGTGCTTTATTTGCTGCATTCATTCTTTTCATTCCCAGTCTGATTTTCTATTTAATTACGGAAATACCTTATGGAAAGCTCGTCATTATGCAGCAGGTTGTGCTCTCGGTTATGCTGATCGAAAGACTACTGTGGATTCCTCTTGCATTATTTGCGGGACTGGACTGGTTTGCATCACCGCTCTCCTTTGGAATTATCGCTTCCTATATTACGGAAATGGATTGGTTTATTTATTTCTTTGGTGCAATCACATTGTTTCAATTTTGGATTATTTGGTTCCAATACCGGTTCTTACATACGCTTTCAGAAATCGGAAGCCGGACGTTATGGGCATTTATCTTGTTGCTCCATGTGCTCGGCTGGGTGCTTGCGGGAACCATAGCATTCGCTGACTCTTATATGATAAGTGGGTGGTTTGAATGAGAAAGAATCGCTTTATTCAATTAGGGATACTTGTGTTCATCGCGTTGAATTTACTTCTTGTATATTTAGACGATGAAGCACGAGTAGACAGAGTTTCTTACGTGAATAAATGGTCGGAAAGTGTGACTGCTGATTTAAAGAAAGAGTTGTATAAACCAGTTGTCTTAGAGGCTGCAGATGAAGAAGAAATTTACTTTGACCGGACGGAGGGAGTCTTCCAGCAGTTCCTCGTTGCGGTTGGGGAAGAAGTAACACCAGGTTCAAGTTTATTCACCTACCGAGTGGAAAATTATTATGAAACGGAATCAGATTTACTTCAGCAGATGGAACGTGTACAAGGGGAAATGGCAGCAATTGAACAAGCGATATCTCAAATGGAGGCATATCATATTCCTGCGAATGAATTTAATCCAGCGAGCTCGGTTTTGATTACGGAAGAAGATATTTTCGTTGAACTTCCAGAATCCCCGGTTGAAGCAGAACTAATGAAAGAACAATTCATTGCAGAGAAAGAGCAAGAATTAGCTGCGAAAACGACGGAATTAACGACAGTGGAAAATCAACTGTCAGAGCTCCGGGATACGGGTGACATGATTACATATGAAAGTCCTTTCGCAGGGAAAATAAAGCAGATTTCTACAGATCTCGGTAATCCTTTAATTGTTATCGAAAGTACGGATCTTCACGCAACAGGTGATTTAAGTGAAGCAGAGCGATTAGAAGTAGAGACAGGTATGCCCGCTATTTTACAGTTAGAAGAGACAGATGTTCTTTTAGAAGGTTCTGTTGATTCACTCGATGATTCTCCGGTCGAACTTGATGTGGAAAAAGAAAGTATTTACCCATTTACTGCAAATTTCCCAGAAGATACGCCAGAGGAAGATGAAGAAGGTGAAGAAACAGAAACGGAAAAGGAAACTGGGGCCGAAATGGAATCAGAGTTATTACCAGGTTATCACGGGACACTTACCATTACGCTGGAAGAATCGATGAATGCGACGACTATTTTTGATGGTGCTTTATTAAATGGGGGCGTATGGCAAATGACAAGTGCTGGGAAGCTGGAACAGAAAGCCGTTGAGACCGGGTTATATGAAGATAACCAGTTTGAAATAACTTCCGGGCTTGAAGTAGATACCTCACTAGCTGAAGGACCTGTTCGCCAACTTAGAGAAGGGGCAACGTACATTACCCCGCTGAAATGGAGGCAGGTAACGAAGGAATCATTCCATATGAAGGAGAATGACTGGTTACAGCCATTTGTTAGTGGGTTATTATCCAGATAATATTTTCTTAACTATTACCGAATATCCTTCTATTTGTGGCAATTATTCGAACTCAAACATGGACTCAAATATATCTATAGGTGCATTCTGCGTATCTTCTACATTTACTAGAATTTGTTTCGTTAATTCAGCTGTTTTCCTTTTCGCTTTGATTTAGTCGATAGAATAAATTCCCAATCGTTATAACATTGGTCTGGCAATAAAAAACTAAACTGTGAAGTAAGATTCGTACGCTCTTTTACTTACACAGTTTAGTTTACACTCACCAGCTAATGAGGAAATTGGTTTATTATTTTTAATGTACTCTTATATTTTAGTTCCAACTTCAAGTTAAGACTTTTTCACAAAATTAGCATGCAGCTCCACTAGCAAGGGCACCACATAGTAATGTACATGCTGGATATCCCCCAGGTACACCAATTAAAGCTAGACACCCCAATGAACAAGAACCGCTAGTTGCCAAACCGCAAATAACCTTAAACCAGTAGCTGTCTCGATCAATTTCGCTTAGACTATTAGATTCTTCTACTTCTCCCTTTTCATTTAGTGTATTCTGCATTAGAATCTCTCCAGATTCACCATTATACTCAGTAATTACTAGGAGTTACTAGCTCAATTCATAAGAGTTGTCATTCGTGGGGATGGGTTCACAGTAGCGCCATTTATAGGGACGTTGCCTGTTTCAATAATATTAATTGTAGTAAATATAATTCAAGTTAAACGAAAATCTGACAGTACACCTAATATGGATGAAAGAACGTTAAGAAACATATTGAAGTTTCAGATATTTGCATCTCAAATATTTATAGGTCTTCTCTTTCTATCATTGATAATTACAACTTTTTTAAGTATTGAGAGTGTTCCTACATCTTTATTGTGGATTATAGTACTTATATATATGTGTTTGTACGGAATTGGAACTTTAATTGTTAAAAGTAAATAATAGACCAAAAAGATAAAAATAAGCGTTTTACTCTGAGCCAGCTTGTAGGTGTTGTTTCACTACAAGCTTTTTTATTAAAAGAAATAAATAGGCTGCCGAGGGTTTCGCGACAGCCTGAGAATCCTCCACAGGTTCTTTTTCTAAATATTTGCTGCTTTATGTAGCTCTGCAGCGTTCTGGATTTTATGGCGATGATAAATAACCGTAATACTTGCACCAAGCATTAAGATAAGACCTGTCAAGAAGAACCATGTCATAAGAATAATCACTCCACCGAGCGTCCCGTACGTCGCTGAATAATTACCAAAGTTACTGACATAAATTGAAAAACCGAATGAAATAACCTGCCAGAGCAAACTGGCAAGTAAAGCTCCGGGAATGATGTGCTTAAAAGGTATTTTCTTATTCGGTGCAAAGCGGTATAGTAACATGATAAATGTGGTGAGCACAATAATACTAATCAACCAGCGCAAGACATGCAGTAAAATTCCCATCCCAGCCGTTATTCCAATGATGGATCCAACAAGTTGTAAAATAACATCTCCGAGGACCGGTAATAGAATTGCGACAATGACTGAGATAATCAGTCCGATTGTCAGTCCGAGGGAAATTAAACGAACGACGATAAACGACCTCGTTTCTTCCACATCAAATGCTTCGTTCGATGACTTGATGAACGCATCAATTCCATTGGACGCTGACCACAACGCACCGATAATCCCGATGGTCAGTAACCCGCCCCTTGGAGTGTCAATCAGATTAATAATATTTTCTTCAAATAAAGTTGCAATCTCTCCAGGTAAAACACTTGAGAAGAAACCGAGCGCATCATCTGCGGAAATATTAAAATATGGAATGATTGCAAAGCCGACAATCAATAACGGGAAAATTGCCAACAGAAAATAATAAGCTAGAGCAGCTGCCAGAAATGTTATGTTATCTTCCTTGAATTTTTCTAATAGTTCTTTTCCAGTTGTTTTAATTTTACCCATTATCCTTTAACCTCCACTAACATTACCAAGATATTGTACAGACTATATACCCTACTTGTTTTAAATTAATCTTTTTTAAAAAATGGGAAAGAATATTTTTGTAAAACGAATGAATTTCATAATTACCAAAGTCAGCTTTTCCATCACCATATGTAGTTGGGAACGAACCAACTCAACTACATATGCTGATGGTGAAGCATTAAATACGTATTATGAAATTCATTAAAACGTTAAAAGTTTTAATTACGCCATCTAGTGGTATAATATCTCTATAATAGATGCCTGAGTATGTGGATGCTAAAGGAGGGAACAGTACATATGGGACTTATATATCTTAGTATTTTACTTGTAGCCATTGCCTTTCTAATTGCAACAGTTTATATTTGTTTCGTCCTGAAGCGGTTGACGAATACAATGAGGTCATTAAGTGTTACATTAGGCAGTGCTGAGGAACAGGTCGGGAAAATGACCCCTGTGCTTTTGCAGACGATAAAAGAGACAGATGAATTAATCGGTGACGTGACGGAAAAAGTCCAAGCAACGGATAGTATGTTTGATTCTGTCCAATTACTTGGTGAATCTGTTCAATCTGCCAATACTGCTCTGCAAAATGGGCTAGGTAATTTAACGGATGCGGAAATGGACCGTAAAGTGAAGCCGTTTATTGAAGGGATCAAATGGAGTGAGGTAGCAGTACAATTATATGGCACGTGGAAAGGTCAGCAACCAAAGCAAAAAAATGAGCTGATGATTAAAAATGAACTTAAAATTCGTGAAAAGCATGATATCGTAAAAGTAACAGGGAGAGAGGGATAGATATGACATTAGTAGGTGTTGGAGTATTATTAATTGGAGTTGCATTTCTTGTATTAGCCGTATTCGTAGCACATGTGTTGAATAATTTAGCCGGTGTACTTGATGGTGTGGATAAGACGGTGCAGCAGCTTCCTGGACAACTCGATGATATGTTGAATGAAACCTCAAATATCATTCGTGAAAGTAATCAGACCTTAGCGGATGTGAATGAGAAAATGGAACAATTAAGTCCATTATTTTATATTGTTGGAGATGTTGGAAATGCGACGAGAAAACTGACATCGTCCCTTGTTGATGTAACGGAGTCGATGAAAGAGAAGAGTGAGACAGGTAAAGGTATTGCCGATACGAATAAACTAGGTGGTATATACGGCTCTTTCGCCCTCGGTTATTATTGGTTAAAGCGACGCCAGCAATTGAAAAATGATTATGCTGAAGGGGAATTTACTGGTGGAAACTAAAAGTCTAATTATTTCGATTGCTAGTGGCGTTGTAAGTGGCGCGATGCTTGCTGTTTTTGCGAATTATCGGGACGAGCATGCGGGTGGCCCTTCCTTACTCCAAAAGGCGCAAGCGTGGGAAAGGAAGTTCTATCAGGACGGTGAGAAACGGGCTGACCTGCTTGAAAAGATAAAACAAGATGCACGTTTAGCTGCAAAGAAATAAAAAAATGCATGGTAACTGTTTTTTTGCAGTTACCATGCATTTTTTTCAAAACTATTCATTGTCGATTACATTTCTCTCATTATTGAACTCTCTTGCCTTCTGAAAAATCATCATCCCTAAGGTAGCAGCACCGTATAATGATTCTAAATTTTTCCTTGTAGCAAAGGTGCCTGTTTCTTTCTGTTCAAACTCTTCCACCGCATTTACCATATTGGAGGAGAGTTCATGTGTTGCTCTTCCTACATCTCCAACAAGGTAAAAGATAGGAGTGAGCTCCTTTAATTGTACATTTATTTGCTGAAGCGTATCTACACCAGTGTGGAGTGCTTCATTTGCTTGGCCGCTGATATCCTTGACCGTTTCTGGGAGTTCTTTCGTCGTTTCTTTTACATCAGAAAGAATAGCAGCTACTTTATTAAGTGGTTTAATTAAGATGCCGGTTAGTGCAAATAGGGCAATTCCGATGATGATTAATCCAATTCCTACCCAAATCATCACAAAACTCCTCTCCATCATTATATATTTTTCATACCACATTTCTTTTTGTGATAAACGTTCCTTTCTTAGCATACCACATTTCCCTAGTCATAATCCTCTCCTGTCTCCCATAAAATTTTAATAACATACTCAACTTTCACAGTCCAAAACACTCGAGTGTCGTATTCATTCAGCGTAAGTATTTGCTCATTCTCTTGAAAGTATCTCTAGTCGCCGTTCAGTTGCCCGGTGGACGGATGCGCATCCTTGGGAACTGCCGGAGCTCCTCGGGCTGAGCACTAAGGGGTCTCCAGACTCGTGCTGTTCCCGCAGAAGTCACCGTCCACCGGGCAACTGAACTGGTTGGGATGATTATTTTAAATACAAATTATTCCTGCCTCTTTCCAGTACATTAAATAGTGAGCCCGATTTGGTCTTTTCTGGTAGCAGTCCAGACACCTCGAGACTCCTGCGGGAGGCCGGCTAAAAACGGTCACGTCCTGTGACCAACGCCGGCATTAGAACTTCCTGTTCGGAGGTAAGCCTGGCGAGACCCCTTAGTGCTCAGCGCGAGGAGGCTTGACGTTCGCTCAGCAGTGCGAGAGGTGTCTGGACTGCGGATCTCCAGAAGAGAGTTTCGGTTTCGGATACTTACGCTGAATGAAAGTGATTCGTAGTGAATTTTTTCAGGTTCGAAGGTTGAGTGACATAGTAAAGGTGGCGACGGGATGGAACGTCTTTTTAAAATGGGTACGTGGGCCTTTGGCTTGATCCTGTTAGTATATTTAATTCAGATGCCGATTAAGGAAACAGATACGACTTGGGCGTCTTGGTCACTCCCCTTATCTGGGAAAGTGATTGTACTTGATCCGGGACACGGTGGGTCAGATGGAGGAGCGGTTGGGAGAGATGATACAGTGGAAAAGGATATCGCGCTAAAGGTTACGAAGCAACTGCAGCGCTATTTACAGCAGGCAGGTGCGCTTGTTTATTTAACCCGCGAAACGGACGAGGATCTCGCCGATGAAGATACTCAGGGACTCTCACGAAGAAAATCAGAGGATATCAGAAATCGCCTGCAGTTTATTGAGCATAAGCAGGCAGATCTGTTTTTAACGATCCACTTGAATGCCTTGCCTTCTGAGCGTTGGCGGGGTGCGCAGGCTTTTTATTATCCATCATTTGATGAAAATGAGCATCTTGCTCGCATGGTTCAAGAGGAAATAAGGAGTAATCTAGAGAATACAGACCGGGAAGCGCTGGAGATAGATGGAATTTATCTTCTGAAACACGCTGAAGCACCAGGAGCATTAGTTGAAATTGGCTTCTTATCGAATGAGGAAGAAAGAGAATTGTTAAAGCAGGATGACTATCAGGAACAAATGGCAGCAAGCATTTACCGAGGGGTATTACGCTACATTACAGAGCCGGCAGAGGAGAAAGAGTGAAACCGTCATCAAAATGCATTTCGCTTAGGTTTTCAGTCATTTGTGTTATACTTGAGGATGTACATAAATGCAAATAAGGATGGTGACAACATTGCTAACAAAAGAACAGGTGATGGAACTCTTGGGTCCAGTGCGAGATCCGTTTATACATACTACTTTGGCAGAAACTGACGGGGTGAAGAGCGTTACCATTAGAGAGGAAAAGAATCACGTCAGTGTGAAAGTCGGAATTTCCAAGATGAATACCGGTGAACAGATGCAGATGCAACAGGAAATTGTCGGAATTCTAAAGAAAAATGGTGCGACTACCGTGGGGCTCCGTTTCGAGCAGCTGCCAGATGAAATCATCCGGAAACATCAACCAGCTGTTGAAAAAGCAAAAGAAGCCTCTCTCATGGGCGGATCGAATCCGAATTTTATTGCGATAGCTTCCGGAAAAGGTGGAGTCGGTAAATCGACGGTCACAGTTAACCTTGCAACAGCTCTCGCAAGACTCGGAAAAAAAGTCGGGGTCATTGATGCTGATATTTATGGTTTCAGTGTACCGGATATGATGGGAATTGAAGAGCGTCCAGTTGTTCGTGGCAAGAAAATCATACCAGTAGAACGGTTCGGTGTAAAGGTTATTTCCATGGGATTCTTTGTTGAGGATAACTCGCCGATCATTTGGCGTGGTCCTATGCTCGGTAAGATGCTGAATAGTTTCTTCTCAGAGGTTGAATGGGGTGACTTGGATTATCTATTGCTCGACTTACCACCGGGTACAGGAGATATTGCAATGGATGTGCATGAGCTCCTTCCGACATGTAAAGAAATAATCGTCACCACCCCGCACCCGACTGCAGCATTTGTTGCTGCACGTGCTGGTCAGATGGCGATGAAGACGGATCATGAGATTCTTGGTGTTGTGGAAAATATGTCCTATTTTGAAAGTAAAGTGACTGGCGAAAAAGAACATGTTTTCGGTAAAGGCGGCGGGAAAAAGCTAGCCGAAGTACTGAAAACGAAAGTACTTGGCCAACTTCCGCTCCAACAGCCATACATGGATGAGGAAGAATTTGCACCGTCGGTTTATCAGGAAGACCATCCAACTGGACAGGAATTTCGCCGCATTGCTGCAAAAATTGTTGCCCAAGTGGAGTAGGTAAGTAAAAAGAGCCCAGGGCTCTTTTTTATTTTTACCCACCTCCACCACCTCCACCTTCACTTCCTCCGCTTTGTTCTTCGCCACCTTGCTGTTCACCACTTCCTCCGCTGCTATCTTCGTCTTCGCCACTTTGTTTTGCTTGTTCTTCAGCAGCTTTCAGAAGTATCTCTTGGATTCTTGCTTGAAATAGCGGTGTTTCTAATGTTTGTTGAATTGTTTCTTCCAAGTGGGCACGAAATTGCTGACTTTTCAATGTTGCTAAAATCAATGCCGTAACTTCCGGATTTTGCAGTAATTCAAGCATCTGTTTTTGATATTCTGCATCATTCATTAAATCCTTCATCCATTTTGTTTGCTCTTCTTGAATAGCTTCTGTATATCCTTTGACAAAACTCGGATCCTTGAAGAGTGATTGCCACATTTCCTTTCCCTTGTCACTTACTAAAACTTCATTTATCGCAGATTTCACGACATCGGATTGGATGGTTAGTTCTTGCTTCACTTTCTCATCTTGGAATAATTCGGTCAATGCCTTTTTGCCATCTTCTGTTTGCAGGATATCGACCACCATTTTTTTTGTCTGTTCATAATCTGCCTGCTCCTTTCCTGCCTGATTACCGCCACAAGCTGTTAAAGCTGTTAGGAAAACGAGGAAGAAAATGAAGAAGAAAAGCTTTTTCATGATGCACCACCTTTCTTGCTATTTATAATTTGTATGACAAACTTCCTAACTATACAGTTAAAATGAGGAAAAAAGCTGCTGTTCGTGTTAAAATACAATCATACGCATGGAAAGTGTAGGAGGATTTACAGTGAATATTCGTAAACTGATTAAGTTTTTATGGAATACGCTCGTAATTGGCGGAGCTACCGGTATTATCATTAGCTTTATTATTAAATGGGATACATATGTTGCCTATCTTAATCCCATCAATTGGATGGAATTATTAGGATTACTGACGTTTTTCGTCGGTTTAGGCCTTACCTTTGCCGTTGTCAGTATGACCGGTTATTTTGCTTATTTATATATTCACCGATTCGGAATTAGCTTATTTCGTTCCTTTTGGCCGGCGGTGCAGATTCTGTTGATTGCATTTATATTATTTGATTTAATTTATTTCCCATACAGAGGGTCAGATGGTGGAATAGGAATATATTGGTTGATTTTCGGCACGTTACTCTTCTTCCTTTATTCTTGGTTCGTCGCCAAGTGGAAACAGAAGGAAACAAATACATCTGCCTTTATTCCAACATTGTTTTTTATGATTGTGATTACAACGTTAGAGTGGACACCAGCACTCATGGCGGAAGGTTCGGATTACGTCTGGTTAATGTTTGCACCGCTACTTGCGTGTAACACCTACCAGATCATTGGCTTGCACCGCATCGCAAATCGAGTAGACGGCAAGTCCAAGAAAGACCCAGCAAGAAATGAAACTGCAACACCGAAGAAGGGCAAACAAAGCGCTACAACGAAAGCATAAAAGACTGAGTCTATAAGGGAAGTCTCAATTCATTAATACAAGTATAGCCTGGCTTTTCCACGTGTGTAAGTCTTTTCTGGAAAAAAAGAGGACGATATCAAGGAGGAATGTCAAGATAAGTGTAAAACAGCCCAATTTGGAATTAAGAAGAAAGCAATTTATTAAGGTAGACGGATTACAATTTAAAGATATTGGAATGGAAAGTTCGATCCTTATGAAGACCGGCGTCTAAGTCCAGAGGAGCGAGCAGAAGCTTGTGTCATTAATGGATAATGACGAAAAAATTGGGATGATGCTTATTAACTCCCGAAGAATGGGGCTTTATCAAGAGGATAAAAGTAAGACAAGCCATGATGGCATCCTTGATGAAGAAATTGTAGAAAAAGGTGAAAGTATCTTTGCGACGAGTAAAGTATACGGTACGACGCACACTATTGAAGAGAGACATCTTCGTCATTTTATTTTATGAGATAACTTCAGCCCGTCCGAAACAGCGGAATGAGTTAATAAAATGAATGAGCTGGCGGAAGGAACCCGTGAGTACTGTCCAAGAATTCGAAGGGAAAGATATTCCGTTTGAAGAAGTTGGCTTTGCTTTCAACTATTATTTCTTAAATGATATTTTACGCGAACGAACGATTAGATTTTAAAGGCTAATATTAATGGTAACAGCGGTATTGTGAATAATATGAGCTGGGGCGTGGAAGAGATGAGTATCCCAGAGTGTTTTGCGAAAGCTGTCAATGCTGGAACAGATATTGTTGCGGATTCGAATGATATCGAGAACTTAAAAGCAGCATATGAAAATGGCTGGATTAGTGAGAGACGAATTAATGAAGCAAATGTGAAGTTGCTAACGGAAATGTTTGAAACGTATAGAAAACAAGCAGCTAAGCAGTTAGTGAATTAGAAGAGTTTACGTTAACCGATAACTATGAAGAAGCAGATATTGCGCTTCTCTTCTAACAGCCGAAGTCAGGTACTTACGTTGATGTGACGCCTGGTTTGCTTGAGCTTGAAATCACAGAAGATAAGCCGCTTAAAGCATTAGACGAGAAGCCTTATAAATGAAACGAAGTAAAATCCTGTAATAAATCGCCTCTGTCGTCCTGTCTAATGAACCTGGGAGAATACCGCTCGCTGCAAGTGATTTTAGAGCGTTGTCTTTTGTACGGATGAAGACACCGACCGCACCGGCTTTTAGTCCGCTTCGGTCACTCAGGAAATTGATCGTTGCTCCCAGTCCCTCACCAATCAGGTTTCCAAATGGTCCATATACAAGAAAGTAACTGGGACTAAGTAATGAAATGAGAGGATTGATGAACATCTGGATGTCTTTATAAATGATTTTTCTTAAAAGCTTATCCAGGGCAGCATAAACGAAGATGGCGATGAAGATTGGGAATACGGTGGATGAGCAGAATTGAGAATGGAAAGTGCAGCTTTCAATAGTCCTGCGTCTGCAAGCACTCCGCTGATAGGTGCAAAGCTTCCAGAAATAACATTTAATAATTTAGAGAGGATGGATTCCTTTTTTTCGTCCCATTTTCACTCATTTTTTAAACTCCTTCCTATTTGTATGGTCTTTGCAGCAGATATAGTAAGTTCTAATTTGTACTATTATAGTGAAATGTTTAATAAATTTCTAGTAAGAAGAAAGGGGATGTCAGAAAATAGTGGAAGAAATATGGGAGTGCTTTATATGAGAAGCCGGGGTATCGTAACGACTTTTACTATCGTTCATTATCCCGGCTCTCGTATTTGTAAAACTTATTCCACCAATTCAATATCGGCATGGGCTTGACTGATTAACTCGCTGATTGGCACAAAGTTTAATCCTTTCCCTTTCAATCCTGGCAGAATCGTTTCCAGCGCTGCGGCCGTCTGTTTGACCCTGTCGGAGGCGTGAAGTAGGATGATATCTCCATTCGTCGTGTCATTCATGACGACATTTACAATATTTTCTGTACCTGGATTTTTCCAATCATTCGGATTAATATTCCAATGCACGACTTCAAAGCCCATTGATTCGGCTAAATCTAGTATCTCTTCATTAAACCGCCCACTAGGAGTCCGAAGTAAGTTGATATCTTCAAATCCGAGTTTTTCAAAAGCTTCTTGAGCAAGGAATAAATCCCTTCTCACTTCTTCCAAATCCTGTTCTACATAACTTTTGTATCTATACCCAAGTATTCCAATTTCATGTCCACCCTCTGTTATTTCTTCAACAATTATCGGATGACGCTCTGCCCACTCTCCGCTCAGGAAAAAGGTAGCTTGTACTTCTTCTTTTGCCAATGCATCGAGAATATCATGTACTTTCTCCTCTCCCCAACTGATGTTGAAGGTAAGTGCAATGTTCGGTTCTTCCACGCTCCCCCTTGTTAGTGCAACATCATCACTTGCATTACTGCCAAGTATGCTGGATTGGAATATGAAAAAACCAGCGGCTAATAGCAATATAAGACTAAGCGTAAAATATCTTCTTCTCTTTTTAAAGCTGAATACATAGAAATGATCCATTTTCGTTCCTCCTTGGATAACTTGTCCTTACTTCATATATATGAGGGAGAACTTCAAAAAATGAAAAACATCCTGGAGTAGCGATAGGTTTAGAAGAAAATTAAAAAAACAGGTTGTATATGGATGGAATTCGGGAATAGTAAATCAACATGAAAACAGAAAATCTATAAATAACCGACGGAATTATGCTTTTCCTGCGTATATTTATGATAGGTGTTAAGTTGTTTTGTTCTTGTATCTTGTTTTAGATGAAGGAAGTAGAAGAAGTTAATATGTTTGGAGTGAACAGTATGTTGGGATTATTAATAAATGAAATGGAACAAAAGGAAATCGAGTATTTAATCAAACGAGAATTAGAAGAGCTATTATTGGATTTGGAAGACAATCGTATCGATGCATTACTAAAGAAATCGATGAGAGAAAGATATGAAAAGCTTTTTCAACTTTTATTACGCGTAGCTAGCACAGAAGAGTGCCTCCCTTATCTACCGGCAAGAGGTTTGTGTAAAAAAAGGCTAAGTGACAGCATTTATTAAGATGAAATAAAGAAATGTAAAATTTCTCTTGCATGAATAAAAATACTATGGTATAGTTAATTCTGTTGTGATTTTCAGCGGTTCGTCAATCCGAACGATTACTTGACCGTTCTGAAAGAAAATTAAAAAAGATTTAAAAAAAGTGTTGACAGCCAATTGGAAACATGATAAATTAAAAGTCGTCGCAAAAAACGACAAGAAATTCAATTGCTCTTTGAAAACTGAACAAAACAACCAGTATGAAAAAGAGGTAAGAAGTAAAACGTTGGATTGATCTAACGAAAGCTTTTTATCCCTGAATCAATTTTTGAAGCTAAGAATAGATGACGGTGTCATCAATCACAAACACTTTTATGGAGAGTTTGATCTTGGCTCAGGACGAACGCTGGCGGCGTGCCTAATACATGCAAGTCGAGCGCGTGAAACTTTTCAGATCTCTTCGGAGTGACGAATTGTGGATCGAGC
>NZ_JAKNRA010000010.1:0-131970 GCF_022213125.1 Oceanobacillus alkalisoli | reverse complement strand
CCAAGACAGCATCAGAATGAAGTACAGACGTGCTTTGTTTCAAGAAACAGGTGTTGAATCTTAATTGGGGAAACCTGTTGAGTGTTAATTGTGAAAAACTGCTTAATTCTACTTGACGGTTACAACACTTTACAAGGAATTCACGATAAACAGCTTTTGCAGTTTTCAATTTAATAGTTTCGTAACTTTCAGATATCATACTATCCATTAAGTTTTTTGTTTCATTAGACAACCTTGACCCTCTATTCCCTCTTTGTTTTGTTTTCGGGAGTAACCCTAAATATCCGCTTCCATAAATTTTCTCTGCATCTTTATACTTTTTAATCCAATTACGTAGCGTTCTCTCTGTTACATTCAATTCAGGTTCTAGCCCATTTAAATACTTAAGGACAATTTCATATTTTTGGTTTGCAACTTTCAAATCCTTTTCTGAAGCCTCTGAAATCATCTTTTTTAATTTGTTATTTTTATCTATTTTCTCGTTATCAATGCCATGTATATACCCTTCGGAGATATACGATTCAAATATTTCAATAGGTAGTTCTACCGTCTTATTATCATTAATAGACAGTAAAAAAACTTTTTTATTACTCTGATCATAATTTAATATTATCCAAGAAGTATCTCCCCATAGAATTCTATTCCCACTTTTTAGTTCAATTTTATTTGTTTTTGTTCTTTTTCTAATTGATTTCTCTATGATTGAAAATCCTTGACACTGTTCTTTATTTAAATAAAGTTTTACATTTTCAGGTTCTGTGATTACGTCATTGTATAAATCAATATAAATTCTGTTTTGGGCAATAAGAGCATATACATTATCCGCGGAAAAATGCGTATCTGCTTGTTGAATTAATTCTAGTAATGTTAAGCCGGGATTTGCTAAGATTAATTCTTCTATTCTTAAAATTCTAGGCCTCGATGGTATATACTCTTTTATAATATAATCTTCTAGAAACTCAAGATTACGCTGAAGTTTCCAATTAATTTCCGCAGATGAGCGTAAAAGAAAATCTAAATTAAATTCTTTCGCATAATTCTTTCCGGGCGAAAACACCCACTGACTATTTTCCTTAAAAAATCTCTCTGGATTTTCTTGTGACTTTCTAATAAGTTCTTCTTCTGTTTTCCACTCAACCCAATATGCTCTATCTTTCTCTATTACAAAATAATCTGCTGTTTTCAAATAAGCCATTTTCTTATTGTTCATTTTACTATGATAGTAATAAATCTTTATTCGTGGTGGTTGATCATAATATTCCAAAACATTATCATTAAATTCCATCATGTAAATGGCAGGTAATTCTACTTTATGACTTTCGAATTGAATAGTAACCCCCATCTTTTTACTGCTATATCTCCCGCTTACGTTATGTCTACCACCTCCAAGCCTTCTTGCAGGCGGAGACTTTCTTACTCGTTGTATCTCATTTTTTGCCTCATCTGTCAGATTTAATTTCCTTGCCCATTGTTCAAATTCTTTTTCACTCATCATGAAATAAACTCCCCCTTACTGAATTATCCCCAAATCCATTTTTAATCAATAGCATTTTCCAATAATCTTGTAGTGCCCTCTCTCTTAATAATCCGTTTTTATTTACAAATGTTTCAATTTTCCTACGACTCGGATATATGTTTTCTTTTTTTAAAGAGTTAAATGCATAGTCAATTTCTACTTTTAATGATTTAATTCTTTGTTGAGATTTAGTTTTTAAATAATCGCTATAATTTCGAGAAATATTTTTGCACTGCTGAGGATATTTTTTATACAAAACTCGTCTGTCATGTCCAATTTCTCTTGCAACTTGATACATTGATGTTGGAGGTTGCCTGTTCAAAAGTTCTTCTAACTTTCCCACTATTACTTCATTATTTAACGGATTGCGAATTGTTTTCTTATAGCTCCTTTCAATATGGTGATCGACTTTAAATATATTAGTATCGGTACTAAAACAACTTAATTGCAAATCAGAAATATTTTTGTTTAATTTAAAGCAAATTATTAATAAATTAACTAATGAAGGAAAATTATCCCCATTTATCCAGGAATGTACTGTGCTTTTGCTGAATCCTAGATAATTAGAGAATTTAGAAATACTTCCCTCAAATAATTCTTCCTTACTTAAATTTAATTGACCTCTTATACGTTTTCTAAAATCTATTGGTAATTTATTTATTAATAAATCCTCTAGATTCTTTGTGACATATGTTTGCCATTTTAATTCTTGAGCATTTGGTGTCTTCCTATTAAAATCTACTTCTAATGAATTTAAGCAATATGGACAGTACCCCACTATCATTTTTCTCCTTAGTATATCTATCTTTGATCCACAAGTATGACATTTATCAGTTAAAAAATACTTGTGCTCAATACAAACTGTTACTACTTTTAAATACCACAAAAGAGGAAAGTATACTCTTTGTTCATTATTATTCATATACCTCAAACATTCTGGACACCAAGAAAGGGATTCTTTAAATAACTTTCGTAAGGGAATATAGTCTTTCCATTTTAATAAAGTAATACTTGATAAGTCATTCCTAGTGGTTAGTTCTTCCATCACATTCACCAGATTAATAGAATTATCCATGTAGCCATTTATTGTTTTTGCTCCTTCATAAAAACGATTACCCCCGAACTTACTGCTCCGTATTAAATATTTTATCCCTATTGAAGGGACTACCAATTTACTTATCAAATCTCCAACATTCAAATTATGCTCATATGACACTCTCATTAGATAGCTTGTTAGACTTTCTACATTTTTTGTTCCAATGCCTACAGGTTCTATGTTGTATAAGACGCTTCTCTTAACCTTGTTTATCAATCTCTATAACCCCTTATAAATGACTTATTGTTATTATCCGCATTTTTTAACTTTTTATGCCTCTTTTTTATTTATTATTAAAAACGAGTAATATGAACTAGTTAAAAAGAACTGCTTTGTACAATTTAAAGTTAAAATTCAAAGAATAAGTAATCAAATATTGATATCCTGGAATGGAATGAATAAACTAATTATGACTCTTATAATTAATTTAAAATCAGCAACAAATGTTTAATCAGCTTATCTCTAATTTACAACTGATGTATCTTGTGTACATAATGATAGATACTATAGATATAAAAGACGAAGCATTAAAAATTATTAGGGGTTAGTAGAATTAAGTAATTTTACAATTTTCGATTTTGAGAATGACAATTAGATGAAATTATTATTGATACAGCACAGAAAGGATAGTGGGTATGATAAACAAAGTATTAATTTATCTCGATTTTGATGGCGTGTTAACAACTAAATTTTCAAATCCATCTAAATTTCATTTAGGATTAGAATTTGATCCGGTTTGTATTGAAAATTTAAAGAAATTATTAAAAGAATTAAAGGACAAATATGATAAAATTATCATCGTTATTATAAGTAATTGGCGTTATGATTTATCTGAAGATCAGTTGGTACAATTATTATGTAAAGTGTATGGATTAGAGCCTTATTTTAGTGAAATTGAATTCGCTGATAAAAAAGGAAATCGGGAGGAAGAAATAAAAGAACATCTTGCTATGAATACGGAAGTAGAAGCGTTTTTTATTTTAGATGATATGAACTATAGGGACGAAATCTTACGCAGGCACTTGATAAGAACTAGATCGGAAGATGGAATACGAGCATTCGAGGACATTAAAGCATATGCTCTGGAGATAATAGACTATTAGTCAATTTGCTTGGAATTATGAAACACATTTTTCAATGTAATGCCATAATCGAGGAGAATTAATTTATGAACAAAAAAACAATCTATGCGATAGTTGGAATTATCATCATAGGAGTAATAGTACTTTCATTCTTGGGAAATGATGATGGGATGGTGGTACTCCCCAAGTAAACGAGAATCAAGATATAAAGGAATTAGTTCAAGATTACAGTTTACGTAATATAGAAAATGAAACAGCTTCGATTAACATCCCATGAGCTCATTGTTACCGACAGTGAAGAGAATAAGTTAACCTATGAATTACCTGAAGATGAATTCTTTGTTTCCATCGCTCCATTCATCAATCAAACACACTCTTGTGATATTCATAGCTTAACTGGCTGTCAAGGTGAGATGGTGAATGAAGAATTTGATGTCTATATAGAAGACTCGAAGGGTAACGTAATCATTGATCAAACAATGTCTACATACGGAAATGGATTTATTGACTTGTGGGTTCCTCGCGAGGAAACTTATCAAGTAACTATTAGTCAAGACGGTAAAATAGCAGAATCAGAGTTCTCCACCTTCAAAAAGGATAAAACTTGCATTACAACCATGCAACTGATGGATAATAATGAAGCTTAATTTATTATAGAATGTGATAGTATACTCCAAAATAGGGCATCCAAGGTTATTATTGGATGCTCTATTTGTATTAAAAACTATGCTGATGATATTTAAACAGATCTAATTTATTGGAGAGCATTTTTATAAACTCTAGCTATTTCATCATTCTAATAATATTTTTAGTTCTCTTCACTACCCCAAGTAAACCAAGTCCTTTTACAGCATCTTTTGTTAACTTCTTCTCCGAAATTTTTATGATTTTTTCACTGGTCTTAGAGTAATCCCCTGAGTCATATAAGGGTTGGGGATCATATTCAATTGTGAGTTGAATCGCTTTCGTTTCATCTTCGCCCACAAGTTTGTTTGCTAAGTATAAAGACATATCAATACCCGCAGATACCCCGGCAGCTGTAATATACTTCCCTTGTTCAACGATTCTTTCACGAGTTGGAATAATTCCATACTTACGTAACAAAGTTATTGCCTTCCAATGGGATGTTGCTTTTAATCCTTCAAGTAAGCCGGCTGAAGCTAGTAAAATGGATCCTGTGCAAACCGAGGTCGTCCACTTTGTCGTTTCATCAACTCCCCTAATCCACTCCAACACATTTTCCTTCTCCATTTCTTTCAAAAAGGCTATCGTTGAACCTGGTATTAGTAATATGTCTGCATCTTTTATTTCATTAATACTATATTTCACATCAATATCGATTAAACCGGAATCCGTTGTTATTTTCCCCTTCTTTTCAGCAACAAAATACAGTTCTGCTCCGGACATATTTCTTAAAACCTCATAAGGACCGACAGCATCAAGCATCGTTATTCCATTATACAAGTAAATTATTATTTTCATTTCTCTCTCCTTCATTGTAGAGACCCTTGGAAAGGTTATTAAAATATGAGTTAATCCTAAAAAAGCTGGTCTCCACCAGGAAACCAGCTTCTGTCATGTATTTTTATGCTACGTCATAGCCTTGATCTTCAACTGCTTCTTTCATGTTGTCCAAGGATACTTTAGATTCGTCGTAGGAAACTTCTACTTTTCCAGTGTTTAGATCTACCTCTACAGTAGATACGCCATCTAATTTTTCAAGTGCGCCTTCTACCGACATTTTGCAGTGGCCGCAAGTCATTCCTTTAACATTTAGCGTTTTCGTTTGCATCGTTTCTCACCTCCTTTAAAGGAAAAATATAAATTATATCTTAACTCTCTTTAAACGAAGGGAGTTCGAAACAACACTCACAGAACTGAGCGCCATAGCAGCACCTGCAACCCATGGTGCAAGGAGTCCGATTGCCGCAATTGGAATTCCTGCCGTATTATAGCCAAATGCCCAGAAGAGGTTTTGCCTGATATTTTTAATCGTTGCACGGCTGATTTTGATTGCTTTCGGAATGAGTAATAACTCTCCTCCAAGAATCGTGACGTCAGCTGCTTCGATTGCTACTTCTGTCCCTGTACCAATCGCAATTCCAATATCAGCGATAGCTAAGGCAGGAGCATCATTCACTCCATCTCCAACCATACCGACCTTTTGACCTTTTAACTGAATTTCTTTTACTTTGTCCGCTTTTTCTTCAGGTAAAACTTCAGCAATCACTTCCGTAATTCCTACTTGTTTCGCAATGGCCTGTGCGGTTCGTTCGTTATCTCCTGTTAGCATAATCACATCTAATCCTTGATCTTTTAACTCTTGGATTGCTTGTGGAGCTGTATCTTTGATTGTATCTGCGACCGCAACAATTCCTTTATATTCTCCGTCGACAGCGATTAGCATCGCCGTTTTCCCGTCTAATTCATAATCAACTAATGCTTGCTCTGCATTGCCAACTTCAATTTGGTGATCCTGCATGAGTTTTCGATTACCGACGAGAATATTTTTTTCAGAAATGGTAGCTTCAATACCATGTCCGGGTATAGCACTGAAATCATCAACTTCTACCAAGTTCATATCCAGCTCTGTTGCATAAGCGACAATCGCTTCTGCAAGTGGATGCTCGGATCCTTTTTCAGCACTTGCGAGTAGCTTTAATGTTTCCGCGTCACCAGTAAAATCGGTCACTTCTGGTTTACCCTTTGTAATCGTACCTGTCTTATCAAGGATAATCGTGTTTAGCTCATGGGTACGCTCAAGATGTTCGCCACCTTTGAAAAGAATGCCAGTTTCGGCAGCTTTTCCTGTACCAACCATAATCGAGGTTGGTGTCGCAAGTCCCAATGCACACGGACAAGCAATAACAAGTACGGCAACAGATGCAAGCATGGCATTTTCCATTTGCCCTGGCTGCACAAAGGCAATCCACACAATAAATGTCAGGATCGCAATCCCTACAACAATCGGTACGAAATAGCTGGAAATCACGTCAGCTAATCGTTGAATCGGTGCCTTCGATCCTTGAGCTTCCTCCACAACTTTGACAATGGATGCAAGGGCAGTATCTTTACCAACCTTGGTCGCTTCCATTTCAATAACACCATTTTTATTAATCGTCGAACCGATGACGGTTGCATCGATGTCTTTTTCAATCGGTATCGACTCACCCGTAAGCATGGATTCATCGACAGAGGTGCGTCCTTTCACGACAATACCGTCTACAGGGATTTTCTCTCCTGGTTTCACAACTAAAATGTCTCCAACGGCTACTTCTTCGACTGGAATCATCGTTTCTTCGCCGTTTCTGATTACCCGTGCTTCTTTCGCTTGTAAATTAAGTAAAGAAGATAGCGCACTTGACGTCTGACTTTTCGCTCTTACTTCTAAATACTTACCAACTAGAATTAATGTAATGATTACGGCACTTGTTTCAAAATATAAGTGCGGTTCGTATGCAGGATTTCCAATCGTCATAAATGCTTCATATAAACTGTAGAAATACGCAGCACTCGTACCTAAGGCGACAAGGACGTCCATGTTCGCCCCGCCATTCCGAAGACTCTTATAGGCACCGGTATAGAATTGCCAGCCGATAATAAATTGTACTGGTGTTGCTAGAGCAAACTGGAACCATGGATTCATGAAAATAGCCGGGATGGTCATATTAAATAAATGAACAAGCATGGTTACTAACAATGGAGCAGTTAATATAGCTGAAATAAGAATTTTCGTCTTCATACTTTTTAATTCTTTTTCTTTATGAGTTTGCTTTTCTCCATTTTCTGCTTTTGATTTGGCATCGTAACCCATGTTTTGAATTTTGTCTATCATGGCATCGATATCGATTAATCCAGGATTGTATTCAACGGATGCACTTTCAGTTGCAAGGTTAACGGTTGCTAATGTAACTCCATCCTGCTTATTCAGTATCTTTTCAATCCGAGTTGAACATGCAGAACAGGTCATGCCGAAAACATCCAGATTGGCTTGCTCTGTAACCACACCATACCCGACATGTTCAATTTTTTCCGTAATATCATCTAGGGAAACGACTTCCGAATCATAATCAATCGTTGCTTTTTCCGTTGTCAGATTGACTTGTGCTTTTACGCCGTCCATCTTATTTAACGTTTTCTCCACACGACTGGAGCATGAAGCACAAGTCATTCCAGTAATACCTAACGTTGCATGATTTGTTTCGCTCATGACAGGTTCCTCCTTATTTAGAAATTTGCTTTAAAACATCCATCAATTCATCAATTACCGGTTCGCCTTCACCAGACTTCACTGCATCACTTACACAGTGTTTGATATGTCTCTCGGTGACCTCATGACCGACTTTCTTCAGCGCAGCATTTATTGCACTAATTTGTACCAATATATCTACACAATAGCGGTCTTCTTCCACCATTTTTTGAATGCCGCGAACCTGTCCTTCAATTCGCTTTAATCTATTCGTTATTGCGGTTTTCTCTGTATCCGTTCTTGGAGTTACTGGTTGATCACGTAAGAATTTTTCCAAGACAATCACTTTCCTTTCTTGTTCTCTCTATATATACTATACCCCCCTAATGTATTTTTGTCAAGAGGAAAATGGGGCAAAACATTTATAGCCTTGCCCTTTCCCCTATTTAGTTAATCAATCTTCAATAATTGAGCATTAATTGCAACAATTATCGTACTTAATGACATGACAGCAGCTCCAATTGCTGGTGTCACAAGGATACCAAAATTGATTAATACACCCGCTGCTAATGGAATTGCTAGTATGTTATATCCCGATGCCCATCCTAGATTCTGGATCATTTTTCTGTAGCTTGCTTTGGAGAGCTTTACAATATTCAGGATATCAACCGGGTTACTGTTTACTAAAACAACATCTGCCGTTTCGATGGCAACGTCTGTACCCGCTCCTATTGCAATGCCCAAATCTGCTTCGGCCAAAGCGGGTGCATCGTTTATTCCATCACCAATCATCGCAACTTTATTATTATCTTCTTTTAATTGTTTCACATTACTGGCCTTCTCATGTGGGAGTACTTCTGCAATAATCGTTGACATGCCGAGTTGTTTACCGACATAGTTTGCGACACGGCTGTTATCTCCAGTCATCATAACCGTTTCAATGCCACGGTTATTCAGTTCTTTGATGACGTCATAAGAGGATTCTCGAATAATATCTGCTAATGCAATCATGCCTTGTAATTCATTATCTTTTAATATAAAAATTACTGTTTTGCCTTGTTGTGCTAACTTATCATATATTTCTTCATCAAAGTCAATTTGATTCTCCCGCATTGCTCCTGGGCTGATCGCTGCAATTTCCGAACCATTCACGTCAGCAGTCAATCCTTTACCAGTTAAGTTTTTATAATTTGTAACGTCGTATAACTCTAAATTGCGCTCTTTCCCTTCCTTTACAATCCCTTTGGCAATTGGATGGTCGGACTGCGTCTCAACCGAATAGGCCAATTTCAATAATTCCTCTTCACTTACATTATTGCTTGGGTGAATATCCGTAACACCGAAGTTTCCTTCTGTAAGTGTACCTGTCTTGTCAAAAACAACACGATCCAATTTCCAAGCACTCTCAAATGGAATACGGTTACGAATTAACAAACCTTTCTGAGCAGCAATCGATGTTGAGCGTGAAGTAACTAGTGGCATTGCCAGACCAAGTGCGTGTGGACAAGCAATGATCAGAACGGTAACCATTCGTTCTAATGCAAATTCAAAATCACCTGTTGTGGCCCAATATGCAAGCGTAATAATTCCCGACACTACAGCTACATAGAACAACCATTTTGCCGCAGTATCTGCAAATCCTTGTGCTCTTGACTTCGTACTTTCTGCATCACTTACTAATTGGATGACTTGAGCTAAATACGTATCGTTGCCCGTTTTATTTACTTTAATTTTTAATACACCTGAACCATTAACGGCTCCACCGATTGCCTCCATTCCAGGTCCTTTTTCAACTGGAACAGACTCACCTGTTAACATGGACTCGTCGACAGTTGATTCTCCTTCAAAGATTTCTCCATCAAGCGGGATTTTTTCGCCAGATTTCACAAGAATCTCATCTCCAGGGTGTAACTCCTCAACAGATACCTCGACAATGTTTCCGGACTCATCAATCTTATGTGCTTCTTTTGGCATCAGTTTAATCAATTCCTCCAGTGCCTTGGAAGCACCCATAACTGATCTCATTTCTACCCAGTGACCTAACAGCATAATAACGATTAGCGTAGCGACCTCAAAGTAAAAGTCGCTTCCTGCAATAAAGAATGCTGTTAACGTACTATAAACGTAGGCAGTTACAATCGCTAGGGAGATTAACAGCATCATTCCAGGTGTTTTTGCTTTTATTTCATCCCAGGCTCCAACTAAAAACGGTTTACCTCCATAGAAGAAGACGATCGTTGAAAGGAGGAATAATAATACCATGTTCCCAGTAAAGGTTACTTCGTAGTTGAGTAGCATTTGAATCATCGGTGATAGATAGGTTATCGGTATTGCTAAAACTAAGGATACCCAGAATCTTTTCTTAAAATCCTCAATCATGTGTTCATGGTGATCCGCATGACCACCATGTCCGCCGTGACCGTGGCCATGGTGTCCGTGATCATTGTGTGCAGTGTGGCCGTGGTTCTCATGTTCTTCATGCGAACGATGTTCATGATGGTGTTTGTTTATTCCATTACCTTGCTTTTCCATTGTTTTCACTCCTTATGTATCGTAGTATTTGGAGACTTTATGCAACTTATTCCATCTCCTTTATCTCAATCATAACATACGATACCCCCCTTTGGTATATAGTAAACTAAAATAAATATTACAAAACTGTGCAGAATGTGTGCATTTTTGTTTTGTAGAAAAAATACCGCTTATGAAAATTAGTTATGAACCCACTTATAACCAATGCCCCAAACAGTTATAAAATAGTCATCGATTGGAAAACCTGCCCGGCGGATTTTTTCCCTTACATTCCTTACATGCGAATCAATCGTCCTTCCTTCTGTTTCAGACTCATAGCCCCAAATTAAGTCTATTAATTGGTCCCTAGCAAAAACACGATTCGGATTTTTCATTAAGTGTCCAATCATCAAAAATTCCTTCGGCGTTAATTTTATAGGATTGTTATGATAAGACAGTTCAAACCGTTCTTCATTCCATAAGAGACCGTGAACGTAAATTTGGCTAGATGGTTTTATTCTACGTAGGAGCGCATCCATTCTTGCTAATAATTCCTCTTCATTAATAGGTTTTGTAATATAATCATCTGCACCGAGTTTCAGCCCCTTCACGATATCTTCCTTCTGTTCACGTGCAGTAACCATTATAATTGGCACCTCAGAGAAACGTCTTATTTCCTTACAAAGCTCCCATCCATTCATTTCTGGCATCATGATATCAAGCAGAATAATGTCAAAAGTTTCTTCTTTTATATACGATAAGGCTTCTTTAGCCCCCAACGCCTTAGTAGGTAAATAATTATGCGGCTTCAAGTACAATGCTAATAAGTCTAACATCCTTTTTTCATCATCAACTAATAAGACTTTATTCAATATGTTCACCTCTCTGCAGTATTATTTCAAAGCTAGTCCCTTCTCCTATCTTACTATTAACCTCAATGCTGCCACCATGAGACTCCACAATTTCTTTCGCGATGGCCAACCCTAATCCCGTTCCGCCACTTAGTCTAGATCTAGACTTTTCCACGCGGTACAAACGTTCAAATATATAAGGCAGATCTTCTTCTGGAATACCTTCACCTTCGTCTGAGATTATCGTTTTAATGTTATGTTTATTTTGATAGACTTCTACTGAGATACGTTTCCCTTCAGAAGTATGTTTTTTTGCATTGTCCAATATATTCAATAGCACTTGCTGCATTCTATCCGGATCAATATTTGCGATAATATTACTTGGACAAGAGACTAAAAATATAATATTTTTTTCTTCCAGAGCAGGTCGAATACGCTCCGTAATCGTATAAATTAATTTCCCAAATTCTATATTCTGTCTATTTATACCGAATGTATTCTGATCCATTTTTGCCAGATTAAATAGATTTCTCACTAATACTGTCAATTGTTCCGTTTCTTCCCGAATGATTTCGAGGTATTCACTTTTCTCATCATCCGTAATGTCATCTCGGCTAATTATATCTGCATATCCTTTTATATAGGTTAAAGGTGTTCGCAGTTCATGAGAGATACTAGCTAAAAATTCATTTCTTTCCTTTTTCATGTGTTCTAAATCATTCGATAATGTTGTAATTGAATTCGCCAATTCACCGAGTTCATCACTTCGATCCGTTTGTAGTTCTACCCTATTCCTGCCTTTGCTTAACTGTTCTGTTGCTTTCGTTATTTCAATTAAAGGTTTTGTAATTAATCTAGAAAGGATAAAAACTGTAATAATTGTCAGTATGATAGTTATAAATCCAATGATTAAAAATTGATCGCTTAAATGATCCACAATTCGTTTGATATTATCCGTATCAGCGAACATAAATACATGTCCCTGATGTTCTTCATTTATTGTAATCGGACTGTCGGTTGCAATATAATCTTTCTCCATCCAGCGTTCTTCTATCACTTTTCCATCTGTTGGTATTTGGTGGGTATCCGTATGTTTAATAACTTCTAGCATCTCTTCATCAATTGGATCTGAATGAACAATTACAAATCCTGATGCATCTGTAATTACTACAGCAAAATCTGATTCAGACTCCATGATAGCAACGTGTTCTAATGTAGTTTGATTAAAATGTTCCTCTAACACATCGCTATGTGTGTTTCCGCGAGCCAATAGGTTATCCATCACTTCTTCAATCCGTTCATTTGCCAGATTAGTATACAGAATGGAATAAAGGAAAGTTTCAATGATCAAAATAAAAACAAAAAACAACATTCCAATTTTTAAGGACAGTTTATTAAACATGATCGTCTCCTATACTACCAATAGGTTAATGTGTCTAGTATGCCAATGAGAAGAAGTAAAACTCCTGCAACCTTTTGAGTTATTGCACCTATCTTCCTGCTCTTCTTTAAGATTACTCCACTTGCTCCAAAATACCAAATCAAAAAGATAACGATCAGTAAAGGAAGAGATGTCCCTATCCCAAATACAGAAGGCAGAATAAATCCATTCGAAGTCTCCAAAACGATTGGCATCAATGTGACGATAAATAGGATAAACATGGTTGGACAAAAAGCTAATGTAAAGCTTACTCCCATTAAAAAACTACCCAAATAACTATCTTTTAACTTATTGAAAGGAAATTCTAAAATCGCCCACGTTTTACCCCAGCGAAATACTCCCATCATATATAATCCGATGAATATAAGTACCGGTCCGATAACTTTTCGTAAAAGAGGAAACATTTGTGTTAATGTACTATGCACTTCTTTTCCTAACAGCCAGATTACAATGCCAATTATTGAAAAGACAACAATTTTACCTAAAACAAACATAAACACATATAACCAAGGCACCTTGTCAACTAATGACCTGTTCCCATATATAGTTATTGCACTTATATTACTAGTGAGCTGGCATGGAGCCACAGCTCCGACTAATCCTAGGAAGAATGCAAATAATATTGGGAGATGTTGAAAACCAAATGCCAATTGTTGCAGTTGTCCAAGTAATGTACTACTGATTTGATAAAATACATCAACCATATTTTCGTTCAACTCACTATCTTTATCAACTATTTTTCTTAACCTTAGTAGATGGGTTCAATAAATCACCCATTCATATTAGTTTATTAAAAAAGTATCCATTTATTGTGCAGATGTTTTCGTAGTAATCTCAATCCTTTTGAACTGATTTTATACGTTCGAATTCTTCTTTATCTATTTCACCTTTTGCAAATCTTTCCTTTAAGATTTTATAGGTGTTAGGTTTCCCCTTGGTGAAATTTCTAATTAAAAGAACCCCTATAAATATTAAACCCAACCAAGCTATTATCATACAGATCATCGGCCATATTGAACCATAACCATACATGAAGTGCATTTTATCACCTTCTTATTATTATAAGGATAATTATATAGAGAATTAGTCAAGAAAATTTGCAGAAAAAGGTCATCTAATGACTTGTAAAAGAATCTGCACATAAAATGCAAATTTACGGGGTAGATTAATCAAGACTAAAAAAATGGAGGGATAAAAGTGAGCAGAAATATAATAATGGTACTTTTTTCTATCTCTACAGTGTTTCTATTAGCTGCTTGTACTGGTGGAACAGAAGAAACGGATCCGGAAGAAAATACGGGTAACGAGACAGAATCAAACACAGAAGAAGACACGGAATCGGAAGCTGACTCACATGAAGGTATGGATCATTCTGAAATGGATATGTCTAGCTCTGGAGAAGTCCCCGAGAATTTGAAAGAAGCTGAAAATCCAACATATGAAGTTGGTAGTCAAGCAATCATAGAGACAGATCATATGGAAGGAATGAATGGTGCCGAAGCGACAATTGCAGGAGCCTATGAGACAACGGTCTATACTGTTTCCTACACTCCTACAACTGGCGGTGAGGAAGTAACGAACCATAAATGGATCATCCATGAGGAATTGGAAAATCCGGGAGCAGCTCCTCTAGAACCAGGTACTGAAGTAACAATGAATGCAGACCATATGAATGGTATGGATGGGGCTGTAGCTGAAATTGATTCCGCTGAAGAAACAACGGTCTACATGGTTGATTTCATTCCAACTACAGGTGGAGAAGAAGTAACAAACCATAAATGGGTAACGGAAAATGAATTATCCCCTGCCGAGTAAATATTTATAGATAGTTGGACATAAATATCTAAGTATAATTTTAAAATGGTTCCTATCATTGATTTGATGATAGGAACCATTTTTCGCTGGATTAATTTAATGAACACGAACAGCCCAGTGCTTAATACTGCAAATATAGATATCCCAAATTCTTACATATCTAACATGCATCTTAGAAAAACTTCTTTACTGAGCATTGACTTCAATTGCACCATCGTAAAGTTCTTTAAAAACTTCTGAAAACGCATCAATCGTATTACTTAATTCATCTTTATCGTTATCTATTCCACCTACTTCTACTAAAATTGATTTACTGGAAATATCCTGATTATATACTCCATTACCTTCCGCCCTCGTTTTTAAGTAAATCCCTTTACTCAAACCATGATATTTCTCTTCAAGCTTTTCATGAATCTCCTTTGCAAACATTAAATTCTCTTGATAATTCTCATGTTCTTGTCCCACCACAAAGTATAGCCTTGCGTAATTCTTACCATTTATCGTTGTAGTAGTACTTTCTTTTCTAGCTGAATCCCTATGAATGTCAATATAGTAAGAGATACTTTTACTTTGTGATGATACAGTCTGAACAAGTTCACGCGAGAGGGTATACGAATTGTTATAATCCCATCCCTTGTCGTGTAATGCTTGTGCCATATTCGTTTCTTCATGCTGGGCTGTTATTCCGTATTCTTTCAATTTATTACTTAACATTGTTCCAACCAGAACTACATTTTCCTCGTTATTTATACTGGAAGCTTCACTTGGCTTAACATCCTTATTAATTAGAGGCAAGTATCCTTCCCAACTATGGGAATGATAAATAAAAACAGAGGGATCATTTATTTTTTTGATACTACTCTCTTCATTACTTTTATTTTCACTGTTCTGAGCTTGTTCCTTGTTTGAATCTTCCTTTTTAAGCAATTCATCAAAATTAGGTGGGGGAGATTCATTAGGCAGATTGGAGTAGTCAGATCCCTCTCCCGCAATATAAATTTTAGTTGTAGCACGGTTAAACCCTGGTATTTCATGCAAAAGTAATGTTGATATATTATCGGTTTTAATACCCGTAATCGACTCAAATGCTACCTCCGTTATAGAAGGTATTTCCACTTCTTTCTCAAGAAAGTCTTTGAACTGTGGAACTCCTTCCCCTATCATTAGAAGAAGTGCATTGGTAATAGTTTCTGAGTTGATAATTTCTATATAGTCTTGATTTTTGAAGATATTGATTTTTAAATTTGATGGACTACTAACTAATAGTATGATAGAAAATATAAATAAAAGGAATGGAAGTACTAAAACCGTTGCATTTTTTTCTTTCATTTGCCTTTTTGCCATTAATAATCACCTCTAGTAATACTATGAGGCTGATAAGTAATTTAGAAGTTTCATATTTTAAATGATATTGTGCCAAAATTAAAGACATGGCATTGAAATAAAACGCATTTCATGCCATGTCTTTATCTAGGTTTAAATGAATTTTCTTCATATCTCCATAATAATACTAACGATTTTTATCCGAGTACCACATCTAAAATCATCATTATTGTAAAACCTATCATTAAACTCATAGAAGCAAGAAATTGCAGAATAAATTTTCATGACACGATTTCAATAACCCCAGTCATTCCTAACTCTTCATGACCTGGTATGGTACAGACATAACGGTAGGTACCTGTGGTGATAACAGTGAATGTTATTTCCTGTTTCTCTCCTGGAAAGCTGTGCAGATGTAATTGATCATTACCCTGCCCATGATCGTGCGATGAGGCTTGTTCCTCTATTTCCGCTTCCATTCCTATTATTTCGATATCATGTTCCACTTCACCGATATTGTCTAAAGTAATTGTCACCATTTCACCAGCTTTTATCTCTGTATGGCTTGGAGTGAAAGAATAATCGTCAGCTTGTATAACCACGCTATTTATCCCGATACTGTGATGATGGTTACTATTATTTGATGAATGTGAAGGTGTAATCAATGGACCCACCTGATTATATCCAACAGTAAAAAGAACAAATAACACAATCATGGTGACAGGATGATTGACAATTGCTTTGCTTTTTATGAATTCCTGCTGCATCATTTGATACAAAATTACAATAATTCCTATGAATAACAAAAACATGACCCTTATTATGGTTTCCTGGTACTCAGGAGCAATCATTTCACCTAACATCGCTCCCATCATACCGCCCATAATACCCGCTAACGTTCCGTCTATAACTGGCATTAAACCTATAGGAAGACCCGCTAGGAACCCGGCTAATACTCCAATCAACATTGCTAAAATAGTAGAGGAAAACAAATCTCCTAAGAGTAAAATACCTAGTATGACACCAACTGTGAGCCCACCTATCATTCCAAGGGACATAGAGATCATCATTCCAGCCATGTTCGTTATTTTTCCCCTGTAACGAATCGTTTCCCATATAATAAAGAGCTTTAGTATAAATATGAACGCCAAAGTTACACTTAAAGCAAATGTCATTTTTCATTCCCCCTTTTCAATACTTGTCCTTCACGCCTATTATATGAACGTTGTATTGATTCATTCTTATGAGTGATTATTATTAAAATTAAAGATATACTTTTTCACAAGTTAGACATAATTTCTACACAGAAACTCCATTAATTCCAGATAAATTTATAAAGAAAGAATAAATTTATCATGATATTGCGATGAAGAATTCCTTTTCAATCTATTTTAAGCGGATATAATAACTTAAACGAGGAGAATTATGTATGAAAAAAAGCCTAATCTTTACAATAGTTGGGATAGTCATATTAGGAATAGTAGTACTTTCATTCTTGGGAAATGATGCTGGTACTGCCCCAAAAGCGAATGAAACTCAGGATATAAAGGAATTAGTTCTAGATTACAGTGTAGGTAATATTGAAAATGAAACAGCCTCGATTTCCTCGCATGAACTTATTGTTACTGATGCTGAGGAAAATCAATTGATTTATGACTTACCTGAAGATGAATTCTTTGTTTCTATCGCTCCGTTCATCAACCAGACACACCCTTGTGATATTCATAGCTTGACTGGCTGTCAAGGTGAGATGGTGAATGAAGAGTTTGATGTATATATTGAGGATTCGAACGGTAACGTAATCATTGATCAAACAATGAAATCAGAAGCAAATGGATTTATTGACTTATGGGTTCCGAGGGAAGAAACTTATCAGGTTACTATTACACAGGAAGGTAAAATAGCTGAATCAGAGTTCTCTACCTTCAAAAATGATAATACGTGCATTACAACTATGCAGTTGATGTAAAATAATGAAGCTTAATTTACTTTAATAATGGCAAACAAATAACAGAGCATCCGATAATATTATTGGACGCTCTGTTATTCAGAATAAGAACAAGATGGAATCTTTTAAAGGGTTTAAAGGTAATTCATCTTTACGCATTTCAAAAAAAGCTGGTCCCAATTCCAGAAACCAGCTTTTATCATCTATTTTTATGCTACGTCATAACCTTGATTCCCAACAGTTTCTTTCATGTTTTCCAAGGAATCTTGCAGAGGTTAACAAATAATATTTACTACAGTAGCTCCTTTGGATAGGGTGTTTTTGGAGATTGGTGCAGTTACAATTTATTGGTATGACATTATTATTGCTACAGCGGCTGCATTAGGTTTTTGGCTTACAGTAAAAGAAGCAGAGCGGCTTGGTTTAGAAAAAGATTTACTTGTAGATTTAACATTAAAAGGCACTGTAGAAGTAGACATAAACTCCGGTAAAGTGAAAGTTACCTATGATGAATCATTCTATGATTTTCATGTAATTTTGAATTACCGAATATGCAATAAATTAAATTAAAACAGAACTACCAATGTATGATAGTTCTGTTTTATATATAATTAGACTAGATATGGGGGATTAGTCTAACACACACTACTTATATTTTGGTGCCCATCAGTGCCTTGTCATCACTCGAACCGTGACACTTTTGATACATCTCCTTCATTTTCTGTTTATCCATCTCTGGATGCATTTCCTTCATGAAAGGGAGCATTTCTTGAAAATTCCATCCACTGTCTGAACCACCGTGGGCATATACTACATTACCTATACCCAAAGCCAGAACAATAACAAGACCTCCTGATATTAACTTCTTTTTCATTTAAAAACCTCCTTTAAATTAGTTGGTATAAGGTTTAAAAACGTCTTTCACAATTTAACTTTATATAAAAACTTTCAAGAATTTATCCAGAAAAGGTTAACATTTTGCGTCACGTCAGTAAACTCCCATCTAACTGTCCCAAATTCGCCACGTTTTCTGCATCAAATGTGGACATGTAAGGATTACTATTATTTTGGAGTAGTTACAACACAGCTACCAATAAATTAAATCAAGTGGGAGGAAACTATATTGAAAAGAAGCATATTAGTAACTTTAATCCTGAGTCTCATTTTAGTGCTGGCAGCCTGTGGTGGGGATGATAACAGCAGTACGACGGATAACGATGGTGACAATTCAACGGAGGAGACAGAGAGCACCAGCTCTTCAGAAGAAACCACTTTTAACGAAATTGAAATCCAAGCATCTAACTTTGAGTTAGATCTATCCGAAACTACGGTAACTGCTGGAGAAGAAGTAAAGCTAAGCCTGACAAACGTTGAAGGAATGCATGGAATCTCTATCGATGAGCTAGATGTAAGCGTTGAAGGAGATGGGGAGGCAGTATTTACACCGGAGGAGCCGGGTGAATATACTATCTATTGCAATATCCCTTGCGGTCAAGGCCATAGCGATATGGTCGCTAAATTGATTGTACAGTAAGTTCGATTAAATATATAACCAACTGATTTTTTCACTTAATTTCACATTTAATAAATCTATTTTTAGGCGCCTAATTCCTTGCGTAATCGGATTTAGGTGCCATTTTAGTTTTCCTTTTAAGCAGTACTTTAGAAATACTGCTTTATAAATATAAAGGATCAAATAAGACGTATATTCTAAGCCTTATATTTCAACACAAAATTTGCATATTTTCTTCATAATCTCTTGTTACACTAAATAGGAAATAATCTAAAAAGAGAAAGGAAACATAAGATGGGAACAAAACTTAAGATTCTAGTATTGATAATTAGTATATTGGTTATCAGTGCTTGCAGTAATGATAACACGCAGCCTGAAGAAGAAATGGATGACATGGACCATTCAACCATGGATCACGACACCATGGACGAGCATATGAGCCACGATGAGGTAGTAAGTTTAAACAACTCTACCGGGGAAAATGAATTGAACGTCCCTCCTATATTAGAGCCTGATAATGATGATGACAATCAAGTTGAATACACCGTTCGGGCACAAACCGGAGAAACTGAAATTTTCGATGGTACTAAAACGAAAACGTACGGGTATAATGGTTCCTTTTTAGGACCAATGCTTCGGCTTGAAGAAGGTAAAGCAGTAAAAATTAGAACGATTAATGAGTTAGATGAGGAAACAACCTTTCATTGGCATGGATTGGAAGTAACCGGGGATGCTGATGGTGGACCACATGAATTCCTGGAACCCGGAGAAGAAGAAATAATTGAATTTGATGTGACTCAAGAAGCTTCAACACTATGGTTTCACCCCCATCCTGAAGGGAAAACTGCTGAACAAGTATACAATGGACTCGCAGGCCTGATTTATATCGAAGATGATCATTCAAAAAGTCTTGGATTGCCAAATACGTATGGAGAGAATGACATCCCACTGATTTTTCAAGATAAAACATTCGATGATAAAGGTCAATTAAATTTTAGCGCTGCAATGAATGATGACGGAACAATCGGTGAGACGTTGCTAATTAATGGGACATTGAATCCAAAGTTAACTGTTAATAAAGAGAAAGTACGTCTCCGCTTATTGAACGGATCAAATGCAAGAAATTACACATTTAAATTGAATACTGGGGATTCATTCGAGCAAATCGCAACGGATGGAGGATTTTTAAACAAACCGGTGACACTGGATGAAATTACACTAACACCATCCGAACGGGCGGAAATCATTATTGATTTCTCACAGCTCGACACGGAGAATGACTTGACGTTAGTAAATGAAGATGGCTCTATCCTTCTTCCCTTTAATGTTTCTGAAGAAGGTGGAGAAGAAAGCAGTATTCCTGAGAAGATGAATGATGTTTCAGTATCAGAAGAAGAGCTAAGCATGCCAGTTACAAAGCAAGTGGAACTCTTCGGAATGATGGATCAGGTTACGATTAATGGGAAGAAATTTGATCCAGAACGAATTGATTTCACGCAAGAACAAGGTGTTACTGAAGTATGGGAAATTTACAATAAGCCAGACGAGATGGGTGGGATGATCCATCCATTCCACATACACGGGGCCCAATTTAAAATACTATCCAGAGATGGAGAAGAACCCCCGGAGAATGAGCGAGGATGGAAAGACAGTATTTCTGTTCAACCAGATGAAACGGTAAAAATAGCAATACAATTTAAGCACAAGGGTATATATATGTTCCATTGTCATATTCTTGAACATGAGGACAACGGCATGATGGGACAGGTAAAGGTAGAATAGGATCAGTAAAATAAAAAAATGGTTCCAACCCCCTATTTCAGATGGTTGGAACCATTTTTATGTCTAGTTGTCTAAGCCCTCTAAATTGATATCTAGCATATAATCTCGACAATAAACATCATTTAATTTAGGTAGTCCATCGGATTCTGCAAAGCACCATTCTTATATACTTCAAAATGTAAATGGATCCCTGTATAATTTCCAGTATTATCCATTATCCCGATTACCGTGCCTGTACTAACTTCTTGTCCAACCGTTACATTAATTGACGATAAATGCGCATAAAGCGTTTTTAAGCCATTACTATGTTCAATCTCTATTCTGTTCCCAAAGCCACCAGTATGACCCGCTTTCGTCACTACTCCATCTGCAGCAGCTAAAATATTATAATTGCTTGAGCGCGCGATATCAATTCCGTTATGCTGTCTTCCCCAGCGTGGTCCAACATAACTGGAATTATACCCACCTACCGCTGGCTAGGCAAGATAGCCACCGCTTGATTGGTTACTTAGCGTTGAAAGATCGCCATTTGAGCCAGCACTAGCGGATGCAATTTGAGTAGCCCGGGCTGGCTGAGTTAACGCTGTCATATTACCCTTAACTTTCTTCTCAAGTGCCGCCAGTTTACTGTCTTCAAGTTTTAACCCTTCCACCTTAGCAACAAGCTTTTCTTCTTTTTCCTTTAAACTAGCTTACTTTATCTTCGTTTCTTTTTTTGATCCTCGATTAATGCTTGCATTCCTTCTAGTTCTAGTCTCAAATCTTTTAATTCCGCAAGTTTAATAACGACCTCTTCCTGCTTCTCTTCCACTTTTACTTTATCTGCTTCAATTTGTTCCATCAAATCGCCATTATTTACCAGCTTAAAATCGATTTCTTAACTTTTTCCTTACCAAAAAAAAGATAGACCTTTTAGTAAATTGTCTATATTTCATTAGTATTATAAATTAACTTTATGTAGAAATTGTGAAGTTTGAATACGTCAAATAAAGCAAAAAATACTAGATTTCTTATTTCATCTTCTAAAAAATCCCAAGAGCTAGATGTAACGTTAGCTCTTGGGGAGTTTGGTAAAATCCATTATTCTTTTACTCTCATGAGTCGCAAACTATTCAATGCTACGAGAATAGTAGCTCCCATATCTGAAAGAATAGCAATCCAAAGGGTTAGCCAACCCGGAATAACTAATAGTAAGGCAATCAACTTAATTCCAATCGCAAAAGTAATATTCGCTTTAATAATATTCAATGTTTTTCGACTCAACCTCACTGCAAATGGCAGCTTTGTTAAGTCACCTCCCATTAAAGCAATATCTGCTGTTTCGATGGCCGTATCCGTCCCAGCCCCACCCATTGCTACTCCAACAGTAGATGCAGCTAAAGCCGGGGCATCATTGACGCCATCGCCGATCATGGCTACCTTGCCATAATCTGATTTCATTTTTTTGATGTATTCCAACTTATCCTGGGGCATTAACTCGGCTTGAATATCGGTTACGCCTACATGTGTACCTATGGCACTTGCAGTACCTTTATTATCACCTGTCAGCATCGTTGTTTGCTTAATCCCTAACTGGTGAATTTTTTGAACCACGTCTTTACTTGTTTCACGGACTTCATCCGCAACAGCTATCACGCCAAGGATCGTTTGTTCCGTCCCAATGATCATGGCCGTTTTACCTTCATTTTGTAAGGCTTTTACCTCGTTTTCAAACTCCAGACTCAAGTCGGATACATTCAATTCCTTGAAAAGCCTTGGGCTGCCAATATAATAGGTCGTTCCGTTTACAATCCCTTTAATCCCACGCCCCGTAATGGAAGTGAAATCCTCCACTTGAATATCTTTAAAAGCGATATTTTCTTGTTCTGCCTTCTTCGTAATTGCTGAAGCAAGTGGATGTTGTGAACGGTATTCTAATGCTGTAATGATGGAAAGTAGCTCTTTTTCTTTAATCTGTTCATTTCGTACTTTATAATCCGTTACTACCGGTACACCTTTTGTTAGTGTTCCGGTCTTATCAAAGGCAATTGCCTTGATCGTACCCAATTCTTCTAAATAAACACCACCTTTGATTAAGACACCTTTTTTGGCAGCATTTCCGATTGCGGAAACAATCGAGATTGGTGTGGAAATAACTAATGCACAAGGACAACCGACCACAAGTACCGCTAATCCCTGGTATACCCATGTTCCCCAGTTTCCTCCAAAGAATAGTGGTGGAACAATGGCAACTAGGGCTGCAATAATCATAATAATGGGCGTATAATATTTTGCGAATTTATCTACAAACGCTTGAGCTGGAGCACGTTCCCCTTGCGCTTCTTCAACTAAGTGAATAATCTTAGCAATTGTTGTATCTTCTACATATTTAGTGATTTTTACTTCAAGTAATCCCTCTTCGTTAAGTGTACCTGCAAATACTTCATCATTTACCGTTTTGGCAACAGGGACAGATTCTCCTGTTATAGCTGCCTGGTTGACAGCTGAGAAGCCATTCACAACTAGCCCATCCATGGCGATTTTTTCTCCTGGTTTGACAATCATAATATCACCTACAGCGATATCATCCACATGGATCATTATTTCCTGACCATTCCGTCTAACAAGGGCTTCTTTTGGAGCAATATCCATCAATGAACGAATGGATTGTCTTGCTCTATCCATAGAGAAACGTTCAAGTGCTTCACTGATTGCAAAGAGAATGACAACAATAGACGCCTCTGCCCATTCACCGATGATGGCGGCTCCAATAACGGCAACTGTCATCAGGGTTTTCATGTCGAAATCGAAGCGTATCAAATTTTGAAAACCAACTTTAAATAGTGAATATCCTCCAATTACAATTGAACCTATAAATAACATTGAAGTTACCAGGTTATCTTCTCCATTTACAAAGTGAGAAAGGTAACCAAAGGCAATTAGTAATGAGGCAAATAGTAATGTACTGTGTTTTTTATAAAATGGCATTTTCTCTTCTTTATAAGCCTTATTATCTTCTTTAACTTCTCGTATCGATTGATTCGCTAGTTTTTCAGGAAATACTTTAAGATTCTCGAAGGCACCTGCTTTTTCAAGTTCATCGATTGTTGTGCTTCCATACACATTAATTTTAGAAGCTCCAAAATTTACTTTTGCATCTTGAATTCCCGGTATTTCTTTTACATTCTTTTCAAATTTCCCGGCACAGTTTGCACAGGAAAAGCCTTCAACACGGTATACATTTTTTTCTTCAATTACGACCGGCTCGACCCGTCTTCTTGTTTTCTCTGGTGCCACTTTAAGATTCTCGAAAGCACCAGCCTTTTCTAGCTCTTCAAGGCTTGCATTACCGATTACATCAATTTTAGAAGCTCCAAAATTGACCTTAGCATCCTGTACTCCTGGTAGTTGTTTTACATTTTTTTCGAACTTCCCTGCACAACTTGCACATGAGAAACCCTCAACACGATAAACATTTTTATCTTCTGTTAAGGTTTTTGCTGTATTATCCAACTTTCATAGCCTCCCTCTGATGCACGAAGGCTTTTTCCACGAGCTGTTTAACATGCTCATCATCTAGTGAATAATAGACTAACTTTCCTTCTTTGCGATATGTTGCTATCCCTAAATTTTTCAATAATCTTAAATGATGGGATGCTGTAGCAGTTGAAGATTCAATAATGTTCGCCACATCACAAACACACAACTCCCCCTCTAGGGACAAAACATAAGCAATTTTAATTCTTGTATCATCTGACAGAGCCTTAAAAACCTTAGCTACTTCCATAGGATTTTGTTTAGCAAGGTCATTTTTAGCTCTGTTTACTTTATCCTCGTGAATACAGGTAACTTCACAAATATCTTTTGTCATAATATTCCCCCCACATTCAAATAGTTGTTTGGATATTAAATATACTTTTATTATATTCAATTATAAACTAATAGTCAAATGAACATTTGAATATATATCATTTTTAAAAAATGAGATTTTCCTTCTCAACTATTCAGTAATATGAATGGGCTGCCTTCCCATTTGGCAAACCGATCAGGACTGAACACATAGCGATAGCCACAATAGGTCTCAAGATATTGATCACTTCCACAGCAGCAGTCTTGGAATCCAGAAGATTCCCTTCCAAATCGCGATGCCAGGCAAATCTATGTAAGGTTGTATCTTCTTGAGGATTTATTCCCCCATTACGCACCTTATCAACCAACTCACCAATCCAATTTTCTACTTTATTCCGTGCATTTCTCCCTAGCCAATCGTTTGGACCAACTGCAGCTGGAGACTCGAACATCGCTGCCAAGTCTTTTGTCAATTCCTTAACATCGTCTTCTTCCAACGGGACGCCTGCCCACTGGCAGGCTGTTCTACACAGGACTTCTTTTACTTCTTCATAAAGAACAACTTCATCCATCTGTTCCCATTTATTTAGCGCTGTTTTCCACTGTTTTTTTGTAATATCTGTTAGTTTTTGAAGCCCTTGGGAGACATGATGGACATAAACATTTCCTTCCGATGTTTGTGATCTTGTCCATCCAACGCCTGAACACCATTCTTCCCGAACAATGTTTGAACCGCCCGGTTCGGTGCTGCATCTTTCCTTTTGAATTTCTCAGTGTTATAAAAAACTTCGGCAGCTTCCTTTCCTACCATGCAGATCGCTTTCTTCCCAAGCAATCTGGTCTCAAATATATTAGAATTAAAACTGTGACGTCTGTTCAAAATGTACATATAACCTTCTCTCATAAGACTCAAGCCATGATCTATTCCTTCTTCCCGAGGCATTTGATTTGTATCTGACATATCATTCACCTCCATTTTCATTAGTGATAATTTTATGTTACTTTTCCCTATTTCCTCTTCCTTTAGTCATTGTTATGACGTTTGTCTAAAAGAAGTATAAGAAGAAATTGAATTTAAAATACATTTTTCTTTGACTTAGGTAAATAATAGGACGGATTAGGTTATTCTAATAGATACCTTTCGGCCTTGATGTTTTAAGTATCGATAAATTGCTAAAGCAATCATTAAGTTTCTTGCTGAGACTTGTCTTCAATGTGCTACTGACTGAATGTCAAAATAGCAAGTTAATTATTTAAAGGTATATACGGATAAACAGGAGCCCGTTCAGGAAAACTCCAGTTTTCATTGATTATTTAATTCCATAACTTAAAAATATTCGTTATTGGCATAAACGGGTATATTGGGAAACAAAAATAAAAAAACTATGAAGTAAGAGGTAAAATGAATGATGAATTATATGATGACGGATAATATGATGAATGGTTCAATGATAATAATGTGCATCATTATGGTGATTGGGTTAATTATCTTTGTAATGATTATAGGAGCTACGATTTACGTTGTTGCACGGTTACTAATGAGGAAAAGCAAAATTGAAGATCGACCGTTAATGATGTTAAAAGAACGTTATGTTAAAGGCGAAATTAATGATGATGAATATAAGCAAAAGAGAAAATTAATCAATGAATTGATATAGGGGTAGTGACACAGGAAACCTGCTACTACCCTATAAATTGGCTTTCAAAAATATCGGGAAGCCAAAAGTTTATTTGCTCGTTGTTACTTTTGCAGTCTATGACACGAACCCTATCACTAGGTCCACTAGAATGAAAAAACGTAAATATTGTTTAATTTCCAAATGCGTGGTCTAACTCCACCGTCTTTAGACGGTATCCGCTTTTAGCCTTATCTTTTGATTTGCATACTAAAGACAAGAGGTGAAAAGTATGGACGGATATAAGAAGAATAGCCATGCAGTATATGATATCAAGTACCATGTAACCTGGGTAACAAAATATCGATATAAAGTATTACATGGTTGTTTTGATGATTAGATGCAACATTTTCACCTCACCGTAATTATTTTTCTTTACCCTGCACAACAAGATAATTTCGAAACATCTTTATCAAATGTAAGAGCAGCTAACCTTAGACCTTCAGCCATTGTTAAATATGGTGCAAGGCTATCTTTTAAATCGTCCACGGTTAAGTCATGCTTTACTACTAGCGAAGCTGCATAAATTACATCTCCTGCATTTTCAGATACAATATGAACCCCAAGAACTTTTAATGTTTTAGCATCAGCAACAATCTTAAATACACCAATCGTTTCATGATTTACTAATGCCCTTGGAACGGCGTCTAAAGATAATACCGATGTTTTTACTTCATAGCCTTTTTCATTTGCTTGTTCTTCAGTTAACCCAACTGTTGCAATCGATGGATTTATAAACGTGACAGCTGGTATAACCGATAAATTTAATCTTTTATTTAACCCACCTATCGCATTATCACCAACAATTCCACCTTCATAGGCTGCTACATAGACAATTTGAGGTCCCAAAGTTACATCTCCTGCTGCATAAATCTTCTCATTACTTGTTCTAGCATAATCATCTATCAGGATTTCGTTTCGTTTTCCAACTTCAACCCCTGCTGCACTTAAATTTAAAGAATCCGTATTTGGCTTTCTTCCTGTTGCAACAAGTAAATGCTCTGATTCCACGACTTTTTTCTTACCTTCTACCGTTATATAAACCTTTTTTAGCTCTCCAATTTGTTCTACACGCTCATAAGTTGCCTCTTTAATAAGGTTTATACCCTGTTCGATTAAGACTCTTTCTACAGCTTCTGAAATTTCTAGGTCATACTCTTTTAAAAGGCGATCACTTCTTTGAATGAGCGTGACTTCTGCACCTAAATTATGAAACAGTTGCCCCAGTTCCAATCCGATATAGCCTGTACCAATAACTGTTAATCGTCTAGGCACCTTTTTTAATGCAAGTAGTGTTGTACTTGTTAGATAATCCACTTCTTCAAGTCCTGAAATCGTTGGTATAGATGGCGAAGCACCTGTTGCAATTAAAAATCGTTTTGCAGAAAGTTTCTCCCCATTTACTTCAACTGTATTTTCATCAACAAACTTAGCTTTACCCTTTATTAAATCAATGCCATATTCATCTATTAAATCTATATATTTTTGGTTTCGAAGTTCGCTAACTAATTCATCCTTTTGATTCACCAAAGAGGCTAAATCGACTACCCCAGTGGATGTTTGTAAACCTGTGAACGGATTTGCTTTTGCTAAATGATTGATTTCTCCTGCTCTAAGAAGTGTTTTCGATGGAACACAGCCAATATTTACACAAGTGCCTCCCACTATCCCACGTTCAATCATTCCAACTTTTGCACCGTATTCAATTGATTTAATAGCTGCAGAAAAAGCTGCCCCTCCTGAACCAATGATGAGTAAATCGTAATCACTTTTATTATCTATTTCGATATTTTTCAGCTTCTGTACTGAAATTTCTTCTATGTCTTCTATTTGATAATTAGCTTGTTTAATTGCCTGCCCTAAATTTTCAGCATTAACATCCTCTGGTATTTCAAATACCGATTCACCACGTTGAAAACTGGTTTCGATATTTGTAGCACCTATACGAGTTAATGCAGCATCAATATGTTGTTCACACCCCGTACAGGTCATTCCGTTGATTTTAACACGATATTTTCTCATCATTTAATTCTCCTTCATTTGAAATGGATAATATATTTAATCAATTACTAACCATTCAATAATTGGACATTGATTTATTGCTTTTTGATCAGGACATCGTTTTTTTAAATCTTGTAGCATGGACTCTGTCCTTATTAAATCTGCAATTTGCTTCTGAATCTCTTTTTCCTTATTAGATACAAATTCATACATACCTTGGCAACGCACATTATCATTATCAACAACACCAAGTAATTTATAAATTTCACTCAATGAAAATCCCAGATCTTGCAATCTTTTTATAAATTTTACACGTTTAACATCATCATCCGAATATATCCTATAACCTGCATCCGTTCGATTAGGCTCTTTTAATAATGTTTTCTTTTCGTAGAACCTTATTGTTTCTTTATTTACACCACATTTTTCAGCAAATACGCTAATTTGATAGCTCAAATTAATTCACCTCTATAAACATAATAAACCATGTACCAAGGTACATGGTCAAGTATAATATTTAATACACAATAAAGTTTGAAGTCCTCTAACAATAAAAATGGTTCCAAGCATCGTATTTCTGATGTTCAAAACCATTTTTGATTTATTATGACCGATTATTTCAAGCCCTTTATATTCTAATTGATAATAAGTATACAATCGATAATAAATAATCTATTTAATTCAGATAGTACATAGGATCTTGTAAAGCTCCATTCTTATATACCTCAAAATGTAAATGGATCCCTGTAGAATTTCCAGTATTCCCCATTATCCCGATTACCGTGCCTGTACTAACTTCTTGTCCAACCGTTACATTAATTGACGATAAATGCGCATAAAGCGTTTTTAAGCCATTACTATGTTCAATCTCTATTCTGTTCCCAAAGCCACCAGTATGACCCGCTTTCGTCACTACTCCATCTGCAGCAGCTAAAATATTATAATTGCTTGGGCGCGCGATATCAATTCCGTTATGCTGTCTTCCCCAGCGTGGTCCAACATAACTGGAAATATACCCACCTACCGCTGGCCAGGCAAGATAGCCACCGCTTGATTGGTTACTTAGCGTTGAAAGATCGCCATTTGAGCCAGCACTAGCGGATGCAATTTGAGTAGCCGGGGCTGGCTGAGTTAACGCTGTCATATTACCCTTCACTTTCTTCTCAAGTGCCGCCAGTTTACTGTCTTCAAGTTTTAACTCTTCCACCTTAGCAACAAGCTTTTCTTCTTTTTCCTTTAAACTAGCTTGCTTTATCTTCGTTTCTTTTTTTTGATCCTCGATTAATGCTTGCATTCCTTCTAGTTCTAGTCTCAAATCTTTTAATTCCGCAAGTTTAATAACGACATCTTCCTGCTTCTCTTCCACTTTTACTTTATCTGCTTCAATTTGTTCCATCAATGCAGCATCAGAGTTTGTAATCTTATTTATTACACTAACACGGCTGATGAAATCCCCGAAGCTTTGAGATCCAAATAATACTTCTATGTAAGAGATATTTCCGCCACTTTTCTGATAAGCAACTGCTCGTTCTTTTAAGATTTCAAAGCGTTTTTCAATTGCTTCTTCAAGCTCAACAATTTCATCTTCTAGTAAGTCTATCTCCATTTGTCTATGAGATATATCTTCCTCATTCTTCTTCAACGATGCTTTGTTTTCTTCAAGTGCTTTCGTAATTCGGCTAATTTCAACATTAATTTCTTCTAACTCAATCAGAATATCAGCAATCTCTGACTCTGCATTAGAAAGGTTTGCCTTTACGTCTTTTCTATCCTGTTGAATTTGAGTCTCTTCGCTTTTTAGGTCCTCTAATGAATCTGCAGATGCTGGAGTATTGAACAATACGCTACCTAAACCAACCACTGCTACCATGGTAATTGTTATTATTTTTTTCCTCAATTTCTCGTTCCTCATTTCCATCACAATTATTGCTGCACAAACTATGTATTAAAATCCCTCTATGTAAAATGCAATATCGTGAAAATTTATATGTTTACTTTTTATAATACATGGGTATAATAGCACCCTTAATTTTCATCCACGTTATCGTAATATTACAGTAGTGTATCGAATTTCGACATTATATTTCTTTGTTTGTGAAAAACTTATCAGCCTCCTTTAAGAAAACCCTGTGTTAAGCTTTATCTTCCCAATTCAAGATATATTACTTAAGTAATTTTGTAATATTTCATTGAAAAAGATCACATTTTAAAAATTGACGATAAAGTGCCTGTTCCACTAGCATTGAATAATTATATCAACGGTTAAAAAGTTTTAAACGGTTATTTAGGCTTCAGAAGAAGGATTTTTCACCATATACTCCTAATGTTTCCGTAATTTCTTGCGATAAACGATTTTCGATAATTGAAGGCTAATCTCATATATGAGAAGAAGTGGAACTACTACGACGAGTTGTAAAATAAAGTCTGGTGGTGTAGTTAAGACCCCAACTATAACAAGACCAAAATACGCATATTTTCTATTTTTAATCATAAAACCAGGTGTAAGTACGCCGAGACTTGTTAAAAACATGACAATAATCGGCAATTCAAAAAGAAAAGCAATTGGTATGGTCACACGAAATAGAAATTTAAAATAATGGTCAACGGTAAACATAATATTAAACATGCCATCGTTTAAGGATAAAATAAATGGCATAATCAGTTTAACAAAAAGAAAATAGCCAAATACTAACCCTGCAATAAAAAGCAGAAAAACGCTAGGTATATATCCGATTGTTGCTCTTCTTTCATGTGGCAATAAACCAGGCTTTACAAAAGCCCATATTTGATAAGCTAGAATTGGAATAGTTCCGACTATCGCAACTAAGCCTGCCATCGAAAAATATATCCAAATAATTTCAGCAGGACTAATAGCCGTTAACTCAATAGCGATATCGTTAACGAAAAACCAATAAATATCTTTGATATACATAAAACCAACAATGAAGAAACCAATAAAGAAAAGAACAGTCACAACCAAACGGTTTCGTAGCTCAGTTAGATGGTCAACAAGATTCATCTTTTTTCTTTCACTTTGATTCTTTTCACTCATAAATGACGCTCCTCAACGTTAAAAACAAAAGAAGGAGATGTAAATTAAAAATAAAACTTACATCTCTTTCCACTCAAATTGTTTCAATGTTCATACATCAATTTTAAGCGTAAGAATGTAGTCCAGCAATAACTAAGTTAACCACGATTAGATTAAACAAAATAATACCAAAGCCAATGACGGCGAGCCAGCCAGACTTTTCCCCATGCCAGCCTCTTGATAAGCGTAAATGTAAGAAGGCAGCATAGAAGAACCAAGTAATCAGCGCCCATACTTCTTTCGGATCCCATCCCCAGAATCTACCCCAGGCTATTTGGGCCCAGATAGATGCGAATATCAATCCGCCTAGCGTAAAAATTGGGAAGCCGATCGTAACTGCCCGATACATAATTTCGTCTAAAAGTTCGGCTTTAACTCCGCGTAATAAGGGCTGTAAGGCTGCTCCCACTCGTTTTCGTAAAATGAGCACGGTTAGTCCATAAAGAATCGTGCCTGTGATCACAGACCATATTACTGTATTAAACTTTCTACCAGCATCGGCCCCCTGCATCCATCCTGGCGCTTCAAACCAAGGCTCCATTACATTCTCCGTAAGTAACACCCCATTATTCGGAGCTGCAATTGCAGGCAAACGATATTCCGTTTCAATAATTTGAGTTCCATCCTGATATTCAAAGGTTGCATCGTAATCCATGATACTGAATGTTGTGGTACTCACGATAAAACCAACGAACAGAAAAATCATGTACAGAATCAATTCAAGTCCAATATTCTTCTTCGTTCGCTTTTTTTGATCAATTTTCTTAATGAGATACATGAGCCCTGCAACAAAACTAATAAATAAAATCCCTTGTCCTACCGCTACGGTGGAAACATGGATATACAGCCAACTTGTATTTAATGTTGGAACAAGCGGTGCTAATTGAGTAGGGAACATACTTGCATAAGCGATGATTATCATGGCTAACGGTAAGGCAAATAGTCCTAAAAAACCGATTCGATACATAAAATAAATAATAATGAATCCTAGCACCATTGCCATTCCCAGGAATGTTACAAATTCAAACATATTTCCGAGTGGTGCATGTCCACTAGCCATCCATCTTGTAATGAAATAACCTAATTGTGCTAAAAATCCGAGTATTGTTATCGTAATTGCGATATTTCCTGAAATTCCTTTTTTACTCTTTGTACTGCGCTTGTCGCGAATCGTCGCTCCAAAAAAAAGCGTCGCAATTAAATATAAAATAAAAGCAGCATAGAGCAAATTACCGCTAAGATTAACTAAATCCAATCAAAACACCCTCCTAAGAAGTTAGTAGGCTAGACAATTAAAAGTCTACTTGTCTAGCTCTTGCCTAGCTTCCACCATCTTTATATTTGTTTTTTCAATCGCTTTCTCTATATCTCTTGCAAGGCCAAACCAGTTCTTATTTGTATGTGCTGCAAGCAACAATCCATTATTCTTCGGATGAATCCAGACTCTTCGGTGCTGCCAATACATTCCTTGGATGACACCGATCATAAAGATTGCTGCACCAAGTCCGAAGAAAATTAGTGTACGATCCACTCGTAACGTCATCCCACTGACAAAATGGGTTTCAAAGTCCTGGATTGCAACTTTATATTCATTTTCTCCTGTAGCATCAATATTTCTCCCAATTCCTATGAAACTAACTTCGGGTAAGGACGTTTCCGGTGGGTACACCGCGAGAACAAAGGCTGGGTTTCTTGGATAATTCGTTTCCGAAGCAGGAATACCATCATCATCCAAGTAATAATCAGGATAATACTGATCAATCACTGCCCGAAAACCGTTATCCAATATGTACTCTGATTCCGGTTCAAATAAATTAATCGTAAAAGAATCTATTGCCGTTGCATCTTCATCATCCGTTTCATGAATTTTAAAGGTCATGCTACTAAACTCATTCGGCTGATAACCAGATTGGTATAATGTATATCCGTTGAATTTAGCAGGTTTATTCATTTGAATCGACTCGGTTAAGATTGGCTCAAGTTCTGGTTTAGCACCTGGAACATCGTTATTCGTTGCTTTATAAATGACAACATCTGTTTGAAAATTACTCGCAACCGCTCCCGAAATTTCAAGTGCATCTTTAAATCGTTCATCTTCTGGATCATGTGTATCTAATATAAATTGCTTATTTTCAACATAATAATCTCCTTTTGTACCAGGAATGACGGTTGTTTCCCCATCTCTAACCCATACATATTCATCGGTAAACATAATTGGTGTTGATCGCAAAATCGCTGCTAAGAGGATAATAATCAGACCAATATGGTTAACGTATGGACCCCATCTGGAAAATCTTCCTTTTTCAGCAAGAATATGACCGTTTTGCTCTGTAACTTTATAGCGTTGTTTTCTTAATTTCTCTTTTACTTGTCCAATATCCGCTTTGGATACTTCTTCTGTTTCACTGAAGAAGCGCTGTCTGTTAAGAAATGTTTCATGTCTTCTAGGCTTTTGAATTTTTAACGCCTTATATAATGGGACAAAGCGATCAAGACTACAAATAACCAAGGAAACACCGATTAAGCCTAATAAGATTAAATACCACCAGGAGCTATACATTTCATGAAATCCAAGTTGATAGTAAATTTTCCCGACCATACCAAATTGGGCTTCATAATAAACTGCCGGATCCCTTGATTCAGCGTTCGGGGGTATAAATTGCTGTTGTGGGAAAAGTGTACCAATCATGGAAGCAACAAGCGCTAATACGATAAGCCAAACTCCTACCTTAACAGAAGAGAAAAAGCTCCAAACTTTGTCCACAAATGATTTCCGGTAGGTTTGCGAACGTCGCGCAGATCCTTCATATCGCATATTCAATAATAGTTTCTTATCATTTCCATCGATGTGCTGATTACCCTCAATCGGTTTCCCGCACGCCTCACAAAGGACTGTACCCTCCGGATTAATATGACCACATTCACATTTAATTTTATTCATACCATTACCTCACGATCAGACAAATTCTATTTCATTTCTGCGGCAAAATATCCCGCAAATATCCTTCAAGTCTTTCGAGTGACAATTCCCCACTCACATACTCCACAATCTCACCCTCAGGGCTTATAAAAAACGTGCTTGGAATAGGTCCAACTTTATATAAATCTCTCACCTCTCCCGATTTGTCGTGAGGTGTTGGAAATGTCAAATCATATTTATCTATAAAACGATCCACAACTAATTCCGTACTATCCAGACTAACTGCAACTATTTCTATACCTCTCTCTTTATACACGGGATATAATTCTTGCATATACGGCATCTCCCTTTCACATGGTTTACACCAAGTAGCCCAGAAGTTAAGCATAACTCCCTTTCCTCTCAAGTCACTTAGCTGTATCGTTTCGGATTCATTATTTTTATTAATCTGCGGTAACTGGAAATCAGGAGCCTGATCTCCTACCCTATAAACCGTATTATCCGCTTGTAAGTTTGTAACAATTGCGAATATAATTGCCCCCAACAGTACTAGCAAAACAGCTGTTCTGTAGATCAAACGATTTCTTTTTTTATTTCTTTTCTTCTGTTTTTTTTGTTCTAAACTCACGTATTACACCTCTCCATTTCCAGAAAAAAATTGACACCTAAAACCCAGTAAATCCACCAAACACAGGAATTAATAATTCAATAATCACGGTCATCCAGTCAAGATATAAAACAATACCCATGACAATCATTAAAACTCCACCAATTACCATGAATCGGTTTGCATACTTCTTAATAAAAGTCATCCTATCAAGGAACAATGTCATAACCAAAAACGGAATGGAAAAGCCCAAGATATAAAATGACATATATAGTAGACCCATCCCAGGATTTGCCACTCCCATTGCGATCACCCCTGCAAGAATTGGCCCAGTACAGGGAGTCCAACCAGCAGCAAAACCTAATCCAATTAAAACCGAACCTAGATACCCAGCAGGTCTTTTTCGAAATTGAACTTTTCTATCCTTCAGCAAAAAGTTAAATTTAAAAACACCTGTGAGAACTAAGCCGAAGAACACCAATATAATTGCGCCAAGCTGTCTTAACAAATCCTGATAGGCTAGAAAGAATTCACCTATAAAAGAGGTGGATAACCCAATCGCTAAAAAGATAATTGAAAAACCCAATAAAAAAAGAACGGTATGTATTAAAGCTTTCTTTCTCAATATTCCTCGCTCGTTTTTTAATTCGTCTACTGTCATTCCTGTAATATAGGAAAGAAATGCAGGATAAAGAGGTAGCGAACAAGGGGATATGAAAGAAAGTAATCCAGCCCCAAACGCTAGAAATAACGTTACTTCTCCCAATAATTTCACCTACTACTTATTTTTATATTTTGTCGTTATTATAGGAAAAATTTATGTAGAATGTGTCGAGATTTGGCTGACAAGTAAAACAGTAACAAAAGTGTCAAATTTACTTTAAAGCTAGAAGGTAACTGAAATTCTATAATCTTTTTGATTGAACCTTAGAAGCCTTTTATAAGATCTTACAACTTCATAAATTCTCCACAATTTCGTTTTACAATGGAAATAAATTTGTTAAAGATAGACAAGGAATACAAATATAATGATTTACTTATGGAGGATCAGTGATGAGAAAAAACTATTCTCTGAGAGGAACTTGTACTTTATCGAATGGATATACAATTACTATACCTAAATTAATTCGAGAATCATTAAATTTAACAAGTGGTGATGAAGTTACAATTAGCTTAAAATCTAAAGATTTAATTATACAAAAACTGTACAAAGATACGCTGGAAAATAACATGATTTTAAACGATAGAGGATCGGTGAAGATACCTCAAGAATTTATCAAGCTTCTATCTTTGGAAAGTGGCGATGTATTTAATCTTTACTTGACTAATAGTAATATTATTATCTTGAGGATAAACGCAAAGTTTTAAATGAGTTACCTATATAAACATCACAATCAACAGTCGATTTTGTCCATTTTAAAAAGGCGACCGATTTCAATGATCACCTTTTTAAATATTACCCTAGTTAGTATGCTTTAATTTCTGATTTTCCACTTACTTCTAAGTAAGTTCCTAATAGTTAGAATATGGTCTTAACTATTGAAACAAGCGTACTATTCTTTTACACTCATCAGTCGCAAACTATTCAACGCTACCAAAATAGTTGCTCCCATATCTGAAAGAATCGCAATCCAAAGGGTTAGCCAATCTATCCCTTGTTACCTTTTCTTCGTTAATACAGGTAACTTCACATGTATCTTTAGCCATCGTGGCCCTCCTTATATTCAAACAAATAATCAAAGGATTGTTTGATTATAAGGCAAAGTTTTTTTAATGTATTTGTAGAATTCCTCATTAAGCGACTTTGAACAAATCAGACGAATTATATTGATAGCTAATCATTTACAGAAAGCTAAAATAATTTTCCGCCATCTCCGGTATACGCTATATTTGACTGACGATGAATTCCGCGTCATAGCCTACCCCCTGAAGTAAGGCTGAACCACGGCGGTACTGCCAGGGTAAACCAATAAATGATAGTCCCTGAATATTGGATACACCTCGTTCATGTATTACTTTGCCTTCTCTATTGAACACCCCATCTATCTTTAACCAGGGAAAGTCCATTTTAAAACCCGTCGCCCATATGATATTGTTAGCCTCTAGAGTTGATGTATCCTTAAATATTACTTGACTTTCATTGGCTCCAGTAACTCTTTCTCTAGTAATCACTTTGTTATTATGTATTGCTTTTTTTAACTCATGACCAAAAATAGGATCTCCTCTTTGTTGAAGCAATTTTCCAAACAGCGATTTCTCATTTGCCTTTAAAATTCCTAATTTATCAAACCACCAAAAGATACTTTTACTTCCAACCGTCATAGGCAAAAATTTTAGTTTACCACTACAAGCCAAGTATGTATCTCTTTCTTCTGATACTTCGACAGCTATTTGAGCACCACTATTTCCACCGCCAATTACAAGTACATTGCCTTTTATCAACTGTTCAGGATTCTTATATTGTGATGAGTGAAGTTGTAGGATATTATCCGATAACCCCTGAGAGAATGAGGGAATGCTTGGTGTTTGAAAAGAACCCGTTGCAATCACAACATTTTTTGACTGGTATTCTTGTTTATTTGTTTCTATTAAAAAATAATCATTCACTTTTGTAACACTTACAACTGTTGTATTGAATTGTATAGGGATTTTAAATTTATTTACATATTTTTTTAGATAAGAAGCAATTTCATCTTTAACAGGAAAGCCTTGTTCCTCTCCCTCAAGAACCATACCAGGTAAAGAACTATAAATTCGAGGGGTAAATAAAACTAGAGAGTCATATCTTTCCTTCCAGCTTTCTCCTACCTCGCTGCATTTATCTAAAAGAATGAAACTTTGCTTAGTCTGTTTCAGATAGTATCCCGTTGCAAGACCCGCTTGGCCAGCACCTATAACAATTGTGTCGTACATTATTATCCCCCTCAAATTAAAAACTTCTTTTTCAAATGATTATAAATCTCTAAACTGATTGATGTACAAGTTGGTGTTTAATAAGCCCAAAGTCTTTTCAATTTCAAATAAAAATTTTGAAAGGCATGTTTTCATCTGTTCCACACCCGATTGTTTGATTAGTAAATGAACGGTGCCTTCTAAAATTAGCAAGTTTTATCAGCTTGCAACCGGTTATAAAAAGGCTCACTTAATTCGTATGGCATCATTGCATCGATTTCAGGATGGATGAGCAAAACGGACAAACATCGAAATATTCGGGTTCTATTACCGGTTTCATATTTAAAAGTGTCCTCAAAAATGAAATGAAACCTTAGTTCTGCCCGCACCAGGAATAAAAGTAACTTTAGCTTTCGAATCTAGATTAGACATTAATTCCGGATGGATATGATAGTTATTCCAATTCCATCATTCTTCAGTTGGTAGATTATTATCATTTATTCGCAGTTCTTTAGGAAAAAGTCTCTGATATTTCTCCCAATATACTTCATTTTCAATTAAGATATATTTCCAATGTTTGAATTCATTCTCTTTATTATAAAATTTGTTATCCTTTAGAACTAAGATAACATTAACAATTTGTCTGAGTCCATAGAAATCATATTTCATATATCTAATAATTTTTGCATTCATTGTATGATTCATTTTTTCTTCTTTTTTACCGAAATTTTACATCATACCAAATCAAGCATAAAATTTCCTGAAATCAAATAAAGCATAAAGTTTCCAAACGGAAATTTTATGCTTTACGTCACAAAACATAAAAAAACCACCAACATATGTATTGGTGGAGACGGTGGGACATGTCCTTCCATGCTTTCGTCACGGCACTGACTATATCTTGGTCCTTTTTATTTAAGGACCCTCGGCGTATTATACGAAATATATATTTGTCACAGGATGGCAGGATTTCGTATCCTAGTACTACCAAGTTGGCAGCCTATAAGTCGATACATGGCTGTTGGATTGCTCCACATACCACTCGGTATTGCCCTATTGCCTAATAAAAACTCCGGTAAAAATAACCTTCGCATTTCTTCGTTGGCTTGCTTTTCCGTTGCTCACGTATGAACTGTATACGTTCCGCTACTCAAAGCTACGCCGCCTCGAACTGCTCGGTCTTTTTTTATCCTCATTTTTGAAATCAAAATTATAGACAACTTAGGTTTCACCGATAAAGCCGAGTTTTCACTTTTGTATTGCTACAAAAGGCGACTATTTACTAATCGAACCCACGTCCAGAGATATTGCCACTCAGGCTTCTACACGTGTAGTTGGTATATTCGTATTTCACTATGCACTCGGCCTACCAACAGGCTTTGTGATAGCTAGTCTGATTCATCTCGACTGACGATCCTCAGACGGTGGAAGTCAGTCCAGCCTGCTTGAGTTTGAGACCCTTCTATCTACAACACAGGCGATTGTAGGAAGGATCCTTTAGGACTGCTTATGCAGCAGCTAAAGAGTAATTTTCGTTTTTGCCAGTTATAGGCGTTTACGTTTTACGAGCCGTAACCTCGACGCGCAACCTGAGCTCAACCTACCCCTGTCGAATCCGTAACGTCCCCATATAATGAGAACACTCGGGAGGGAGCCCTGAGCTCTGTATTTATTATAACACAACCTCACAAAAATGAAAAGGGGCGCTGACTGCGCACACCGTTTACTGATTGTATTCTTTTAACGCACGGTCCGCATCCCGTTTCATTTGTTTCCGTTTCAGGTCTTCCCGTTTATCGAACCTTTTCTTCCCTTTACCAAGACCGATCAACACTTTGGCATATCCATTTTTTATATAAATTTTAAGTGGAACAAGTGTGTATCCTTCTTGCTGCGTGAGACCAATTAATTTATCAATCTGATTGCGATGTAAGAGAAGCTTACGGGAACGAGTCGGATCATGGTTATACCGATTTCCTTGTTCATATTCCGCTATATGCAGATTCACAAGAAATACTTCACCATTGATAATCCTTGCGTGTGCATCTTTAATGCTCACGCGACCAAGTCGGAGAGATTTAATTTCCGTTCCTTGAAGAACAACCCCTGCTTCATATGTTTCTTCAATGAAAAAATCATGGCGCGCTTTCCTGTTTACTGCAATTGTTTTTCCTGCTCCTTTTGGCATTGGAACACCTCCCAATCACTTCCATAGAACTTTATTTTATCAAATTATCATATTTATTCCAATGAATATCCTGTTTATTGTAAATATATCAGGCTAATCGCCATTATTGCCATTCCAGCAATCACGCCATAAATTGATAAATGCGTCTGGTCATAACGCTTCGCAGCCGGCAGCAGTTCATCGAGTGAAATAAATACCATAATACCAGCAACCATGGCAAAGGTAACACCAAAGACAAATTCATTTAAAAATGGCATTAAAATTAGAAAGGCAAGGACCGCTCCAACCGGTTCCGCCAGACCAGAAAGAAATGAAAGCATAAATGCTTTTTTTCGATTGCCTGTCGCATAGTAGATCGGTACAGACACCGCAATCCCCTCAGGAATATTATGAATCGCCACCGCAACTGCTATTGCAAAGCCGACAGAAGGGTCTTGTAACGTAGAAATGAACGTTGCAATCCCTTCTGGAAAGTTATGAATGGCAATTGCTATTGCTGTAAATACTCCCATCTTCATTAATTCGGGATCTTGAATTGCTTTTCCCGGTTTCTCCATATCCTCGACTTTTTTAATTTCATGAGGATTGGAATACGATGGTATGATCTTATCAATAACACCTATTAATAACATACCGCTAAAGAAAGCAAGGACTGTCACCCAATAACCTTCTGTATACCCTAATGAAGATATAAGTGCATCTTTCGCTTTAAAAAAGATTTCAATCATTGAAACATAAATCATAACACCGGCTGATAAACCGAGTGCAAAAGAAAGGAATTTCGTATTTGTTGTCTTAGCAAAGAATGCAAGCAAGCTCCCAACACCGGTAGCAAGCCCTGCAAAAAGAGTAAACATTAATGCAAGGGTTACATTATCCAATACACCACCTCCAACATGCAGTCTATTCTATATATATACCCGATCTATAAATTTTGACATATAAATATTATAAATCAAGAATAACTTAGCAGTCAACAAAGGTTTTTCCCTCATCCAACTTCTATTGGCAATTTGCTTAAATGAAAAACAGTGGAGCCTTTCCCCACTGTTTTCTAGCTTTTTTTCTTTCGTTTCTTCTTTTTCCCTTTTGGATTTCCGTTTGCTTTATTCTTTCTTTTAGCTGGTATCGCTTGCTTGTTCCCTTCATTACGCCGTTTCTTTGTTTTAGCTTCCAGGAGCTCGAAGTCTACCGCTCGTTCATCCAAATTCACTTGGGCAACTCTTACTTTCACTTCATCACCCACACGATAAACTTTCGCTGTATGCTCGCCAATTAAAGCGTGCGCCCGGTCATTGTAATGGTAATAATCATCTGTCAAATAGCTGACATGAACGAGCCCTTCCACTGTGTTTTCCAGTTCAACAAACAATCCAAAGTTGGTTACCGAGCTGATTACTCCGGTAAATTCTTCACCAACCTTATCTTCCATATACTCCGCTTTTTTCAAATCATCCGTTTCCCGCTCCGTATCAACTGCTCTTCTTTCCATTTCAGACGTATGCCTTGCAATCTCGGGAAGTGCTTCCCTCCAGTGGGAAATTGTCTTTTTATCCATCCTCTTCTCAAATAGATACGTACGGATAAGACGGTGAACAATCAAATCGGGATACCGGCGAATTGGTGACGTGAAATGCGTATAAAACTCTGTAGCAAGTCCGAAGTGACCAACACTTTCCGGAGCGTACTTCGCCTGCTTCATCGAACGCAGCATCAGTTTGGACACAATCATTTCTTCTGGTTCATCTTTAATTTTGTCAAGCACTTTTTGTAATGCTTGCGGGTGGATTTCATTAGCGGTTCCTTTCACAGAAACACCAAGACCTGCAAGGAACTCAAAGAAACTCTCAAGCTTTCCTTCATCCGGTTCTTCATGAATCCGATGAATAAACGGTACATCTAACCAGTGGAAATGTTCTGCTACCGTTTCGTTTGCAGCAAGCATGAACTCTTCAATTAGCCGCTCTCCTACCGAACGTTCACGGAGTACGACATCTTGTGCCTTCCCTTCCTCATCGACAAGCACTTGCGCTTCTTTGAAATCAAAGTCAATTGCACCGCGGCCTTTTCTTTTGCCACGTAAAATCTCCGCAAGCTTCTCCATCCGTTCAAACATCGGAACGAGCTCCGCATATTTTTCCCGTAATTCCGCGTCTTCATCAACAAGAATTTTATTCACATCGGTGTAAGTCATTCGCTCTGTCGAGTTAATTACAGCAGGGAAAAATTCATGTTTTACAACTTCACCGCTCATCGTAATTTCCATTTCACAGCCGATTGTCAACCGGTCGACTTGCGGATTCAATGAACAGATTCCATTGGAAAGCCGGTGCGGAATCATAGGGATAACTCGGTCTACTAAATAGACACTTGTCCCTCTTTCATATGCTTCCTTATCCATTGGAGAATCTTTTTCAATATAATAACTGACATCTGCAATGTAAACGCCAAGCTGATAATTTCCATTGTCTAACTTTTTAACTGAAATCGCATCATCCAGATCTTTTGCATCTGCCCCGTCAATTGTCACGATTTGTTCATTTCTGCGATCGGCTCTTCCTTCCAGTTCCTCTGGGGAAATTGTATCACGGGTTTCCGCAGCTTGTTGCAAAACTTCTTCGGGAAAGTCAACTGTTATTCCATGCTTATAAATAATGGAAATAATATCAATACCTGGATCATTTTTATGACCAAGAATCTCGGTGATTTCAGCTTCTGCACTGCTCCAAGCCTCTGGATATTTCGTAATATGGGCGATTACTTTATGACCATCAATTGCTCCATTCGCTTTGCCTTTTGGAATGAAGATATCATGCGGTATCCGTTTATCATCCGGAATGAGGAAACCAAAGTTTTTGTTATCATCATATGTGCCGACAACCTGGGTGATGGCCCGCTCCAATATTCGGAGAACGACACCTTCCGCCCGGTCGCCTGAATAGGATTGTTTTTCTCGTCTTACAAGTACTTTATCTCCGTTCATCGCAGAATTGAGATCTGATGGGTTAATATAGATGTCCTCTAATCCTTCTTCTTCTGGGAGAAGGAAGGCAAACCCTTTATTATGCATCTGGATCCGGCCTAAAATAAGATTCATCTTCTCAGGTAAGCCGTACCGATTTTTTCTCGTGCGAACAAGTTCACCTGAATCTTCAAGAGCGTTCAACGTCTTGACTAGTTCCTTAAATTCTTCTGCATCTTCAATGCCCAGCTTCTCTTCCATTTCATCGACACTTAATGGCCGGGTTTCCGTTTCATTGAAGAATGTAAGCAATCTTTCTTTCATTCATCTCACCTACTTTCATTATATTTATTACCGCTCCGAATTTTTTTAATCATACATTCCAGTCGAGCTTCTCCAGGAATGCGTAAATATCTTCATGTAACTCATCTTTTTGCTTATCCAATGTGATGACGTGGCCAGACTCTTCATACCACTTAATTTCTTTTAAGTCGGCTTCTACATTCTCGTAAATATAGGTTGCACTTTCCGTATTAATCATCGCATCATTCCTCGCTTGGACAACAAATGTCGGCGTGTAAATTGTATCAATATTTCCGCGTACTTCATCAATTGCTTCCTTCAGTAAGGAGAAAACTTCATCAGAGCCCTCCATGACAGCTGTAACTTCTCGTTCAATCGTTTCAGGGTCTTTCTTTTCGAGTTGTTTATATTCTTTAGCAAAGAGTTCAAATCCTTGTGTTAATTGTGTCTCATTATCAAAATACATCGGAGCACACATGGAAATGATTCCTTTCAGCTGAGTGGAATAGGCTAGTTTTAATCCGAGTACTCCGCCAAGTGACAGACCGGCAACTGCAATCTCTTCATATCCTAGTTCTTTTAAATGGTTTAATGCTTTATTAACATCTTCCCACCACTGATCTGGGTTTGTTTCAATCAATTCTTCTGGTGGAACGCCGTGTCCCCGGTAAATTGGAGCATGGGATGTGTAGCCTTTCTTTTCCAGGAACCGCGCGAGCATTCTTACATCCGCCGTATGCCCTGTAAAACCGTGTAATAATAGAACAGCCCTCGGTCCTGCTTCGAATGTAAATGGTTGTGGCTGTTTAATTTTCATGTATATCTACTCCTTTAAAAATTCTACTCTTAAAAAAACCCTTACCACATTCGTGATAAGGGCAATTACCATTATTATATAACATATGCACTTAAGAAAGCTAAGAGAAAGAATAGGATTCCCGTTACAACGGTACCCCGGTGTAAGAACAAATCGATCCCTCTTGCTTTTTGTTTTCCAAATAATTGCTCAGCACCACCTGATATAGCTCCGGACAGCCCTGCGCTTTTCCCGGATTGCAGAAGAATAAGAACGATCATAATAAGTGCATCGATTACCAATAAAATATTAACTGCCATTTGCATGATACAATGACACCTCCCGTGACAACAATTGCTATTATATACTTTATCACAAGTACATTTTACATAGCAAGATAATACTTTAGTTTTATTGTTTTTCTTTTTAACAATAGCCAGTATAATAGACTCGAAAGGATGAGTTTAAGATGAATGATGGATTTTGGCTAATTGCGGAAGATGATTGTGAATTATATGTTCAATGTTGGGGAAAGGAAATGAGCGATACAAAGGCTGTTATGCTCATTTCCCACGGGATGACGGAGCATATCCGCCGCTATAATCAGCTTGCAGCCTATTTCAACACCCAAGGATTTATTGTCTACGGGGATGACCACCGCGGGCATGGAAAAACAGGAGAGAAACAAGGACAGCTCGGATTCATCGCTGAAACAAACGGATTCGACTCCTTGGTGCAAGATCTGTATCTACTTGTAAACCATGTGAAAAAGAAACATCCCGCTTTACCGGTTTTCATTTACGGTCATAGTATGGGTTCCTTTATAACGAGAAACTTTATTCAGAAGTATTCAGATGAGATCACTGGTGTCATTTTATCGGGTACTGGATTTTTCCCAGAGCGCAGCAGTAAGCTGGGTTTAGAAATTGCGTCTCTTCAGGCCCCCAAGAAAGAATCCACCTTTATGAATAATCTCGTATTCGGGCATTACAATAACAAAATCGCCCAAAGACTGACGAGCTTTGACTGGCTATCAAGGGATGAGCAAGTCGTAAAAGATTATATTGCTGATCCACTTTCTGGCTATGTGCCAACTGCCGGGTTTTTCGTTGATTTATTAACAGGTATTCTTCTTATGCAAGACGCGAAGCGCAACAAAGAGATTCGAAAAGACCTTCCGATGCTCTTTGTAAGCGGTGATGCTGATCCGGTAGGTAATTACAGTAAAGGTGTCTTTCGAGCTGCTGAAAGCTACACAGAACTTGGATTAGACAATGTGCTCGTCTCCCTCTTTCCAGAGGCAAGGCATGAATTACATCAGGAAACGAACAAAGAAGAAGTGTTCGACTTTTTAGAGCGTTGGATGATGAAACAATTATAGAAATGAAGCCTAAAGGTGGACCAGTCGATAATGGTCCACTTTTATAGACTGATCGTGAATTATAGCATTTCTGTTTTATGCCCCTATTCAATCACCTCCATCCACTTCTCAACAGAAGTTCTTCCTTTATCCCTCGTTGTTTTATCCGGATAGCCAATTTGCAGTACGGCCACTACTTTATGTTTATCACGTTCCAGTCCTATTTTCTCTATAAACTGTTCATCATGCATATAAGGTGTAATCGTCCAGAGCATACCGATACCATACTCCCAGGCAGCAAGTTGAGAGTTTTGAATAAACGCCGCAATCGATGAATAGTCTTCTTCATTGCGAATTGGGTCACCCGGGATTTCGTAATAAATTAAAGCGTGATGCGGGATGGTAAGCAGAAAATCAGCAATCGATGCCCTCGAACGCAGTGTCTTCTCAGAATTGCCGGTTGGAAGCATGCCTGAACGCTGATAACTTTCAATAATTGCTGGGATGAGATGTTCTTTCCCCTCTCCTTGATATAATTTCATTCTCCATGCTTCCGTCATGTAATGTGTCGGTGCGTAGGAACCATATGTAAAAATTTCCTTCAACGTGGAGAGTTCAATTTTTTCACTCTTAAAGCTTAAGGTAGAGCGTCGTTCTTTAATTGTACGTAAAAGATTCATTCCGATTCCCCTTTCCGATATTACTTATTATAGCGCTAAAACATAGCAGAAGACAAAAATATCCTAGACTCAGAACAAGTCCAGGATATTTTTCACATATCTTATTTACTTTTTCAAGTTATAGAAAGCGTTTCTGCCTGCATATTCAGCAATACCTGCAAGTTCGTCTTCGATACGCAGTAACTGGTTGTACTTCGCAACACGGTCGGTACGGGATGGTGCACCTGTCTTGATTTGACCAGCGTTTGTTGCAACTGCAATATCAGCAATTGTTGCGTCTTCTGTTTCACCAGAACGGTGGGAGATTACTGCTGTATACCCAGCGCGTTTTGCCATTTCAATTGCTTCAAATGTTTCAGTTAGTGTACCGATTTGGTTCACTTTAATTAGAATTGAGTTGGCAATGCCTTTCTCAATTCCTTCAGCAAGCTTGGATGTATTTGTAACGAATAAGTCGTCACCAACAAGCTGGACACGGTCACCGATACGGTCCGTTAATAGCTTAAAGCCATTCCAGTCATCTTCGTCAAAACCGTCTTCAATGGAAACAATCGGGTATTTGTCAACCATTTGCTCATACCATTCAACCATTTCTTCAGACGTACGGACGACACCTTCACCTTTCAGGTTGTATTTTCCTTCTTCAAACATTTCAGATGCTGCAACGTCCATTGCAAGCTGTACTTCTTCTCCTGGCTTGTAACCAGCAGCTTCAATCGCTTCGATGATTGTCTGCAGTGCTTCTTCGTTCGAACCAAGGTTAGGAGCGAATCCACCTTCATCTCCAACTGCTGTGTTCAAGCCTTTGTCAGCTAGAACTTTCTTCAAGGAATGGAAAATTTCTGCACCGACACGTAATGCTTCTTTGAATGTTGGAGCTGCAACAGGCATAATCATAAATTCTTGAATGTCTACGTTGTTATCTGCATGCTCTCCACCGTTTAGAATGTTCATCATTGGTGTTGGCAGTACATTAGCATTGAATCCGCCAAGGTAATTGTATAGTGGGATATCAAGGTAGCTGGATGCTGCATGAGCTGCTGCCATGGATACGCCAAGGATTGCATTCGCACCAAGTTTTCCTTTGTTTTCTGTTCCATCCAATTCAATCAATAATGCATCAATAATGTTTTGTCTTGTAACGTCAAGACCGATCAGTTCTGGAGCAATAACTTCATTAACGTTATTTACTGCTTTCTCGACACCTTTACCTAAATAACGGCTCTTGTCACCGTCACGTAATTCTACTGCTTCATATTCACCAGTTGATGCCCCGCTTGGAACAAGTGCGGAACCGAATCCACCTGATTCTGTCGTAATTTCAACCTCAACCGTCGGATTACCACGGGAGTCTAGTACTTCTCTTGCATAAACATCTGTAATGTATGGCATCTGTAATTCTCTCCTTTTATCTAGTGTTTTTTATAATTACTTTTTCAATAAGGAATTACCGGTCATTTCTTCTGGTTTAGACACATCCAATAAATCAAGCAAGGTTGGTGCTAAATCAGCTAAAATTCCACCATCTCGTAATTCGGCATCCTGCTCGGTCACGATGACCGGAACCGGATTTGTCGTATGTGCTGTCATTGGGTCTCCATCAAGCGTCATGACCTCATCGGAGTTACCATGGTCAGCTGTAATAATCGCTTTACCACCAAGCTCGAGAATTTTATCAACAATCTTACCTAAACATTCGTCCACTGCTTCAATTGCTTGAATGGTCGGCTCTAGCATTCCGGAATGCCCGACCATATCCGGGTTGGCGAAGTTCAAGATAATTGCTTGCTGGTTACCTTCTTCAAGTTCCTGCAGTAACGCGTCCGTTACTTCATAGGCACTCATTTCTGGTTGCAAATCGTAGGTAGCTACTTTTGGTGAATCAATCAATATTCGTTTTTCACCAGGGAATTCTTCGTGACGTCCCCCACTCATAAAGTACGTGACGTGCGGATATTTTTCTGTTTCGGCAATTCGGAGTTGGTTCAATCCATTATCGGATAGGACTTCTCCGACCGTATTCTTCAAATCAGTTGGACCAAATGCAACTGCACTATTTATATCATTACTATAATTCGTAAATGTGACGAAATCAATATCCTGAGGAACATTTTCACCACGTTCAAAGTCACGGAAATCTGCGTCCGTAAATGTTTTCGTGATTTGAATCGCCCGGTCTGGACGGAAATTGAAGAAAATGATTGAATCATTATCTTCAATTAAACCAACTGGGTCTTCATTTTCATCCATGATGACGGATGGCTCGACGAATTCGTCAAATACTCCATGCTCATAGGACTCACAGACGACATCGAGCGGATGCTGATAAGTCGGGCCTTTCCCGTGTACCATTGCGTCGTACGTTTTCTTCACGCGGTCCCAGCGATGATCCCGGTCCATCGAATAATAACGGCCGGAAACTGTTGCAAACTTCCCGACACCCAACTCCTGCATTTTCTCTTCCGTTTGACGAATATATTCAGCAGCTGTTTTCGGACCTACATCTCGTCCATCCAAGAAAGCATGTACATAGACATTTTCCAAATCATTCGCTTTGGCAAGTTCCAAAAGGGCGAATAAATGGCTAATATGACTATGAACGCCTCCAGCTGACAACAATCCGAATAGATGGAGTGCTTTTTGATCGGTCTTCGCTTTATGAATCGTCTGAAGGAAAGCTTCAATCTGGAAGAAGTCGCCTTCGCGAATTGCCAGATTCACCCGGGTCAGGCTTTGATAAACAATACGCCCAGCACCGATATTCAAGTGTCCGACTTCCGAGTTCCCCATTTGGCCTTCTGGCAGTCCGACTGCTTCTCCGCTTGCAGTCAATTGATTGTGGGGATATTCATTCCAATATCGATCAAAGTTTGGAGTTTTTGCTAGTTTTACCGCATTTCCTTTTACTTCATCCCGTATAGCAAAGCCATCCAGAATGATTAGAGCTGCTAATTTATCTTTATTCATTCATACCTGCCTCCACAAGGGATAAGAAAGAATCCGCTTCTAGGCTCGCACCGCCAACTAACGCACCGTCTACATCGGACTGGCTTAATAATTCATCAATCGTTGCCGGCTTCACACTGCCGCCGTACTGGATAATTACGTTATCCGCTGTTTCTTCTGATGTAAGTTCTTTAATGACATTACGAATTTCACGGCATACTTCATTCGCATCTTCACTTGATGCAGTCTTGCCTGTACCGATTGCCCAAATAGGCTCATAAGCAATGATCGTCTCCGCTATTTGTTCAGCTGATAAATCTTTCAATGCTGCTGTAACTTGGCTCTGAACAAGTTCTACCGTTTCATTCGCTTCTCTTTGCTCAAGGCTCTCCCCAACACAAACGATTGGTGTTAATCCGTGCGCATGAGCCGCTTTCGTTTTCTTATTAACTGTTTCATCCGTTTCTGCAAATAGTTCTCTGCGTTCGGAGTGTCCCAAGACAACATGGGTTACACCGATATCTTTCAGCATGACCGGGCTTACTTCTCCAGTGAACGCACCGCTATCTTCAAAATGCATATTTTGAGCAGATACTTTAATTTCTGTACCATTCGTTGCTTCTACTAATGCTGGCAAATAAGGAAACGGCGCACAAATGATAGCTTCAGCCTTGTCATTTGCCGGAACCTTTTCCCGGATTGCCTCGACAAATTCCTTTGTTTCACTAGCTGTTTTGTTCATTTTCCAATTTCCTGCAATTACATTTTTACGCATAGTTTCACACTCCCTACTTATTTTTCATCTAATGCTGCGATACCTGGCAGAACTTTCCCTTCCATAAATTCAAGAGATGCTCCTCCACCAGTTGACACATGATCCATCTGTCCAGCGAAACCAAATTGCTCAACTGCTGCAGCCGAGTCTCCACCACCGATAATCGAGAATCCTTCTGTTTCAGCAAGGGCCTTGGCAACTTCCCTCGTCCCGCCAGCAAAAGAATTCATTTCAAAGACACCCATCGGTCCATTCCATAAAACCAACGCAGACTCTTGAATCGTTTTGCGGTAGATTTCCCGGGTTTCCGATCCAATATCAAGCCCTTCCCAATCCGCTGGAATTTCATTTACAGGTACAATTTTTGTATCTGCTGTATCTGAGAAGTCATCAGCGACTACAATATCAACCGGCATAAGAAAGTTGACATTCTTCTCTTTGGCTTTTGCTATAAATTCATTGGCCAGGTCAATTTTATCTTCTTCAAGAAGCGATTTTCCAACCTCGTGACCTTGAGCTTTAACGAATGTATAAGCCAGTCCGCCACCGATAATCAGGTTGTCTACTTTGTCGAGCAGATTATCGATTACATTAATCTTATCCTTAACTTTTGCTCCACCAATAATTGCTGTGAACGGACGTTTCGGGTTTTCCAGTGCATTACCAAGTATTTCAATTTCTTTTTCCATTAAGAATCCCGCAGCTGCTGGCAGCTTCTCTGCAACACCTACTGTTGAAGCATGCGCTCTGTGAGAGGTTCCGAAAGCATCATTCACAAAGAGATCCGCGAACTTCGTGAATTCTTCGGCTAGTGCTGGATCGTTTTTCTCTTCACCTGCTTCAAAACGAACATTCTCAAGAAGAAGAATACCCCCTTCTTGCATTTCGGAAACGGCATTTTCCACTTCTTTTCCAAATACTTTATCTGCTTTTAATACTTCTTTACCAAGCAGGTTGCTTAAATGTTCTGCAACAGGATCTAATCTTAATTCTTCTACTACTTCCCCTTTTGGTCGGCCTAAATGACTTACCAAAATTACTTTGGCACCTTGCTCCGTCAAATATTCAATTGTCGGGATTACTGCTTTGATTCTCGTATCATCCGTCACCTTCCCGTCCTGCATCGGAACGTTCAAGTCAACGCGGCATAGTACGCTCTTCCCTTTTACATCGAAGTCTTTCATTGTCTTCTTCAAATCATCAACCTCCCAAATGGTTTTTGCAAAATTTTTGTTACATTGCTTTATATTTTGCTTTTCATCCATCATTATATACCAGGCGTAAATGAAACGCTTGTGATTCATTGAAATTCGTTGAATAATTGGATATTAAATATTTTTAATATGTACGTTGGATTTCCAGCCTGTTTTTTAAAAGGAAAAAAAGCGAAGGAGGATGACTTTTCCTCCTCCGCTTTTTGTGCATTTACAATTAGCCGATTGTAATTATAATCCTTTGCTGTTAAGAAGTTCTACAAGGTCGATACAACGAGCTGCATATGCATATTCGTTGTCATACCATGAAACAACTTTTACCATGTTGTCTTCCATAACCATTGTGGATAGACCATCAACGATAGAAGAGTGTGCGTTACCGACAATGTCAGAAGAAACGATTGGATCCTCCGTGTAATAAAGAACACCTTTCATTGGACCTTCCGCAGCTGCTTTGAACGCATTGTTTACTTCTTCTGCCGTTACATTTTTATCCAATTCAGCAACTAAGTCTGTTAATGAACCATCTGGAGTTGGAACACGTACTGCCATTCCGTTCAACTTACCGTTAAGTTCAGGTAATACTTTACCTACTGCTTTAGCAGCACCAGTTGTTGTTGGGATAATATTCTCAGCTGCTGCACGTGCACGACGATAGTCTTTGTGCGGTGAGTCAAGCGTATGCTGGTCGTTCGTGTAAGCGTGGATTGTCGTCATCATTCCACGTTTCAAACCAAATGTATCATTTAATACTTTCGCAAATGGTGCAAGACAGTTTGTTGTACATGAAGCATTTGAGATAACGTGGTGGTTTGCTGGATCATATTGATCATCGTTTACACCCATTACAATTGTTAAGTCTTCATCTGATGCAGGTGCAGAAATGATTACCTTCTTCGCGCCAGCATCAATATGTTTCTGTGCTTGATCACGTTGAGTGAACCGGCCTGTAGATTCGATTACTACATCTACACCAAGCTCGCCCCAAGGAAGATCCGCTGGGTCTCTTTCAGATAGTACTTTAATTTCTTTCGTACCGATGAAGAGGCTTGAACCTTCTGCTTTCACATCTTCTTTCAATACTCCGTGTACAGAGTCATATTTCAAAAGATGTGCAAGCATATCTGCATCTGTCAAGTCATTAACTGCTACTACTTCCATATTTTCACCATGTTCTAATGCATGACGCAATGCAATACGACCGATTCTACCAAATCCGTTAATACCAACTTTTACTGTCATGTTATTGCCTCCCTAAATTTATAAAAGATGTTTTGTTGATAAATTTATATTTAAAAGGTATTTAGCCTTTTAAAATCGCTTCTGCGCAGGCTTCATCCGTGATTAAAAGATCACTTTTCCCTGCTTCAAAATAAGACGCAATCGCTTTGGCCTTTGATTTTCCGCCTGCAATCGTCACGACATGACCAATTTCTTTTAAGTCATGCAAATGAAGTCCAACAGTACGGACCCTGTAAACAGTATTACCCTTTTGGTCAAAATAATATCCAAAAGCTTCACTAATTGCTTCATTCTCTTTTAGTTTATCGAGAACTCTTTGAGGTGTCTTACGGCGATTCGCCATTTTAAGGGCATCTCCGACACCATGCAGGACAATATCTGCTTGTTGAATTTTATCCACAATCGCCTGAATAGACGGCTCTTCCATTAAACTCAGATACGCTGCTTCACTTAGTGGGTCCGGGACATAGAGTAAGCTATAATTACCGCGGGATTTCTTAGCCATCTCTTCAGCAATTCTTGTCGCCTGATTCTCAACTTTTTCGCCAAGCGCACCTCGCGCAGGCACAAAAAGATAATCTTCCTCTTTATTAAGAGGGGTCATGACATCAGCAACTGCAGCAATCGTACTGCCACCTGTAACAGCAATCGTATTATTCGCAGTAATAATGGATTTCAAATAGGAAATACACGCCTTACCCATTTCCTGTTTTACCCATTCTTGTTCATCACTGTTCCCCGGGACGATGATTACCTTGTCTAGAGATAGTTTTTCCTTTAAACGTTCTCTTAAAACATGGATTCCTTTTAATTCACTCATAAATTCTGTCAGTTCCTCTAGAAGACGCTTGCCTTCCTTCGTGACATACATCCCTTTACTCGTAATCTCAAGCAATCCTTGTTCTTGGAGAAAGTCAACTTCACTGCGGACTTGACGTTCTGTTAATCCCACATTTTCACTGAGTGCCCGCCTTCCAATTGGATGGAAGAGACTGACACTTTGCAGAATCGCGAAACGTTCTTCTAATACGTGAAGCAAATCTGGTACAAGTTGTTTCTGAAGATTAACGATTGCTTTCATACCGCTACTCCTTCTACTGGACAACTTATGTCCATACTAGTCAATTTATGTCCCTCTTCATTTACGATTATATCATAGTGATTTATTTTTACAACTAAAAGGAACATAAAAAGAGAGAAATTAGTTTAACCTAATCTCTCTCCGAATGTTTTTTAAGGAAAGCTTCCATTATATTGTAGCTGATTTCTTCACAATTCATTTGTTCACCGTTAATTTCTAGTACTGGAATTTGAAGCTGGTATTCCGCAAGCCATTCATCCTTTGCGTGGATATCCCGTTTTTCCAATGTATGAGGATAGTCGATTTCAAAAGTAGATAGTAATGCTTCTGCTTCATCACATAATGAGCAGTTTTCCTTTGTGTAAAATATAATATGCACCTGTTCATTACTCCTTTCTTCGTTTAAATGAAGCGGGGATATTTAATTCCTGTCTATATTTCATCACTGTTCTTCTCGCAAGCTGGACCGAATATTTTTCCTGTAATTTATTCCTTATCTTCTCATCTGATAACGGCCGGGTTCTGTCTTCCCCATCAATTATTTGATGGATCAAATGTTTCAGAACAATTGTCGCTTTTTTTCCATCTTCCTGTTCAATTCCAGATTGAAAAAAGAACTTTAACGGATAAATTCCGTGTGGTGTTTCGACATACTTGTTGTTAATCGCTCGGCTGATTGTTGAAGGATGCAATTCAAGCTCGTCAGCAACATCATTTAATGTCATCGACCCCAAGTGAAGGATACCGTAATCAAAAAAGTCGATCTGCTTCTTTACAATCTCACGTATGACAAGTTCGATCGTAGCCGTTCGGTACTTCAGCGCCCCTTCAAGCCATTGCAGCTGCTCTCGTTTGGACTTTAAAAACTTTTCCACTTCTTTGTCCGCCATTTGCTTATAAGTTGAATCGATCACCAACTTCGGAACTGTCCAATGATGGAAAGTAATTTTCCACTTCGCTTGAACCTTCCATATCTTCGCTTCAGGAACAATATATTCCACCTGCGTCGTATCCAGCAGTTTGCCAGGCTTAGGATCGCAAGTTTGAATAAGCTTGACTAATTCATTGTATTCTTCCCTTGTAATTCCATACGTTTCCTCTATCACAGAAAAGTTAAAATCGGCAATCCAGTCTAAATGGTGGATGAGCAAATCTTCCATAAAAGAACGATAACCATCCATCTCATAAAGCTGAAGATAAATACATTCACCGAGATGTCTGGCACCAATACCTCGTGGTTCGAGTTGCTGAATAATATGTAAAGCCTCTTCCGTTATTGAAGTTGTCGTATTGCAAGCACTGGCCCAATCTTCAAGCGTTATTTCCAAATAGCCATTTTCATTCAGGGAATCGATCCCAAATTCAACAATTGGAATAAACTCTTTCGGGATATCGATATTCAGTAATTGCTCCTTTAACTGATCATATAGCGTTTTCTCACTCGAATTCATCGCTTCGAGGGAAAACGTATCAGATGCTTGATAAGTCGGCTGGCGTCCATCTGCGTCATAGATAACTTCTTCAATTAACGGATTATCTTTTGCTATTTCATTAATATATTCATATAATTCAGTTGAAGTAAACTGAAGCATTTGGATAGACTGGATGAGTGACTGGTTCAGTTTATGCTGGATTGTTTGCTGCTGGACCAAGTGTTGCTTCAAAACAGACAACCCCTTCTCCATAAAATATCCCTGATTCCACTATATAATGATAAATCATTTTGCACAAAGATTGATAACCCCTCCTTCATTTATCTCACACATTCATACAGCGTAAGTATTTTGCGCGTTCTTATAGTTTGCTCTCTAATCGCAGTTCAGTTGCCCGGGGGACGGATGCGCATCCTTAGGCACGGTCTCAGACTCCTCGGAAGAGAACCGCTTCCTGCTCAGGCCTGGACACGTGCTTTTACCGTAGGAGTCACCGTCCCTCGGGCAACTGAACTGGTGAAGATGATTATGATAAATTGATATTATTCCATCACTACATCAGTGTAAAGATTGCATTTACGGAATAATAAACAGTGATCTAAATTTGACCTTTCCTGGTAGCAGTCCAGACACCTCGAAACTCCTGCAGGAGGCCGGCTAAGAACGGTCACGTCCTGTGACCAACGCCGGCATTAGAACTTCCTGTTCGGAGGTAAGCCTGGCGAGACCCCGCAGCGCGTTAGCGCGAGGAGACTTGCCAGCCGCTCAGCAGGTGCGAGAGGTGTCTGGACTGCGGACCCCCAGAAGTGAGTTTCGAATACTTACGCTGAATGATAGTGTTGGTTTAGATTAGGAATTAATGAAGACTGCTTAATTTTTCATTTTTGGATCTAGGGCGTCTCGGAGGCCGTCGCCGATTAGGTTGAAGCCCAGGACGACGAGGACGATGGCGATTCCTGGGACGATGACAGTCCATGGTGCGAGTTGGATGAAGTCTCTGGAATCTGCAAGCATCTGCCCCCACTCAGGTGTCGGCGGCTGTGCGCCTAATCCAAGGAAACCTAATGCTGCCGCTTCTAATATCGCCGTACCAAAACCAAGTGTCGACTGGACGATAATTGGAGCTACGCTATTCGGCAAGATATGTTGAAATAGAATCCTGCCATGCTTCATCCCCTGAGCTTTCGCCGCCATAATATACTCTTCTTCCCGGAGACTGATTACGCGGGATCTGACAAGCCTGCCGAAGATCGGTACATTAATAATCGCAATTGCCAGTAAAGCATTCTGCAAAGATGGTCCTAGAATCGCAACAATTGCGATTGCTAATAGGATGCTTGGGAAAGCTAGTAAAATATCAAAAATTCGGGAAATGATCATATCAACCCAGCGGCCGAAATAACCAGCGACAATACCTAGAAATGTCCCGAACACTAGTGCACCTGTAACAGCGATAAAGCCTACCATCAAAGATACCCTTGCCCCGTAAACAAGCCTTGTGAAAATATCTCTCCCTAAATGATCGGTACCAAACCAATATTCCCCAGAGGGCGGATGTAACCGGTTTGCAAGATTTTGTTCATTATAGGTGTATGATGTGAACAAGGGCGCAAATATCGCAACCAAAATAAAAAATATAATGACCGAAAGCCCGATAACCGCTAATCTATTTTTCCGCAATTGACGAAATGAATCTTTCCATGGTGAGGCAGCTTCCATCTCATCATAACCGATTGACTGGCCATCCATTGCAGGATTCGGTACAAGTTGTTCTGTGTTTTTTTCATCTAGCTTCATTCACACCACCCCCTAATACTTAATCCTTGGGTCAAGTTTTTTGTATAAAATATCAACAAATAAATTAATTATAACGAAAATGAATGCTATAACTAATATCCCGGATTGGATTACCGGGTAATCCCGGTAATTAATCGCTTCATAAACATATCTGCCGATACCCGGCCAACTGAAGATTGTTTCCGTTAAAATTGCACCACCTAAGAGCACACCAGTTTGCAGCCCAATTACTGTAATGACGGGAATCATCGCGTTTTTCAAAGCATGCTTATAGATTACTAGAAATTGTCCAGACCCTTTCGCGCGAACCGTACGAATATAATCCGATTTCATTACTTCGAGCATGCTTGACCTGGTCATCCGCGCAATGATTGCCATCGGAATCGTTCCAAGTGCGATACTTGGCAAAATTAAATGTTTCAATATCGTACCTGTTCTGGCAAAGTCAAGGTGAATTAACGAATCCAATACATAGAGATGAGTAATTGCTGCAATCGGATCTCGGCTATCTTGTCTTCCGTAAGCAGGCAGCCAGCCAAGCTCTTGAGCAAATACCCACTGTTCCATAAGAGCTAACCAAAACACAGGCATAGATACTCCGATTAATGCAATGAGCATAGCCGCTAAATCAAACCATGAATTCTGTTTCCAAGCGCTAATAATTCCAGCATTAACCCCGACTATAATTGCAAAGACCATCGCAAACAGCGTAAGTTCGAAGGTCGCTGCTATGTACGGAATAATTTCGGTTGAGATTTCCGCCTTGGAACGAAGTGATGTGCCCAAATCACCTTGTAAAATATCTAATATATAATGCCAATATTGGACAAAATATGGTTCATTCAACCCCATCGTCTCTTCTAAATTTGCAATTGCATCTGCCGTTGCTGTTTCACCTAAGATAACCTGTGCAGGGTTACCTGGAATGAGATGAACGATTGAAAAGGTAATGAGCGTCATTCCAATTAATACAGGAATAAGCATCAGCATGCGGCGAATTATATAGGTTACCATTTTTCCACCCTCATTCTGTAAAACTTCTTATGTGTAGATAAAGATAGGGATAGCAGCAACGACTACTATCCCTTCATTTTTCCACTTTCATCTCTTTGTGAATTACTCACTCAGCTCTACTTCTGCAAGAGATTCACTTGTAGATGGATGTGGGACATAGTTTTGCACTTTACTTGTAGTTGCCATGACTGGTGTCGAGTGTACAAGTGTAACCATTGGTGAATCTTGAGAGATGAGCTCTTGCGCCTGTGCGTATAGGTCAGCTCGTTCATCTTGATCGATTGCCCGTTTTGCAGCATCCAGCAATTCATCGACCTCATCATTTTGATAAAATTCCCGGTTACTGCTTCCAACGTTAGAGCCATGAAGCAAGCTGCTCAAGAAATAATCCGGGTCGCCATTTGTTCCAGACCAGCCGAGCATATACAATTGATGCTCTCCTTGAGCTGTCTTCTCTAGATATGGTGCCCACTCTTCACGTACGATGTTGGCTGTTACCCCAACATCGGCCAGATTGCTCTGAATAATTTGAGCAACTGTTTCCGGGTCAGGCATATATGGACGAGCTACTGGCATGGTCCATAATTCAATTTCCATCCCATCTTCAAATCCAGCTTCAGCAAGCAATTCTTTCGCTCTGTCTGGATTATATTCATAAGCTTCAACATCATCGTTATAGCCAAGATATCCTGGTGGTAACGGATTCTTCGCTGTTGTTGCATACCCAGCATACAAAGCATCAGCAATGGCTTGTTTATCAATGGCATAATTAATCGCATGACGCACTTCTACGTCGTCAAGCGGTTCACTCTGTGTATTGAAACCAAGGTACCCAATATTGTTTTCAGACCTAGTCAATAATTCTAAACCGTCTTCTGCTTCTACACCTGCAGCATCATCTGGATTCAAGCCATCCATAATATCAATCTCACCAGAACGAAGCGCAATGAGGCGAGCGGCATTATCAGGTATTACTTCAAAGATAACTCGGTCAAGTTTCGGCAAGCCATCAACCCGGTAATCTTCAAATTTCTCTAGAACAATTGCATCATCCTTTGTCCAACTGACAAATTTAAACGGCCCTGTCCCTACCGGATTTTCATTAATCTCTGGACCATATTCCTCCAAAGCTGCTGGAGAAGTAAGTCCGAAATAACTCATTCCGAGGTTTTGTAAAAAGAATCCAAGCGGCTGATTTAGAATAAATTCAATCTCATGGTCGTTTACAACGTTAATTTCCTCGATGACATGCCCTTCTTCCCCTTTAAAACCACCGAACATCGTTCCGTACATAGAATAAACATAGCCGTCGTCGGAAAATGCATATTCGTGTTCCGGATCTGCCCATCTTTCAAAATTGACTTTTACAGCTTCCGCATTAAAGTCTGTTCCATCGTGGAATGTTACTCCTTCTTCCAAATAAAAAGTATAAGAAAGACCATCATCAGAAACTTCCCAATCATGAGCGAGACCTGGAAGTAAATCAAAGGAATCCTCTTCAAAGGTTAATAGGCCTTCCAACACTTGCTTCGTGACTCTTGAAGATTCCCCGTCCGTTGTACTTCCCGGGTCAAGACTTTCCGAATCTCCTCCTCTAGCAAAAACGAGTACCTGATCACCAGATGTGGCCGCCTCTTCTGCTTCAGCATCTTCCTCACCCGCTTCCGTTTCTTCCGCGTCTGTATCCGGCGCGTCATTCGTATTCGCGCCACCATCACCGCTACACGCCGCAAGTGCCAACAAAAATATAAGTAATGCGGCAAGCAAAGACATTCGTAACTTCATTTTTTATCCCCCTTTTAATAAATATATATTTCATTGCTCGTCATTATATAAATGGCAGGCAACAAAATGCTGATCATCAACCGGTCTGAATTCCGGCCTTACTTGCGAACAAATATCCATCGCAAATGGACACCTCGTATGGAATGCGCACCCGGTTGGCGGATTCGCTGGACTTGGTACATCCCCTTCCAAAATGACCCGTTCTTTTTTAATATCCGGATCCGGTTCTGGCACTGCAGATAATAATGCCTGCGTGTATGGATGTTTCGGTTCCGCATAAAGTGCATCTTTTTCCGCAAGCTCTACCATTCTCCCTAAATACATCACACCGACCCGGTCACTAATATGTTTTACAACGCTCAAATCATGCGCAATAAAAATATACGTCAGTTGAAACGCATCACGAAGCTCTTCCATTAAATTCAATATTTGTGATTGCACGGACACGTCAAGAGCGGACACTGGCTCATCGCAAATAATTAGTTTCGGATTATTTGCAAGTGCTCGAGCAATTCCAATGCGCTGCCGTTGTCCCCCACTGAATTGATGGGGGTATCTGGAAGCATGGTAGCTGCTTAAACCAACCACTTCCAGCAGCTCTTTTACACGTTTGTTCCGGTTTTCTTTGGACTTCATTCCATGGACAAGCAGCGGCTCACTGATAATCTTCTCCACTGTATGTCGTGGATTTAAAGATGCATAAGGGTCTTGGAATATAATTTGCATATCTCTTCTTAATTTCCGCATTTCTTCTGAACGGAGATTCGTTATATCTTTTCCTTCGAATTTCACTTCACCCTCTGTCGGCTCAATCAGACGAAAAATCGATTTCCCTGTCGTTGATTTCCCGCAACCTGACTCACCGACAATTCCTAAAATCTCTCCTTCCCTCACATGAAAGGTAACATCATCAACTGCTTTCACTTCTCCAATGGTTTTTCCAAAAATACCACCTTGAATTGGAAAATACTTCTTTAGTCCATTCACTTCAAGTATTGGTTGTGACATCTTTCAATCGCTCTCCTTCCTGTTCAGAATGTAAGAAGCAGCGACTTTCACGACCCTCTCCAATGTTGTAAAGCTTCGGGTTCTCTTTAAAACAGCGCTCAAAAGCAAATTCACAACGGGGAGCAAAACGACAGCCAACATGGTCCTTCCTCGGTCTTGCTACGGTCCCCGGGATGGAATAAAGCTTCTCTTCCCTTCCATGAAGTTTTGGCAAGGAACGAATGAGTCCCTGGGTGTATGGGTGTTTCGGAACTTTCAAAATTTCTCTCGTCGTCCCCTGCTCCACAACTTGCCCAGAATACATAACGACGACACGGTCACAAATATCCGCCACTACTCCTAAGTCGTGCGTGATAAGTAAAATGCTCGTCTCTTTTTCTTCATTGATTTTCTTCATGAGATCAAGAATCTGCGCTTGAATCGTTACGTCAAGAGCAGTCGTTGGCTCATCGGCAATAAGTAAACTGGGGTCACTTGACATGGCCATTGCGATCATTACCCGCTGCCGCATCCCTCCAGACAATTGATGCGGATATTCATTGACAATATTTTCCGCCCGGGGAATACCAACAATCTTCAGCATTTGTACTGCTTTTTCAGTAGCTGTCCGCTTACTTACTTTCTGGTGCAGCCGGATTGCCTCTCGCATCTGGTTGCCAATTGTAAATACAGGGTTAAGCGAAGTCATCGGCTCTTGAAAGATCATGGAGATTTCGTTTCCGCGAATTTTTTTCATCCGTTTTTCATTCGCCGCTGCCAGATTTTCACTCTTATACCTAATGGAACCGCTTACAATTTTACCAGGAGGTTGAGGGATAAGTTGTAAAATGGACAAGGAGGTAACACTCTTCCCACTGCCTGACTCCCCTACGACACCTACTACTTCACCTTTATGTACGGTAAAACTTACCTTATCCACTGCAGGTATCTCTCCACTGTCCGTGAAGAAATGGGTGCTTAATTCTGTCAGTTCTAAGATTGCTTCTTCCATTTTCTCCCTCCTTCACATTTTTATAGGGTTACTCTCCTCATTAATATACAGAAAATTGTTGAATATATCAAGATTAAATTTTGTTTTTACTGATAAATTTCTATATACATGAAAATGTAGACAATTCATCTGCATTTGTTGTTTCTATTAAGAAGATTATTTTTACAGTTTAGAAAAAATAGCTTATACTCTTAACAAAGGAGCGTGAAAAAGATTGATTGAAGTCTATACGGACGCTGCTTCAAAAGGTAATCCCGGTGAGAGTGGAATCGGGATTGTGATAAAGAACGGAAAGGATTATGAAGAATATTCTTATTCAATCGGTATATATTCAAACCATGAAGCAGAATTTCACGCGGTAATTAAGGCAATGGAATTATGTATGTCGCACCATCCAGAAGAAATACTTTCATTTCGAACCGATTCCAAAGTTGTCGTTGATACCGTGGAAAAGAATCATACAAAAAATAAGAACTTTCTTCCCCTGCTGGAAAAGATACAGGAATTAAGTAAGCAATTCCCGTTATTTTTCATTAAATGGATTCCTGAAAAACAAAATCAACGGGCAGATCGACTAGCAAGGGAAAGTATTCATAAATTAAAATAATGAGAATATAGGGTGAATAGAAATTGAACAAAAGTATTATTTTAATCGGTTTTATGGGAGTCGGGAAAACAACGCTTGGTAAAGAGCTTGCCCGCAAGATGCAATATCCATTTTTGGATATCGATGCGGAAATTGAATCGAAGTATGGGATGGAAGCTGTAGATATTTTTAAGATACACGGGGAAAAAGAATTCAGGAAGACGGAAAAAGAAATGATTGTAGATGCCTGTCAGTTGGAAGGTAAAGTCATTTCTATTGGTGGTGGAGCATTCATGCAAGAGGAAATTCGTAACGCTTGTATGGAGCATGCTGTCGTTATTTTTCTAGAGATGTCATGGGATTATTGGAAAGAGCGAATTAGTCTTTTACTTCCGACCCGACCAGTCCTTCAAGGTAAAAGCTTGGAAGAAATTAAAAAGCTCTTTGATGAACGCCAGGCCATCTATCAGAAACATCATATTCGCTTGCCAATTGATAACCTCGGTGTCAATAGTGCAGTAGACGCTATTTACGATGAGCTGAAATTAATAGGCGGATTACAATAAAAAAGACAAGGGAATGAATTTCATTCACTCCCTTGTCCTTCGACTCATCAGCGCGCCCAGGAGGATTCGAACCCCCGACAAACCTGGTACCGGAAACCAGCAAAGCACATTTCAAGGTATTTCAAAGCCTATTAAACTATCTATTCGAAGCTGTTTCTTCTATTAAATATGATAGATTGTTTGAACTGTGTTAGATGGTTCGTTAGAGAATAAGTTAGAATTGGATAACCAAAAAAGCAGGAGCCTTAATCTCCTGCTTAATCTATCCATGAACCTGTAATACTGTCTAAAGGTATTTCTACATCATCCATCCTTACATAATTAAGCAACGGATTCACACCAAGAAGTTTTCCTTTTACCTTGTGGTAATCGTGATTTTGGAAGTATTCAATTTCAATCGTTAAATCATCTTTAAGAGCCAGCTGAAGCTTTAAATTAATCTCTTCCATTAAATGCTCATCGATAAACGGCTTCTCTTTCCACTCTTGCTGCGCCCACATATCCTCCAGCATCCGTTGATGCTCCGGCAGCATGATTGACGTCCATTTCTTTGTACCTCTATCCTGCATTATATAGCCACCCCTCTTACGGAACCACATGAAAGGATATTATCAAACTTAAGTGTTCGTACCTTTTTGCGGTAATAACAGTAAACCAAGATATGACTATCATTCATTTTTAGGACACGCACATACCTTTCAGTGACTTCATTATTACTATCCATATAAAAGATAACGATTTTTTCTTTATGCTGCATTGATTTGATAAATAATCCTTTCATGCTATCCCTCCACAAGAACGATTGTTCGTTTATTTTATTATAAACGAATGTTTGTTCTGTTTCAAGTGGGAAAATATTCTTTTAAAAACTTCTGAATAAGCATTGACTTACACCTAATTAGGTGTTATACTATATTTAGAGGTTGAGGGAACGACATAAAAAACAAAAGGAGATGGATAAAATGAACGTTATGAAAAGAGCTTGGGAGATCGCAAGAGAAGGACAAAGCAAATTCGGTGGTAAAGTTAGTGAATACATTTCCGAATCACTTAAGCAAGCATGGTTTGAGTATCACATTTTCCAAGAGAGAGTTAATGACGCTAGACAGTTGCTTAATGAGTTTAGATCATTAGCACTTGAAGCTAAAAAATACAACCCCGAAACTCAAGTGATCGATGTTGAAGAGGTATTGGCGGTTGCTACGCCGGAAAACGCATATAAGCTCTATGTGCACTCGTCTAGAAAAGTTAATCAAGCTAAAAAGTACTTAAAACAACTGAAAGCGAAAGCTGCATAATGGCTAAAACAAAGGATTTAACAGGCAAGCGCTTTGGAAAATTAATGGTTATGCACCAATTAAAAGAAAAGATTGATAATCGGATTGCTTGGCATTGCTTGTGCGATTGCGGTAACGAGGTAGATGTTAAAAGTGTGTATCTTACCACGGGACAAACTAAATCTTGTGGGTGCCTTAAAAAGGATATGAACAATAAAAATCTGCGGGAGCAATACGACAGCAAACGCGTCGATGGCGTGGTCACCCCACTTTTCAAAGGAAAAACGCCACGCAAAGATAGCTCTACGGGTTTTAGAGGAGTAGAAAAATACTATACCCGTAAATCAAAAGAATTGCGATACAGAGCGTGGATAACGGTAAAGGGTGAACGTTACTATAAGTCTGGATTTGAAACGCCAGAAGACGCTTATTACAAAGGAAGACTGGAATTAGAAAGAAAACACTTGCCAGGAAGGAAGGATTGATAAAATGAAAGAAATAGATAAATATATGACACCAGCAGAGGCAGCGTACCGTTGGGGCATTAAAATTGAGAGGTTAAAGGAAAGGTTAAAACCCTCTCGCAATAATGAGGAAATTGAACAAATGGTGAAGGATGGCCAAATTAAATATTTTATAGAACCGGGAAAGAAAAATAGATCATGGATAATATCAACGGATGCCATGGAGAAATGGTACCCAAAAGAAAGTAAAAACGTTCCACTTTAACTGTTGAATTACACCTAATTAGGTGTTATAATATAATTAGAAGGTAAGGGAACAGCACGAAACACACCAAATAACGGGTAGCGACCAACGCTAAAGGAGAATAAAAAATGGGAAGAACAGTACAGTACGAAACAGAAAATTACGTGGTGGTAGAGGTTAACCAAATGTACATGACCATCAACAAGCACACGGAAGACGAAAGCGAACTATTTGAAACGGTAGAAGAAGCTATAGAATCATTACCAGAAAGAAATTAATATCTGAGGGGCATTGTCCCCTCTCTCAAACAAAAAAATAGACCGGAGTTTTCCAGGTTCCGGTCTTAGTGTGTTTCCTACATATATAACAGCATCGTAACTACATTATATCAAATTAATCAAACGTCCACCAGAATCCTTGACTATCTAACCAGCCACCGAATTTCTTCTGGAACTCTTCATTGAGACCACCTGTAACAATATATGGGTTATTGCCATTTGATGCATAAGCTTTCCAATAATTTACTTTGTTATCTCTGAGCCATTGCGCTGTCTTAGCGAGGTTTTCGGGATTAAGTCCGCCTGTACGTATTTTAGGATTTGCTTTAGGCTTGGATGCAGTTGGCTTGGACTTGGATGGTTTATCACTCTTAAAATTTTGCCCAAAGTATTTTTGAATCCCTTTAACGTCAGCAATTGCCATATCCTCGATATACTGTGCTTGCTTGCTACCAAAGATCAATTCAAAGTCTTTGTTGTTCGTCATAAAGCCATGCTCGATTAAAACAGCCGGCATATTGGTTTCTCTGGTAATGTGTAAATTTGTCCACGTCCCTAGCACTCCTGCATGTAGTCCGTTTCCGTGTGTAGAATAACCAGCCTTTTTAATCTCGTCACGTATGTGAGTGGCTAACCTTCTACCCTCGGAAGATGTCCCCCAATAAAACACGCAACGACCCTCCACGCTTGAAGCCCCCGCATTGGCGTGCAGTGATACAACGATATCGACTTTTTCACGGTTGTAGAGATTTGTCCTAGTGGTTAAAGGAACGTCTTTTTTATTGGGCTGCTGCCCCATAATTACCGTGTGCCCGTTTGCTTCCAATAATTCTTTTATACGCTTGCCTAGTTGAGCGTTAAAACTATGCTCTGCGTAGCCTTTACCGCCACGATAAACACCTTTATTAGGCGGGAACGTATTTACTCCATGACCTATATCTAAACCGATTTTAGCCATTAATAATTCCTCCTTAATATTTTATGCAAAAGAAAAGACACCTCGTAGTTGAGATGTCTTACTGATCTTCTTTTTTCGTACTAAATTCTTTTCTAATTTCTTCCGGTAATGTATCGCCACTATTATCGATTGTCTTTAGTTTTTTAGCTAGACTAGTTGGAACCAATACGCCTAAGTGAGCCATATTTTCCACAATGGATAATCCTTCATTAGCAATATAAAATAGGACCGTCGCATAAGTGACCGCCCCTTGTAAACCTAAAATTTGATCAACCACATTGGCCAAGATAATAACTACCAGTACAAGAACTTTTCTTGCATATCCAAACAGTGATTTACGGCTCCATAAGTTTTGGTTCTTCCATGCTTTAAAAATTCCTGTGACAATATCCAATGCCATTAGTAGTAACAGCAAATGCAGAAACTTAACGTCTCCAAACAAATAAAATCTTGCAGCTTCTAAATACTCCAAGTTAACACCTTCCATCATTTAAATTTTCATCTCCTTGTCCTATTTTGTAGGACTTCTCGTATTTCCCCAAAAGAAAGAGCACCCCACCCGGGATGCTCATCAACTATTACATATTTATTTCTCTGCTTGTACGGCGCACAAATCGCAAATCGGTTCTGCGCCATCTTCTTTTATCATAAAAACCTCAAACTCACTGAATTCAGTTCCGCATTTAAGGCACTTCATGATAAATCCCTCCTTTTATCTTAATATTCGACATCGGGAGGGATTATCCTTCTTTTTACCTAGATGATTTGTAAGGAGAAATCATCCTCTGTTAGTACGCTCACTTAGTGACCCGATTGTAAATCCATCTACCTCCTCAATTTTCCCCCTCCATAACATACTGTCTTGGGGGAAATTCCCATTAGGGGTATAGTATTTTGCATCATTCAAGTGAATGTAACCAACTTGAATTTCATCAAGATCCTTATTTTTATCTTGCCTAAACTCGTCCACATACTTATCAGCTGCTCCAGATAAACTTTTTCCTAATTCATTACCGAGAGCATTGAACTGTTCGGACAAAATCTCAAAGTAACGATAATTAGGTATTAGTGTTCCGCTCACGATTGTTCCTTTAATGCTTAACGTGATACCTATTTCGACACCCGCATTGGCTACATAAACCAGATTTTCTAAATACCAGTCTTGTTTCAAGTTAATTTCTTGTTCTTCATTACTCATAATATATCCCCTCCTATCTACCTATTCGACAAAAGGGGACAAAATCCTTCTTTCAAATTATTCTTCACTTTCTCTGATTTCTTTCGCTTTCTCAACTAACTCCACAACTTCATCAAACTCACCATCAATTAACTTGCTATTAGCTTCATTCATAACATCGTGGTATTCAGACCCTCCGTCTGGTTCAGTCTGTTGGATAAAGGTTATTAGATAGGCTGAGAACAGAGTGTCTTGGTCGCCTGTTGTCACTTCTTCAATCGTTCTATTCTCAATATTTTCGGCATCAGACATATCGAAGAAGACTTTATTGTCAATTTCAGCCCTGAAATCATTCACGTCATCATAATAATCCCAAGGGTCCATTCCATTCAGCTCTTCTTTTGTAGACATAGCCTCAACTTGTTCCTCTTCGGTCTCCTTATCTTCGATTTCTTGAAGTACTTCCTCTTCAACTTCCTCTCTCAGTTCTTCTTTTAATTGCTCTTCATCTACAATTACCTGTTCCTCTGAATCTTCGCCAGAACAAGCAGACAGTAGAGCAATTACCGAAATGAAAATGATTAATTTTTTAATGGTAATCATATCCTTCCTTTTTGGATAATCATACCATAAACTTTATTTTGGTTTAATATTTTTAATGTCAATACGGCTATATACATTATCTCCAATAGCAATAGCTTGTATCTCATGGTTATTCAGTTCTGTTGCCATTTCTTCTGCATTATAAGAATTTACTTCTACAGTATCGACATCACCGGAATGGGTGGATATTTCTAATTTTATCATTTCTTGTGTTTCTTGACTCGTGGTTTTCGCTGTACCTCCCGAACTAATCATCAAAACACCTCCCCCAATTGACTTTGTATAAATACGCGAAGAATCAAGTCAGCTTCAATTCGAGCCAATCCATCTGGCAGTATTTCCACTTCATGTCTGCCCCTTGTAATACGTCCATTACTGTCTTTTGACATGTAATCTACCAAATCAATACGATCGCCGCTTATAGATTCATGGGGAACTACATTCCCGTCCACTTTTATTAACACACTTGATGGGATTTCATTCAATTCGTATATACCATGACGTACCTCATGCGTATGATTTGGTAGTTCAATTTCATGTGTGTGCTCAGGAATCGTTACTTCGTGGCTGTGAGCTGGTATTGTCAGGTCATGGGTATGCGCTGGAATATTAACACTATGAGTATGATTAGGCGTGCTGAATTCGTGACTATGAGCCGGAATCGTTACAGAGTGTTGGTGGTTACCGCTCGAACCTTGAGTTCGATATGACCCAGACCCGGTATCTCCCGGCAGTCTAAGTCGAGAACCTTGATCATTAACCGCTCCCGCTATTGCCACCTGATCACCATTGGAAACACCCTCGTACCCAACTACACTAAACATAACGTGCGTATGGTCACCTCCAGCCGCGCTCGTTTGCGAACTCCCGCCACCACTGTTTGTGCTTCTACTTGTACCTCCACCACTAGATGATGTTTGTTGGGAACCACCTCCACTGGATGACGTTGCTGTTGTGCCACCGCCTTCTGTTGTACTTCTAGTCGTACCTCCCCCACCTTTCGTAGTCCCTACGATAGCCCCCCCACCTTCCGTGGCTTGTGAATAGGCTCGAAATGGTCTTGTTCGATAAGTTAATTCAACCGTATTAATATTCACCACATCATTATCAAGATAGAATGGAATCGTAGCCGCCATTTCCGCGTCCGCGTTGTCCTGATAGGTAAAATTCAGTATGTTTGTAGCGCCTTGGGAATACAACTCATTCACTTGTTGCCTGCGCTCCAAATCAGCATTTGTCGATGCTAAATCTTCCTGCACGTTATCAATTTCTAGCTGAGCATTTCCTGGATCACCTTTTATATCCGATTTGCTCTCTCTCATAATTCTTAAGTCAGTTGTCGGGAAGTCATCCAGCTGCATTCTTACAACTGCACCAGCTTTAAATTTGTCCACTGATAGACCTGTGATTTTTGATACTTCTGCAGCACCTATCTTCCAGGTTACTATTGGCTTTTTCCATTTATCGAGCAATGCTTGAGCGCTTGCCTTTAATGATTCAACGTCTGTAAAACGTTGGTCCACCCATACAACCTCTTTAATTTCCTCGCCCGGCTGAATGTCTTCCAGATAAGGAACACCGTTATTGATCGATTCAATTGTTAACTGATTGACACCTTCCCCGGCTCCCAATGGATAGATGCGGTTATACAAGGACATAGGGTTTTCTTCAATTTCCAGTGTTCTAAGATTATACCCCTCTTTAATACGGCATGTAGGCTCCATTTCCGGTCTTACTAGGTTTAATGTCCACGGATAACTTTGCGTGTCCCACGTCCATATATATTGCTCGTTAAACGGTAGAGGCACACTGAATAGTGCGGTTATCACATTTTCATTTTCCCAGGAATAATGGAAATAACGGGTGAAATCTACTTGTCCTAGGTTCCAATGCTTGTGATTCTGTTGATTCAACAGGTACTCCAGTACATAATCAGTCGTGTAATTCGTTAATTGATGGTATTTAAAAAGCGAGCTGTCCATTAATGTTGCCAGAACGTGCTCGCAGTGGAATTGTACGTAATTTGCTTCGCTGTTTTTTCTTGTTTGTTTAGGGATGATGCGGAACAGTCCGATATACTCGTCTTCATCTGTTATCTCCACATACTTTAAAAGCTCCACCTTTTCAACCTTTGGATCGTTTAAAGGTAAAGAAAAAGAAGCCTGCCAGATGGCGTTGACTTCTTTTTCGTAGCCGATATTATATGCATTTTCTAGGATTGCTGTTGTTTGGCGGTTCAGGTTTAATGTTTTTATTATGGTGATCACCTCATTTGATGATGTATTTTTCTCCAAATTCAATAAGATAATCATTTCTTTTATTGTTACACATATTAAGAAGTGAATAACCATCTTCCATTACATGATTTAACAATGCTTTGATAGTGGATTCAAATTCCTTTGCATGCTTCGTAGGCTCACTTAATTTTTTAAATTGGTCAATGAGTACCTCAGTAAAGTCTACAGTTTCATTGTATATGGATTCATCAATATAAATCGCGTGAAAGACTGCATCAACACTATAGTCAAGTAATGTTTCAGATGTAAATGTTCTAGCTCTCTTAACACTTTCCAGGGAAGGGTTGGCTTCAAATTCAAATAGTACATTACTCGCCTCATTACAAAGATTATTGGTTAATTTCATTAACTGATTTAAATTATTTAAACGGTTTACTCTTTTCTTTTTAGTTTCAGATATTTTAAAAATACCAATCGTTATTCCACTACCAATTAAAACCCCTAAAATTGGTAGAACTAATTCAGTTATAAACTGCACGTTATCCCCTCCTACCTACAATATACGACATAGGAGGTCAAAAGTCCTTTTATTTATTAAACTGATTAATCAAAGCAGCTAAGAAAATACCAATATAATCTGTGCTGGAACGAATGGCATTGTAAGAAGGTGTGAAGCTTCCCTCTTCTGTCGGTAAATTGAAAAATGTCTCAATAACAGTTGATGGTATGCCCAGACTTGACCCATAACGCTGGGCCATTCCTCCAGCACCTGCAACTGTCATGTGACCAAAGTGACCAACGTTGTTTGGAAAACCATAACGTTCTATAGTTGCTCTGGTCATTTTTTCTAGTGTGTACTTCCCAGCAGCCATGATATTATTATCAATCCCATATCCTGAGTTCATTAACACCCAAAACATTTGGGAATAATCACTATAATTCCTTGTGTTCCCATTGGTGTGGTGATCTAAATAAGCTAAAGCGTCTAAATGTCTTTGTAATGTGTTCATAACATATTGTGTCTCAACTTCTGAGGCTGGGCTTGGCCCACCATAGGTGGATTCGCCAACCGTTGAAGACACCCAACCATCTGGGAAATTGCGGTTAATGTCTACACTATTCCCATTTACCCGGTTAGTTGTATTGTACCCATATGGGTTTACAATAGGGTTGAATATAATATCCACATTCCATCTGAAATACTCAAGCACTGGGTCATTTTGCCAGTTCTCACATATGTCTTTTATAAAGTAATATAGTGCGATTGGGGAAGTTCTTTCATAACCATGTACCCCAGCTGTGATTATTATTTTAGGTCTTGGTTTTAATGTACCTGGTGGTTCAATTTCGTCAGCCCCAGCGTGATATTCAAAAATATCATACTGTCCTGTCCCATCTTTACCTTGTAAGTTTCTACTTAAAAAGTCTGGGTGATCGCTTATTAATTGTGCAAAGTTAGTGTGATATTCATCTGAATTAATAATAGCTGGGTATTTCCCATCTGTTGACTGATAGTCCGTTGACAATACCGTTGGGGCAAAGGTGAACTTTGATTCTTTTAGATCTCCAATCTTTTCATCAATTGCTTCTTCGACCTTTGCTTCAATCGGATTTTTTCCATTGATAGTATAGTCACAAGTTGTCCATATATAAGTTATAGTGTTTCGATTATTATCCAACCACTCAATTGCCCAAATAAGAATTTCATTTTCGGTAGTTTGAGTAGTATGCAGACCTCTTCTGACAATAAAATTACCATTTGCGATATTATAGTAAACGTGTTGGCGCAAAGAAGCTGAGCCACTTAAGAATTGTATAGTGGTATCTTCGGAAACAGTATATCTGCCATCACGGTAATAAATTGCCGCCCCGCTCGGTATGAATAATGTCTTATTATTATTATCTATATCTGCTCGAGGGCTGTTTGGGCGTAACCCTATCTGACCTAACCCACCTACTGACGACAATTTAAGGATCTCATCCTCATCTGGATTTCTACCGTCAATTGTAAAGGGGAAATTTGCCACTACATATTTTAATTTCCCATCCCAAGTTTTTAATAAAGACATTACAAACAGTTCATCTTCGGTAATTGACAATAGTTCATCCGAAGCAACAACTCTAATCGTGTTGGTTTCGGTATTATAATATAAATTAGGGATTGTGTTTCCATCATTCCAAACATCCGAATAATCTACTATATAATCACCTGACACAAAATTACGCCGTTTATTCCAATAAAAAAATGTGCCGCTATAAAATGTAACTGTATTATTGTTTTTATCAACATTTGGATGCGATACTGCGGTATTAACTACGACATTCAAGGTATTACCTAAAACTGTTCGTTTGTCAGATGTAGCCGCTTTATCATCTAATCCATCACCACTTGCGATGAACCGTATACGATCACCTAAAGAATCTTCATCTTCTCGAGCATCAGCGATTTCTTCAGCAGACACTCCTTCAACTGGAGTAGTAATTATTCTACTCATTCTGCTATCCAAATAACTCAAATTATCATTAATTTCCTGTGATTCAATCTTTCCGCTAACCGGTTTAATCGCCATATCACATCACTCCTCTGGTTCGTTCCTTAGTTTTGATATGGTCATTTAGTTCCTTAGCTACTTGTCCAACATCTACTCGATTTAATTCAATTGTTTTGTGCATTCTGTTTTCTACTTTTACTATTTCTTTTACAGCTATTTCTGTCGTCTTTCTCATAATGATTACATTGATTATCGTTGAAAGAACGACTGAAATAGCTATTATTAATAATGCTTTGATTAACATTTCCTCACCTCACATAAACTTGTGTAACCATCCATAGTTGACTGTTGCAGAAGGATTTTCTCCTTCAAATAAAAAACCAACCGCACCGGGTTGGATATGGAAAAAATTATAGTTGCTGCCATCTAAAATTTCTTGGCCATCCTTAATAACAACAAATCGTTTACCGTCAATGACTAATCTTCCATTATTAATAGACGGCAAAGTCAATGTTTGATTCGTGTTTAAATTCGTCACAGACGGATCGGTTACAGTGCCTGCAATTTCAATCATGAAATCGGCCACTAGCGATGAGTAATTATTAATACCACTGTAGTGCCGTTCGTATTGCCACTGAAAGGACTGAGGATTATCGTAATAATCTCCGTCTTGAACATGACCATAATAAATATCTCTGTCCGGATCGTATTGATTTGCACTAGCATATTTCATTGGATCACTTGCCACCAGAGGTAAACCAAAGTTTTTAAAATGATAAATAGCTGTGTTTGGTGTTACTACACTTGATAGTTCAACCGTGTAATGCTTATCTGGCTCATAATCAAAAGACATCTTAATTGGTCTTGGCTTTCCGAATGCATCAAACAAAAAAGTAATAAATGCACTCTGCAAATATTGCATGCTTACTTGATCCTCTCCCGATAGTTTTAATGGAATATTAAAGTGTCGCTCACCGATTTCAGAACCAAAATTCCAAGAACCAGCCATACCTGGAATTGGCATTGTTTTACGTCTAATTTCTGGGGTAGCCTGATGTTCATGGTCCAAGTAAGCTTTAAATCCGAATTCCTCTAATCTATAGTTGTCATCCATTGTTATCATGGCAATTTCACCGTCCCGTACTTTCTTGCACCACGTGTCATATAATCGTTTAATTCTTTCGCTAATTTAGGAATATCATCATCATTTCTAACATGGAAATTAGCACCCTCAAACATTCCTTGCATGTTAGTGGTGTTGTATTTGTTTTCAGTGGTCGATCTGTTCATAACATTCGAAGTGCTGCCACCGCTATAAGCCATGCTTGGCATTCCTAGCGCCATTTCAGGCGTACCCATTCGCATAACTCTGCTCGATAACCTATTTAACTCCCGGAAAACTGAATTAGCATTATCCTTAATGCCCACAGCGAGACCTTCAGGCACCCATCGACCTACATCATCTCTCATAACAAGTGATGGAGAATTTATCTTCAATGCTTTCTGCATCGTATAAGCAACCCTATTAGCAATACTCCTAGCCGTAGCCATCACCCGGCCACTACCAGCGTTTAATCCAATCCTTAAACCAGACATTGCATGTAGACCAATAGAGCGATACTGCGAATGCATTGTGGTTCTCAATCTGCTGGTTTGTCGTTGATAATCGCTATTAATCGTATTAAACTGCCGTAACGAATCAGTTCTTACTCTGTTAAACATCATCCTAACAGCAATTAACACGCGCGCTGTACCTCTTTGGACACCGTTAGCCAATCCATCTGTTAGGTCGCCACCAATCCCCTCATAAACCTTGGATGGACTTCGTGTTTCAAAGGCATCTTTTGTTGCTTGCGTCGTCTTTTCAGCCATTTCCTTGCCTGCGTTTTCCGCATCAGGTGTACCAGATTCAATTCCTTCCACAAGTCCTTCGGGAACCATACTCCCGATTTCATCAAATCCGGCAATTTTAATCTGCTCTCTCATAGAAGTTGATCCTTCATCAATGAAATCAACCATTACATCAACAGCATCGTCGAACTCATCGCCTAAGGATGTTTTAAAACTATCTCCAGCTACTGAAGCACCGCTGTCCATCAACTCAGCAAACTCAGCTAATTTTGTATCGGACATTCCGTTAATTACCTCTATCTCTGCTGCTGAATCAGGACCTAATTGTTCTAACCAGTGTAAGAAACCTTCGTGACCGTTTTTAGATGCATATTCGTACAATTCAGCAATGTTTTCTCCCCATTCTTCTGTCATTTGCTGATTGTGCTTGAGGTTAGCAATCATTTCATCGGAAGACACCTTTGATTCATCGTTCATTTTTTCAAATGCATTCGTTGCATTTTCTACTAATTCGTCATAACTAGCTTTCATGTTGTCAAAGACTTCTTTTTGTACGTCCGATAAATCCTCATACGAAGTGACTTGCCTTAGGTTACCTTCTTCAATGGCTGTGGCTGCGTTCTCGGCTGCTGTGGTTACTTGCTCCTCCGTTAATCCGTATTGTTCCCCGAGTTCCACTAATGTCGCTTTCAATAGATTCTCTTGCTCGTCTAAGTCAGCTACGGCTTCTTTATGCTCTTTTGATTTAACTGTGCCATCTTCGAGTTTTTGATTCCATTCTTCACGCAGGGCATTCACTTCATTCATTTGTAGCTGCGTATCAATTTGCTCTGCCTGAATCTCTGCTAATCTTTCCTGTGCAGCAATTCCACTTTCCTCCGCCTTCATCAAGTCAACTCTAGCCTGCAACTCTTCATTCGACACGTTCATTGCGTTTGCCTGTTCATCATAAGCTAGACCCAAACCTTGTACGGAACCATTCAAGGAATCAATGTAGGTTTGTAATAAGGCTTTATCAGCTGCTGATTTCTCTTCCACCTCAGATAGTTCTTTAATTTTCCTGATAAGATCATCATTGGCGGCAGATGTTGACGTGATGTCACTAACATTATCTTCATAAGCCTTCGAAGAATTATTTACACTATCCGCAAGTTCGTCTGTTGTACTAGCCAAATCCTCCGTTTCAGCGTTTAGCCTTTCCGCTTCTGCAGTAGTTTGATTTAACCACTTTACGACTGCAACAGCTCCGGTTACCAACGCACCAATACCAGCAGTCACCCATCCAACGGGTCCTGTCAGTGCAGTTAATGCTGTTCTTAATGCAGTAGTTGCAGCAGTTTTGGCTATCATTGCAGCAGTAGATAGTTTCATTCTTCCAGTCAAGACTCCGACTGCTATGGTCTGCAAGCCGATTGCCCCAGTTTGCGCAGCAGTCGCAGCTGTGTCAGCAGCTTTTGCTGTCGTTGATGCCGCTTGTGCCGTCAATTGAGCCCTAGTCGCCAGAGTTAAAGCTTTTTGTGAAGTTTCTGCAATGGCAAGGATTTTATTAGATGATTCAATAGCAGCGCCCGCTTTTGTAATAACTTGATAAGCTGCATAGGCTGTCATTAAACCAATGATTGCAGGTGTCAATGCTTTTACAACTGGAATTGTTGCTTTCACTCCATCAGCAAAAAACACCACAACTGGGGTTGCGCTATCGATGGTGCTGACAATAACAGAAAAAGCGGCATTAACAACATTCTTCATGCCGTCTATGTTTTCGGCAATTGAATTTCCAGTAACTTCTTTTGATAATCGGTCAAAAGATTCAACCACATTCGCTAAGTTTCTGGATACAGCCGTTTTAAGGTTCTGCATGGAAGTCCCTACACCCAGACTGTTTTCTTTTGCAAGCTTGGCCATAATTCCCGTTCCGGTTCCAACTTCAATAAGTCTATCGTTAAACTCATCCATGGTGATTGCTCCGTCTTTCAGTGCAGCGTACAGTTCTGTTTTTGCCGTTCGGCCGGTGTACCCAAATGATTCAGCTATCTTGATTAAACCAACATCCATTGTCTCTTGGAGTGTAGTCCAGGTATCCATTTCCATTTTTCCGGTTTGTAGATATTTGATGTACTGCTCCGTACCTCGTTGTGCATCTGCTGCGCTAGACCCGGACCCTAGTAAAGCGTTGTTTAGTGCGATGGCAGAATCTGTTGCCTTGTCCATATCGTCGAATGTGGAGTACATACGTTGTGCATTAGATGCAATTTCATCTAGCTTGGTGGGTAGACCGTCGATACCATCAGATAAGTTGCTCATGGCTCGTTCGGAGTCCTCAGCTGATACACCTAATTCTTGTAATACTTTCGGAAATGTATTCAAGGTATCAAAACGAGAAATAGCCGCATCCATCGAATCTTTTAATACTTTAAAGGCTGCTGAAGCAATCGCTACTAACCCAAGTGCTCCGGCAAGTTTTTTAATGTTGCCACTCGCTTTACCGGATTCGTTACCGACTCCTTTAACAGCATCTTCCGTATCTTTTACGCCATCCCCAGTGGCCCTTCCGGTGCTCTCCAAATCTTTCAGGCTATCAGCTGCTATATTAATCTGCTTACCATCAACTTCGATTGCAATTTTAATAGAACCATCTGCCAATCTACTCCACCTCCTTCAGCGCATGAATTCTTTTCAGTTTTTCCATTTCTTTTTTTGTTTCCGGAGTATCGTGTTTTGATGGCTCCCATGCTCTAATCTGCATAATTTGTCTAAAAACTGTATTGTTAGGAAGCCCGTGAAGCAAAGCCTTGAATTCACTCCACTGCATTTTTCCTTGTTCTTGAAAAAGATTAATTCCATATGCTTGCCGGAATGAAGCATAAATATATTCGGCATCTTGTTCGATGTCGGAATACTCTTCTTCGTCCTCGTCTTCTTCCGTCGGCATTGGATTCCCTTTCAAGTCATATTGAATAGGTTTCTTTTCTTCAAATTCAATAAAGGTTTCAAAAATAAAATTCCAAAGTTCTATAATTGTTTCCGTCTCTAATGTTTCATCAACCAACAAATATTCAAGGCACTTTTTAGCCTTTTCAAATGGGTGCAAATAAGGTATTTTGATTACATCGAAAACATCAAGCACGTTGTCAAATGCAAGATTGATTTCGTATTCTGTTCCTTCATATTCAAAAGAGGTGATCAGAGGGTCGTTTAAACGCATCTAATCACCTACTTTTTCTTTGCTCTTTTTTTATCAATCTCACTTAGTTCAGATTCGGCTCTCTTCATCCGTTTGTTTTCTCTTTCTAGAACTGTGTCCATTATTGCTTTTCCAATTGGAACAACGATATTTTCAAGTTCTATTACATCCGGGTACTTTTCATAAATCTTGTTAAAGCTTCCCTCACCAAAAGCCTCTTCATAAAATGCGGAAATACTTTCTTTTTTCAACTCAACAATCTTATTCGCTGTCGCTGAGTCCATGGATTCCTCATCAATATTGTTGTATTTCTTCATTTTTTCAGCTATCTTCAAGTCATTTTCTTGTAATTTCTTTTCAGCATCCAAAAAGTTAGCTAGCTTTTCCATAGAATCATCAAACCACAGTTCGATTTCTCCTACTTTCACGGGAAATCCAGTTTTCTTTATGTCAATTTGAATTCCAGACATCTTTCATCCTCCTAAAAACAGATAAAGAGAGGCACAAAGCCCCTCTTATTTTTTATCGCTGGTTGTGACAGCTTTATTATCTTCATCCGCAGAAAGCACTTTGCTTACACCTACAGTCTGAGCACTACCACCGCCACCGCTATCCAAATCGATTTCTTTAGGTTTCTCTTTAAAACGGATGGTGCAAGAGAATGTTTCATAAGCACTCGCTTCACCTGCACCTGCAATGATATTCAATACCGTTGCAGGTCCCACCCATTCTTTTTTACCGTCCGAACGAACAACTCTATGCCACACTATACGTTTGTCGCCCACTTCATCCTGCAAGCTTTCAATCAATGCTTGCGCAGGGTCTTCTGGGTCAAAGTGACCTTCAGGAGAATAAGCCCTTGCCACTCCTGTTACGGTTTCCTCTAGCGTCCCATCACCATCATAGAAAGCTTCCTCTTCTGTAGTTTCGTTTGGCTCCATTGCAATGTTGGAGATGTAGTGAGCCAATTCTAACCATTCCTCACCCGGTTCATCCTGTCCTGGTGTATATTCTTGGATAAAATGCCCACGTAATGCGTTTTTATTTCTAGCCATTGATTTTTTCCTCCTTGAAAACTGTAATATTTGCCTGTATATCTAATAAAAAAGTAAAAAAGCCTTGGTCATCAGCTTGGTTGATGAAAGGCTTGTTTGTGATTACTATATTTTGAAATTCAAAGCTACCGTCTTGACTTTCCAATTCTTCCAATTGCTCTAATTCATTCTGAACAACCCATAACGTTTGATTAATCTTGCCTTGAATTGTTGAACGCATGGCAAATTCAAAGTTTAGTTGTTGATCACTCGTTCCATCCATGAAAGCCTGCGTTATTCGGGAGCCTGGTAGTGGATAGAATACAAATGATTCACCAGCTCCAAGATAACCGGGTTCAACCCTGATAGGTAGACTCGGAATCTGGTTAACTCTTTCTGCTAGTCTTTCAATAAAGTCCACTTACCAACCAGCCCCTTTCAAAAATGCATTAATCCAATCGCTCATGAACATTCCTTTGGCTTTATTATCCCAACGTGGTCCAGTGCCTGGTGTGGTGTAGTTATACATGTAATACTTAAACATTCGGTTTGCGTATGGCGTGTTGTAATTGATTCCAGTTCCATCAATGTCGATGGTTGCCGTTTGCCTTAAGATACCCTCATCCATGGGAACAAATTGATTCATATCAGCAAGCGCCTGATTCGCAACTGCATACCTTCCACGGTCTACATTCTGATTTTCCATCTTTTTATATACACCAGATAAATTGACATTCACCTCGACCATTAGACCACTTCCAATTCGTAGGAATAGAGGGTTTTCTCATATGCTTCATAGATTGGAATTACCTTTGTAATCGTGTGGTCTTGGTCATCAAAGCGCACTATGGATTGTGTTATAAATTTCGGTAATGGCGTAGTAATGCCTTCGTAACAGAAAATAACGGCATTATAGAGCAACACCTTCCCAGCTGATGACTGACTGTATTCAGCTCCACGATCAATACGGCAGTGTTCAATCGTTACAGATTCTTTGTACTCCGGTCCGTTCCAACCATCGCTAATAAACTCCCGATATTCAAATGAATCAATACAAAAGTCTGCAGGCGGTTTAGGCATTACCATACGGCAACACCTGCAAATAACAACCCTGTACCAGATAGATAAATATAAACATCTTCGGCAACCAATGACTTGCTTTCATTTTCGCCCGTTGTATTGTATCTACTTGGATTCGTTACGCTTGTACGTCCCGCACTAAACGACTGTGGCGCTTGATTGATACCTTCGAATGTAGTTGCTCCTAACTCGTTGAAATACTCTATTTGAGCGCATAGAGCCTGTTTAAATTTGTCCACTCGCCAAGTATTATCTTTATCCATATCGCATTTAGCGTAAAAGTGATTCGTCACGTTATCTAAAATGGCAGATGCTTTCGGAAGCAACTTACCAAAAGTCGTTTCGTCAACATCTGCCTTGTTAAATTCTTTGAATTCGTCGAATGTGAGATAAGGCATAATCTCTCCTCCTCAAAAAAAAGAGGAAAGCTTAATCGCCTTCCCCTTGTTCTTCTTTATTGTCTACACGTTCATATCCAAAATTTTCATACCCTTTAAATTTGTCGCTTTGTTTTCTGATGTTTTTAACCACTTCATCAGCACGTTTGACTGTCATTTCAACAGGTTCATTTGCTTTTATGTCTTGTTTCAATTCTTTGTCGCGATAATCTTTATTAAACTTAAATGTCGCCATTTATATCATCCCTTTCTTATGCTTCTGGAGTAGTTTCGCCGCCCGCGATATCGATTTTAACCATGCCGTCCAAACGCTCTGGGAAGATTAACACACCAGATGCTAGAACAGTTTGTACAGATAGAGTCTCTAATTGCTGTCCGTGAGCTATAGCAATGTAACCAAACTCATCGGTAAACATGTTAAATTCTTGAAATGCATCAGAACCAGCTGAAATATAAGCCACTTGTAAGTTGTCAGCAGCCGTTGCATAAACTTCACCTTGTGGGATTGTATTGTTTAAGAATACAACCGTTCCTGTTAAATCAGTGTAGTAACGCAGCCCAAACTGTGTTTCAAGTGTAATTTTTTTATTAGCAATTTCGTTTGCGACATCCATTGGATTAACAAATGCCACTGTCGTGATCGTGTCATCTTCGAACAAGACTTCCAACGCACCCCATGCAGATGCTAACGCACCTTGCAATGTACCTGCATTCAAGTTCGGTTGTTCTGTTCCGTGTGTCTTGATTGTGTCAAACAAGTAATCACGAATGCCTTTCTGTACCTCTTTGATAAGTGCATTATCTGTCATGTTGATCGCTTCATCACGACCATATCGTTGGATAGCTTCGGCGGTGGTAACTTTACGATACTTTTTAAGCGTGATTTCTTTCGTTTCGGCAGGTTGTGGCGTGACTTTAGAGAGTGGGATTAATTCACCTTCTCCAACATCACCGTCAGCCAAATCAACAACAGGCGCTTTGTACATCGTCAACGTAAATCCTTCTTGTACCGGAATTTGACGTGTAATACCTAACGCTTCAATAAATTTACTGAAGTTCTCCCCGAATCGGTAAGCATAATCAATTGATTTTGCATCCAACTCGCTAAAATTAGATTGCATTTGTGTATTTGGTTCTGGGTAATTATCTGCTCTCGCAAATGTTTGCAAGTTCATTTTTAATAACTGTTTTTGTTTTTCCATTTAAATTGTCCTCTCTTTATTGGAATAATTGACTGTTTTCTTGAATCATTTTTTGACGCTTAATAGCATCTGGCTCTTTCATGATCTGTTCTTTCGTTATCGCACCACTACCGCCACCGTTTGGATTGCCGCCAGCAACAATTGTTGGTGAATTTGGTTTTTGTTCTTGCTTAAATAAATAAGCATCGGATTCTTGCAATGTTTTCAGCTGGTCATCTAACCCCAGTAACGTTTCACCATCTAATTTAATAGAATCGGTATCAAGCAAGGCTTTTACTGCTTTAGTGTTTAAAGCATTTGCATCTCTCAATGCTAGTTCAATAGCAAATTCCTTTTGTTGCTTGGCAGTTTGCTCCCGGTGTTCTTTGTCCTTATCTTTATTCGCTTGCTGCAAGTCCGTTATTTTTTGTTGTAACTTCTCCGGATCAACGCCCTTCAAGTCGTTTAATTGCTTATCACGGTCTTTAACTTGCTGTTTCAGACTCTTGTTTTCATTATTCACCGTGTCGAACTTTTCTTTTGGGAACCAATTCCCATCAGAAACAACAGCAATCTTTTTATCACCTGCTTTTTCAATGACTTGGTTGTATAGTTCTTCTCCGAGTAATTCTTTCAAATCCATCTATAATCGCTCCTTATTAATGTTTTTTAGCATGTAACACCTCATGCGGTAAGGTTTCGCTTAGTTTTACCCCAAGCCTTTAAAATGGGCATAATAAAGCACCTAACGCTTGACTGCTAGGTGCACTTAAATAAATTCAATTCCAGTTTCATGTATAACCACTTCTATATTCGATACATCGATTTCTTGAGCGTCTGGTTTTAAAAACACCTTATCCCATTTTCCGTTACGATGTTTTACCGCTGAACCCCAAGAATACTCATAAACTTCATAAGGCAATAAGTCGATAATATTTCCCATTACACACCACCTTTACGTTTTACAAACGGCTACCGCACCTGGTAGCTAGGAGATATAGTGATCACCTCCAATTATTGTCTGTCATAGAAACCGCATTTCTCCTTTTCCTCAAATGCATCTTTGAATACTGCCTCGACATCTACATCATCTATTTCAATAAAATCCGGATGACATTCTATAGTGAGTAGTGGTCTTTCCGGCGCTTGCATGTCTAAGTTGATGCCGAGTACACCTCTTTCTAATTTCCAATCATTGAGATAAATATCATATGTGCTTGAGCTAGTAGATTCGTATTCCTTGTTTTTACTAATTTTTAAAATCAATTTATCGCTCAACAAAATCACGCTCCTTCTTTATAAGAAAAGTCTTTCAACAATGTATCTAATGGCGTATAAACCTTCTCACGACGGTAATTCCGGCTCAAATACTCCCCATTGTTCTTCAAATGGATACGCATTGCCTTTTGCCTTCGAGTAACCATGGATTGCCAGTAAGAAGTCTTATCGCTGCCTAATTCAGTAGCAACCATAAGGTTTTTCTTGTATTTCACAATCTCCCTTTCAATCCGGCGCTGAGTATCACGTGCTTTTGCTACTTTTGCATTCAGCTCTTGGTCAAATTGAGGTTGGTTATTCGTGTTTACTCCCGGAATAAAAGGCACATGCAAGTGACGGCAGTTTACACCTCTGTGCCCACCCGCCGTTCCATATTCAGCACCCCACATTGGATCATAAATACTTTTATACTCGCTATCCGTCGGAATCTCATTAGGGAAACGTAAATCAACAACATTCCCTTGAATAACAGAGCATTGCTTCCTTGCTCCTGCATGAGAAGTAACAACCACTGTATGAACGCCATAATCAGCCATACGGTCTTTTCTAAGAGAATCATAGGTATTTGATAGGGTAGACTTCAAAACGGTTCTAGTATAGCGTTCTAGGCTCCACGTGTGGCCGCCTTTATCAACAAAAGTAGAATTAATACCCTTTTGCGCTAATTCCATTACAGAACGCTCAACTGCATCCTCAAATGAATATAATCCAGTATTAAACATTGCAGTAGTTCGGTTCAATACATCTGTGTATGCTCTTGCTGCTGTTCCAGTTCCATAATTTGTAGTAATTAACGTCTGATTGACGTAGTTATCAATTTCACTCCAAACCTGCTCATGATAAGCACGCATGACGTTATCTAAGTTGTTTGGCATTGGTTTAGTAGGATAAGGCATAGATTGGTCAATATCCTCCACAATGGCTGTTCCAGCATCTTCGAACATGCGCTTTATTTCAGTTTCAGCAACGCTTGTTACTTCTGCAAGGTATTTAGCCACTTCATTGTTGAATAAGCGCAATTCGGATAGTTTCTGAGCTTGCCATTGGGTAATGTCACTTGAACCACGCTTTAAGCGTTTGATGATGATGCGAATAATTTCTCCTTCAAGGGAGTTATAGAGTTCGGACATATTGCCGGACCATAAGTCGAGTTGGATAGGAGTGATTCTCGGATTTTTAGTTTCCACTTAATCACTCCTCCATTCCCAGCTCGCGCCTTTCCCGTCGACTAGTAATCTCTACCGGATCCATATCCGACTGGTCCATAATGATTTGCTCATACCATTCCTCAGCCATTTCTTTCGGAACCTTGAATATGCGTTCGATAGCTTCTGTTGTAGGAATGAAACCGAATTGCTTAGCCTGTCCATAGAATCGCAGCAAAGCCGTCCTATCCTGAAACACACCATCATCAAAGTCAACACCGATATGCTCAAATGTTGGTATTTCACCATCAAATAACTGTTTGTTATTCCATGTAGTGGCTTTTGCTAGTTCAAGAACAGAAACAATCAAGCCTTTAATAAACTGCTCAACCTCATAAACATGATCGTTACGAGTCCGGTAAGTTAAATCATTTTCACTAACAACCTCAGTTGCTGTTTTCATAGAACGGCCATCGAATGAGAAAGTACCCACAGAAAGCTTTAATTCCATTTCTAACGTTCGTAATGATTGATTAATAGCAGCGATATACTGGTCTGTACGAATGTCGCTAGTCACATCTTTAACCGGATCTTTGCCCTCATTCATTCTCATGGACTTATAAACGTTAACGTCTGGGTCAAAAATCTGTTTAGGAGGTCGGCCACTTTCGTCTGGCAGAGTGTTAAGCACAGCATCATCCACAAACACCGTTCGCTGCCCCATTCTGATTTCCCACCAGAACTGATCGTATGTGTCATTTATCTTTTTAAGAGTAGATACAGAGTTATCGCAAATACCCAGCCCTAGTGGACTGTGTGGATTGATATTATTGAATCCAGACGGCTTGAGATAATTAAATAACGGACGTGATAAACCGGGAATATATGAGACTTCTTGCAGCCCCTCGTATATTTCTTCTAAAGCAACACGCTTACCAACTTCATTCGGACTTTCCGACTTATAAAGTTCATTTGTAATAACGTATAAATTATTGCCATCCTGCCCTTTTTCCCACTCATGAAATTCTAGCAATGTGTAATAAATGGTGCGATTACCATCATGTTTAGTGGTCACCGACTTCATGACACCTTCCGATATGCCATTACTATTATTTCTTAACGGATAAAAAGCGTTGGCAATAGCCCAAGAAAATTCAATTTCGCCAGTTTCCATATCTACATACGGCCTTACTGTCAATCCGCCAAGAGCAAGTGCAGGCTCCAGGTAATCAGCTAGATTCTTCTTGAATTTGTTATGTTCAAATACATGCTCGATAAACTCATGTGCCGACTTAAAGGAGTTATCCTTCTTTTTCTTTTCATCCGCATCAGAAACATTGATTTCACATTGTTCATTAAAAATAAGACCAGCTAATACATCAGCACTCAATTTCCGTAAATTCAGTGACATATAATCTCGTTTCTGCAAGTCTCCATGCGAATTGTAATACTCCACTTTCGGATAATCGCCCTCATACTGCCTTAAGTTGCGCTCTATTCTTGCTAATTCTTTTGGGTCGATATTGATTTTAGGATGATCGTTAATTGATTTTAAATCCTTGCCAGACAATGCATAACCTCCTCTCTTAAATAGATTTTTAATGCGTTGGATGACTTTCACGGCTTCACCTCCTAAACTTTCAGTCTTAAATCACGTGCGTTTGATAAACAAAAATATATAAATTGGTCACAAGTATGGTCATCCTCTTCGATAACTTGCGGATTTTCACTGTTGACTGTTTTTTCATTCCAGGAGAACTTTTTATGTTCCTCTATGAAGATTTCATTGCTATCCGCATGCTCCATCCCGGTTGGATATGGATTTTTAAGATAATAAAAACGACCTTGCGCTAAAAGGTCTGTAGGGTAGTCAATCATATCAACTTTCTTTTTCTTGGCGACTGGTGTTAAATGCTGTCGATAATCTTTATAATACTGGTTTCTAAGCGCTCCCTCAGCACTATCAATGGTACGGTTCATTATCCTGGCACCACGCCAATACTCTTGTTGTGCTGTCTTTGTTATGAATTCATTTAAGTCCTTTGATAAATCACTAGGAGCCTTCTTTTCAACTCTACCAGCCGGGCTATAGTAATAAGTATTTAGCAGTATCACATTCCCCTTAGCTGTTAGACCGTAACAACCATGAGTAGTAGCCGATTGTGAGTGCCCGCCGTCTGTAGAATAATAAAGAGCAATGATTCTATCGTCAGAAGGCAACTCCTCTAACTCTTTAAATAAGCTCATATTGTAGACATTATTTCCAAGACCTACCGGTTCACCTTTATACAAATACCGATAGTAATCATAATCATTCTTTTTGATTCGCTCGATATCATCAAGCATTTGTTCAGTAACAAAGCCCAATTCATCATCTAAATAACTTGAATGATGGACCAAATAGGCATCTTCACCAGTCATGCTGTCGGACCATTCATTTATCCAGTGGTATGGGTTCCTCGGTGGGTTATACGACCAGAATATCCGGACGAAATCAGCCAGTGGATGTTTCTGTCGCATAAATGTAACGTTCGTCTGGTCAAATTCCTCGGCACTACCAAATTCAGCAGCTTCTTCATACCAGACTGCAATTAAATTCCCGATGTCGTTAGATTTCAGCTTCTGGAAATCATCCGATCCATAGAAATAGAATGTTGATCCAGTTCCTTTATGCATTATCTTGAAAGGAGCAACCGTCATACTAAATTGATCCAGCAATCCGAACTTCTCAAGCGCCCATTGAATTTTTAGGAATACCGAATCTCGAATTGTGCTTGCTACTTTTCGAACGACAACAACGTTCGCCTTTTCTCCCTTGGTTAGATACCTAAGCATCATATAAACAAGCAGCAATGCAATAACAGATGACTTAAATGAGTTCCGGCCACCTCTTAATATGTTATACGGCTTGTCCGTGGTCCATACAGGTTTGAAATGCGGGTTAACTTCTTTCTGGATGTTTACAGTTACCTGCTTACTCACTTGCATCACTCCACTCGTCAACAATTGTAATAACTGGTGGAGAACCGCCGTCTTGTTCTTTGGTTATTTTCTCGGTTTCGGCCTTGGTCTTATCTATTTGATGCTGCATTAGTTCTAACTTAAGCTTTCTTTCATCTTCATCGTGCGCTAATTCAAGGAACTGCTTAACAAGATTCCTGTATTCAGCCATCGCTCTCGATTGCGCTCTTATATATGCTTCATATTGCTCAAATGCATAAACTACCTTGTATGCCTCGGAAGAACCTTCCATACCACTTGATTCCATTGATATTTCACTCAATGTGTCGTCATCATGTTCAACCCACATTATCTTCTGTAAATGTATAATGGCAGAAAATTTAATCTCAATCTGTAACCATAATTGATCGGCGATGGAAAAATCCTCAAAGTCCTCCATGATTTCCTTTTGGGTATCGGTGAAGTACTTTGCTCTAAGACCATGCTTTCTTGCGGCTGAGTTTCGTTTGGCAAATTGCTTTACCGGGCTAGGATTCCCAGCACCTTTTCTGCTCCCTTCTTTATATCGCTGTTCTTTTTTTGGTTGCACCTCTTTAGAATTGGTTGCAACCTTCCGTGTTTTAGTTGCATCTTTTTTCTTAGTTGCATCCCTCGTCCATTTTTCACGACTGCGACGACTTTTCAGTGTACCTTCTTTTACGCCGTGTTTTTCTGCTAGAGCCTTGAATGTTATTTTTGTAGTTTCCCATTCTAATCGAATTTTTTCCCAGTTCGGCATTTACATCAACTCCACCTCCGAATTCTTAAAATAAAAAACACCTATCTTTTTTACAGATAGATGTTTTTTGTGTATTACTCACCTTTAAATTTACTGATGATTTCCTCAGGCAAGAAATCATACAAGTTTCTCCCTTGCTTGTTACCGACCGCCTTAACTAGTGAATAATATTCGGTATAAACTTTTTTCAGTTCATCCGAATCACTCACTCCCCAGCTTCTTAAGTGAATTTTGGTTAATTCCATCGCAACATCAAGAATGTTTCTTCCGTTAGTTTCTTCTGACATAACATTCACCTCCCCATCTTTATCATACGACAAAAGAGGACTAATTACCTGCTAAATCTACTAATGATTATAATATTAATAAAGACCGTAAGGTCTTAAGGGGCACGCTCTAAATTTAATTAGTGCTCTATCCCAAAAAGACCCTTTCACTTTCCGGAAATCCGTGCGACATTCGTGCGACATATTAAGCAGCAGTAATTTCTTCCACTTTCTCTTTTGCTCGGTTTATATAAGTTCTGACTGTCCACTTACTTAAGCCTAATTTATCAGCTATTTGCTGCATACTCAATCCTTCCGCCGTATGCATGACATAACATTGCCTTTCTCTATCAGAGAAGTTCCTGAACAATTGAATCAACGCCATTCGCTGTTCCTGACTCATATACAACGGCTCTCGCTCTTTCCGCAGTTCCTCATTGATATCCGGCAAAATGTCCATATCATCATAAAACTTAGCGCGATATTTATCTTTTTTATCTACACCACGATACATATCGGGTTGCCTGCCAGTTCGCATCCAATCGATGGAATAGGTCATGCTGTCAATCATGCTGTTTATATGTGTCTTATCCTGTTGATCAGGAAGAAAATCATCACGGAGATTGTCCTTCGTCTTATTCAATCCCTTCCAACCTTCATCGTATTCTGCCAGTAATCTGTCTGCCCAGTTTTCTAGTTGTTTGCTGTTCATATTGTTCATTTACAACACTCCCTCAAGTAGTTGTTTTGCAAATAAAAAAGGACACCAAACAACGCTTCTTGCGTCATTCAGTGTCCTCCAGTTGGCTGGTAGAACTATTTTTTTAATTGTTTTGCTCTATTTGATCTTTCCTTGAACAACTCTTTGTTTTCATCCCAATCCCTAATTAAGATATACAAATAATCATCAACATCTACTTTATCGTCATACCCTAAATCCTTTCTCATTTCTAAAATTAATTCAGCTAAAATATAATTAAACTTAGCTTGTTCATCTTTACCGCCCTCATTAGTTAATAGTTGAGAATATCTTCTGTACTCAACAAACTTCTTTATAGTGTTTTCCCCAGCGAAAAACATTATGTCCTTAGTAAAGGATTCCATAGATTTTGTTGCATTTTCTTTAAGTTCTTCATCATCAACATCTTTGTATTTCACACCATTAAGAACATCGTAAAGCGCCCCACTAAACTCTGTGAACTTTTCAATCTTCTTTAGGTGCAAATTGCTTTCAGAAGCCTCTAGCTTTACAATTTCCTTCTGTAATTCATTTTTAAATGTTTCTAAGTTTTTCTTGTGTATCTGATCTGGGACCTTTTTTATATAATCAAATAACCAGTATGCTCCAATAATAATTACCACTTGCAAAATTAATATAATTATACTCAAAACTCTTCCCCCTCTTCCCTCCGCATTCGTTTCACCTTCCCTTGATGTGTAACGATTTTGTATTCCCCAAATGGCGGAAGCTCCCTCAATTTAGCTACTCCATCGCAAATAACTATTACACAACTGGAAGGTAAGTCCATTATATCAAATTCTAGCTTATTAGCTCCCTCTTCTAGTTGGAAATCTTCTTGGATTGTTGCCTGGATGTCTCTCTTATTCATGTGTACCAACCCCTCAGTATGGTATAATAAACTTAGTCAAATAGAGTTGGTTGCCGGGGAGATGAGCCCCGGCTTTTTTTATTGATTATTTTGCTAGATTGTTAGATTGCTCTCTCTAAATAATCCAATGGAACACCGTTATTTGTTTTGATTAAGTCAGTATTTAATACAAACCACTCGTAAGGAATACTTTTCCGTCCGCCGCTTAATTGGCTATCCCACCACTTTTTAAGCTCATCTATCGGAAGGTAATACGCTTCGTTATGTTTCTCAAAGTAAACGATAAAGAACGATATTCCGCCTTGGTCTTGATGATTAATCAAATAGTCCACTTGGTGTTGCTCCACATTTTTTAGTGGGAAACTCGTCCGAATCTTGGTGCTTTTAGCATCGAAAGCAATTGATCGCCCGTGACTGATTCCTACAAAGTCCACTGTGCCTTTCTTTTCTGGGAACGCTCTGACAACCCTTCCGGTCTTTTTGTTATAGTGAACATTCCATGGAGTAGGCACCTTGTCAACGAGCGCCATCCCTTTATTTTTGTAAACTTTATTGGAATATTCGATTATATTCTCTAATGTTTTTCCTCGCTTGCCATGGCTCATATAACCATCACCCCTCACGATAATTTCTTACGATACACAGCTTCCCAATAGCTATCACCGCTATCTCCGGAAAACTCCACAAACTTACCTCTACGCTTAAAATGCTTATGATATCTCGTCACCCGGCGAATCGGCTTCACACATTCGAAGCCTTCCGATTCCTTATCAATACACTGCAGCACACACTGATATTTATCCGGATGGCGTACTCTGCTGATTGCTTGCATGGATTATTCCTCCCCGTATGCTCGAATAGCATCATTCTTGGCGGTCACGTAATTCCACTCCAATGTATACAGGCTTACATCGTCTAGACTTCTTCCGTCCGTTGTTTCAAAGACGCCTAGTTTTCTAAGGTTCATGATTAGAAATTTCTTGCGTTGACTGACTTCTGTATCTCTTAGTGATTTATCTAGTGTTTGCACGGTTAGACCTCCTTTAAATCTTCTTCTTTCACAAATATTCCATTAACCATTTCACCGCGGCGATCAGCGATTTCGTTATAAGCCATCTGCAAACATTCTTCTAGGGTTAAGCCGTTTTGTTGACCTAGAATGATAAGTGTTACAAGCACATCACCAATACCATCTTGGAGAGCAACTCTATCATCCCTTGCCAACGCTGCAGCAACTTCACCGACTTCTTCTGTGACTTTTAGAAATTGCTTACTGCTTTCTGCTTTGTCCAACCCTTTGTTGATGCTCCATTGTTCAACGTTTTCGACTAACTTTATTAGATTCATTGGTTTAATCTCCCTTTCAATACTTACTATCCATATTTGGATTTAATTTACGTACATCTTCTAAAAACTCTCGAATCGTATTCGATTCTCGGGCAGCAACAAACATGTCCATTTCGTCATCATGACTTCTTGTGTCATGATACTTCCGTCTGAAAAATCTCACTTCTTCGTTTACTTCCTGGAGCTTTTCATGCCATTTATCGTAAAGTTTTTCAGGTGTCATTGGTTAGTCTCCTTTTAATAGTTAGTATTTTGTTCGAACTACGAATTACTTTAATTCAAAAAACTTAAAGATATTCTTAAACCTCCTACTATTCCCTTTCTGTGACTTATTAGTTTTTCATCTTCAATAGGAGTACTCCCTAATATTTTCTCTTGTTCAATAATTTCATTGAATAGTGTTGCCTTTGTATCATTCAATAGAGTTTCTAATTGACGCACTCTTTCTGTTAACCTTTCGTTATCTCTCTCGCAAATTTCTTTCACTTTATTAATTCTTTGATTTTCTTTTTCTAATTCAATTACTTTCTCCCAACCCTTAACCGCTCTGTCTGTTTGTTCTTTAAAAGACTTTCTTAATTCTTGATAAGCCTTTTCTGAATCAAGTAAACTTCTGTTTAACCAATCGTTATCCTTTTCTAAAATTTCCACACGATTTATAAGCCACTCTGCATGTTCTCGGTCAAAGGTTACTATCTGATTCATGTTATAAACTTGTTCTAAAAATATTTCTTTTATTTTCTCTAATTCACTCATTAGTATTTATCTCCTCTAATTCAGGATTTTCATATATATTTCCGATAATCACAGGGTTGTCGTCTCCTTCAAGTGCTTCACTTAATAAATACTCATTAACCCAAAACGCACCATCTCTCCACTCGACCACACTAGTTTTTTCAAAACTGAATTCTACACCTTGAACGGACGCTACTGTGATGTGGTAGGCATAAATATCACCCTCATAAATCTCTTTTCCATTGCTATCTTTTAGTCCTGTGAATTGGTTTATTGACACTGTATTGGTTTCAACAAAAAACGGTGGTTCGATTTCTCTTTCGCAATCATCAATTTGTTGTACATACATAAGACTTCCATCTTCCCAAAATCCAAATTTGTTAAAATATATAAATTCTTTTTCTTCCTTGTCCCATACACGAAACTTAATTTCTCTCACTGTTATTCTCCTTTCAACTAGTCCACAATTCGTGTCAACTCTCAACCAACAACAACTCTCTCTTATGCTTCCGATTCTTATTTTCTTGCCTTACCAGTTCTTTGTTTTCGCCTTGAGCATAAATTTCAATGACCGTTAAAATTTCATTGTGCTTGTTTATGTGTTTCCGTTCGATCATCCAGCGTGGAGTCATGGGTTAGTCCTCCTTATACTTCTTTTGTTTCAACTCTGAAATGCAATCAAGAAGTACATCAATTGCGACATCAATGTTTTCGTTGTATTCCCTCACTCTTTGTGGAGTTCTTTTTATTTCGTAAGCACCACCACCGAAGCTAACGCTCGTTCGATTAGGTAATTTCATGAAGTCCGCTAACTCAAGCCTCAGTTCGTATGCTCTTTCATATCCCATATGCGTTAAGTTAAATTTCTTTTTAAACTCTCTATTCGATTGGATATAATCATTCTGCTTGGCATATTCAGGAAACTGTTCACGCAATTCTTTGATATAATTAATTCTACCTTTCACCTTTTCCGCAAAATCTTCTTTGCTTTCGTCATCGTTCCAATAGAAATCATCTTCTTGCCTGTATCCATCTAACACGAATGCTATTTTCACCTTATAGAATTCTTCATCATCTGAAACAGATATTATTGACAACATTTCTACCAATTCATTGCCTAACACATTCTGCAATTCCTTTTTTAAATCTTCTTTTTCTTTCTCCCTGCGTTCTTGCAGTTCCTTATATTCTGATTTCCTTATTTCCGCTAATGTCATAGTCATTTTAATTCCTCCTAGTTATAGTTTTAAGAGCGTCTCCCCCCTGTATGTATAAAATCTATTAATCTGTCACGAAACGCTCCCTATGTTGTTATTTGCGCTTAAAACCAGCTTGAATGTGGCGACTTAACCTCAATCTGCGTTAATTCCAAGAAAGCAAGTTGCTTATATAATTCTTTTAACGTTTTTCCGTTTGTTTCGTAATATCCCAATGCATGCAGTTCTTCGATTACATTTTCCATTTCTCGTTCATGCAATCCCTTCATTACAGAACCCCTCCTTTTCCGTTTTGGCTTGTTTATTGCTTTATCGATATCCCATTTGTGGAGCTTGACCCGGCTGTAAAATGTTCTGCGGTCGATGTTGTTTTTCTCTGCTTGGAAGTAGTGTTCGGGTTTTATTTGACTCATTGGGATTCGCCTTTCAGGGCTTGGCGGGATTCAAGGAGCATATCCCAAGCTAGGTTGTCATTAAATTCTCTGTTTGCCCAAAGTTCTTCGATATTTTCCAATGCCTGTTTGTAGCGTTTGTTTTCATTCCAATACTCTTTCATGCGCTTTCTATCCCAAGTCCTTTTCTCTCTTAAAGACTCTTGTTGGAATTCTAATTCCTCAACACGCTCAAGCAAATAATCAACATCTTCCGGCTTTATGCATCGTTCGTATTCCCAGTTGCCTTGAATGCCTTTCAATCGATCAGTCATCACTATCCCTCCACATTCTTTAATCTCTCAATCCGTCCCCTAAGCTTTTTATTTTGCCGTCTAAGGTCTTTGTTGCTTTGCGATAATCGGTCAAATTCCATTGCTTCGAGAATCCTCTTTAATCTGGGAATACCGATTGTCTGCTGTTTCGTTAATACATATCGTAGTTGGCGTTGGGCTTCTTCGTAGTTCACGATATCTCATCCAATCTGTATGCTACTGTTACATTTTCGCCATTCTCTGCCCTTATTCGATGGGACGGGGAAGAAATGACTGACAACTTTTTCTTATCAAACCCCAGTTTTTCTTTAATTTCTCTTCTCGTTCCCATATCTAGCATCTTCTCTCCTTTGTAAACAGCATACTCAACGGCATCATAATCTTTTTTCAATCCGAGGTTTTTAGCTTTGGCATAAAGTGATGAAGCACTTCTGTTTAATTTTTTGGATAATGCTGGCGTGCTTAATTTCCCGTAGTTTTCTTCAAAGTAAATCAGTTCCTTCGTTGTCCATGGCCTTGTCATTTGGTTACCTCCAGTAAATGACTGTGTTCAAAGGTATTTCCGATTATTTCAACATCCTTATCATTTTTAATCAGCTTTCCTAATTCGTAAGCTAACGCTCCGCCTAAATGAGTTCCGTCCATTGGTGGTTCATAATCTGTCTGAACAAGGAAGGACGCATTTTTATACTCAACAACGCCTTTTTGCTTTTCGCCGTCTCCATATAAGTCAAACTCGACAACATCACCCTCAATAATCGGTGTATCTTTTATATCTGTTTCGCCTGTAACTTGCCCAACCGATTCAGGATGCACTTTCACCCAAAAATCATGCACGATATATTCGTCATCAACTTCCACCAAATCTCCCACAATCCATGGCTCGCTTCCGTTCTGGATAAGGTTTCCAACTACCCAGCCGTTATCATGTTCAAATCCCATTTCGTTTAGTTCCTCAATTGGCATGATTGCTTTTCCTCGGTACTTTATCTCCCTCATTCAGAATCACCATCCAATAGTTCTGGGTTTTCGTAGATGTTTCCGATGATTTCATGATAGATTGCCGGTTTATCGTTTCGGAAAAATGTATCTTCACCTTGCTCTTCAAACAATGCATGCCAGCTTTTATTTGGATATATTTGAATTGGCACAAAACCAAATGCAGCAACTTCTTTTATCCAACAACAAACTGATACATTTTTATATTTATCCATAGTGATGTCGTGTTCGTATAATTCCTTGCCGTTCTTATCGACTAGGCCTGTGTATTGGCTGATTGTGTCAGATTCTACATAGAACGTAGCGCCACTTTCTGTTTGAATTTCCGTCCATTGACCTTCACTGCCACTATTGAAGAACAACCCATACACCCATTTATTTCCATGCATAGCAAGTCCTCTAAACTTTATCTCCCTCATTCAGAATCACCCTCCAACGCTTTGTATTCGTCCACGATGTCATAAACTTCTACAATGTCATCTGTGTCACAAAGCCTGTTTAACAAATCACGATAACGCTCATTTTGCCGTTTCAACTCATCCCATTCCTCACTTTTATCAATCAACACTGTGTCTAGCTTTAAGCCATCAACAAAGATACGTCCCGTTTCCTCATCAACGCCCATATAATCGCGTACATTAACTTTGTTGTTAGTTACATCTCCTACAGTTACTTTCATTCCGTCCCCTCCAATTCATCAAGGAGCATCATGATTTCTACATAATCCTCTAAATCTTGAGGTATTAATTCTCTAATTCGTTTGCTCACTTGACTGGAATGTGTTTCCAGTTCCTCAATCCGTTCTAATAAACCCACAACATAAACCTGTCCGTCTCTCAACTCCTGCAAGGCATGTATAGCTAATTCTTTTCCAGTCCAGTTGCTAGGAGTAAATGGCTCGGGATATTTTTCAGCACCTTTTTGTAATTGCATGAGCCTAACATCATCAACGAGCTTGTCTACTTTTTTATAAAATGGATGGTAGATGTGTTTGATTAGGTTTTCGTCCACTAAATCATTCCTTTCTTCCGATAAGCAAACGCCCGTGTAACCTTGTTCTCCATAGCCTGATGAAATAGAGCCAAGAATATTTCTTCCGGAGCTCGCTTGTACTTCTCGGCGATATTCTCAAGCTCCATTCCGTTATTCCAAGCGATTGTGATTGATTCCAATTGGTCTTTGGGAAATGCTAATTCCAGATCTTCCAGGACGAATACATAGTCTCGGTGTCTTGTTTGTTTTAATAGTGGAGCGCGATAAGCGTGCATAGTGTTCATTGCGCCACATCCTCAATCGTCATCTGATTCTCTTCCAGCCCGACTTCTTTTTGTTCTTTTTGCCACTTTTTGAAGCACTTCGGGCCGAATTTGCGCTCAATGCTGCGTTTATCCTTGAGCTTCCGACCGCATCGGATGCATGTTGACATTTAGACCGCCCCTCTCTGCAACTTGGTTTTATGCGATTCTCCCCGACAATGACCTGCGTTGTGACCTAATCTAAATGCCTTATCAAGTGCGGTCGATAAAAGTTCCTCGTCCAGCAAATCCATTCGGTGCAGCCTTAAAACCGCAATCTTGATGGCATTCTTTTCCTTCTCCCGTTCTCTTGCATAACGCTCCAAATTATCCATTCATGACCGCCTCCTGGTTATATCTATAATCGAGTGATACGAACTTTCCGTACTCCTTCAAAAATGCCAGTTCCACTGTTCCTGTTGGTCCGTTACGCTGTTTAGATAAAATAATCTCGATAACATTCTGCTTTTCAGATTCCGCATCGTAGTAGTCATCCCGGTATAGGAAACCAATCACGTCTGCATCTTGCTCGATGTTTCCAGACTCCCGTAAGTCCGACATCATCGGTCGCTTGTCTTGTCGATGTTCAACACCCCTTGATAGCTGGGATAACAGGATGATTGGAATGTTTAACTCTTTTGCTAGTAGCTTTAACTCTCGAGTCATTGCTCCGACTTCCAGGTCCCGTCGCTCATAACGTCCAGTGGATGTGATTAATTGTAGGTAGTCGATGATGACTAGATGTCTGCCTTCCGGATCACTCGTAACGCTCTTTCTAATCCGGGCTTTAATCTGATTCAACGTGTTTTCGTGCTCATGTATGTGTAAATCCCATTCAGACAGTATGCCGATTGCTGTGGATGCTTTTGCATAATCTTCTTGGGAAAACCGCATAGTCTGCCATTTCTGCCCGTCCACCCGAGATTCTGCGGAAATCATCCGTTGCAAGAGTTGCTTAGTTCCCATTTCCAAGCTGAATATGTGCGTTGTTCCACCATTTTGGCAATGTCCGGCACCGATGTTTAATGCGAATGCTGTTTTACCAACAGAAGGCCGGGCAGCAATGATAATCAAGTCCGTTGGTTGTGTTCCACCCGTCATTTCGTCAAAGTCCGCATAACCTGTTTTATAGCCCCGTTGGGTACTTTCCGGAGGTTCCAGCATATCCGCCGCAATCTCCATGAGATAATCTTTTGTTGACCTTCCTTGTTCCTGGATGCCGACTTCTTTAATGTTTTCCAGTTGAGCAAGTAGCTTCGGAAGTTCTTCGTCACTTGGATTTTCCGCATACTGCATAGTGATTCGCTTTGTTTCACGATTCCGGTATGCTTCAAAAACGATAGATTCATAGTGTTTGAGCGTTTCTGTGCTCGGGATAGATTCAGCTAGGGATACGAGATAACTCACTCCACCGACTTGATTTACTGCATCCCCTAGCTCCTTTGTAACAGTTATTGCATCGATGTCTATGTGTTTCTTGTTGACTTCTGCCATAGCTCTAAATATTTGCTGGTGCCTAGCTTCGTAAAAGTGTTTAGATTCGATTGTTAAGGTTTCGAATAGAGAACCTTCCAGCAATACCGATCCTATTACTGCTTGTTCTGCTTGTGGGTTGTGCATCATTTGGATTTATCCTTTATCAATTTTTCTAGGTTGCGTTTAAATTCTTGTTTTACATGGTCCGGCACCTGCGCAGCTTCCCTTTCCCACTGGCGAACCTTTTCTAGGTGTTCGTTTTTAGGTGGGGCATATGCTGCGATTTCTGCCAACGACGGCGGGAATGAACTGTTTACCATGTGTTCACTCAATCTAGCCATAACCCGGTCATAGTCCATTTTTTCCAGTTGAGGAATCATGATCTGTATTTTTCTTTCTGTCAGTTCGAATCTTGGGTAAAGCTCGTTGATTGTTTCCAAAATTTCTAGCGCTTGGTTACGGTTCATGTTTACACCTCCCTATATTTATCTAGGAGATAGCTTGATTCTTTTTTAGGTTTTATTCGCTGATTGATAGGAGTCACTTTATTGTTTTTACGATTTCGCTTTTCAAGTTCGTATGCTCTTACTTGATCTAGTGTTTCGAGTTTTTGATTCGCCCACTCTTTCCAAATTGCTTCCATGTAGCTAAATGAGTAACCGCCTTTTTGCGCAGCTAGTTTCATTCCAGCTATCACGATGTCATCACCTAAATCTTCACACCAAGCAATCAGCGAATCTCTTAAAATTGGTTTCAATATCCCGAAGTTTTGTTCATAAATCACGAAAGGATTTTCTTTATGCGCGTGTGTGTCTTCTTCTTCTCTTTTAATGTCTTTAATCTTTAATGTCTTTAATACTGTCTTTAGAGAGCTGGAACTCCTTGGCACTATTGACTTACCGTTAGGTGCTGGTAAGTATTTTACTAACCGCATAGTAAGTAATTTACTTACCCTTCCACTCTTATAAGTAAGTGTTTTACTTACTTCTTGTTTTCTGCCGGTAGGTGTTTCACTTACTTTTTTACGGCTTAAATTGAGGTGAATTAGGCTGTCGAACTTCTCGCTATCCCAATTTTTATTGGGTGTAATTTGCCACATTTTGTAGTTCTTATTGATGCTGAAAACCATCGTTTTTTCATCCCAATTTAAGACCGCGCATTCTCTTAGGTGCTCCAATTCTTTCTTCACATCTTGCTTATACATGCCAGCTAATTCTAGTTGATTAAATTTCTCTATCTTGCAGTCTTTCTGACCTGTTCCGTAAGATAACCTCCAAAGAAATAGAATTAAATTGAGTTGTCTCTTGCTGAAATTCCTTCTTAATATTTCGTTCCATAACTCGTTTGCTATCCTTATAAAACCTTTTTCCACTTGAGGACTAGCCATCCTATTCACCTCTTTTTAAGCCTTTTATCTTCCAATATCACAAATTGCTATTCTGCCTTTCACTTTCACAACCCGGTAACCTGGGTAACGCTTATCGACATAAGCGCGAATCAAGTCCTTTAAATGGTCTGTATTATCTGCCGTCTCCCAGATCCACTCCGGAAGACGGACATTTGATTTGTTATACATAAATCAACTCACCAACCTCGATTGGTGCACTCAGTTTCTTCGTAGACTTGCAGTAATCACATTTCTCACAACGTACTGGTCCAACTTCGCCACTTCTAACTTCATTGATTCGTTCTAGCTTCATCTGCACCCACTCGTATTCGAAATCAAAGCGACTTTCATCGAAATAAATGACTGCTTTATTTGGTATCTTTTCTTTACTTACAGCGACAATATAAGGCGTATATAATTCACCGGTATTTACTTCAATGATTTTGCGGTACATTGCCATTTGCAGGACGTAATCCCACCGTTCGACGAATGATACCCAGCCGTCGTACTTCTCACTCCAGGAGCGCTCAAATAGGTTTCTAGTTGTCTTTAAATCCGTGAATAACATTCTTTCGTGATTAATTGAGTCAACTTTCATTTTCCAATCGATGCCGAACGCGTTGGCTGTGTAAATTTGCTCCTTTTCGCCTTCCATTGCGAACATGGCGAAAGGATCGTTTCTCAATGTCTCAATCATTAAATCAGCTTGTTCGTAATCCGCGTATTTACTTTTGTTCTTTTTAAAAATGACACTGTTGTTTTCTTCTATGAAATCACTGAAAGCTTGTTCCGATTCAAATGCAGCGTGTGTATAGGAACCAACTAACATTGCAGCGTTTGGCTCCTTCCTTATTTCTCCGCTTAGGTAAGCCATTGCAGAAGCTTCACATTCATTCCAGTTTTTGAGTTGGGAGACGGACATGTATTGCCTGTCCATCTCCAGTGAGTAATAATTACTCGAATTTAATTTCGGTTTGGTTTCCTGCATCCTCTGTCACGTCCTTTTTAGGCTCGTTTTTCGGCTTTTCTTCCTTCTTGGTGCCTTTGGTCTTATCTTCCTTGAAAGCTTCTGTGAGCTTGGATTCTTGCTTTGTTTTGACTTCGTTCGAGAACCAGTCGTCAGCCTTTGACATTCCGTCTTTCAGTGAAGTGTAAATCTTGCCGATTTCGGATAAATCATATTCAGTAAATGCACTTGCGTTATAGCCAACTCGCTCTTCAATTTGTTCTTGTGTTACTCCGTATTTTTCTTTAAAGATTTTAAGCATCTTCGCAATCCGATCCTTAATCGGTTCGGCATTTCCGTTACGCATAGTCTCGTTACATTGCTCAACCGCCTTGTCTACAATATCTCCAGGGATAATACCTAAGATGCACGCCCGCAACCTTCTAGCACCGTTATTCGCGACCAATTCATAAATATCACGTGGATCATCAAGTTTTTTGATAGAGCCCCTTGCTTTCCGGCTATGGGGAACTGTAAACACCTTCTCTTGTCTAACGTTCGTCTCTAGGTCCCAGGCATAAGCCATAGCAACTGATTCACCCGGTCGTTGTTCTAACTCCTTCACACCGAAAGCAAGATTTCCCCAGTTTTGCGCCAAAACTTCCGCCAACCGAATAGATGGACCTTCTACTTTCGTTCCGCCTCTCGGATAGCTGTATAACGCCGCCTGAGCCAACGCCGGGCGCTTGCAGTTATCTAAGATACGTTGCTCTGACTTAAACACGTTTCTAGGGAATTGACGAGCCATGAAGATTTGACCCTTCACTTCTTCCATTTCGCGGCTGGCAGATGATTGTGCAATAACTCCTGTGTTCTCATTAGACTGCTGAAACTGATTTTGTAATTGGTTCATTGATTAATCCCTCCGATTTATTAAATTGATCATTTAGAAAATGTTTATCTAATTCTTGTAAGTCTTCTAATGTTCCGTGGACAGCTATACTGGATGCGATAATACCGAAAGCTTCCAGTGGCTTAAAACCTTCGTTACGGCGTTGATTGTAGCGATGGACATAACGGTTATGAGCCAATCAAATTACCTCCTTGCCCCTATTACAAAAACCGTTTATAATAGGGGTATAATTAAATTTGTTAAGCAATTCCAAACGTCCGCTGCTACGGGCGTTTTTTATTTGACTATTTTATGGATGCCACCATGTCTCTCCAAAATCTCAATTGCATCCAACGACAACTCTTCAACAAGATAAATTTCTTCATCAAATTCAATGATTTCGTCACCACTGTAAACATCGTTGTTCAAACCGTCGGTTCCCCAGTCTTCGCGTTTAGCGCTGTATGGGAAGCCTGTGCGCTCAATTTGTGTGATCATTGGATGGTTCATGTTAGTCCTCCTCAATTCTCTTTTCTATTTCTAGATAAGTGTTTGAACCACATTTACATCTGAAAGGGGTTTCTTCTAAGAAGTCGATAATAACTTTGTTTTCAACACCAGCCTGTTGCATATATGCGCTCCCCCCACAGTTTTCGCATTCTGTTTCCATGGTAATTACGTACATATCAGCACCTCCTTCCTATGTATTAGGGTTAATCATCCCTATATCGGCTACAAACGTATAGATGCATTAGGAGGGAGGAATGCACGTTTATAACCGATATAGGAAGGACTAGCCTTCCATTATTAATTTGAATTTGATATAATATAAATAGGTTTTGAAATTGATCTGATTCGATAACTCACGTGGCTGCGTGGGTTATTTTTCTTTCCAGATAACTGTTTCTTGTAGATTTGAATGCAATAGCTCAGCATGTCTGTTGTCCTCTGCATCGGGTTCAAAATCAAAGTTCCTGTTATGAATGGTTTTATGACTGCCATTTTCATCAGTAAAAGAGACGCTGCACATATTTCCCCTTTCAAACCAATTAACAGAATGTATTAAGTACTCCTTGTCCCACAATTTGATATAAGCTCTCATACTATCTCTCCTAACCAATAGGTTTTTTATGTTTTCGCTGCGTAGCAACATAAGCGCGTTGGATTTCCATGTACCGGTCTACAGGTCTCATTGCTAACCACTCACTTACTTTAATTTTCAATTCCGCACCTCCTAAACTAAAATCATAGTTACGATAAAAATTAATATTGGACTGCTCATAACTCCGTAAAACAGTAATTCTTGTGGCAATGTGACTTCTTCCGGTTCGCCGATGAAATAATCGATGATCCAATTTCTCATCGGAACGCCCCTAACCTAACCAACATCGCCCGAATTTCCTCTCGTCCCTTTTCTTCATTCAGGTCTATCAAGCGTTTAATGGAATGGAGGATGTCCTCTGCTCTCCGGTAAGCTTGATCTAATTTTCCTGCATCAAGGTTCAATTCCGTAAGTACAAACAAATCATTAATGCATTTAACTTCTGCTTTCGCGATTTGGATATCTTCTTGTTTAAAGTGGTTGTGGTAGTTCACAAAATCCCTCCTAGTGTGATTAATCCTGTTATTAATGAAGCGACTGGCTGTAACTGATTGATTACTTCAACTCCTGCATATAAAGCCATCAAGACATCTGGGTTGTTGGTGATGCGGCACCATTTGATTAGATCTGCCGCTTTAAGTTCAACCCTGCCTGTTTCTAGTTTGGCTACGTTACTTCTGGACATGTTAAGCTTTAACGCTATCGCCTCTTGGCTAAGCCCAGCAGTTATACGCATTTTTCGTAAGACTTCTCCAAAGTCCACATTTGCACCTCCTTCCTTGTTCGCCATACGAACAGTTCTTGAAGGGAACAGATTGTTCTTGCTGACTGACTTATAATGTAAGTACCAACCCCCTCAGTTGGTTGTTTTGCTAGATTGCTTGATTTGTTTGCTGATCTATCCAGTTCATCAGAGCATTGTACGGTATTCTGATTTTGTGACCATCACGTACACAAGGGAATCCGTTGTGCTCTGATTGCTGGCATAGTTCATAAGTTGCCGTTTTACCTATCCTTAGAATTTCGGCTGCCTCTGGTACTTTTAAGAATCTAGGCGTTTTGCGGTACCCGTGAGATTCTAGTAATTTTTCAATGTCCTGTAAGTGTCTTTCGTTTTCTTCGCGAATGATTTGACGGATGGATTCTTCCATGGACATTTAGATCACCTCCTGGATAGTTTGCTGGCGGTTAGCATTGTCGATTTCAATCTTTAGACTCGTTGAAGGTTGCCACATACCGATGAAACGCAAGCCTTCTTCATATTTCTTTTTAGGCAGATCGCCGTATCTTGGGATTTCGAAATGATTTTTAAAATCTCGCCAAAAAGCCGAAAAGACTTTGAATGCCATGTTTTTATATGCAGGTGAAGATTTGCCGCCTAGAGATTCGACAACAACTTGTCTACCTTTTTTGTTTAATGTGTGTTCTTGTGCGCCATCGATGCGCATCGTTTCTTCTAGGTTGGTAATTCGTTCATCGTGCTGTTCTAGTGTTTCGGATGCTTCTAACGATAGTCTCATGGAAGCTTTTAATTGCTCTTTGTCTGTTAGGACTCTTGGTTGTTGTTCCATTTCGTTAAACTTAGTCACATATGCAGCTGTGAATAATACGCCTTTTTCACCTGTGAGTTTGTTTGCTACCATTTCGCAACCTTTTTTAGTTATCTGAAAGCAAGGTCTCTTTTTGTTTTGAACATCCAAATATTCGGATTCGATGAAGAAATCAGCGTGGGGAAAATTCCCCTCACCTAAATATTCAATATAAGTTCTAATGGATTTCATTAATTCGTTGTGCGGTCTACCTATCATTTTTGCGACCTCACGACTGTCAGTAACTAATTTTCCGTTTAAAGAAACTACTTTTAATTGATTCATTAGACAACCTCCTTCGTGTCATTAATTGACACAGACTTATTAAAAAAAATATCACCTATCGACAAATCGAAGAACTCACAAACTTTAAGAATGGTTTTAGCGCTTGGATTATATTCCATGTTCTCAATCTTAGATAACGAGGTTCTCTCAATACCTAGGTAATCGGCGAGTTTCTGCTGGTTGACATCTCTTTCTTTTCTTAGCTGCTTAATCCTGTTGTGAAGTACTGTCATATCGTGACCTCCTTTTACATAATCTTTAATGCGTTGTGTTGTGTTGTGTCTTAACACTAATATAAATCACTTTGTGTCACTTGTCAACACTTGTTTTGAAATTATTTATTTTTGTGTCGTATTGCGCTACAATGGAGGTGAATGGGTGTGGTGATAACGATGAGTGAAAAGAAAAATGATAATAAATTCGGTGAATTTATAAAAGCATATAGAACTGAAGAGAAAAATATGAACCTTAGGGAATTCTCTAATTTGACGGGGGTTAGTTTTTCTCACTTGAGCAAAATTGAGCGTGGGGAGCATTCACCTTCAAAATCTACCGTTTCAATGATAGCCAATGCGCTAAGTTTAGATAAAAATAAACTTTACCTACTTGCTGGTTATGTAGCTGAGGATCATTCATATGGCTTAGACTCCTTTTTTCCTTATATAGAAGAAAGTGATGATGATGAAGATGAAAAAAGGAAGGCAAATATTATTAATAAAATCATAAAAGAATTCCCTGATGCCGATCTAATGTTTAAAGACCTAGCCAGTTTTACAGCAGACGATATGCAAGATGTGTATGATTATATTAAGTTTAAGAAGAGTCAAAAAGACAAGGGGGAGTAAAGTGAAAAAACTAATATTCGTTCTTTTGATTCCTATATTTTTGATTGGTTGTGGGGTGAATGCAAAAGAACTAGATAGTTTTGCAGAAGATTATAATCAAAGCGCAAGAAAATATGATGCAACAGAATTAGTTCCAGATGAATTTGGCGAAATAGAAGAAGAAGACGGCGAAAAGTGGAGAGAATTATTCAACTCCAAGGAGCACACAATAGAAGCCCTATATGATGGTAATAACGTTAAAGGATACTATATTAACGTTAAATCTGATACAAATTCTATTGATAAGACCGGAAAAGGATATAACGCTGTTTTAACCTTAGCCGACACATTAGGGTTAGATATCGACAAATTAGAGGACGGCATGCAAACTGCCTTTAATGAGAGTTTCCATGATTACGAAGACGGAGAACACAGCATAAGAATATCAGTTATTAACGTTACATCTGCTTCTATGTCTATAACAGTAGAAAAAAAATAATACCGTTCATTTTAATAAGGTGTGCAAATAAATGTACACCTAATCTTTTACACTTGAACAGAACATACATTCTATATATTGGGAGGTTTTCATGTACACACACCTAGAAGATTATATCAGAGAACTTTTAAGCACCATTAAAGTCCACAGTCCTCCTGACCTTACAATTGAAAATGTGGCTTCAAAACTCAAATTAGAAGTCGTGTATAGGAGAAAGTCTTATCGTTTTGGTAATGAAATTATTCTGCAACCGGGGACTGAACAGCAGGAATGGCAATTGTTTGGCCATGAGTTGTGTCACTATCTCAGACATGCAGGAACGCAATTGTTGATGCATCCCCTATTCATCGACTTACAGGAGTATCAAGCAAATTATTTTGCTTATCATTTCTGTGTACCAACATTCATGCTAGAGCAATTTAAGGAGGTGAATCACTATGAAATAATGGAAAATTTTAATGTAGAAGAAGGATTTGCACTACGAAGAATAGAAATGTATGAGAGGAAGATGTTACTTGCGTGGTCACGTTGCTAAAAAAGGTGACAGGTATTATGTAGTTGTGGATTTAGGGAGGGATCACCGGAATAAACGTAAACAAAAATGGTTTTCTGGTTACTCCAGAAAGAAAGATGCAGAAAAAGATTTACCTCGAATTTTAAATGAATTAGAAAAAGGCTACAAAGAACCGGAGAATATGACTTTAGAGGAATACTTCAACCAATGGCTCTCTCGTAAGAAAAGAAACGTCCAGCCGGGCACCTATGAACATTATGAATCGTATATGCGTACTCACATCATTCCGGGCTTAGGACACCTTAAAATAAGCAAATTAGAGCCGTATCATGTTGAATCCTTTATGGATGAAGTGCATGATAAAGATTTATCTCAGCGTAGCAAAAAACATATATACCGCATCTTATCTTCTGCTTTAAAAAGTGGTAAACGCTACGGCATCAAAGAAGTGATTATGGAGGATATCGAAGCCCCTAAAGTAAACAGAAAACAAATTGAATATTGGACCCATGAAGAAGTTAATAAATTTATGGGTAGCTTGAAAAGTAAGAATCATGCCATGCCTATTATTTTAGCTTTAGCTACTGGAATGCGACGTGGGGAAATTCTAGGGTTGAAGTGGTCTCATGTTGATCTTGAGAACAAAAAAATATCCGTCTTTAATCAGTTAAAAAAAGATGATGATGGTAAATGGACCATATCCCCTCAATTAAAGACGAGTACAAGCTACAGGACAATTGATATTGATGATGATACCATTGAGCTTCTACGGGCGCATCAGCGACAACAGACGAAAGATAAAATGAAAATCGGTTCAGATTACATTGATTTAGATTTAGTATGTGCAACGTCGACTGGGGACAGTATTAAACCAACCTATCTACGAACCGTCTTTAATCGGACAATCGAAAAAAGTGGAGTGAAGAAAATCAGCTTCCATGGATTAAGACATACTCATGCCACTCTATTATTACAAAATGGCGTGCACCCGAAAGTCGTTCAAGAAAGATTAGGTCACCGATCTATTCAAACAACTTTAGATACGTACTCACATATTATTCCTGGCATCCAAGAAATAGCTGCAACAAGTATTCAACAATCACTATACGGAAAGAAAAATACGGAGCCGGAAAATCTTGTTCCGATTGCCCGAAATAATGACTAAAAAAGTATTTCGGAACCCGAAGGTTAGAATATTGTTAGAAGAAAAGAAAAAAGACAAGGGATGAAAGTAGCTTCAAACCCTTGTCAATACTGACTTTATAAGCGCGCCCAGGAGGATTCGAACCCCCGACAAACCTGGTACCGGAAACCAGTGCTCTATCCGGCTGAGCTATGGGCGCATTACTTATTTTCGAGCACAAAGATTATTATAACGTTTTTTTAGTAGACTTTCAAGCTTTTTTACATGTATACTTATTTTACCGTTTGTTTATAAAGATAAATAAACGGGTAAGCTAATATTTAGTCTGCTTTTTATCTAGACACAGCCTTTTGTTTGACCTTTTTTGACCAATGGTATATGATGAAAAAAGAAAGCCAACAAGATAAACTAATAGTTAACAATGAAAATAAGGAGGATATGTAAATGAATTTAGTACCTACAGTTATTGAACAAACGAACCGTGGAGAACGTGCTTATGATATTTACTCACGGTTATTAAAAGACCGTATCATTCTGCTAGGAAGTGGTATTGATGATAATGTAGCAAACTCTATCGTCGCACAGCTGCTTTTCCTTGAGGCGGAGGATCCTGGTAAAGATATCTCTCTTTATATCAACTCTCCGGGAGGCTCCATTACAGCCGGAATGGCAATCTATGATACAATGAACTTCATTAAATCAGATGTATCAACGATTTGTATCGGGATGGCAGCTTCCATGGGAGCATTTCTCCTCGCTGCAGGTGAAAAAGGTAAACGTTATGCCCTGCCGAACAGTGAAATTATGATTCACCAACCACTTGGTGGTGCACAAGGTCAAGCAACGGATATTGAAATCCATGCAAAACGAATCATTGAAATTAAGAGACGAATGAACGAGATCCTTGCTGAGAAAACAGGCCAGCCACTAGAAGTAATTGAACGCGATACAGAACGAGACAACTTCATGAATGCAAACCGTTCTGTAGAATATGGTCTAATCGACCAAATCTTGGAGCGTAAACCAGAAGATATCTAATTAACGCTAAAAAAAACTCCCTTTCAACGATGGATTGAAAGGGAGTTTTTTCATAGCAAACTATAGTATAAAAAGCAGTGTATAACTATAGCTGCTAACAATAGCCATGTCCGGCTCCAGCGCCCAGCAACTATCAAACTTCACACTCCTCCAATCGATAAGTCAACATCGGCTCTCTACGTTCGCCGTGTTTCCTTTATCTCATTCCAGAGTGCTCCAGTTTGTACGTTGCTAAACGGGCGCTTCCGCCTTCGTTTATTCTTTATCTGTGACAAAAGAAATTAGGTGGTTTAGGGCGACTTCTTCATCTGGACCATCCGCAATAATTTTTACTTCTTCTCCGCTTGCAATAGCCAGGCTCATAAGCCCCATAATACTTTTTGCGTTCACCTTTTTTCCGTCTTTTTCTAAAAATAAATGCGAAGAGTAACGATTCGCTTCTTGCACAAATAGTGCAGCAGGTCTAGCCTGCAGACCTGAATCCAAACCAATCTTCACTAAATTCTCTACCAACTCAACTCATCCTCCTTGAAGTTTAGAAAACGCTACCATTTCGTTTTACATCATAATTATCTTTACTATAGGAGTAAAAATATTATGCAATTTTCATCGATTCGTAGCATTTTATTCCTTCATATCCTAATCGGGAATGCTGCAACATCCCCGATCCAAATTTTTTAATTATCAGTATTATATCATGAAATACGGGGAAAGAGAACATTCTTTTATTTCTTCACAAAAACTTCACCTTGACGAATTTTTTCTGCAAACTCGTCTATCTTCTTCAGCCGGTGGTTAACACCTGATTTGGATATCTTTCCGCTCCCCACTAATTCACCAAGTTCTTTTAGTGAAACATCTTCATGTTCCCTTCGTAGAACAGCAATTTCTTGAAGCTTCTCCGGCAGTTGATCTAAGCCGACCGTCTGTTCAATAAGCTTAATATTCTCAATCTGCCGGAATGCAGCACCGATTGTTTTGTTCAAATTAGCCGTTTCACAATTAACGAGACGATTGACAGAATTACGCATATCGCGAACGATTCGCACGTCCTCAAATTTAAATAATGCATTATGCGCACCGATGATACTCAGGAATTCTGTAATCTTTTCCGCCTCTTTAATATAAACGATGTAACCATGCCTTCTTTCAAGTGTCTTGGATTTTAAATCAAATGTATTTAATAATTTACTTAGAGAATCGTTATGCTCTTCGTGGAAGTTGTAAATTTCCAAATGATAAGAAGAGGTCTCCGGATTGTTCACCGATCCGCCTGCAAGAAATGCACCGCGTAAATAAGCCCGCTTGTTGGCATCATCATTAAATACTTCCGAAGAAATTGTCCGGATTATCTGGTGTGGTGGCTGCATAATTTCTAAATCTTGTAAAACGTTTCGTACTTGTTCCTTCAGTCTAACAATATAAATATTATTCTTTTTCAATTTCATTTTTTTTCGAACAAGAACTTCAATCGACACATCGTAATTACTTTTTATCAATGTATAAATTCTACGGGCAATTGCTGCATTTTCTGTTTGTATATCAAGGGAATAACGCTGCCTTGATACGGAAATAACCCCGTTCATACGGATTAATGCTGCAAGTTCAGCTTTCTTTTCTGCCTCATCTGATTCTATTGTCGTTAATTCTTTCTTTATTTCTGAAGCAAAGGACATCGTGTTCTCCTCCTTTACCTTCGATTCCTTCCCTCATGTAATTATAATAAGGAATATAACAGCTTTGCAATCTTATCCGTATCATGACGAAGGGCTGGATGTTCTTTGTTAATAATATCCCCTTCAATAATTTCAAGACCTAATGCAAGCAATTTATCAATATCATAAATAACGGGTTCAGCATTCTCTTCCGCATATTTCTCTCTGATTGTCCCTTTAATCGGTTCATTATGTACAACGATTGACTGAACAATCCCTTGCCCGATATGACGGTTAATTGCTTCCACATGATCGGATGCCATATATCCTGTCGTTTCGCCTGCTTGGGTCATCAAATTACAGATGTAAACAATTTTAGCTTCTGTCTGTTCCAATGCATCCTGTACACTTGGTACAATCAAATTAGGCATAATACTCGTGTAGAGACTGCCAGGACCAATGATGACAAGATCTGCCTCAATAATTGCCTGAACCGCATGACTGAACGGTTTCACAGGTTCCGGACTTAAGAAGACATGGTCAATTCCTTTATCCGATAACGGAATATTGGATTCCCCGGAAATAATTGTCCCATCTTTCATTTTAGCATGAAGTGACAGATTTTCTGTGGAAATGGGATAGATGGTTCCTTTTACGTTTAAGACACGGGAAATTTCTTTTATTCCATCGTAAAAATCCCCTGTTACAGAAGTCATCGCAGCGAGCAGCAGATTACCTAACGAATGACCGGACAACCCATTCCCTACCTCAAACCGGTGCTGAAACAGTTCGACAAGCATCGGCTCTGCATCAGAAAGCGCAGCAATTACATTCCGTATATCTCCAGGCGCCGGAATTGCCATCTCATTCCGTAATCTTCCAGTGCTTCCACCATCATCCGCTACCGTAACAATTGCAATCAGGTCAATCGGTAAATTCTTTAAACCACGTAGAAGAACAGGCATCCCCGTTCCCCCTCCGACAACAACGACTCTTGGTTGTTTCTCTTCATTCATGCCTTAACTTCCCTTTCTCTTATCAATATCGCGATGGCTGATATGAGTAATATAGTCTTTTGATAATTCCTTAGCGAAGTGTTCAGCAAGTGCAACAGATCGGTGTTGTCCCCCCGTGCATCCAATAGCGATGACAAGCTGGGATTTTCCTTCTTTCTTATACTGCGGAAGCATGAACTCTAATAAGTCAAGTACTTTATCAATAAATTTCTGCGTATCCGACCATTTAAAGACGTAAGAAGACACTTCTTGATTCAGACCTGTTAGGGGTTGAAGATGACCTACGTAATGAGGGTTCGGCAGAAAGCGGACATCAAAGACTAAATCTGCATCAATTGGAATTCCGTACTTAAAGCCGAATGAAACCATGTTGATGGAGAAAATTTCCTGATGCTCTTCGGAATATATTTTTAAAATTTTATCGCGAAGCTCGCGCGGTTTCAAATCAGTCGTATCGATTATGCGCTGCGCCCGGCCCCTTAATTCATCCAATATTTCTCTTTCCTGCTTAATGCCTGTAAGCGGCAGACCGTGGGCAGCTAATGGATGGGAGCGTCTTGTTTCTTTATAGCGGCTCACCAGTGCTGTGTCTTTTGCATCTAAGAAGAGAATATGTTCCTTTATCCAGTTTTCTTCGCTGAGTGAGTCCAATGCTTCGAATAAAGAATCGAAAAATTCCCTGCCGCGCAAGTCCATGACAAGAGCCACTTTTGTAATGTTGTTCGTAGAGTCCTTCATCAACTCCAAGAATTTAGGCAGTAGGGTTGGTGGTAAGTTATCTACACAATAATATCCTAAATCTTCAAAGCTTTGTACGGCTACCGTTTTTCCTGCTCCTGACATTCCTGTAATAATTACTAATCGCGTTCCTTTATCGAATCCTTTTTCCATCTCTGCCATTTCCTATCGCACTCCTTTAGAGGAACTATTATCGCTTCTTGTTCTTATATCTATCATATGCTATTCATCGACGGATTTAAACTATATTTCATTATTATTTAACTTTCGCAACCCGAAACAGTTGATTACTTTCATACAGCGTGAGTGTCCGAAACTCACTTCTGGAGGTCCGCAGTCCAGACACCTCTCGCACCTGCTGAGCGGCTGGCAAGCCTCCTCGCGCTGAGCACTAAGGGGTCTCGCCAGGCCTATCCTCCCGCAGGAGTCTCGAGGTGTCTGGACTGCTACCAGGAAAGGCCAAATTGGAATCACTGTTTAATGTTCTAAAAAAGTATACTCCTTATCGTGGCCGAATAATTTCTATTTAAAAGAGCCATCTAACCAGTTCAGTTGCCCGGGGGACGGTGACTCCTACGGGAAAAGCACGTGTCCAGACCTGAGCAGGAAGCGGTTTTCTTCCGAGGAGGCTGAGGCCGTGCCCGTGGAAAGCATCCGTCCCCCGGGCAACTGAACGGCGATTGAAGCTCTGAATGAGTGAAAGAGCCAAATCACTCACGCTGTATGAAAGGGAGAGCGGGTCATTTATGATTCGACAGGTGACAACAATTTAGGTGGGAGTTCGCAAAAAAAAGTGCACAGGTGTAGCAACCTGTGCACAGAAACTAATTTATCTATTAAAAGGGGGTCAATTAGTTATTTATAGTGTACCCAATTATTGTTGCATACGGGTTACAGGAGCGTTAAGAAGTAATGACGTTTCATTAACTTTCTTTACGATTGGGTCGTATCGATAACTTCAGGCAAGTTTTCCACATAGCTGATTGCCTCTTCAGCAGCGATACTGCCGTCTCCTGTTGCTGTCACAATTTGTCGTAATTTCTTGTCGCGAATATCCCCTGCTGCAAATACTCCTGGAATCTTCGTCGCCATATTTTGATCCGTTGGAATATACCCTTCGTCATCGGTGATTCCAAGAGATTGAAATGGCTCACTTAAAGGTTCGGTTCCAATATAGATAAATACACCATCTGCCTGGAAGTCGGACTTCTCACCTGTATTCCTATTTTCTAATGTTACGCTTGCTACCTTACCATTTTCTCCATTAATTTCATTAACGGCCGTATCCCAGATAAATTCAATTTTTTCATTATTGAATGCCCGTTCTTGAAGTATCTTCTGTGCTCGTAGCTCATCACGACGGTGAATAATGGTTACTTTGCTCGCAAATCGCGTGAGGTATATGCCTTCCTCAACTGCCGAGTCTCCCCCACCTACAACGACGAGATGCCTTTCTTTAAAGAAAGCACCGTCACATACCGCACAGTATGAAACGCCGCGTCCAGCTAATTCCTCTTCGCCTGGAATGCCTAATTTCTTATGTTCTGCACCTGTTGTGATGATTAATGATTTGGTATTATATTCTTTATTACCTGCAATAACGGTTTTATAGTTGCCGTGGTCAACAACGTCTTTAATATCACCGTATGCATATTCGGCTCCGAATTTCTTTGCATGTTCAAACATTTTATTGGATAGGTCTGGTCCAAGGATATGGTCATATCCTGGGTAGTTTTCCACATCTTCCGTGTTCGCTACTTGACCTCCGGGAATTCCACGTTCCATCATCAATGTTTTTAAATTTGCTCGTGATGCATAGACAGCTGCTGTCATACCAGCAGGACCTGCTCCTGCAATGATCACATCATATAAAATTTCTTCAGCCATGTTTATCGCCTCTTTTTATCATTGTTCTTATGTTGAGTTTATAACAATCTGCGGTTTTCCGTCTATCTATCTGCTCAGAGACTCTTGCCAAGGTGCTACATGATCACGTAGAGCCCGGTGTTTCATACAGCCATCCTCCCATAATTCAAAAGCAATCTCTTTTTTCCCTAGATGGTAGCAAGTAATGCTGAACCATTTATAAAAGGATAAATGTCCACGTGCCATGCTTCGTCTTATCTTATTGAATCGTTGGTAAGCTGTTTCGTATTTCCCTGTTTTTGCCATTATCACTGCCAGCTTAATCTGCTGATCCCCGTGGAGTGGATAGACATGGATCAATTCACTCATGATTGTATCATAAGCGTCGTACTCCTCTGTCTCGTAATAGAAGAGGGCAAGGTTCATCATGCTGTGCAAAGAGTGATCCATTTCTTTTAAATACTTTTGCTCCAGTTCAATCGCCTTCTTCTCGTTTCCTGTATAAAACAAGGCTTGGGCATAATCATGCCTGACACTGAGGTGATCTGGAAATAGAAGGAGCATCTCATGGATGAGCGGAATTGCTTTCTTCCATTCCTCATTTTCCAGCATATAGAAGACCGTTTCCTGATACTTCAGTAAATCATCTTCCTCTTCCAATAACCAGTCATCCATTTCTTCATCCTCAAGTTCGAATTCGATAAGTTCCATCAACATCTTCGCTTCTTCACCGAACTCGCCGTCGGGTTCTTTCTCCAAATAGGTTTGCGCATATTTCATGGAATCATTGAGAAGCCCCAGATGTGCATAGTTATTCGCAAGTAAATAATAACAATCTACATAATCATCATGCTGCAGTACGCTATTTAATAATTGGTTTGCTCGATGATACTTTCCGATTTCGGTATACACGACGGAAAGCTGGCAATTATATAAAGGATTTGTTGAATCCAAATCGATTGCTTTTGTTAACCATTTTATCGATTGATCAAATTTCTGCTTCTGGAATGCTTTAACTCCTTTAGAGAAATAAAATTCTGCATCCGGAATAAACGGAAGAAGCTTATTTGCTTTTTTACGCTGTTTATTCATTAACCTGCTCCTAAAATTGACATATGGTCTTAGTATAACATATTTTCACCCATTGACGAACCTAGAAACAAAGCAGATTACAGGAAGACAATTGCAGCATCCAATCATGCGCTGCTTCACATTCCATATATAAGTTCTGCTAAAATCTCGGCATTTATTCTTCGCTTCTCTGTGTCCTGTATATTTTCAGCAACGGATTCATTGGAACGCTCCCTATGCTAACTCATTAAAAAAACGGAACACGTTACATGTTCCGCTTAAATAGTTAATCCGGTGTAACCATCCGTCAAATTCCCACTTAAAACTTCATAAGACGGATGGTGACTTACTTCCTCCATTATGAACACCTTATTCAGATGGAAAGGTTTCTTGCCTTTGCCGTTCATCCATTTCTTCTTTTGTATAAATGATTCGCATCGGGTTCCCGCCGACGAATGCGCCTGCTGGAACATTTTTATGTACGAGTGTTCCAGCAGATACAGTAGCGCCATCACCGATTGTAATGCCAGGAAGAATGGTTGTATTGGCGCCAATCAGCACTTCATCTCCTATGACTACTTCCCCAAGTCGATATTCATTAATCAAATATTCATGAGCAAGAATTGTAGTATTATAGCCGATAATACTATTCCTGCCTACTTGAATTTTTTCCGGGTACATAATATCTGGCATTACCATTAGGGCAAATGCAGTTTCTTCTCCAACTTTCATCCGTAAAAAAGTGCGATAGAGCCAATTTTTCATTGCAAGAAATGGAGTATAACGGGCAAGCTGAATAACGATAAAATTCTTGGCGACTTTAAGAAACGGGACTGTCTTATAAATCTGCCAAAGGGAATTGGAATCTTTCACAGGAAAGCGCTTCGTATTACGCATTGTCTATACTCCTACTATTTGAAGAAGGTCTGTCATTTTATCAAGCATATAGGTCGGTTTATAGGCAAGCAGGCGGTCTCTTCCCTTTTGTGACCAACTGACCGCAGCAGTTCTTACGCCCGCATTATGGCCTGACTCAATATCATGGGAATTGTCCCCGACCATGATTGTGGACCTACTCTCCCCGCCTAAATCTTCCATCGCTTTCAGAACAGGTTCTGGATGTGGCTTCGCATGGGTTACATCATCCAACGTAACGACGGAATCAAAAAAATCAGTCAATCCTGTTCTTTTCAGTCCCATCTCAACGCCGCGCGTAAGTTTTGTTGTTACGATTCCCATTTTAATATTGTTTTCCTTCAGTCCTTGGAGTGCTTCCAGCACATTTGGAAAGGCTGTTACAAATTGGTCATGATACAGGTGGTTATGGGCTCTGTATGTTGCTACCATTTCATCTGCTCGGACTGGGTCAATTTTTTTAAACGTTTCTACTAACGGCGGGCCATTAAATTCAATAATTTCCTCATCAGTAAAATCTAGTTTAAAATGGTCAAAAGTATGTTTAAAAGATTCAACAATTAACTGATTTGTATCAATTAATGTTCCATCCAAATCAAAGAGTATTGTACGAGTGTTCATATTTCCGTCCCTTTCTTTGTTTCACATATTTCCTTTTCAAACTTAACGTTTTTTCTTCTTGTTCTTTCGGCCTTTCTTTGGCTCAGGTAAATCTAAATATCTTGCCGATTCCGTTTTACGTCGATAGATGATCAAGATAATCCCCAGCACAATTAACATCGCCGAGACAACTTGTGCAGTTCGTAAACCTTCTATAATATATAGACTATCTGTCCGCATTCCTTCAATAAAGAAGCGCCCAACAGAATAGAAAATGAGGTAGTTTAAAAATATAACGCCACGCGTTGGGTTGTATTTCCGCAGAAGCAGCAAGAATACAAACACAAGTATATTCCAGATGGACTCATAAAGAAACGTTGGGTGATACATTACACCTTCAATTGTCATTTGGTTCATAATAAAGTCTGGCAAGTATTGAAGAAAATTATTATAAGCCGCTTCTGAAACTGCTTCTCCATGAGCTTCCTGATTCATGAAATTTCCCCAGCGGCCGATGGCTTGTCCAAGAATCAAGCTTGGTGCCATAATATCGGCAAGCTTCCAAAAAGATAGCTTTTTCATTCTCGAATAAACGATTGCTGTTAGAACTCCACCGAGAACCGCTCCATGAATCGCAATTCCGCCTTCCCATATTGCAAACACTTTCCAAAATGGTCCGCCAGCATAACGCTCCCATTCAAAAGTAACGTAAAAAATGCGTGCAGTTATAATTGCGATAGGGATAGCATAGACGACGAAATCAATGATTGTATCTTTATTCCATCCGAGCCTTTCCGCTTCTTTCATCGCTAAATAAATACCTAATAATGCACCAAAGGCAATAATGACGCCGTACCAATAAATCGTAAAAGGTCCCAGTTCCAGCATTACCCGGTCTAATGGCTCTACCGTATAAATCAAAAGAACACCCCTCTACTCCATCATATTTCTTTCACTTTGAATAATATCGGTTAGCCGCTCGGAAAATAGTTCGGCTGTGTTAATTCCCATAAGCTTCAGCCGGAAGTTCATTGCGGCCACTTCAATAATTACAGCAAGGTTTCTTCCTGGGCGTACTGGAATCGTTGCTTTCGGCAGCTTGACATCCATAATTTGCAATGTATCTTCATCCAAACCAAGGCGATCATACTGCTTCGTTTCATCCCAGTTTTCCAGATGAATGGCAACTGAGATACGTTTTTTCGTCCTTACTGCTCCAGCACCGAATAATGTCATCACATCAATAATCCCTAATCCACGAATTTCCAGCATATGCTCAAGAATTTCCGGTGAGCTGCCAATAAGGCTGTCGTAATCTTCTTGATAAATTTCAACACTGTCATCCGCAACGAGACGATGACCACGTTTAACCAGCTCCAGTGCTGTTTCACTCTTTCCGACACCACTTTGTCCGGTAATCAGCACGCCTACACCATAAATATCAACAAGTACACCATGCATGGAAGTCGTTGGCGCGAATTTTCCTTCTAAGTAGTTGGTTAATCGACTTAGTACCCGAGTTGTTTTCCGGGGGGAGCGGAGAATCGGTACTCCCGCTTCATCTGCAACTTGAATTAATATTTCTGGAATATCCATCCCTCGTGAAACAACAATCCCCGGGGTAATGTCTTCGCAAAGTCTAACAGCTCGGTCGTGCTTTTCTTCTTCGGATAATTCTAGAAAATAGGCCATTTCAGTACGCCCGATTAGTTGCAGTCTTTCTTTTGGATAAAAATCAAAAAATCCCGTCATTTCTATTCCTGGCCGAGAAATATCACTCGTAATGATTTCTCGGTTGATTCCTTGGGCTCCGGCTACTAATGTTAAAGTAAAGTTATCGAGCAGATCTTTTGTACGTACCCTCACCATTATCATCCCTCCATTGAATGAATCGAAGTCACTGTATTTTCCAACATTATGTATATAGAAGTTTCACTTTATTGTAGCATAAAGCCTCAAAAAATCGTAGGCGGGTGGCCTACGATTTCGATTGGTAGTTAATTTTTCATTAATCCGCCGAGCACGAGGGTGATAAGCGAAATAATGATGGATGCGATAAAAGCTGTGCCGAAGCCGTCAATGACAAAGGATGTTCCCATCAATGCTTGAGTTGCCATTAACGTAATGGCATTAATGACAAGCAGGAACAACCCGAATGTTAAGATTGTAATTGGTAAAGTCAAGATAATCAAAATCGGCTTCAAAATCACATTTAATATAGCTAGAATGATACTTGCCAATATCGCTGTTCCGATCCCTGCAATATGAAAGGAGGTGAAGATTTCATTCACAATTAACAACGCGACTGTATTTAGTGCTAGGGACAGTAAAAATCGCATCATTAATAGATCTCCACATCTTTAGGAATGATTAACGCTGCAACTAGGTAAACCAATGCAACGGTACTAAAACTCATAATAAGTAAGATAATAAAAATCACGCGTAAAACAGTAGCATCAACATTCAAGTAATCGGATAAGCCACCAAACACTCCAGCTACGTACCGATTATCAGATGAACGATAAAGTTTTTTCATAAAATCCCTCCTAAGTATAACAACACTTACCTGTTATACGAATAAGCACGAAAAAATGTTTCATAGTAAGTGCATTTAATCGTTATATTTCCATATATAAAATTGCTCCGTCGAGAAATTATTCGCTACCTTTTTTTTAAATTCTTCTTGACTAAAACCAGGTTGCATAAATTGCGATAGAACCCCTGCAGCTTGAGTCTTATGGGCATAAATCGCATCGAGCTTCGTATCAATTTCTGCACGGACATCATTTATAACATCAGGTTTTCCGAGGACCTCCGTATAGTTCCTGCTGATTGCCTGCGCCCAAACGACTGGACGCTCGCTCTTATCCATCATACGAACCGCTTCAATCGCCGCTGCCCCAAGCGCATGGTGATCAGGATGAACGGCATGATCCGGATAATGAGTAATAACTAGAGATGGCTTTATTCTATCCAGATATTCCTTGAGATTAGTCGCAACCTTCGTCCGGTCTTCAAATTCAAGGGTTTTATCCCTAAACCCTAGCATCTCGACTTCCATATCCAGAACCCGGGCTGCTTCCAGCAATTCTTCTTTTCTTATTTCCGATAATGATTCTCTGTTCGCAATTGGGGGATTCCCCATATTCCTGCCCATTTCACCTAATGTTCCACATAAATATGTCACAGGAACACCTTGTTTTCGGTATTGGATTATTGTACCTGCTGCACCAAATGATTCATCATCTGGGTGCGGATATATAACCACAACATGTTTTTCCATATCTATCACCTATTTTCTATTCTTTCCATTTTAAATATTCGTTTCTGCTTAATTGGAAAATGGCTGTTCACTAATTTGCAGTGCCACCATCAATCTACCTTCTCGATCATGACCAGCAAGTAATAATTGATTTTCTTCCGTTACCGTCCAATCCGTTAAGCCTTCCGCGTAAATCCAACCGATTTCCAGCTTCAAGCCGACTCGGTATACATGATTATTTTCAATGATTTTAGCATTTGTAAATTTCACTTCAGCATTCCGAATGAAAGCTCCAACCGTATACGCTTTTTCATTTATATGACTCGCGTAAGCACCGTTTGTTGTTTCAAGGTGGATATAAACTGACTTATTGATCCGATCATCCAAATATGCTTGAATTTTTGATACATTAATAGGTTCCATTCCATTTTCCTCCTACATTACTCTAGTTTAAATGTACATAAACTAAAGGTTGCCGTCAAAAATTACGGCCTGATAAATGACATTTAACATTGCTTTCATACAGCGTAAGTGTGCCAAACTCGGAAACTTTCTACTGGAGGCCCGCAGTCCAGACACCTCTCGCACCTGCTGAGCGGTCGGCAAGCCTCCTCACGCTAAGCACTAAGGGGTCTCGCCAGGCTTACCTCCGAACAGGTAGTTCTAATGCCGGTGTTGGTCACAGGACGTGACCGTTTTTAGCTGGCCTCCCGCAGGAGTCTCGAGGTGTCTGAACTGCTACCAGGAAAGAACAAATTTAGATCACTGTTTATTATTCCAAAAATATAATTTTATCGTGACATGGCACTGGAATAATTTCTATTTAAAATAACCATCTTACCAGTTCAGTTGCCCGGTGGACGGTGACTCCTGCGGGAACAGCACGAGCCTGGAGACCCCACAGGGCGCGAGCCCGAGGAGCTCTAGCAGTGCCTAAGGATGCGCATCCGTCCACCGGGCAACTGAACGGCGATTAGAGAGCGAACCATAAGAACGTGCAAAATACTTACGCTGAATGAAAGTGTGAAACGTTTTTGGATATAAAAACACCCCAGATTTGCTGATAGCTAAGTGTCTGGGGTGTTTGTAACGGATTAATTGCTTAATGTTTCTTTTTCCTTCATTCGTTCATCCATCCGCTTCCGGTCACGTTCAAGAATTGGTTTCAAATATTTTCCTGTATATGATTTATCCGATTTCTTAGCAATATCTTCCGGTGTTCCGGTCGCAATAATCTTCCCGCCACCTGAGCCACCTTCAGGCCCTAAGTCGATAATATGGTCGGCAGTCTTAATGACATCGAGATTGTGCTCGATGATCAGTACGGTATCACCATTTTCAACAAGACGGTGAAGTACCGTCAATAACCGTTTAATATCATCGGTGTGAAGGCCTGTTGTCGGTTCATCCAGAATGTACAAAGATTTTCCGTTTGAACGTTTATGAAGTTCACTTGCAAGCTTCACCCGCTGCGCTTCCCCGCCGGATAAAGTCGTTGCCGGTTGTCCCAGTTTAATGTAACCAAGACCAACATCATAAATTGTCTCGATTTTACGCTTAATCTTTGGGATTGCGCTGAAGAATTCGCGTGCTTCTTCCACACGCATATTCAATACATCCGCAATACTTTTCCCTTTATATTTCACTTCAAGCGTTTCCCGGTTATATCGCTGTCCATGACAAACTTCACAAGGAACGTAAACGTCAGGAAGAAAATGCATTTCGATTTTAATGATCCCGTCACCTTTACACGCTTCACAACGTCCGCCTTTCACATTAAAACTGAAGCGGCCTTTTTTATAGCCGCGAATTTTCGCTTCATTCGTCTGAGCGAAAACATCACGGATATCATCGAACACGCCGGTATAAGTTGCCGGGTTGGAACGTGGTGTTCTGCCGATTGGTGACTGATCGATCTCGATGATTTTATCCAAGTGTTCGATTCCTTTTATTTCTTTATGTTTACCAGGTTTTCTTAAATGGGAACGGTAAAGCTTTGTGGATAAAGCTTTATAGATAATTTCGTTTACGAGCGTACTTTTCCCTGAACCCGAAACCCCTGTCACTACATTAAATAATCCAATCGGGATTTTTGCATTTACCTTTTTCAAGTTATTTTCTTCAGCACCGATTACTTCTATATAACGATCATCTGGTTCCCGTCTTGTTGCCGGTAATGGAATGAATTCTTTGCCAGCCAAATATCTGCCAGTTAAGGACTCATTATCTTTCATCACGTTTTCCGGGGTGTCACTCGCAATAATCTCACCGCCATGTTCACCAGCCCCTGGCCCAATATCAATAAGCCAGTCCGCTGCAAGCATCGTATCTTCATCATGCTCCACCACGATTAATGTATTATCGAGGTCACGCATTTTTTTCAATGACTCAATTAACTTATCATTATCCCGTTGATGCAGCCCAATGGAAGGCTCATCCAATACATAAAGAACACCTGTTAATGCGGAGCCAATCTGGGTTGCAAGCCGGATTCGCTGCGCTTCCCCACCAGATAGTGTTCCTGCCGAACGAGCAAGTGTCAAATAATCGAGCCCAACGTTATTTAAAAAGCTGAGCCGGTCCTCGATTTCTTTAAGAACGAGTTTAGCAATCTGTTGTTCTTTTTCAGATAGCTTCAGATCTTTAATAAAATCAATTGCATCCACTACAGAATACTCGGTAATCTTACTAATATGCTTACCATCAATCAGAACAGAGAGAGCTTCTCTCTTCAACCGGTGACCTTTACAAGTCTTACAATTGTTCACCGCCATATATTTCTCGAGTGTCTCTCTTATAAAGTCGGACGATGTTTCATGATAACGGCGATTGATGTTCGTCATCACACCCTCGAAGATAATTTCCACGTCACGGACTTTTCCGAAATCATTTTTGAAATAGAAACGGATTTTCTCTTTTCCGCTTCCATATAAAATGATGTCCATCTGTTTTTTCGGTATATCTTTAACCGGAATATCCATCGGTATGCCGTAATGGTCACAGACACTCTTTAATAGTTGCGGATAATATTGAGAACTAATGGGCTTCCATGGTAAAATCGCATGCTCCTCAAGTGTCAAGTTCCAGTCGGGAATTACAAGATCTAAGTCAACTTCAAGCTTTGTCCCAAGGCCATCACAAGTTGGACAAGCCCCGAACGGACTGTTAAAGGAAAACAATCTTGGTTCGATTTCTCCGATGGAAAACCCGCATATCGGGCATGAATGGTGTTCGCTGAATATAAGTTCTTCTTCACCAATCACATCCACGATAATCCGACCCTCACCTAATCTAAGCCCCGTTTCAATCGAGTCTGCAAGACGGCCTTCAATATCCGGTTTAACAACAACGCGGTCGATAACTACTTCAATCGAATGTTTCTTATTCTTCTCAAGACTAATATCTTCATGAATTTCCCGCATCTCCCCGTCAATTCGCAGGCGAACATAACCTTCTTGGCGGAGCTTTTCCAAGACCTTGACATGCTCACCCTTTCTCCCGGAAACAACAAGAGCAAGAATCTGCATTCGAGTCCGTTCTGGATATTCCATCACGCGGTCCACCATCTGTTGCACCGTTTGTGATGTGATTTCTATACCGTGATTCGGACAAATTGGATGTCCTACTCGCGCATACAGCAATCGTAAATAATCATAAATTTCCGTTACAGTCGCAACGGTTGATCTCGGATTGTTACTCGTCGTTTTCTGGTCAATCGAAATTGCCGGTGATAAGCCTTCAATCACGTCTACATCCGGTTTATTCGTTTGACCAAGAAACATTCTGGCATAGGCGGACAATGACTCAACATAACGTCTTTGTCCTTCTGCATAGATCGTATCAAAGGCAAGAGAGGATTTCCCTGAGCCGGATAGACCGGTGACAACGACCAATTTATTCTTTGGTATCGTCACATCTATCCCTTTTAAGTTATGCTCTCTTGCTCCTTGGACGACGATTTGTTTTTTCTCTGGCATGTACATGCTCATCCTTCCGCTTTAAGTTCGAAAACAATATCACGAAGTTCCGCTGCTTTTTCAAAGTCAAGCGCTTTTGCTGCCTCCCGCATATCCTTTTCGAGTTGCTCGATAACTTGCGGGCGGTTTTTCTTCGTAACTTGGGCAAAACTTGTAATCTTTTTCTCTTTTACTCCTTCATCTTCTGCTTCTATTGTTGCTTTAATGACATCGCGTATATCTTTCTTGATTGTTTTTGGTGTAATTCCATGTTCTTCATTATAGGCAATTTGTATTTGTCGTCTACGATTGGTCTCGTCTAGTGCCTTCTGCATCGAGTCGGTTACCTTGTCAGCATACATAATAACTTCCCCTTTTTCATTACGGGCGGCACGGCCAATTGTTTGAATAAGGGAACGCTCGGAACGCAGGAAGCCTTCTTTATCTGCATCTAAAATAACGACAAGTGAAACTTCCGGTATATCTAATCCTTCCCGGAGCAGGTTGATTCCAATCAAAACATCATATTTTCCAACCCGTAAATCGCGAATAATTTCAATTCGCTCTAGGGTTTTAATCTCTGAATGCAAGTAAGCTACTTTGATGCCAAGTTCTTTCAGATAGTCGGTCAAATCCTCTGACATTTTCTTCGTTAAGGTCGTGACCAGGACTCGTTCATTACGCTCGGTCCGTTCATTGATTTCCTCAATCAAGTCATCAATTTGACCTTCAATTGGGCGTACTTCAATTTTTGGATCAAGTAATCCTGTCGGTCGGATGATTTGTTCCGTCATTTCCGGTGTATGCTCCAGTTCATATGGACCAGGTGTTGCCGATACATAAATGAGTTGATTCGTCTTCTCTTCGAATTCTTCAAAACGGAGCGGCCGATTATCGAGTGCGGATGGAAGCCGGAAACCATGGTCGACTAACACTTGTTTTCTCGCCTGGTCTCCATTATACATCCCCCGAATTTGCGGTAATGTAACATGGGACTCATCGATAACGACTAAAAAGTCTTCCGGGAAATAATCAATCAATGTATACGGAGTCGCTCCAGCCTCTCTTAGTGTAAGATGGCGGGAATAGTTCTCGATCCCTGAGCAAAAGCCCATCTCTCGCATCATCTCGAGATCATAATTCGTCCGCTGTTCAATCCGCTGTGCTTCCAGTAGTTTATTTTCCGAACGTAACACTTTCAAGCGTTCTTCCAGCTCTTTTTCAATGTTTTGAATTGCTTTTTTCATAATATCTTCCCTGGTAACGAAGTGGGATGCCGGGAAAATTGCCACGTGTTCCCTGTCACCGATAATTTCCCCAGTTAGGGCGTCTACTTCGCGAATCCGGTCAATCTCATCACCAAAAAATTCAATTCGGATACAGTGTTCCTCACGAGAGGCTGGAATGATTTCTACTGAATCACCACGAACGCGGAACGTACCACGCTGGAATTCAATATCATTTCTTGCATATTGTATATCTACTAAATCCCGTAATAATTGGTCACGGTCCTTCTCCATCCCCATTCGTAAGGAAAGGACTTGGCTCCCGTATTCTTCCGGGCTACCGAGACCATAGATACAGGATACACTTGCGACAATAAGTACATCCTCGCGCTCAAATAAAGCCGAGGTTGCAGAGTGCCGTAATTTATCTATTTCATCGTTCACACTTGCATCTTTTTCAATGAAAGTGTCTGTTGATGGTACATACGCTTCTGGCTGGTAGTAGTCATAATAGCTGACAAAATATTCTACCGCGTTATTTGGGAAAAACTCTTTAAACTCACTATATAGTTGACCTGCTAAGGTTTTATTATGAGCAATAACGAGTGTCGGGCGGTTAATTTCCTTTACCACGTTCGAGACGGTAAATGTTTTCCCTGTCCCTGTTGCACCAAGTAATGTCTGGTGTCTTTGACCTGCCAAAACCTTTTGCACAAGTTCGTCGATTGCCTGTGGCTGATCACCAGCCGGTTCGTAATTCGATACGAGTTCAAACTTATTTTCCACGAGTTCAGCCTCCCTAAATATCTACTACCTATTTTACCACAAATGGATTAAATAATTAAAGAAAAACGAACATCTATTCGTTTGATATTTAAATAATCAGTGAAGAAAATATAAAAACACATGTTATATAGAGCTATATGAACTTCTATCGAGGGACTGCTCAAGTCATGTTTCTCATACCACGTTGCTGCTGGACGGACGATATCTGAGAATAATCCAGAACTTGTCATCCGAAAATCAACACAGACTAAAAGATCGACTTTCCCGCGTCGTGCCTCGCCTTGAGCATTTAAATATTTACTTTGTCCTAAATCCTATAGAAAAACGACAAAAAAGATGTGATAAACATCACACCATTCTTACTATTTGTATAATAATTGCGTTATTCATTGTCAATATCAATCTAATTCATTAAACTCGTAATAAAGTGAAACTTCATTCAGTGGGGGGCTTTTCTCTCCACTGAATGTTAGTTGAACAGAATCAGGGATTTACGGGCTGTTCATCCCCCTCCTTCACACTTTGAGTTTCCCTCATGTTGGGGGGAAGGGGTATTACAGACCGTTAATGCGTGGTAAAGTGAAACTTCATTCAGTGGAGGGATGATTATGACAGAGTTTACACATTTTGATGAAGCAGGACGAGCAAGAATGGTCGATATAACGGAAAAAAAAGCTACTAACCGGACAGCTACAGCACGGTCTAGTGTGAAGATGTCTCAAGACATCTATAAAAATATCGTCGAACAGAAGAATAAAAAAGGGGATGTACTTGGAGTTGCGGAAGTTGCTGGTATTATGGGGACGAAGCAAACATCCAACTTGATTCCAATGTGTCACCCAATTGCCATTAGCGGTGTATCCATTCAATTTGAATGGGATGGACTGGAGACAGGGGACTATGAATTAATTATTATCGCGGAAGTAAAAACAATCGGCAGCACCGGCGTGGAAATGGAAGCATTAACTGCCGTTACGACAGCCGCCTTAACCGTCTATGATATGTGTAAGGCAATCGATAAAGGAATCGTCATCGGAGAAACCTATCTACTCCAAAAAAGTGGTGGAAAAAGCGGAGATTACAAGCGGGAGTATTAATATCCCCGTTTGTAATCTCTGTCTAAGTCCTTTTTAAGTTCGCGAACCCCATGGGCAATTTCTGGCAAAATTAATTTCTCCATTGCTAAGCGGACTGCTCCCGTTGAGCCAGGAACGATGAAAACGAGCCGATGATTGATAGAGCCGCAAGTCGCACGGGAGAGCATACTGCCACTTCCGATATCCTCTTCATAACTGATCATGCGGAATAATTCCCCGAACCCTGGCAGCTCCTTTGTAAATAGAGGTTGCACCGCTTCTATCGTCACATCCCTTGCAGCAATTCCCGTACCACCGTTTAAAATAATCGCATCCACATTTTGATTTTTCACTAGTAGTTTCATCGATGCTTTGATAATTTCGGCATCATCCGGGACGATTTCATAACAAGTAACTTCATAACTCGCTTCCGTCAGTAAATCAATAATAAGTTTACCGCTTTTATCATTTTGTTTATTTCGTGTATCACTTACTGTTAATACCGCACAATTTATTAATTTTGGTGCAAATGCTTTATGTTCTTCATGCATCCTAATCCCTCAATCCCTATACCGAATATGGCTGTCAAAGTCCTCTAGCCGGTTAATGTTAATAAAAGGTTTTTCCTCCGTAAACGGTACAAATTTTACATTTGCTTTATCTAGCAGTGCGCGCATATGCAACCGATCCGTTTCCAACAAGGTTTCGATTTCTTGTTTAAGTGTGTGATGATAAAGTCCAATCAATGGTTGCAGTCTTTCATTCACTACTGGAATCACTGCTTGCACTTTCTTTCTTTCTGCAAGTAGCCGTTTGAAAACTTCTGCTTTCATGAAGGGGACATCAGTTGGTATAATCACATACCAACAAGCTTTTTTCTCGAGCATTGCCGTATATATTCCAGCAAGAGGGCCTTTTCCGGCAAACGTTTCCATATCGGTAACAATTTCCACTTTCAAATCAGTTGGAAACTTACCTTTCAGATCTTGATTTGTAATCAGAATGATGTCATCAACAACTGGTGCGATTGCATCAAGCGACCACCGGAAAAATGGTTTATTATCTTTCTCTGCAAACGATTTGGGGGTGCCAAATCTACGTGACCTCCCACCCGCGAGAATCACTCCAACAACGTTTTCTGGCATCATACTACTTAACCACCGCTGACCGGAGGAATAAATGCAACGGTATCACCTGACATAATCGCGTCTTCTTCTTTTGCATACTCTTCGTTAATTGCTGTCATAACGCCACTTAAGTTCAACTGTGGATAATCTGTTTGAAGTCTTTCTTTCAACTGTTCGACATTGACATTTTCTAACGGAATATTCAGGCTCGTTTTTCCTGCCGTTTCCTGTAACTCAGCAAATAGTAATACTTTAATCAACCAGCACCCTCCTCGCCTTTACAGTTATCACAAAAATAGTAGCACATCATAAATCAGTCTGCAAATGGGGGTGTATTCCGTGCACACGGTCAGGACGAGTATAAATATTCATCCGGTCATCCCTCACAAATCCAATGACGGTTATTCCTAGTTCATCAGCAAGCTTCACCGCAAGATCCGTAACAGCAGATTTAGATAGGATGATTCCAATTCCCATCTTAGAAGTTTTCAATAACACTTCTGATGAGATTCTTCCGCTGAAGACGACAAGTTTTTCCTTTGCAGAAATTTTATCACGGAGCATCGCACCAAATATCTTATCGAGTGCATTATGTCTCCCGATATCACTCCTAGTGAGCAAAACTTCAGTCGATGTTGCAAGAGAAGCATTATGAACTCCTCCTGTACGTTTAAATTCAGGAGAACTATCCATCAATTTCTTCATCAACTGCATACATTGGTGAACCGTCACTTCCAGCCTGCTCGTTATTGTCTTCGCTACCCGAGCATCATTTTTAAAATAAAACTGACGGCTTTTCCCGCAACAAGATCCAATCAGACGGCTGGAATGATCAAATTGATCTGGTTGTACCGACTTGTGGAGTGCAATGTGAGCAAAGCCAGTATACAGATCAACTTGGATATCTTTTATTTCTGCTACGGTGCGGATAACTCCTTCCGAAGCAAGAAATCCGACAACGAGATCTTCCAGCTCTCCCGGGGAGCAAACAATTGTTGCAAATTCATAACCATCGAGCATTAAAGTTAAGGGAAATTCTGTAGCTATCACTTCCGAAACACTTTCCTGATGGGTTCCCTTTATCTTAATCGTCTTCCAGCCGACCTCACCTGCTATGCTCATCAGGATCCCCCTCCTTAACTTGGTTCTAATTCCAATTCCTCGATACGCTTCTCTCTATATTTCATATCTTTATGCGCATAAAAACTGTCTGCTTTCTCAACAATGACCAGGGTCGTATATTCAGGTATACCGGCGAATTCTTCATATACGCCTTGCGGGATGACAACATTACCTTCTGGCCAGTGAAGTTCGATGTTTCCTGCTTTAATATTTACGAACTTTGCTTCCCCTTTATACATCCCATATTGATTATAAACAACAACTGGATCACCTTCCGCAATCCCAACTTCTTCCGCATCCATTTCATTCATTAAAACATCATCTCGGTCTGCAGCATTAAACGGATCCATATCATCATAAATCATCGAATTAAATTGCTTTCCTCTTCTCGTCGTAACATGAAAATGTTCTTCCGGTTTCCGGTGTTCCGGAATCTCAACCGCAATTAAATTTCCCCTTCCGTCCGGAGTCGGGCATATCCCGTCTTCACAGAGCCAGGCCCCTCCCCACTGGAATAAATCACCTCGATTTTTAAGATGCTGAATGCCATCATAGTTCGGTGCTGCCTCAGCGATTTCTTTTCGTATTTCCGCAGCGGAAATAAAGTTGATTAAATCACTTTCTTCGGGCTTAACACGTTTCGCTAAATCCACATAAACCTCCCACTCACATCTTGCTTCTTCAATCCGCGGTCCCTTTATCTCTGGTGAAAAATAAACCATCCGCTCCGTCGACGTCGAAGTTCCTCCCCCTTCTTGCTCATATCTCGTCATGGCAGGAAGGACAATCACCGCTTCTTTCGCATCGACCAAAGTAGATGTGTTGAAGATGATGTCCTGATGCACCCGGAGATCGATATTTGCTAAACAGCGTTCCACAAACTCCGGATTCGGCATCGTTTCAAGGAAATTGCCGCCTGATAAATAATAGAGGGAAAGATGACGTTCATGGTTCTCCGGAAGTAAAGCATTTTCCAAGGAAACTCCAACAATATCTCCTTGCCACTTCGGAATCGAAAAGCCCCAAATTTCCTCTACGCGTTCTCGGTTGTCCCTATCCATTCCACCACCGGGCAAAACAAATGGATCTGCTCCCATTTCGCCGGATCCCTGTACACCAGAATGGCCGCGAATTGGCATTAATCCACAATATTCCCGTCCTAAAAAGCCACGCAATAAAGCAAGATTTGCAACTTGAGATACATTATCCGTTCCAAAGCGGTGCTGAGTCAGTCCCATCGACCAAACGAAAACAGCGGATTTGGATTTGGCAAGCAATTGTGCTAATTCCAGCATTCTTTCCCTCGTAATACCAGAAGATGTTTCCAACGCCTCCCAATCATAGGCGATTACCTTTTCTTTAAGCACTTCCAACCCGTTAACATGTTCTGCAATAAATGCATGATCAAGCGCGGATCCAGGGTTCTTTTCTTCCATTTCAAACCAGTGTTTCATAATCCCATGCATAAACGCAATATCACCACCAATATTCACTTGATACACGTCATCCGCAATTTTCGTTCCGAATAAAGCAGATTCTGGAATCGACGGCACCCAATATTCATCCATTGCAGGTTCATAGTAAGGATTGATAATAATGATTTTTGTCCCTTTTCGCTTTGCAGCATACATATATTTCGTTGAGACCGGCTGGTTATTTGCTGCAACCGATCCCCAGAATAAGAGGACATCTGTGCCAATCCAATCCTTGTAATTACATGTAGATGCTCCGACACCAACTGATCTCGTAAGGGCTGTTTTGGAAGGCGAGTGGCAGATCCGAGATGCATTATCAATATTATTTGTACCGAGAAAACGGGAAACTTTCGCTAGCGTATAATACACTTCATTTGTAATTCCCCGTGAAGTCGTATAGAAACCATATCGCTTCGGATCAAGCGACCGCATTTTTTGCGCAATCCGTTCAAGCGCCTCATCCCAGGTTAATCTTCTGAAACGATTGTCTCCTGGTTCCCGAATGAGCGGGTACGGAATCCGACCCAACTTCCTCAGTTCGGTGCTTGAAAGCTTCTTTAATTCCTCTATATCGGAGTGCAATATTTCCTTTTTTATTGCGGGCATCGTGTTTAAACGAAGTACATTGAGACGGGTAGTGCATACATGCGGCCCTTTTAATGTCTGGTCCTGCAAGCCGGAAACACCGAGAGCACAGCCATCACAGACACCTTGTGTAAGAATCCGTGTAGCGTAAGGCAGATTATCTTTGTTTTCCCAAACCACCCTCATTGTATCGCGAATATGGTGCGGTTTTACTTTTCCAAGTCCAAAAGGCATCTTACTTACCCACAGACTCGGATCCGGTCGCTTCGATAACTTCACCGGACCAGTATGTTTCGTTTTTCCCAACTAAACCCCTCCTCATCAATGATAAATCGATTGTTACATAACTTTAACTTTGGCCGTCTCAAACAGCTAGATGTATCATTCTGCAAATCTTGATGTTATAGACCCCATACGAAAGAGTTATTACGTTTCAAATAACCCGTTAGCCGTTGTCACTTTCATACAGCGTAAGTAATTTGCTCATTCTCTTGAAATGCTCTTTAATCACCGTTCAGTTGCCCGGTGGACGGATGCGCATCCTTAGGCACGGCTAGAGCCTCCTTGGGCTGAGCACTAAGGCGTCTCCAGGCCCGTGCTGTTCCCGCAGGAGTTACCGTCCCCCGGGCAACTGAACTGGTTGGAATAGTACCATGTCACGATAAAATTATATCTTTGGAATAATAAATAGCGTTCTAAATTAGGTTTTCCTGGCAGCAGTCCAGACACATCGAGACTCCTGCGGAAGGATAGACCTGGCGAGACCCCTTAGTGCTCAGAGCGAGGAGGCTTGCCGGCCGCTCAGCAGGTGCAAGAGGTGTATGGACTGCGGATCTCCAGTACAAAGTTTCCGAGTTAGGCACACTGACGCTGTATGAAAGTGATCAGTGGTTTATTAACTGGTTTTTCCAGCAGAAAGCTGGGCTATAATTTAATTTATGAGTTTTCTATATTTTACAACAATAAGACGTATATGTAAACGCATTCAACCACGTGAAATTCTGCTGCTTTTTAAAAAAGAACAGTGTGGAGCGCTACAAAGAAAAATAATAAAAAGCCAAAGATTATATGCATCCGGCGTTTCTTTACACTTGGGAAATACAATCGAAACCATCCGGAGAGAACCATGCAGATGAGAGTGATGATCGCTCCCACTCCGCTCCACATTTTCATATTCATCCATAAGAAACCAAACCGGTGAATAATGATGGCCGCATGAAGGATAATGAGAAGAAGGGCCGTCGTGCCTACCCAGCGATGGAATGGATAAATTCGCTTCGAGATTGTTGCAAGTTTAATTTTCTTCTTGCGATCAGGTGTATTCCGGATGGTCGAAAAAAATGCATGCCTTGTCCAATTGAATAAAATCAAAAATAAACCTGCAAGTCCAAACATGATATGAATGGGAAGATGCGCGTATTGATCAGCTAATGAAAACAGAACCGTGATAAATAGTAATATATTTATGTATAGCCAGATACTCATTCGAAACAACCTTCCTATCTGTTTTTTTCTATGTATTATCCTACCATCTTAACGAGCTTTCTGGTGAAGATTCGTTATCTTTTCTTAAGAATTAGGAATATGATAAAATGAAGAGAAGTCATACCTTTGAGAGGAGGATACAGAGATATCTCTGTACATACATCATGAAAATACAAGTATCAGATAAAGCGCATCAGTGGTACATCGAAGAAATGGGGTTAGAAAAAGGTGACGGGGTCCGTTTTTTCGGTAAAGTTTATGGAAAAACTGAAGTACATGATAATTTCTCCGTTGCAATTAATATTGATCAACCAAATGATCCATTAGTTACCGAATCAGTGGACGGGATTACGTATTTTATAGAAAAAAGTGACGAATGGTTCTTTAGAGGGTATAACTTCCATGTGGAATATAATGAACAACTTGATGAAGTAACCTACCATTTTGTTAAATAAAAGAGGCTGGGACAAAACCCCAGTAAATAGAAAATCGCTTCGCGCAAAAAGCGTGAAGCGATTTTCTATTTACTCTTATTTTACTCAACAAAAAGGACACCTTTTGATAAAATTAAAGTTACCACAGCAATAATTCATCACAAAAGAGGTGTCCTTATGTTTAAACATTATAACATGAATCAAGTTGTTTTGCCGCTAAATTTAGAAATGAAACTACAAGAAAATGATATTGCCTTTGCGATTCACGATTTAGT